>LBPF01000014.1 GCA_000990005.1 Candidatus Woesebacteria bacterium GW2011_GWB1_33_38 | reverse complement strand
AATTTTAGCAGAAAAAACAGTAAGTGCCCCAAAGGGTATAAAAACAAATAAATTTAGCCTCAAGAAGTTACATAAAAACTAGGTTGGCGAAGTCAGGAAAGAGTATTACGAATCTGGTAAAGTTAGAAAAATCTGGAAAGAGAGAAATAAGGACTTGGCCAACGTACAAGGAGTAGATAATTATAAAGTTACACTTTATTTTGATAAAGACGATGAATTAATTTCAAATTGTAGCTGCCCTTATGAAGGAGGTGGCGTTTGTAAACATATTGTTTCGGTAATACTTTCACTTTCGAATATTAATATTGTGAGTAACAATAAGACTAAATCAAAAGAAAATATTTTTGATCTGGTATCAAAGTTAAATTTAAAAGATGCTCAAGAATTTATTACAGAAGTTATCTTAAAAAAACCAGAAGTTGTAATAGATTTAAAAGTTTTTGTTCAGGGGCAAAAAGAGTCATCCAAAATTGAGGAAGATTATTATATAAAGTTTAAAAACGAGCTATCTCAAATCGGCCCAGAATCACTACTTGAATCATTTCATTTTTTTGAACAACAATATGATTATGATGACTATTGGGATAATGACGGCGATAGTGATACTGACAATCGGCTTTCAGAATGGGTAGATGAAGTTGTGGATCTTGTTTCAAAATATTTTAACAACAACAATTTTAAAGAAGCCTTAAAAATTTACTTTTCAGCAATTCAGGCTTATTTTGAACGTGGTTTTGAGTTAGAAAAAAAGTATATTGAACTTGGTGATTGGATTGAGGAAGCAGGAAATAAACTTCTGGGACAAATGAATACTTATCTAGAAAAATTACCTAAAGAGCATTTTGAATTTACTGTTCGTAGCCTGATTAGATTAATAAAATTACAATCCTTAAAATCTCACAAAAGTGACTTATTGTTTTGCACAGGTAATCTATATTTTAAATTTGAAGATGTAGTTTCACTTAAAAAATTGGTAGAAAAATATATTGCTTTTTATCCTCCAATTTCACTTAATTTGTTAACCTTTTTAAAGAAAACTAGTAAATTTAAAGAACTACATTCTCTTTCTGAAAGAGCTTTGTTGTTAATACCTAAAGAGAAAGATTTTTTCTCTTTTAAACCTGACAATTATTACGACAGGGAAGATTTTGAAATAAAAGTTAGGTGCTTATTAATTGGTACTTTTGAACCCAGATTTGATTACAAACTACTAATTTATAATCTTGAGAGATTATTTGAAATTTCAAAAGAAATAAAAGATTACAGATTATTGCGAGAAGAATATAAAAGCTCAGAAGAAAAAAATATTTATTTAGAAAAAATTGAGAAACTATTTAGTAAGAATAATCATATTAAAGTGTTGTTCAAGGTGTTTAGGATAGAGAATAATAAGCTTAAGATTCTGAATTTAATTCAGAAGCATAAAGATGCAGAGTGTTTTTCTGAAATGGTTAAGTTTGTCAAGGATCAATTTCCAAAGGAATGCTTTCTGGCATATAAATCAAAAATTAATAAATTACTCGAAGTGGCAGATACAGAAAAATATGAAGCAATTTGCACTCATTTATTAGAAATGGGAAAAGCAAATTTGAATGATAAGTTCACTTTATATATTAGTGAAATTAAGCAAAAATATCACAAAAGGTACAGACTGATGGAAAACATAGAAAAATATGGATTGTAGTTATTATTAAACTTTACTTATTACATCAAAATTTTACCCAAATTTTTAATTTCTGTCTCGAATGGGTGGGCTGTGATACTATCAAGATATAGCGGTAAATCACCCAAATAAAATATATGTAATTTAGCTTCAGGGTAGTCTTTAGCAAAAGACCTTAAGCCCCTTAAGTGTTTATTTGTAATGTTTCTAGTGTGTTTAATTTCAAAAGCATGGAATCCTTTGGGTCCGTAGGCTATAAAATCTACCTCCATCCCTGTTGCTGTCCTAAAATAACTAAATTTATAACCAATTTCATCGGCAGTGTCTAAATACCCTGTTGAGCGCGCAAAATTGTAAATTCCGCAGTCAAAAAAATAAAATTTAGGTTTTCGGATCAATCTTCTTTTTGCACGTCGAGCAAATGGATATAAATATGAGCCGATTAGTAGATCTTCAAGAATTGAAAAATAGTTTTCAACCACTTTTGAATTAATACCTACTTCGCTCGCTATTGAATTTAAGTTGACTGGAGATCCTTGAGAAAAACTTGCAACTTGCAATAATCGGTAAAAAGCTGATAAATCACGGGTCATTGCTTCCTAGTTTATTTCCTGTTCAAGATATGTCCCCAGATAGCTATTTAGGTATTTTTCTGGGCTGTTTTCTACAAGAACAGTTGGAAGTGTTCCATAGAGAAATGCCTGTTTAAGATCAAAATCTTGACCAATTTCACTAGAGACTAGAGGATACGTATTGTATGTATAGGCTCGTCCAGCAAGAAGATTAACACCTTGTTTCCTAAGCTTTCTGACACTACTTCCTGTTAGAATAAATTTATAATGTTTTGGATCTTCGATTAGACGGTGAACTTCGTTTAAAAGTTCAGGTACTCGTTGTACCTCGTCTATAATAATAAAATCGTTAAAATTAGAAGGAATGTATTTTTTTAAAAGACTTGGATCTCCTAGAAGTTGTTTGTAAAAGTCAGGTCGCAGTAGGTCAAGATAGGCTGCTTTGGGATAATGTGAACGAACCCAAGTTGTTTTGCCTGTTCCTCGAGGACCAAAAATAAATAGTTCCTAGTTGAGTAGGAACTAGGAACTTGTCAAGGCTAAAATTATGGGCAAGACATGTCTGTGGGCCATTGGATGACAAATTTTTGTCCGTCTATTGACGCGCAATTTCCAAGGACCGTATCGTTGACCCACTTCCACACTGTAAGTATGCCTATAAATGTTTTTGTTTCACCGTATTTAACACATTCTTTTCCAGAAGCATAACTTGAAGATGATCCATAAGTATAACCAATTCCACAAGAGTCTGAGGGATCACAGAGACTTTGAATTGCTGGTTCAGCTTGAAACCTAGATAGCCAATTATGCATGGGTTCGATGAACCCAGAAGTATCGGTGCAATATTTCCCTTTTGCCATACTCAAGAATCTTTTTAACTGTTCAACGATGTTTTCTGTGGGGACTTCTGAATTGACGATACCAAAATCTTTAATAAAACCAGCACAATAATTACTTGCATCAGATTCTTCAAGCCACATAGTTAGTGAAAAGGCAGGATTTACATTTGCTTTTTGGGATTCAGAAACCACATAGTTATAACATTCTTCAGCAAGGTTATTGTCAGGACCTGAACAACTTGTTGTCCATCGATCAGCCAAGTCTAAATAATTTAATTTATAATCTCCTAAAAACTTTTCAGATACCTCGGAATCTGGTACTACTGGACACATATCCTCTTCCTCTTCTTCATCTGTTCTACATAGCAGACCATTTGGAATTGGGTCACCATAGCCTTTGGGACGAAGAGCAGTTTGAATCCCTTTTAAGAAGTATTCATAAACTGATCCTAAATGGGGGAAATAAAGCTTGGCGTTTAATGGGTCATATTTTTCTTCAGGGTTTGTTAAACTTTTTACTCCAATTTTGTCTGTTCCTTCAACTGGTTTATAGACAGCCTTACTGACTGTTGGAATATCAGCTAAACATTCAATTGGTGACCCTTTTTCAATTTTTGGGAATATTCTTTTGACGGTACTACTTGCTCCTGAAACTGTGTTTTGCCAAATTTGGTCTGCGTTGGGTATTTGAACAGGATCAGTGTGAATCTCAATTGATACCTCACCATAAAATGTTCCTTTCCACTCTTGTGATATAGGATTGTAGTCACAACTTACTCTTGGTAATTCATTCACTTTAAAATATACACCGACCCCGATATCTCCTTTACCATTTATTCTTTCATTTATTGGGAAAAGATCATCTCCCGCGTTAGCCCTAACTTCTATAGTCCTACACTGTTCGGGGTCTCTTTTGTTGTAACTGTTAATTTCTGACAACTTAGGATCAACTGATGTGGCAGAAGAACCTGATGGAGAGTATGTTTTATTTAAAAATTCTGAAAGTTCTCTTACCTCATATGCGTGAGGATAAAAAAGAATTGGCTCACCATATTCAAGCTGTTCTCTTATTATACTTTCTTTGGGCACTACTACGCTACCAGTCCCTTGTACAGTAACTATATAAATTGGCATTTTATATTGTTTATCTGCAGTATTTGAAAGTGGTATGTATGGATAAAGATCAGCCCATTTGTTTGCAATAAACGGATTATCAATACAAACTAAACCAACAATTGGCAAAATTGCACAAGATTTACCTTTCCATTCATTGTATGCCTTGTGATACAGAATATCATTTTCAAAGGGTTTTCCTTTCATGTTAGACCATGGAAGTGGGGGACTTCTTTTATTCCATACATCTGTTCCAACGGCATTTGTAATATTTAAAAACCAAGAAAGATCACCGCCCCAGTCTTTTAATCGATAAACCTCATTTTTAGCGCTTGAATTGTTTCCCTGATAACATTCATTGGGAATTGTTTGTCCTAATATATTCAAAAACTGTTCCTGTCCACAAACAACGATTTGGTTATGGTTTGATGGGCCTGAATTTAATTCTGGATTTGGTGAACCCATTGGTTGTCCGATTTCAGCCGCCGCGTTCTCTATAGATTCAATTCTTTGTGCCTCCAGTATCATTGAAGGCATTAATTTGTTAATAGGTCCTGAAAAATTGACAAGTTCTGTTGCAGTATTTTTGCTTTCACCATATTCAGCCCTGTTTATAACACCGTTTAGATACCAGCTAACGTATTCATTCATTTTTTGAGCATCGTTTAGTTGATCGTTGGGATTTTGACTGTTTTGAACATCTTCAGTGTTTCCTAAAATTGGTAATTCAACTTCTGATAAATCAATCCAATAATCTTTTGGATCATTTACTGAACCATTTTCCCAAGGACCTTCAGCAGTGCTATTTAAATCAAGCATTTCTGGACAAGCTACATTAATATCAGGATCGCTTTTATGTCTTGTTTCTGTCTCGGTTATAATAATTTTATTCCCACAGAATTTTGATTGAGGAGCATTACCACAAGGAGAGGCTTGATACGGCCTTAGGGAATTAAACTCAGGATCTTCTGTATCTGCACAGGGGATTATAGGGTCAGGAACTTGAGCAAAAACATGCATAGAGAATAGAGTATAGAGTATAGAGAGGGAAAGACTAACAAATAAAAATATAACTACTTTAGACAGGTTTTTCATTTAACATCTAAGGTTTGACAATTGTAAAGTTTGTGATGATGGTATCAGTCCCTGTAAACATTCCTATAAGCCGTAGGATCAAGTATGAGAAGGCCAAGGCAACAAAACCACCAATTGCATAGGTTAAAGTTTTTTTAGCCCCTTCTACAGCCTTTGGATCTCCAGATGAAGTTAAATATTTAAAACCAGAAGTTAATAGCATTATAAAAAGTCCAAATGCTCCAGCTGCCATTAAAACCTTAACTATATTTGTAAAAACAGCTTCTAAATCTTTAATTGTTGCAGGATCTGTCATATTAATTTAAGTTTAACAGTCTTAATGATTTCTTGCGCAAATTCAAGTGCCTCTTCTGCGAGATCTTTATTATCAAGATTAGAATCTAATATATCAGGATATCTTGATTTCATATATTGTCTTGCCTTTTACAATTTCTCTAATAAATAAACTATTATTATTTAATCTTTGATTAAAATTCTTTTCAGAAAAAAGATGTATATCAGGAGACTAAAATTTTTTTGATTGCTTTAATAATTAAATTTAAATTATCTTGTGACATACAAAACAAGTGTATATTAAACAAAGAATTTGGGCAAGAGAAGATTATTGTATTGGATCGATGGTCAAATTAAAGATTTCGATTCCAAAGAAACTAGCCAAAAGTTGTGCAATTGCCCAAGCGGAGAAAACTATTACTAATCCTACCAAAGCTGCGGTGATTTGATTTCTAGCTCCCTCAGTTTTTGCCTTATCTCCTCCTGAAATAATCCAATTTACTCCTCCCATCACTAAAATAAAAAAGAAAGCAAGAGCCGCAACTATCAATATGAGTTTTAATCCACCACCAACTATTGAATTAATTGTTAGACCTGTGAGGCTACCAGCTAAACCTCCTGTTGGTTTAAGATTTATTGTTTCAGCTAACATTGTATTTCCGTAAGCTAATAAATTTTGCATATCAAGTTATATTATTGGATAACTAACGGTCCTATGTCAATAGACAAAATGTCAATTCCAAAGAATGCTTCTATCAGTTTTACAATTGCAAAGGTTGAAAGCATTAAAACAAGACCAATTAAAGCTGAGGTAATTCTTGCCTTTGCACTTTCAATATGAGCTTTATCTCCACCTGAAATTATCCAAGAAACCGCCCCCCAAAGAAGCATGAAGAAAAAAGTTACCACTCCAAAAACTAAAAGTAAACCTATTATGTTTGGTAAGATTTTACCTAAAAATAAAGTGCCACCCTCTTCGCTTAATAATAAACTTTCGAAAATTGTTCCTTTAAAAATTGGATTAGTTAGCGCGCCATTCCCTCCACCAGCAAGTAAAATATTATTCATTTTTATTTAATACCTAATGTTTCTAATAATGCTGGAATAACTAATATATTTTTTATTCCAAACACCTGACCAATTAAACTTATTAAGAAAATACCAAATATTGTTAACAATAAACCAATTAACCCATTCGAAATTTTCTTTTTAGCGTTTTCTGCAGTCGCTTTGTCTCCCCCTGAGGTCATTAATGAAAGAGATCCTGTCAAAAGAATAAAGATAAACCAGATTACGGCAATAATACTGACTAGTCCAATTGCGGATGATATAAATGATTGAAAAATGATAGGAGCATCGTTTTGAGCTGATTTCCCTTCTAACCCAAGCGGGCCAAATCCCATAAAACCATTACCATCATATAATTTTAAATCCAATGCAAGTTTTATCATGGTATTGGTATTGTTGGTTGTAATAAAAACAACGGATTGTCAAATAACAATTGACCAAAAAGAGCGGCTAAGACAAAACTTCCGGCGGCAACAGCTAAACCAATGATTGTCTGGTAAATTTGAGCCCAGGCACTTGCTACTTTTTTGGCGTCATCCCCTGCTGACATGAAAGCATATCCTGCTAAAACCAAATTAAATAAGGCATAAAGACCGGCTACAACAATTAAACCACGAAGAGCAAATTGAATAAGTTTTCCAAAAGCAAGCCCCGGCTCTGAACCAAATTTATCTAGTCCTTGAGGCAAGTCAACTGTTCCAAAAGGGTTTGATTGTGCTAATAGTTTCATAAATTTATTGTACCATATCTAATAAAAATTCAGTCAACGGAATTAACTTAATAGTTAATTTTTTCTTTTTGATTTCACCTTTTAAATTCCATGTTATTATTTTTGCACTGTTACATTTAAGTTCTTTAGATGCTTTTACTAAACTTCTTGTCTCTCTTTCGTCTATTTCATCAAAACTTGATGCATAACTAGCCTGAATAAGATCGGTTACTATTTCTTCGTTTCTAATAATAAAATCAACTTCATGGTTTTGGTAATCTTTCCAATAATAAAAATCAGTTAAATTGTTTGCTATCAAGTTTTCCATCAAACGGCCTAAGTTTTGGGAAAAGTTATTAGAAAATTTAGAAATAAAAAAATTATCTACAAAATATATTTTTTTAGGGGCTTTCATACGATTTTTAATACTTTTTGTATGAAGCTCCCCAATTTTTATAAAATATGATTCTTCTAAATACGAAATATATTTAGATATTGTAGTTTTACTTACATCAAAGCCAAGACTTTTTAGAGAATTTGTAAGTTTTGATATGGTGTATGTGGGGGAGTTAAGTAGCAACTTAATTAAGTTGGTTAATACTTCACGATTTCTAATTTTATGTCTTTCTATAATATCTCTTTTTACAAATGTTTTGTAATATTCATCTAAAATCAATGTCTTTTTACCTTCATCAACTAAGACAACTTCAGGAAATCCTCCGTATTTTAGATATTCATGCAACAAATTTAATATTTTAGGCTTGGGTAATAATTTTATGTCCATGTTTTTAAAAGATAAAAATTCTTTAAAATTTAATGGTTTTGAATTTATTGTTAACGATCTTCCTCGAAGTTCAGTGGGAAGTTCTGAAGAAGCCAACTTTGATGAGCTTCCAGTCACAAAAAGTTTATGATTTGTTGTTTCTATTACTCTTCTGGCCCATCTTTCCCAACCATCAATTGCCTGTATCTCGTCCATCAAAAGAGTGTAATTTTTTGATCCAGAAAGTGTTGTTAGCACATCAATAAGTGTAGTCAATACCGAAATATTGTTTGGAATTCTTTCGTCTTCAAAATTAATATAAACTGTATTTCCTTTGCCAATTTTCTGGGCAAGTGAGAAAAATGAATATGTTTTACCTGATCTTCGAAATCCAACGAGTGTAATAATTTTTTTGACAGGAAAATTATAATAAGAGAATAAGTCCAACTCTCTATGGACGATTAGTGGAAGGGGATTATCCCACCACTCTTTTATTATTTTTTCCAAATCCTGTCTCATATTGGGAATTCTATTGGACAATGCTATCAATTATTGTCCAATTTGTCAAGAGTTTAACATTTTAAGGAGTGCCTCCAATTAAGTTAAGTCCAGTTATGGTTTCAATAAGTTTTACAATCCAATATGCTGAAAATACAACTACAAACCCAATTAATGCAGAAGTTGCTGCCTTTTTACCTTTTTCAACAGATTGTGGATCTGATTTTCCGGCTCCTGCAATCATGGCAATTCCTCCACCAATTAAAAGAAAAAGAAGAATTACTCCCGCAATTGATAAAGACCCTGCAATTATTGCAGAAACCATTTTACTTATATTGGCAGGATCAGTGAGATTTAAATTTCCACCTCCAGTAAATGCATTTCCGATATTAATTTGTGCTAAATAATTCATATTATCTAATCAATGGATTATCAAAGTTTATTCCCAAAAACTTTAAAACCAAGAGAACGACCCAATAAGATACAAATATAATTACAATTCCAAGAACAGAAGTGGTAAGTTTTCCCTGCGCAATCTGAAAAACTTTTGGATCACCTTTTGATGCCATCATTTGATATCCAGAAGAAATGATTATTAGGACTAAGATAATTCCTGCAATTGCAAAAAGATACGGCATAGCTGCAAGAACAAAAAATAATGGCTGTACAAACATGATCCATGAAGGTAAACCAGAATTGATTTGAATTGCGTCAAGACTTGTAGTGTTCATATAATTATAATTTCCCAAATCCCCATTGATCTAGTCCTAGTATATCAATTCCGATAAACTTTAGTATAAAGACAGAGAATATTAACATTATAAGGCCAGATATTGCTGATGTTAAGAGTTCTTGGCCGGCTTTAAGGCGAGTGGGATCTCCTTGAGAGGTCATTATCATAAAGCTGGCATAGACAATTAATAAAAAGGCAATTCCACCCCCAACTCCTACAGCCCAACCCAATATCCAACCCATAAATTGATTAGTATCTGCAACGGGAATACAACCAATTGCAGTATCTATTCCACAGTCTTCTAGTTGTGCAAAAGCTGGAGTAGGTGACAGCGTATAGCGTATAGCGAATAGAGATAAAACTAAAACCAAACCAAAGATTATTTTTTTCATATATATAGTTTCAATTTTAACAGACCAACTTGACTTTTCATAATTTCTCCTATACAATCTAAACACAATTTGGGATTTACCCATCGATTCCCGCCGAAAGGCGGGATGAATATTTTAAGATCTGTATAGCCTTAAAAAATCTTTTTTAACCTTTTTTATATCTCGATCATCTAATACATACATTTTATCAACTAGACGCTTTTTGTCCAAGATTCTTGCCTGATTCAGAATTACCCAGTTATCTTTTCCGCCACCAGATATTTTTGTGTACCATGATCCTGATTTACCCTTACTTGTAAGTGGTAATCCAAGAAATGAGTTTGAAGTAAATTTTTTGAAAATTAAGACTGGCCTTGTAAATTTATTTCCTTTTCCAAAAATTTCTTCCCCCAGATTCATTCCGACACTACACCACCAAATATCATTTTGCTTGAAATAAATATTACTGAAGTTTGTTTTGTGCAACAAAATTTTTAGATTAAACCATTTTTTAAAAATAGAAATATAGTTAAACACATAACGATTATACTATTTTTTAACTGATACAATGAATGTGTGGTCAAATTTATAAATCTAATTTTGAGTATAGTTGTAATTAGTATTTTATATTTTGCTTTTAGCAAAGTTGTATTAGCTGTTGATTGTTTGAATATAAATCCCAACACAGTTTCATCAGGCGACGCTGATTTTTGTATGGCGGAGTTGGAAAAAATTAAGAATCAATATGCACCTGCACAAGAAAAAAACAAGCAAGATTTAGCAAAACTGCAAGCAAAAGTAAACGATTTAAATAAAAGAATTACTTCAATGACGATATTTCTAAAAAATTTAGAATTAGATATTTCAAAAAGAGAAAAAGATTCTGCTTATGCCCAAGAAATTTTAGGCAAAAAGGCAGTGGGTCAATATATTGATATAAGATTATATGATCCCGTGCTATCAATATTATCAGGCGATGATGCCTTGGAGGTATTTAGAATAATTAAAATAAGGGAAAAAGTTGCAGATGCGGACAGAAAAACAATAAAAAGATATTCAGAAGAAATAATCAAACTCAAAAATGATAAATTAAATCTTGAAAAAAATAAAGCATCATTGGCGGTTTTGCAAAAACAAGTTAGCGAAGATGCAAAATTTTTGGCAGGTGAAGTTGCAAAAGTTGAGACATATTTAGCTACACTTTCTGCAAAACAACAATCCTTCTTGGCTCAAAAATTAGAATCTTTAGGTTTGTCTAGATCGGCATACAATATGAAAGGTGGATGCTCAAGT
>LBPF01000013.1 GCA_000990005.1 Candidatus Woesebacteria bacterium GW2011_GWB1_33_38 | reverse complement strand
AGGATTATCAAGAACCAAAGTAGCCAAAGCACTTTTCTGGACCTTTTATCTTCTCTCAAAAACTTAAAAACACCAACGCATTTTGCCTATTAACCCAATTCTTTGAGTGGTTCGAGCCAGACACTTCCCTTCTTTTGAATTTCCTCGATTTTCTCTTTGAGAATTTGTTGTTTTTCCAGAAATTCATTCTTCTTTTTTTGATAACTTTGGGTGTCAACGGTTTCGTCAAGAAAAATGTCTAAAAGTTTTGAGAGTTTTTGGTCTAGAGCTTTGAGTTCCTGTTTTAACTTTGTTAATTCCACTTTTGCTTGACCGCTTTCTTTTTCTACGTCTTTTTCAGCCCAAGCAATGAGCTGGTCTGCCCATTTTTCAGAAATTGCTACTTTTCCGGCAATTTCTCTTAGTTGTTCTTTCAGTTTTTCCTCGCTGATATATTTTTGCGAGCAGTTACCAGATTTTTTGGTACAGCGGTAATAGGTATAATCAACTTTTCCTCTGGTTCGGGGATAGAACTTGAAATGTTTTTCGGCGGTGATGGCACTGTTGCACTCGCCGCACTTGATAAATCCGGTGAAAGCAAAAGCATTGGTGTGTGGTCTGGGATTGTATTTTGCTTTCAAGACTTCCTGGACTTTATCAAAAAGTTTTTTGGTTATGAGTTGCTTGTGCTTTCCTTCGTAGGTTTCACCGTGATAAACCATAAGGCCGTGGTTGAGGTGCAGGGTTTTGCCGTTTTTTCTTTTGATTCCGTTTCTGAAAAAGAGATTTCGAATATCTGCCATGGAAAATTCGCCAGCGGCGAATTTTCTAAAGGCAATCTTTACCAACCTTGCTTCTTTGGAATCAACTTCAATTTTTCTGGTATTCCTGTCGTTTTTGTAACCAAAAGGAGCGTAGCCCGGCCAATCACCGCGGCGAACCTTAAAATACAATCCTCTCTTTACATTTTCGCTTAAATTATCCACATAATACTTTGACTGGCCAAACGCGATTGAAAGCATAAATTTGCCTTGTGGTGTATTTTCAAACCAGAAAGACGGAAATTTTAATGCTTGTAATTTCCCGGTATCCACCAAGTAGATAATCTTTCCGCCATCAATTGAATTTCTGGCCAAACGATCGGGGTGCCAACTGACGATGCCGTTGGCAAAACCTTTCTCAATAAACTTAACAAGATTGTTGAACACAGGCCTGCCTGGGATTTTGGCCGTTTGGGCTTCAGTCAAAAATTCTACAATTTCCAGTTTTTCTCTTTCAGCAAATATTTTTAATTCCTCAATTTGCTGATCGATAGACATAATTTGTTTGTCTTTTTCGTCCGTGGATTTCCGGCAATAAGCAATGTATTTGATCATATTTTTATTTGTTCTTTTAGGAGCGACAGCTCCTGTCTTTCTTGTTAAGAAAGACTAATTTTTGCCCAAAGGTAGGGCGGCGGCTGCGGCCGTCCAGCCGCCGCCCCATCTTGCGCTCGCTGTGCCCTTCCGTAGCTCTAGCGAAGGAGGGGCCTTCGGCCTCGAAACTTTTAAAAAATGCTGGCTCGAACTGTCCCGATTTAATCGGGACTAAAAGAAAAAACGCAAAAATTTTAAAGAACTGTCTTAAAAACTTTAAAGGCGCAACCGGTGATCTCAACAAGAAATTGCTTTCTGTTGTCCGATTGCGCCATCAAAAAAAGCAATTTCTAAAATGTTGAGATCAATATCACTATACCAAAAATTAAAACAGAAAAACAAGCGGTATTTTGGTATAATGACTTTTGAGGTGAAAAAATGGAAAAAATTTTGATTTATCTTTTAGCTGGTTTTCTTGGAGGAATAGTCAGAGGATTAGTTGGTTTTGTTAAAAACAAAACCATTGAAAAGGCAGATCATTTCAAACCACAATATTTTTTTATCACCATTTTGATTTCTGGAATTGTTGGAGCGGCCGCCGGAATTTTAGCCGATACAGAATGGCAAATTTCTTTTCTTGCCGGATACGCCGGAACAGATTTCATTGAAAGTCTTTACAAAATAAAACTAGGTAAATCCTATAGAATTTGATTTACCTAGTTATTATCTGATAAAATAGGGTGAATTATTTAACAAATAAAGGAGATTAAATTAAATGGTAGAGATATTAAAAGACATCGAAGGAAATTATCGATTTTTAATTCCGGCTGTAAGACACTTAGTTATAGGTACGCGTTCTAGTGTGAATCATCCCAACCACCAAGAAATAGCCGAAGCTTTGGGTTTAGATTCACAACAAATAAAAGGAGGTTATGTTGAAATCTGGGAAAGAGGTACGATGATGGCATATTGCGGTGGAGCATATAATATTCCCGAAGCTACGGAAGAAGAGTTTGAAAGCGCTAGAGAAGGTGAAATAGTAGTATTTCAGCGTTAATAACTATTCGTAAAATAATCTCAATTATTTTTCGCTTTAGCGAATAAAAAACACAGCGAGCGCAAGATGGGGCGGCGGCTGGACGGCCGCAGCCGCCGCCCTACCTTTGGGATTTAAAAAAAGTTCGAATTTGCGCGTAAATAGAGCACAATAATACGACACTTTTTAAATATCGCGGGTATAGTACAGTGGTAGTACATCTGGTTGCCAATCAGATGATGCGGGTTCGATTCCCGCTACTCGCTCAAATTGAAATTAGCCCCAAAATACGGCCTTTTCTCAATACTCATTTTCTGTAAATAGTGATTTCAGGGTAAAAAAAGATAGATTTTGTTGTTCTAATTACTATTTCAGTATTCAATTTATAATAAAAAATACTGGGTTAGTTAAGTAATTTTTAAATTCACTTCTTTTAATCCATTTTGTAGTTCTAATTTCTTTTTACTTTAATGCAAATAACAACCCAAAAAGAGAAATTAAGGCTAAAATTCCCAAGATTACAAACTTTTCCATTTCGTTAAAAGAAAACATATAATTAGGTTATTGGTAGTCTTTCTTTTCCTTTTGCATCTCTAACTGTATTAATCAAAAGTCTTTTTAATATTTCTTCAAATGTAACGCCATACATATTTAAAATTGTAGAAATCGCCACATCTGATTCCAATGGTCCAAAGGCAGGATTACAGTTACTGTCTATAAAATAATATCTGTTGGAAGAGTCAATTCTGATATCAAATTTGCCATAATCATACATTTTGACAACATCAAAAGCTTTTTTAACATATTCACGAAGTATTGGGTCATCGTATTTTTGGTAATGATAACTACTCCATGCATGGTCTGTCCATTGATCATCAAAAGTTGCAAAAAGATATTTTTCATTAGGCTTGGTAAATACTTTCTCTGCCAAATACACTTTTTTGTTTAAACCCTCCAAAAGCATTCCTGTAACCTCCTTACCTACTATAAATTCCTCAACAATTACTGGTTGTTTATAAGTAGTGGTTAAAAATTTTATTCTATCTCTTAAGTGCTTTTCATTTTCTGAAACTGCATCTTTAGTTATTTCTACAGCACCATGAACTTCATCAAGCTTTGAAATTAAGGGATAACGCAGGTTTGGATCCATAAAGTCTGTGTGATTATAAAAAAGTTGATAATTAGGAATTGGAATACCATTTTGTTGCATTATCTTTTTAACTAAAAACTTACTGCCTCCGATATTCATACCCAACATATCTGCGCCTGTATAGGGAATGCCAATTACTTCCAGAACTCCTGGGATTGAGGCTGCTAAACTTTCGACTCCTTTTACTGAATCAACTAAATTAAAAACAATATCAGGTTTATCCTTTTTAATACTACTAAAAATTGCAGAATTTCCAGGATATAAAAATACTTTAATCCCCATTTTTCCAATGTAATCTGCTACTCTATTAGCATCTAATTCTGCATCTTTTTCAGTAATAAATTGTTCTTCTGTTGGGAAAAACTCACGTTTTGCATCGGAATAAACAATTCCTACTTTTTTAGGTAACTCAAAACCATTTTTTGTCATATTAATAAAGATAATTAAAGAAGTTTTTGATACAATATGCAAGTAGGTAATGTCAGGTCCAGTTACATTCGGCCTAGTAGCTCAACGGATAAGCGGAGCTTGGCCAAATAATTAAGACCCTGTAGCTTAACGGATAAAGCAGTCCCCTTCTAAGGGAAAGACTGGAGGTTCAATTCCTCCCAGGGCCACAGCTTAATTATTTGGTAGAGCAGTTAACTTCTACAATGCGTAAGCAGTGCCAAAGATTGCGTAGCAATTTTATGGAAGAGGTTGCAGGTTCGATTCCTGCCTAGGTCACTTAATTCCTCGGAGCAACTCCATAGATAACAACTTGAGTTCCTGGATTATAATGAGTTGTGCGACCCGACCCTTTACTTCCTAGGTTTGGATCAGCCCAGTTGTAAAGTAGACCTGCTTCTTCGGTTTTCATATTAATACAACCATGACTCATCGGCTGACCAAAGTTATTATGCCAATATGTTCCATGAAAACTAAATCCTCTGTAGGCAGGTATTTGATCATTGGCAAAAAACATGACATAAGGAACATTGGGAAGATAGTAATAAGTATTTAATTCTTTTTTACCACCTTCCATCTTTGTGTATCTAAATTTTCCCCAAATAGTAAATATTCCTATGGGAGTTTTACCCCACTTACCTGATGAAATTAAGAAGTCATATACTTTTGCTTCTCCCTCATACGCATAAACTCTTTGATTTGTTAAATCAACCTAAATTCTTTTAAGTTTATCACTAACACCTAAAACTTTATTAGTTTTTGTTTTTAATTCAGCTAGTTCTGTAGAAACAACCCTTTGACCATAAAAAGTACCTGCTGTGTCTTTTGGATTATAATAGTCATGTTAGAATAATCTTTCAATGGTTAAATTATTTTTAAATCTAATCATATTTATTTTATTCACCCCTTTTGCATCATCTGTAAATGCATATGACCCTACCACAGTACCAAATAATATCTATGGAATGGGGATAATTAATCATTCAGATTTAGAAGATGTTGGTAATTTAGTAAACGTTAATGGAGGAGATTGGGGTTATGTAACAGTTGTAATTACAGAAAAAGATAGAGATATTAAAGATTGGCAAAAGTTTTTAGATGATTGCAGAAGATATCATTTAATACCAATTGTTAGGGTTGCAACGAATTTTGAAAAAGGAAGCTGGAAAATACCAGAAATTGAAAAAATTGATTCATGGATTAACTTTTTTAATTCATTAAATTGGGTAACCGAAAATCGATATATTGTAATTGGTAACGAACCAAATCATTCCAAAGAATGGGGAGGAAAGATTGATCCCGAAGGCTATGCACTTTACCTTAAAACCTTTAGTGAAAGATTAAAAAACATAAATCAGAATTATTTTGTTTTGAATGCAGGTTTTGATCAATCAGCTTCAAACAGCAGGATTACTATGGACGAACAAAAATATATCTTTGCTATGCAAAAAGCTGTTCCAGATGTTTTTGCTTTTATTGATGGTTGGTCTAGCCACTCCTATCCTAATCCAAGATTTTCAGGAAGTGAAAAAGCAAGTGGTAGAAAAACTATTCGTGGTTATGAATGGGAAATGGAACTAATTAAATCGTTTGGATTAAATAAAGACCTTCCGATATTTATAACAGAAACGGGATGGATACGAACTATCAATAATGAAGAGTTAATAGCTAAAAAATTAAGATATGCATATGAAGAAGTTTGGTTTAAAAATAAACAAATAGTCGTCGTAACTCCATTTATTTTAAATTATCAAAATGAGCCTTTTTACGAATTTTCCTGGAAAAATAAAGATGGTAGTTTTTTTAAAATATTTAACGAAATACAAGATATTCAAAAGTTAAAGGGTCAGCCAGTTCAAAAAATAACAGGGGAAATTGTTTTTAATTTTATCAACCCTTTAATTTTTAGAGCTAAAGATCAGAAAGGTTTTACAATTGTTAAAAACACAGGTCAAGCTGTTTGGGATCAATCAGAATCGCAGGTTATTAGTGAATTAAATAATGAAATTATTATATCTAATACTAAATTTAGTCAAATCGAACCATTTAACACTGGGTTGGTTGTTTATTCATTAAATACCACAGAAAAAAATAAAGTAGTTGACTTAAGACTTGGATTTTATGTCAGGGGTGAAAAAATAGGAGATGTGTTTAATGGTAAAATAATTACAATTCCCTAAAAAAATGTGATCTCGGGAGGATTCGAACCTCCGACCATCTCCTTAAGAGGGAGTCGCTCTACCCCTGAGCTACGAGACCAAAGCATACCTATTTTACATTATTTTCTTCCACATTGCCCAGATGCCAGTTGAAAGAATTCTTCCTGCTGATTTTTCTTTCAGTGTTAATTCCCCACTTTTTATTTCACCCCCAAATTCATTAAACTTTCCCTGAAGTATATTTTGTAATGTAGTGGGAGAAGTAGAAACTGCATAGGCATTAACAATTACAAATAAAGGATTATTGCTTAAAAGCTTAGTGACATTATCAAGAAGTGTTGGAAAATCTTTACTAAATGACCATTTTTCTCCATTAGGCCCATGACCGTAAACAGGAGGATCCATAATTATTCCATCATATTTTGTTCCTCTTTTAATTTCCCGTTCAACAAACTTCAGACAATCTTCAGGAATAAATCTAACAGGTTTATCGTCTAAATTATTTAATTTTAAATTATCATTAAACCAAGAAATTGCAGGACGTGATGCATCAACATGAGTTACTTTGGCACCAGCAGATAGGGCTGAAAGTGATGCAAGACCAGTATAACCAAAGAGGTTCAAAATATTGGACTGTGACGCGTTACAGGTTACGAGTTCTGAAATCAATGTCCATTCCCATTCTTGTTCTGGAAAAGCCCCCAAGTGTTTAAAGGGTGAGAGTTTAAGTAATATTTTTAAGTTATTAAAATTTATAACCCAGCTTTCAGGAAAATTAGGTTTTGTTTCCCATCTACCATTATCTTCATGAGTACGAACAAATTTAGCTTCAGCTTTCTTCCATTCATCATCGGCTAGGGTTTTTTGCCATAAAACCTCAGGATCTGGTCTATCAATTAAATATACCCCAAACCTTTCAAGTCTCCTACCATTTCCTGAGTCGATTAATTCGTAATCCATGTTACAAAAATCTTATTTGCATACCATTAATAACTTTAGTTGAAAGCGACATTTCTTGTCCATTAAATTTAGCACCATTGCCCCAAATTTTAGCTAAGGATGTACTTTCAGAAAATTCAGATCCAATGCTCTTTGCAACATCCATAAGTGTATCGTTTTCGCTCATAATAACAGGATTATTAGTATTTGGTTTATCATTTTTCTCAACTAAATAGACAGTTACTAATTTTAATTTGTTCCAAATAATTTCCTTTAGATTATCAATACCTTCTTCTTTTTCAGCAGATATATAAATAAGGTCTGTGAACCGTGGACTGATATCGGTGTCAGATTTATTAACTACAAAAATAGCTGGTTTGTATACAATTCTCTCCGCAAAACTATCAACCAACTCACCAATTGTAACTTTTTCTTTCATCGCAACGCGTCCATTTTTAACACCAAATTCATTGGCAATATTGATAGCTGTTTGATCATCAAAGTCTTGTTTAAAATTGCTCCTAATTGCAAGACCACCTGAAATTGATTTTTCAATTCTGACATGGGGTTTTCTTTTATTTACTCTAATACCTGCCTTTTCCAGCTCTATTAAAATTTGATCAAAAAACTTAAGTCTTTCAGGATCTGTCATTATAACAAGTAAGTCAGATCCCCGGGCAACAGAGAGAACTTCCTTACCTCTTCCTTTACCAATCGAGGCTCCTTCAATTAGTCCTGGAACATCAAGAATTTGAATGTAGGCTTCGTTGTATTTAAGCATTCCAGGAATAACCGACACGGTTGTAAAGGCATAGGCTGCAACTTTACTTTCAGCATTTGTCAAAAGATTAATTAAGGTAGACTTTCCTGCTGAAGGAGGGCCTATTAATACAATTGTCGCATCCCCTTGTTTTCGAATAGCATAACCACCACCCGACGATCCTGAGCCCTTTGAGGATGTTTCAACTTCTCTGTCCTTAAGTCTGGCAATTTTGGCTCTCATTGCACCTATAAAACCATTTGTCGCCTTATGGTGAGGTGTTTTTCTTACGATCGCTTCGATCGCTTCAATTTGTTCTTGAATCGACTTCATATGGGTATTATACAGACTTAAATGCTATAATAGAAACATTAAGCGCCTGTAGCTTAACGGATAAAGCAATAGTCTTCGGAACTATTGATGAGGGTCCAATTCCTTCCAGGCGCACAAATTTTCTCCTTGACACAAAAGACATTCAAAGTGGTATATTGAAAGACATTGTGAAGTTCGTAATAATCTCTGGTGGTGTTTTGTCAGGCCTTGGCAAAGGCATAACTTCAGCCTCTATAGGACTTCTCTTACGATCCCGTGGGATCGCAGTAACAGCCATGAAGTGTGATATGTATTTAAATCTTGACTCTGGAACAATGAACCCTATTGAGCATGGAGAAGTTTTTGTAACTGATGATGGAACTGAAACAGATCAGGACTTAGGGCACTACGAAAGATTTTTAGATGTTAATTTAACAAAAGACAATTACACTACAAATGGTCAAATTTATAAATTAGTTTTAGATAAAGAAAGAAAACTTGAGTATGGCGGTAAATGTGTAGAGCCATACCATGCACTTCCCCCTGAAATTATTAAGAAATGGTACAAAGCAGGTGAATCTAGTAATTCTGACGTTGTTTTAATTGAATTAGGGGGAACCGTAGGAGAATATGAGGGCCTATTGTTCTTTGAAGCTGTTCGACGTTTAAAATTAACAAATCCTAAAGATATAGTTCTTGTTCATGTTGGTTATTTACCAGCTCCACCATCAATTGGAGAATTAAAAAGTAAACCATTACAACAATCAGTTGGAGTTTTAAATTCTCTAGGTTTAATGCCTGATTTTATAGTTTGTAGATCTGAACTTGCAGTTGATGAAAAAAGGAAAGAAAAAATTGCTCTTGCTTCTGGTGTGCCAATTGAAAACATTATTGCAGCACCTGACGTTGAAAGCATTTATGAAGTTCCATTGGTTTTAGAAAAACAAAAGTTTGCAGAAAAAATTATTAGAAAACTAAACCTTAAAAGTGATAAAAAAGACTTAAAAGATTGGATAATGTTAAATAAGAATATAAAAAATTCCAAGAAGGAGGTAAGAATTGGGATAATTGGCAAATATCAAAAAACTGGAGATTATGTATTAACAGATAGTTATGTTTGTGTTGTTGAAAGTCTAAAACATGCAGGTTGGAGTTTAGGACTAAAACCTAAACTTATTTGGTTTGATAGTGAAAGGGAAGACAATGATTATACAGATATTAATGGAATGATAGTTCCACAGGGATGGGGAAAAAGAGGAATAGAAGGAAAAATAAATGCAGTAAAGTTCGCAAGAGAGAATAACATTCCCTATTTAGGACTATGTTTTGGTATGCAAATGGCTGTTATTGAGTTTGCTAGAAATGTTCTTAATATGAAGCAGGCAAACACTGAAGAAGTCGATCCAGAAACTAAATATCCAGTGATTCATATTATGAAAAGTCAAAAGTTAAAAATCAAAATGCAAAATTTTGGAGGTACCATAAGACTGGGTGCATATCCGTGCAAGTTAAAAACAGGTTCTAAACTAGATAAAATTTACAATTCACAGTTCACTGTTCACCGTTCACTTGTTTTCGAACGTCATCGTCATCGCTATGAATTTAATAATAAATTTAAAAAACAATTTGAAAAAGCAGGAATGATTATTTCAGGAACAAGCCCAGATGGAAAACTAGCAGAAGCAATTGAACTTAAAGATCACAAATTTTTTGTGGGTACACAATTTCACCCTGAATATAAAAGTAGACCTCTTACACCACATCCAATTTTTGTGGAGTTTTTAAGATCAACGCTTTAATTAAATTTTTGTTATAATATGTTGGTAATATTTGTCGGGGTGGTGGAATGGTAGACACACGGGCCTTAAGAGCCCGCGGGGATAAAACTCCGTGGAAGTTCGAGTCTTCTCCCCGACACAAACTATAGGTTGGTACTTAAATTTGATTTAAGTCAAACAACAGTCTAAAATACCGTCTATGAATTTACAATCTACTAGTTACCAGCCATTCAAAAGAGAAAGATGGCAAAAAATAAAAGATGTGTGGGATCTTTATAAAGAAAATGTAGGTCTGGAGGGCGAAATTGGGTTTAAGCTTGTTCAAGAAGGTAGAAGTCAATCAGAAATAGACCAAGAAATTGATACTCACCGAAATAAATCTAAAAACAACCTTGAAGCATGGCATGGATTGAAAGGGAAAGAACAATAATCATATGGCTGAAGAAGATTTGAATAGATTATATAAAGCACTTGAGGAATTTGAAAACGATGATAGTTCTTCTACTCAGACACAACTAGAATTAGCCAAGGAAGGATCTGGTGATTTTAGATCTGAATGGAAAAGAAAAACATGGGAGAAGTTTGGAGGTGGAGTATTTGTAACACCATCAGGTAAATATCATTTAGAACTAAATAAAGATGGTTCAACAAAAAGACTTCAGAGAATAGATTAGTACTGTTTTGTTAGCAAGATGCAAAATCGGTAATTTTTAAACTCTTCCATTTGTCCAATCAGTACATTTCCATCTTCTGTATTGAAATACTTGTTCAAGTTTGAGTATAATGTCGTGAGTAATATCAAAAATCTTAGTTAGGTAACTTGACAAATGTGTTATATAATATAATCTGTTGTAGATTATTGTGGAGTTGAAATGCAGAAAGGCTCTACTGCGGGATGCGCAAGCATTACGATGAAGGCAAGTCGACCTTCCAGCTCCATAATAGTTTATAACCTGCAAGATAGTTTTTCCTCTTTACTTTAATGTCGCTTAATCTATATGCACTTATCAAATAAGTGCTATTTAGTTTGGTATCTAAAATGTAAAAATAGGCACTGATTCCAAATTCTGAATACAAACAAAAGTCGCCAGTCTTACCGTCTTTATTTTTAAAATTTTTGTAGGGTGTTTAATTACTGATTCAAGATTTGTGATAATAAAATCAAATTCTTGTGCCGATCTAACATCGTACATGTGTTTTAATGATTTTGTGGTTATATACAACCTCTCATCTTTTACTTTTAGCTTTGATTTCAATTTATGAGGCATTTCACAAATTTTAATTCTTAAATTCTTAACATATCCTTTTCTGGGGGTATTTTTGATATAGCGTTCAATAACTTTAATTAACTTTTTGTTCATAAAATTATTTTAACATAACAATCTCTTCTGTGATTGAGAATTTTGGCTTCATCTATGTTAAAATAAGAGGATAATTTTAAATTTTGATTTTTAAATTTTAAATTAAAATACGGGGTGTGGCTCAGTTGGTAAGCATAGCTTGGCCAACTGTTTATCAATACTTCGGGGTGTGGCTCAGTTGGTAGAGCGCTGCGTTTGGGACGCAGAGGCCCTCGGTTCGAATCCGAGCACCCCGACCAAAGACCGACCTGTCGGGTCGGCGCCGAGCGCCGACCAAGCGTTTATCCCATCTCCACGGACTGTTTTGTTTTCAAGTACTAAGTTCGAGCCGAAGATTTTTGAGGCGAGTACCTTAATTTGTTCTTTGTCTTTCGATGATACTATTTGATCCACTTCACTAGCTTCAAAAATCCATTTTTTCATTGGTTCGACCCAATTATTTTGATTCCTTTTAAGAGAAAGGATTTGCTCCTCTAAAGTTTTCTTTTTTGACATTAATTGAAACTTTTTTTCTTGGAAATCATCTCTATCTATTAATTGATCCAAATAACTATCAAGCAAAAGTTTAAGTTTAATATCAATTTGCTCTAAATCCTTTCTCTTAATACTAATTGCCTCAAATGAGGATTGGGCAGAATTTTTTAGGTTATCATCAACCATTTTATACATAGATTCTGCCCAGTCTTTGCTCAAAGAATACTTTTTGATGTGAGAGGTAAGTTCCAAATCAAGATCACTTTCAGATATGTGAGGCTGGAAACAGGAGATTGTTTTATTCTTCTTGGTACAACGATAATAATGGTATGTAACATAACTCTTGGTAGTCTTACAAAATTTAGTTTTATAATCTCCTGTTATACCCATACCACATTCACCACACCTAATAATGCCGTTGTATGGCTTAATTGGGTGATCTTGATTCTTTTTAGCCCATGGCTTATTTCTTTGATTCAAGACTTCTTGAACATTATCAAAAAGTTTCTTTGTGATAATTGGGTCGTGTCTGCCCTCATATACTTCACCTCCATATTTAAACATTCCAAAATAAAAAGGATTTGTTAATATCTTTTTCGCTTCATCAATACAAAGCTGTTTATTATTGGAGGTGATAATACCTTTGGTTTTCAAAAAGCCAGAAACCTCTTTTATTTGGATATTTCCATTTGAGTACAATTCAAATGCTTCTTTAATTGCAGGAGATATTTTTTTATTTAGTACTATAGTTTTAGTACGAGAATCATTTAAATATCCAAAGGGAGCACGCCCTGGCAAATATCCATTTCTAGCTTTTTGCCTTAACCCACGACGAGTGTTTTCACTTAAACTGTCAACATAATATTTCGATTGGCTAAACGAAATTGACAACATAAATTTACCCTGAGGAGTGGGTTCAAACCAAAAGGTATTGAATTTGAGGGTAGATATTTTTCCTGTATCAATTAAATAGATAATTCTTCCTCCATCGACACTATTGCGCGCAAGTCTATCTGGGTGCCAAGAGAGAATGCCATTTGCCATACCTTTATCTATGGAATCCAACATCCTATTAAAAATAGGTCTTCCGGGGATTTTGGCAGATTGTTTTTCAATTAACTCATCCATAACCTGAAGATTTTCTCTCTTGGCTAACTCATGTAATTCTGTCAACTGGGCTTCAATTGACATAACTTGTCTTACGTCATCATCAGTAGACTTGCGGGCATACAGGAAAAATTTTTCAAAATATGGATTATTTACAAGAGTGTTCATACACTATCATTTATACGCCCGTAAATAATCCGTATCAAGATATCAAATGATATCAACTTTTGTTAAGTTTCGACTGTGGTTTTTGGCTGTGGAGATGGGATAAACGCTTGGTCGGCGCTCGGCGCCGACCCGACAGGTCGGTCTTTGGTCCATGTATTCGATCTTGCTCGAAAATATTACACGGTACAAAATAACTAAGTTATTTTGCAAATTATATTTTACGGATCTTCCGCTCAGCTCCGCTTCGCGGAGCTTCGCAAACACAAACATACTCGGACTTCTCGCTCACCCCACTGCGGTGGGGTTCGCTAACCCAATTGTATCTGTTTTAGATTCAAACGAATAAATAACTTATACATATTTTATATCGAATACATAAGTTATACAACTGAGGCTAGCTGTTCTTCCAAATTCCTAGTTTTTGTTTCTTTGCTTGTTCTTGGGCTTCTAATAATTGAGATTGATAAATAAAAGGCTTTCTTTTTTGGTAAATTACAAGTTCTGCGAGACCTTTTGAAACAAGTTCAACAGAAACGTTTTTTCCGTCAACCATTGCATATGCAAGAATTCTACCAAATTTATCAGAAGTGTAATTATCATATTCAAGTTTAACTTCTTTGCCTTCAACAAGAGACTGATTAAGTTTAGTTGCTTCTTCAGCAAATGATTCGCCATCCTCAGGTGCGGTTATCCCCACATAACGCAAAACAGTACCGTTAAATAACTCTACAGTGTCTCCGTCTATCACTCTTTTAACAACAGCAGACTTGGGGAGTTTTGTAATATCATGGTTTTCTATAGCTTCACGAGAGTCTAAAACCTTTTTAACTTCATTCTCGTATTCAGTACCACCTGCAAGTTCTTTTAAATTTTTAAGAAGCTCTACTGGAACCAATACAAATTTATTGCTCATTTAAGTATAAATTGCCTTATAAAATAGAAGATTGACCAAAAAAGATATCCAATAAATATATATGCAATCCAGCTTGGAATTGTAATGTGTAGTGGACCGGATTTGGTTTCGTTATCCTTCTTTTTTAAAACATCTCTTGGATATGCACAAATTCAATTAAATCAAATTTGTCATCATTTAGTGTAATTTTGGTAATTGAGCACTCTTTAATATATGAATCAAGTAAGTAAGGATCGTCTTTAATTAAATTTTGGATAAACTTGGGAGAGAGAACATTTCTCAAAAAATCAGCAATTACTCCACCATGGATTACAATAACAATGTCAGAATCATTATATTTTTTACTTAGACTAATTATTAAATTTCTTAAATTCTCTCCTGCAAGATGCGACGTAGTTCTTTCATGTTTTGAAAGCCATCTGTTTTTACTTGCTTCATACCATTCTGTTAAAAACTCATCAAAAGGTTGATTTTCTACATCTCCCCAGTTTGCTCGTTCTCTTAATTTTTCATCAAAAGTAATTTCAACTTTTAGAAATTTATTAATAATTTGAGATGTTTCCTTAGTACGATTGTAATTACTTGAATAAACTGCCTTTATATTTTTATCTTCTAAATACACTCCAGTTTTTTCTGCTTGCTCTTTCCCTAAATCAGTTAAAAAAGGATCTCCTTTTATTTTTTCTTTCTGCCCATGCCTTATTAAATAAAAAGTAGTCATATTGTTATTCATAAAACCAACCATAATCAGGATCTTCTATTTCAATAATTTTACTTTTGTTCATTTTGTATATTCCTTCTTCAACTACTGTTTCCCAAGTTCCTTCATAATAATGATATTCAGCTTCACCATCTACCCAGTTTGTAGTTCCAAATTTAACAAATACAGTATCTATTGAATCTTCGTATTTCTCGGTACTTATAACATCAACATCCAAAATATCCGTAAATCTATTTGTCCATTCTGTTGAGTTTGTTTTTTCAAGATACTTACTACTTAATAAGTTATATCCTTTTTCCATTTGCCTAGCTTTAAGATATGTGTAAAAAGCATATACAGCTTCTTCAGGTGATTTTGAAGGATCAACTTCAATTTTTGATATTTCTTGATCTGTTAGGTTAACCAAATTTTCTTTAACATCCGAAGCAGTTATAAAAAATGATATACCAGCAAGACTTTGTGTATTTATCCCTACTATTGCACCACATTGATCTACAAGTGGTCCTCCACTCATTCCTTTAACAAGACTGATGTTTGTTTGTAAATATCCAATTACATCCTTTCTACTTCTTCTAAAATCAATAAAATTTCCTTTCACAATTGTTACATCTCCTGTAACATCAGAGCCTAAAGGATAACCAGCTGAAAGTAGTGGTTCATTACTAACTAGGCTAAAACCAGTAGGTAGTTCATAGACCATGTCAGGATATGAATTTTTTAGAGTTAACACTGCAATATCCATGTTTTTCTCACCAACTATTTTTTCAGGAGTTTCAAAATGACCATCAGGAAAAACAACTTTAGGACTTGGTTCATCAGAAATTACATGAAAGTTAGTAACAACTTCAGTAGGAGATATAAAAAATCCTGAGCCTTCACCGTAGCCACCAATAATTCTAACAACAGAGCTTCGTAGTTTATCCTTCACTCCTGCACCACAAAATATCTTGTCAAAATTTCCATATTCTCTACTTAAATAATCAAATATAACCAATAATGAAAAAATAAAATAAGTCAGAATAAATAACCACAAAATTGTTTTGCCTAAGTTCGACCATTTTCTAAATGGCCAAGATACAATTTTCCACACTAATTTTAAAAAATAATAAGTTGAATAAGTAACAAGCTTGATAGGAAATAACCACAGTGGAAACAAAAGCCTTTTTATATACAATTTAAATTTATAAAGTATCTCTTTAATATTCTTCTTCATATTTTTAATAAGTTACTTTTGTTTTGACTTTTACTTATGCAAATAAGTACCTATACAATAAATTCTCGCATTTTTTCTATAGATTGTTTAATTTGTATAATATTCGCTTGTCCAGCAGTCCCACGATGATGAATCTGAGTTCTTAAATGTGTATGAATACTAACTTGGTTATCTACTTTGTTGTATGGATAATTTGCCAATTCGTGTTTGTCTTTTTGAAAAAAAATAAGATCAAAGTCTTTTAAGTTTAATGGGGTTGTGCGATTGTTATCGTCTCTAATTTTTAATTCTTCATAAAGTTCGTTGTGATATTCTTCAGTGGGTAAACCAAAAGCAATGAAATTTATTTCATTTGAAGATAAATAAGGCAAAACCCTATTATCAATTTTTGCAATTTTTACTTCGTCATTTTCTTTTATTAGAACACTTACTTGCACTTTTTCATTATATAAAACTTGCTTTACGAAAAGTGGCGAGTGTGTGGCTAGAATTATTTGTGCTGTTTTTGAAAATTCTAAAATAATTTTTACAAAATCTTCTTGAAGTTTTGGATGTAAATGTAATTCAGGTTCATCGATAAAGACTATTAATTGTTTGTTACTTTGTTGTGAGAGATAGAACGAATAAAGCAAAGAAAAGATCATTTCATAGCCAGAGCCTAAATTATCCAATGAAATAAATTGTTTGTTTTCTTTTTCGATAGCAAAAAATGCCTTATTATGTGGTGTCCAATTATTTATATATGATAACGAAATATTTTCTCCGCTTATTTCTTTAAATTTATTAATTGCATTTTTTAAAAATTCATTCTCAATATTATTCGAAACATCTTTTATTTTTTCATTATAATCAAGTGGATTGTTTTTTTGTTTAAGGTATTGGAAATCAAAGTCCTCCATTAAGCGATCAAATCTAGTTGGGTTATATGTGCCTGAACGAATTTGATATGTTCGTTTTTTGTCTAAAAACAAAACATCATTTTCGTTAAATCTTGAACCGCTCCATGGATTATTTACCCCAACTCTTAAATCAGGTTTTCCATCCTCAGGTTTTGTTTCTCCATCGGCCTTAATATATTTTTGGTCATTTACAACGATTGAAGATAGATAACTTTTGCTTTCCCTTGCTCTGACACCCGCCTCAAACAAAAATCCTTTGCCTTTGTATGGAATTTTTTGATTCGGCACAGTACCTTTAAAATCAAAATTTTGTTTAGAAAATATCTGGATATTGGTTTTCTCATTTGGGTCGAAAAAATCATTTAACGAAAATCCCTCCGCCATATACGAAAGCAGTGGTAGCGCAAAAGCCTCAAGCAGTGATGTCTTGCCACAACCATTTTCGCCTACAAATAAATTTAAACCGCTACCTTCATTGTTGTCTGGAACATTTAAGTCATCAATTTCAAAGGCCTCTTCACTTCTGAAGAGTCTAAAATTTTTGATTGTGATTTTTTTAATAAACATAACTTTTGATATGTATATAACTAATTATTTTTTCAATTTACTTTCATACCTTCTGGAAATAATTGGCCAGATGTGATTTTAAGCATTGTTCCATATTCTTCATCTTTAAATATTCTGCCATTTTCATAATCGGTATTATAAACAATGATTTTATCGGGATAATAGGAATAGATCATGGGTATGGGTGATTGAGTTGTTCCTTCAATCGTAAAATATTCATCGGGTAAATTTTCCTCAAGTCGTTTCGTAAAAATATCTACCAAGAATGCACCAGTATTATTAAAGCCAAGCCATAAATGGTCGTTATATTCACCGATATAAATATGTAAACCATTTTTATATTTTGTTGGATATTTTTCGCGAAGATACTTAAAACTTTGAATTGCACTTTTTCTAAATTCATCCCAAAGTTTCATAACATCATTTCTATCGGATGATTCCACCGCAGGAATACCAATAAGACTAACGGATTCATTGCTTGGCCGAAACTCATGTGCAAAGTTTTTATCCATAAATTATTTTTACACTTTTTCTGCAAACTTTTGTTTTTTTTGATTAAAACTATCATATAGTGAAAAAGTCATAAAAAAGAAGCCACTAACAATGGCAATAAGTAAACCCTCCTTATATTGTTTGCCAATTCCTGCAGTAATAGCAGAGCCTATTCCCAACCATCCAATATTTTTACAAAAATCTCTCCAACCTAATCCAGACAACTTTTCGTTCATGACTGCATTCTCTTTATCAATTCTATGAAAATCCTGAGATAGATTTGTGTTTTCATCTTGCAACGATTTCATAGAGTCTTTTAATGTTTTATTCTCCTCTGTAAGGGTCGGTCTTTTTTCTTTTGTTAATTTTTTATTATTCATACTTAATTAAAAAGTGTTTCTAGGTTTTGTGTTGACCAACCATATGATTTATATGGTCTATGTGGTTCAAATTGGGTATAAGGTCTAAAGGGTTCATATTCAACAAATCCAGCATACGGCTTATATTGTTTATATGGTAAAAATGGCTTATAAATATCTGTCACATATCCACCAAACGCAACAACCTGACCGATATGATCTCTAACTAAACCATTTGAATACCACCCAACATGTTTTCCTGAATAATTATAAAGACTATTATTTTTAACAAACCCAACACTTTTACCAGAAAATGTTACAACACGACCGTTTTCCAATACTCTAAATATTGGTTGCCCATAACGATTGTACAAAACATCAATTTCTGTCATTTTATATATTTTTTGCTTTGCTAATTCTATTCCAAACTAATCTGCATACTGACCTGTAGACATCTTTCCGTTCCACTTCTGTTAAATCAAGTGCATCAAAAATAATTTTGTCTAATTCGGCTCTATCTGAAAGTGGTTTTGGTTCTTGTTCTTCAATTGGAATGTCAGATTTTGGATCAATTCCACATTCTTCAAAAATTGATTTAACCGCCCTATTGATAAATTTTGATGTATCAATATGACCAAAATCAAGATATTTTGGATCAAGTATTAAAGCCCCCTTTATATAAGCAGGATTTAATTTTATTGCACCTTCACCCAGATTAGCCATGCCAAGCAACTCTAAATTCATCATGTTATATGTACTATTTAAATTAAGTAAAAATTCTATGGATTCATTTTTTGGAAGCACACTAACCAGATTCGCATCATTAAGAATTCCATTATTCTTAATAAATATTAAGCGAATATTATTAATCATTGGATAAGAACAATAGGGGTGTACTAAATTATCAAGATTCCACCAATATTTTCGACCCTTTACACTTTCAAGGTTTTGATACCCAACTATCGTATTACCCTTATTACTTCCTTGCTTAATTATTATTTTTTCTTTTTCGCCATAATTTATATATTTCAAAACATTTGTACCGTTTAGTTCTTCCTTAGTTTTGGCACAAATTAAAATTTTATTACTTAGCTTATTTGGGGAGATAAATATTTCTTTACATTCTCTAGGACTTATAATAACTGGTTGTAAAAATTCTTTTTCAATCCCCCAAAGTTTTATTTTTTCCTCGTTTAGATAAAAAAAATCATTAGCTCCTGTTTTAATACCAAAGCGCACATCAGCAATATCACCGAGTTTAACCAATTTGTCTTTGCCTTTCTTTAGTATTGTAAAAAATATATCTGGTGCGCGGAGATATTTTCCGCCCCATTTATCTCCTACATATTTTCCTGATTTCATCAACTCATTATCTTCAAACTCTGTCCCCGTCTCTTTTAATTTTTTGTTTGTAATTGGATAAACTCTTAGGGTGTCATTTGAAGTAACTTCTTTTGAATTTTCAATTGCCACCAAATTTTCTGTAAATACTGATTCTTCAAATGGTTTTTTGAAAGCTACAAATTTAGTTATATAATTTTCATCAATCTTCTTTTGTGGAGCATGAATTATAGAAATAATAGTATTAACATCGGCAGCTTCAAAACTTCTTCTGGCATGATTATCTATAATTAAATCAACCGGACATCTTTTAAGTAAAAAATCCTGTAGCCAAACTCCATATCCAACATCTAACCATGAATTGGAACAAATAAAAGTATGTATGCCACCTTGATTTAACAACCTTAACCCACGAATATAGAAATATGTATACAAATCTGACTGTGCATTAATCTTTGTCTTCTTAGAAAAATCTTCAGAAAAATCCATTTTAACCATTTCTTCTAAAAATCTCTTATACTCTTTCTTATCTTTAATTTTACCCGTTGGATCAGATATAGATTCTTGACGAACATATGGAGGATTACCAATAATAATGTCAAACCCATTTTTTTCAGCAAATACCTCTGCAAATTCGATGCTCCACACAAGTGGCTTTCCACCATTTTTTAGTATTCTTCTCTGATCCTTAAGTTGAGTGACCTCATTTTCTAAATTAGAAATTTTATCACTATCTAATCCTAAGGATCCCTGCTTATCTACATCGTCTATGTCTCCAAACAACGATATTGTTTTAATTGGCTTAATGTTTTTCAAAATGCGAAGTTGGTCTTCTTTTTCTTTTATTTCTAAATCTAATATTTCTTCAAATATGACAAGTTCTCTCCTGTATGGATTGTCATATTCTTCAAGTAAATTGCTCTTATCATTTTCAAAATAATCGATCTTAAATTTCTTTAATTCTGTAATTTTTCTTTTTATTGAGTTACTTTGAATTGTTAAATGGCCTTCAACTGGGAAAGTTTTAGATCCAATTCTTTGAATTAACGAGTCACCTTGTCTGACTTTAAAATCAAGACTTGGCAAAATTGGCAGTAAGGAATTTTTTAAGTTGTCAGGTGCATCTACAAAAAGTGAAAGCCATAAACGAAGCTGACAAATCCAAACAGCCCATTCTTTTACTTCAACCCCATATAATGAGTTTTTAATAATTTCCTTTTTTCTATCAAATGTACTTTTACCATTTAAATTATATTTAACTTTTAACACTTGTTCTGTATCATCTAAAACTTGCATCATACCAACCAAAAAAGCTCCCGAGCCAACAGCAGGATCACAAATTGATAGGTTTTGCAATTTCTCTAATATTTCCAGAGCTTCTTTTTGTGAAAAACTACCTTGTTTTTGATCTTCAACTTTTTCGCTTTCTCTAAAAAACAATTCGTATAAATTAGTGGAAGATATTGGATTTTTAAGATTTTTTTGTAACCATTTGACCAAACTTAGTCTACACATTAAATTAACCTCGGTACGAGGCGTATAAACTGCGCCGTCAACTTTATTAACTAATCTTTCAAAAATTATTCCTAAAAACTCTGGGTTTAATTGTAGATCCTCATCTTCAAATGAATTTTCTTCAATGGTAAAACTGTGTGCAAAGAGGAAGCTAAGAAAATATTCAATTTCTTTATCTGGAATTATCCATCCATTATCATCATATCCAATCTTGGGTTTAAAAAGACCTCCATTTAAATATGGAGCCATCTGCAACTTATTTTCAGTCTCTATCGCGAAATCGTTATCTCCATATGCAACTTTTCTTCCTTGTGGAAAATTAAGCGCCTCAAAAAACAAAGGTGTGAGCCATCGAAGATAAAAATTGTCATCACCAAAAAACTTAATTCTATATTCGCTAAAAAATTCTTGAATAAATTTTTCACTTTCTCCAATCCATTTTTTCTTTTGAATGAAACCTAAAAATACTAGCCTGATCGTAAAAAGCAATACAAAATCTCTTACCTTTTCATCATCTTTAATCTGGTTAAATTCTTTTGTCTTTTTAACGACACTGTCGTATATAGTAAAAAATTCATCATAAAATATATCAGTAACGGCTGTAATAGAAAAAGCGTATTTAATGTCATCTAATTTTAAAAATTCTTTATCTCCAATTTGTTTAATGAATGTCTTGTTTGTAAACTCTTTATTAACGAAATAAGTAAATCTTCGAAAATTATTCCACTGTCTACGCGTTCCAATAGCTTCCGGGTAGACTAGGGAAAAGCGAAAGTTTCCAATCGAATCATAAAAAATAAAAATACCAGCAGAATATTTTTGATTTTCTGAGGATTTCAAAATATCTTTTGCTTTTTGATACTGTGCTTTTTTGCCTGCACGCTCTGATAGTTCTTTTTTGACTTCAAATGCACAGATGGTTAAACTATCTTCATCATCAAAATTGATTTCACCAATTTTTAACCCACTTTTGAAATTATCATCATTATACCTTGTGTAATTTTCTTCTAAGCTCTTGAACTGTCGACTTTTTTCTCTGAAAAATCTACCAAATTTATCAATTGAAAAATCATTTATTAGAGTTTCTAAAATTTGTTTGGCTTCACTCATGTTTTTTATTTTCAATTGCTATAACAATTTCTTTTGTTTGGTCTTTTTGTCTTACCTTTTCTTTTACTAAATAATCACTACCTAACTCTTTATATAAATCACTCATGTCTGTAATTGAATTTTCCTCAAAATTTGAGATTCTACGCAAAGTGTAATCAGGTAGTGTTCCAAAGTCTAATATATCCTCCTTAAGTGTTCGAAGGAAATCTTTATGTGGAATTAGTTCTGTAATGGTAGATTTCAAAAGTGTTTCAATTTTTACTAATGCTTTTTGCTCTAAACTTTGTTCATTTACTTGTCCTAATCTAAAATCTCTAAAGTTTTGAATAGTTTGATAGACCAACCAGAATTGATCAGTGTTCCAATTAAGTGGTTTCTCGTCTCGTCCACAAACAACTTTTTCAAATACATCCTCAAATGATGATTGGTATGGCTCAATTTTATCAAGTCCCGTTTGTGCGACTGTTACATATAATTTTCCTTTTTTGAAAAAAACTAAAACTTCATTCTCTTTATAACTTTTTGCCACTTTTACTCTAGGTGGATATTTATTAAGGGATTCTATAAGTTGTGGGTCGCTCTTTTTAATTTTTTCATATTCATTAAGTGCTTTCGTATAAAAACTTTCACCTTCATTTGCTTCAGGATTTTGTTGGACTCTATTAAACAATCCTGCTGGCGTTGGTTCTTCGTCAATGTCGAAAATCTTTGAATCTTCTCCGAGTGCTGAGTGAATCAAAAACATCTTATTGGCTGCAATCTCGCGCGATTGTACTAATTGGGCACCTTTTTCAGTTGGGAAAAAGTTGACAATATAAAGTTCATTAAAAACTCGTTTACTAATACGATTGATACGGCCTAAACGCTGAATTACTCGAACAGGGTTCCAAGGAATGTCGTAATTTATTACCATCCCAGCGCGGTTAAGGTTAAAGCCTTCAGAAATTTTGTCAGATGAAAGTAATATCTCAAATTCATTTTCTTGTTCTAAATATGAAGCGTCAAAGTTTTTATTAATCTCTAGTATTTTAGAATTTGAAAGATCATTAGCTATTACTAACATTTTTTTATCATAATGCTTAGCAAGTGCTTTTTCTAAATATAAAACAGTATCAACATACTCAGTAAATATAATTATTTTCCTCTTGGGCTCGCTAGGCTTTGGCTTTTTGGCAAATTCTAGATCAAGATTCTTAATGAGACACGCTGTTTTAGGATCGTTAGATACTAAGTCTAATTTAGATAGCTTAATTAGTATTTCATCATATAATTGTAAGTCTGATTTAATATCGCTAATAAACTGTTCTTTAAATTCAAACTTTGAAATTTCATATATTCTATAATTTTTTGGCTTTTCACCTTTATTTAAAATTTCTTGATAATCTAAAAGATGTTTTTCTATTTCGTCAATATCCCATTCATATATTCTTTCTAAAATTGTGCGATCTAATATGTATTTCCCTTCAAGTAGATTGCCACCGCCTGTTTTTTCTATAAACTCTAAAATTCTTTCAGTTACCCTTTTGAAATTTTTAATACTTTGTTCAAATGACCCAAATGAACTTTCAAACCTTTTAACAAGTAATCTACGCATGAAGTCAAACAAGTTACGCTGTTGTTGGAATTGACGATTCTCTTCCTGGCTCATTTCTTTCTTTACTTTGGCCTCATATTCAAATGGCTTATATATTGCTCCTTTAAATCTTCCTCCTGCATCTTTATCTCCAAAATAACTTTCAATAATTTCACTGTAAAATTCAGATTGTTCGTCACTTAATTCAAAAAACCACTCCTGCGGGTCTGATACTTTTGATAATTCTTTTACTTCATTTTTATAAAATGGATTGTTTTGCAAATCTAAACGATTTCTCCGAATAGTAACTGGCTCAATTACATTTCTTATTTGTTTTGCCAAATATTTAGCTCTATCAGTAATATTTTTTAGTTCTACCTTCTCATCTCCAAACATAGCTTTATAAAAATTTAAAGCCTTTGTCTTTTTTGCAATATCTATCGAATTATAATATTTTTTGATATACCCGAGTCTGTCAAACATTCCTTTAAAACCCTTAAATTGGTCAACTAAATTGCTTTCTAGCGTAATTGAAGATTTTTTTGGAGTAATAAACAAACTAAGTAGAGAGAGAATATCACTTGGACGATTATTAAATGGAGTTGCAGTCAACAGAATTACTTGTTTATTTCTACAAATATTTTTAAGTATTTCATAATCCTTAGTATCTTGATTTCTAAAATAGTGGGCTTCATCAATTACTACGACCTCAATATCTTTAACTTTATTTACATACTCCAAAATATTTTCCATATCTCCACGAGATCGTACTTCCCAGTCGTATAACTCAAATTCCTCCAGATATTTTTTCCAGCCAGAATTTTTATTTTTATCTCCTATAAGTGCAGGTGGACAAATAATAACTCCACGCTTTTTAAGAAGTTTTGCAATAGAACAAGCAACAATGGTTTTCCCTAAACCTACAACATCAGCTACTATTACGCCATTATTGTCTTCAACAATAGCTAATCCCTGTTTTACAGCATCAAGCTGATATTGATAAGGTATATAGCCATTACGTTCTAATATTTTTATTAAAGAATCGCCAATTTCTTTTTGTTCAAATGAATCAAGATATGTTTTTAGGACAAGACAGAAAGCTTCATAGGGTGTTATGTCTTTTACAAGTGTTTCTTTTTCGAGTATTTCAATTAGTTTCGTTTTTGTATCACCAAACTCAGTAATTTTTACAGCTTCACTCCATAACTCATCAAAATACTTTTCCGCATCTTCAAAACCGTAATCGCCTATCTCAACATTAAATTCATTTTGAGTTGATAAACCAGCTTTTGTTAAATTGCTACTTCCAGTTATAAATAAATTCTTTTTACCAACCTGACTTTCTTCTAAGCTAAATAAATATAATTTTGCGTGATTTGGACTATATGTTTTACGAATTATTAGTTTATCTTTTTGAATAAGTTCTATAAAAAATCTTACTTGCTCGTAAAATTCCTTTGTATCAAAACTTTCCGTATTTAACGACTTCTTTATAGATTCAAAAAAATTGTAAGTTTTTTCCTCATCTGATGATTGATCATTTTCTGAAAATTCGATCAATCCAAAATTTGACTGGTCAACACTTAAACCAACCAAAACCTTAATAGCGATGTTTGGATTTAATTTTAGGCCTTTATAAAGCTCTCTAATGCCCGAAAAATAAAAGAAGCCGACTAAGAATTTAAGTTCTTCACTTTTTGATATCAATTGAAGAATTCGACTTTTCAAATCTTTTGAATCCCCGTTAGTAATAAAACTACTCATAATTGTATTTTACTACTTTTATATTTGAATTGGTTAATAAAAGAAGAAAAGCTCTCCGTTTACAAGAACTTTGAGCTTTTCTCATCGATTGGATACCGTTACATAAACGGTCACTTGATTAGCCTCAACAATGTTTTGTAGTTTTCAATGTTTGATAAAGTAAGTTCAAGAGATGAAGTTCCGTTTAATTTTTTAAATTGTTTTTCGCAATCTGTAAACTTTTTGAGTCTTCTTCTAAAGAAATAAACATTTAGCCAGTATTTGGCATGTTTGAAGTTTTTAAATCCTTTGATTGTTTTTAACCTGCCCTGAAGGTGTGAGTTGAAGCTTTCAATTAAGTTTGTTGTTCTTGGTGTGTGGTGTAACTTTGTATAAGCTGTTAAATCTCCGGATCTTTTAGCAATATCAAACATTATTTTTTCTAAGAGTGTGTCACTTTTGTATTTGTCATATATTTTTCTGGCTCTACCTTTAAAATCTTCAGCTGATAGTTTTCCTGAAAGTAATGTTTCAACCTGTCTCATAAAAGGTTTGTAAGTAGGGTCATTTGCCAGATTTAGTGTGATTCTTAAATTGTGTTTGTAGTGGTTTTGGCATAATTGCCAAATTGCCGTTGGATACACTTTTAAACAAGCTTCAGGAATGTTTCTGTTGTCATCTGAAACAACTGCTTGTAATGGATAATTTGCAAGTTTTAAGGATGAGAAAAATTTAAGTAATAGATTGTAGTTTTCAGATGGACCAAAAACAAAATGAACAATATCATGTGTTAAATAATCAATGCCATAAATAACTGGGATTTTCTTTTTGTAGCCTTTAACTTTTAAATATTTACCATCAACCAAAAGTATTCCACAAAACCTACTGCAATAATTTCTTGTTACATCAATACAAACCGGAATGTCTTTTGAAGCTTTTAAATATGCCCTGTAGGCTGTTGGGGCAGAAAAACCAGCACTTTCTGCAATTGATCTAAATGATTTACCTTGAATGTGTGTTAAAACAATGTCTTTCAAATCTTTCTTTTTAGACCTGTTAATTTGAAACCAGTTACTGCAATCTTTGCAATAAAACTTTAATTTTCCTCTTCTAACACCCTTTTTAATAACAGATTTACTGCGACACTTTGGACAACTAAAACCTCTTTTTTCATGCGTGAATGATACCAGAAATAACTACACTTCACATAGTTAAAACAATAGTTTAGATGGAAAGATAGGAGTTATTCGTCAAAAAAAGAGACCATTTTGTAACGGTCTCCATCGATTGCACTTATATCCAGTACTCTACGCTATAGTACTATCTCACTCACGCTTCGACAACCCTTGTAGATTGCTTCTCAAGATATGTAATACTTTGCCCCGATGAGGGCAAGACCCCCAACAGTATTACTGAATAGTTCATTGTTAAAAATAAATTTTTAAAAGTTCTCTACTCTCGGTGCGCTAGGGGATTCAAAAATTGGGTCATTACTGAGCCCTCCTTCTTTTCCCCCTTGCAGGGTACAATTAATTATAACATTGAGGTCAATAGTGAGTAATTATATTTTACTTCTTAAAATAACATGTTTAAACCATTTTTCTTGGAACTCCGTTAGTTTTTCAATTTCTGCATCTGAAAAGTCTTTGCCATCTTGAGTTACTATTAGTTTGTCATCTACATCATCTGTTCTTCTAATAACTGCAATACAAGTACCTCTTGTTTTTGTAATTGGTTTATCTACTCCTAAAACATAAGCATCAAGTTCTTCCCCATCTGCAGATTTTGTGTTTGGAATATAACCATAGTTAACTTCATATTTAAAATCGTGCTGTGAATGTTTTGATCCTAACGGCCTGTCAATTATTACATTTACCTTTTGACCAATGAAAGTTAGTGAATTTGTCATAATTTAGTTATTTTAACATCATTATTGATATAATTGATTTTATGAAACAAATTAATCAAAAGGTTGTGGTTGGTGGGGTAATAGTTAATGAAAATAAAGTTTTGATTGTGCAAAGAGCTTCAGATGAAGAAGCATATCCTGATCTGTGGGAGCTTCCAAGTGGCAAAAAAGAACCTTTGGAAAAAGTTACTGACGCTATCATTCGGGAAGTGAAAGAAGAAACAGGATTAACAACTGAAATTATTAAGATGGTTGATGTTTTTAATTTTAGTGTAGAAAAACCAGATGAAACTCGCGATGTTACCCAGATTAACTTCTTGCTTAAACTGATTGGTAGTTCTGAAGTTAAATTAAGCGAGGAGCATCAAAACTTTGCTTGGATTACAAAAGATGAAATTAATAATTACAATTTAAGTGAGGAAACAAAAAGTGCAATTATAAAATCTTTTATCTAAATTTATTGCTTTCACGCACAATTGAGTTATAATTGCAGGCATATGAGTCCAGAGAAAGGGATTATATTAGCCGCGACTGAGGGTATGCGGTTACGACCGCTAACTAGCACGTTCCCAAAAACTCTCATACCTTTAGAAGGAAAACCATTAATTCTTCACTCTTTGGAGCTGTTTGAAACACTTCAAGTTAAAAGGGCAATAATTGTTATTGAACCTAAATTAGGACATATGACTAAATCCCTGGTCGAAAAAAAATACTTAGGTAATTTAAACATAAATTTCATAGTTCAAGAAAGACATAGTGGTATTGGTTTTGCAATTTTAGAGTGTGAAAATCAAATTGGACCTGAACCATTTTTTGTAAGGTTTGCAGACGAATATCATCCACAGGCAAATAAATTAAAACAATGTGATTTTGGACATGATGAAGCTATATTAGTTATTAGACGTGAAGACAAGCCTAAATACTTGTATCAAAACACTAATGTTGTTATTGATGAAGGAAGCCACAAGGTAGTCAGAGTGGAAAGACCATCTAAAAATAAAAATTTAAGTGATTATCATTTGTGTGGTTTGATGAGTTTTCCATCATATTTTTTTGATACCCTGAGACAATTTAGCGATAAACCAGGGTCTTTTACTAAATCTGGTGAATTTTCGACGCTAACAAGTATTCAGCACATAATAAACACAAGAGGCTCGGTTGGCTATACTGAATGCAATGGATTTTATGCAAATGTAAATACATTTAGAGATTTAATGGGGGCTTATAAATATTCCTTACTTAATAAATGAAAAATTTAATAATATCAGGCTCATCAGGATTTATAGGAACTAATTTTGTAAATTATTTATATAAAGACAAAAAGTTTTTGTCAAAATTTAAACAGGTTGTACTTGTAGATACTTTGCAATACGGAAAACAAAAAATTGATAAATCGATTTTGAAAGATAAAAAGTTTAAATTCATAAAAGCTTCAATTTATAATAAAAAAATAGTAACAAGAATAGTAAACAACGGAGACGTTATTGTTCATATGGCCACCGACATGAACACCTTTGATAACCCCCAAAAAGGGGTCGATGAAAATATTGACACATATTTAAAAATATTAAGTGAAAAAAATATAAGTAAATTTGTATTTTTTTCTACTGCAAACATATATGGAATTAATCATTCAAGTAATTTGCTAGAAACAGATTTACCAAATCCAACCACATTTTATTCAGCTAAAAAAATTGCATTTGAAGCTTTATTAAAAGTTTATTTTGTTTTACATAATTTTCCTGTTGTTATTTTTCGTCCAGTGTCAATTTTTGGACCCTATCAATATCCTGGCTGGTTAGTACCACTTTCAGTTAAAAGACTACTTAACAATGAAAAAATACAACTAACAAGTGGTGGTAAAGTAAAAAGAGACTGGATTTATGTAGATGATGTTTGTGATTTAACAATGCGTTGTTTGAAATATGATAAAAAGGATATATTTGGAGAAATTTATAATGTTGGAACAGGTACGGAAGAAACAGTTTTGGAAATTGCACATTATATTCTTGAAAAATTTAATAAACCTAAGACATTTATCAAATGGCTTCCTGAAAGACCTGGTGACTTACCACGAGAAATAACAAAAGCATTAAAGGCCAAAAAAAGGTTTAAATGGGTTCCCAAAACAAGTTTTTACAAGGGTTTAGACATAACAATTGATTGGTTTTTGAAACACCAGAATTATTTATGAGAATACTAGGAATACATGGCAATTTTGGAAAGGCCGATCATGATCCAGCGGCCGTTTTAATTATTGATAATAATATTGTTGCTGCTGCCGAGGAAGAAAGATTTGTTAGATATAAACATGCTGTAGGATTAATGCCTGATAGGGCCATTCAATTTTGTTTAAATAAAGCTAAAATATCAATGAAAGATATTGATGTAATTGCTTTTCCAAGGTCAACATGGAATGACTTTCCACCACGCCTTGAATCATATTTGTTGTATAACTTTGGATATGTCCCAAAAATAGAATACCTAGATCATCACACTGCACATGCTTCATCTTGTTATCATGTTTCGGGTTTTAGCTCTTCATTAATAATAACCTACGACCTTTCAGGGGATGGAATCTCTTGTGGTATTTTCAGAGGAAAGGGCAAAGATATTAAGGTTTTAGATAGAATTCCCTTTCCAAACTCTATTGGATTATTTGCAGCGTTTATTACGCAGTACTTAGGATTTAGAAGTAATCATGACGAGTACAAGGTCATGGGATTATCCTCCAACGGAAAACCTAATATAGACATGGGCAGTATTTTTAAATTTGATAATGGAAATTTAGAATTTAACCAAAAACTACTTCACCCAGAGGCACTAAAAAGACACCCGATATTTTGCACAAGCCAATTACCTTTATTTAATAATGAAAAATATCCTTTCTTGCCCAAAAGACGATTAAGAGGAGAACCAATAACTGAAGATCATAAAAATTTAGCTGCCAGCGCTCAAAAAACAATTGAGGATGCTGTTTTCTCTCTTATCAAAAAATATAAAAAGGATGAAGATGAATACCTATGTATTGGTGGTGGTGTAGCTGAAAATTCAGTGGTTAATGGAAAAATTGCAGAATCGAAGTTATTTAAAGATATTTATATATCTCCCGCCTGTGGAGATGCGGGTAGTGCTCTGGGGGCTTGTCTATATTTGGCAAATACGAATGGTTATGATTTTAACAAAGTAAACGAAAATAAATGGGGGTCTAGTTACTCCAATGAAGATATCAAAAAATCATTGGATAAATATAATATTAAGTATCATTATTCGCAAAATGTAGCGGGGGAAACCTCTGAGCTATTGGCAAAACAAAATATTGTTGCTTGGTTTCAAGGTGGAATGGAATTTGGATCAAGAGCCTTAGGTTCCAGATCTTTGTTATGTGATCCATCAAACCCAGAAATGAAAGAAAAGATGAATAGAATCAAGAAACGAGAGCAATTCAGGCCATTTGCTCCATCAGTTCTTGAAGAACACCAGTCTTCTCTTTTTAAATCAAACCAATTTTCGCCTTTTATGTCTTTTACACTTCAAACAACAGAAATTGGCCAGAAACAATTAATTTCTGCAACTCATGTGGACCAAACTGCCAGATTACAATCAGTATCAAAAGATGATTCTATCTATCGAAAATTGATAGAATCTTTTTATAGCAAGACCAAGATTCCTGCCTTATTAAATACAAGTCTAAATTCTGGCTGGGAACCTATCGTAGAAAACCCTGAGCAAGCTTTGGCCTTTTTTTATTCATCAGAAACTAATATATTGGCAATTGGTAATTACATAATTAAGAAATGAATAGGTACGATACTATTATCATAGGAGCTGGAATTGCAGGATTGTTTACTGCTTTACGATTATCGAAAAACGACCAGAAAGTGCTTGTTGTTGAAAAAGATAAGGTAGGAAGTGGTGCCACAATTGCGAATCATGGGACAATTCATTCTGGAGCACATTACATGGTTCATTACCCAGAAATTGTTAAAAGTTGTATTGAAGCACAAGACTTATTTTTGAATCTTTTTCCTACAGCCAAACTTCTAAGTAAAAATTCTATTCATATTGTAAAAGGAAAAAATTATCCAGATTTTGAAAGACTTTTAAAACACAATCAGTTTGAATATAAAATTATTAAACCTGACCAGATTTCAGAGTTAAAACCAAACATATTAAAGAACTCGAAGTTTGTAAGTTTAAGAGAAGAAGTGTATTCATCAAGAGAGATTCTTGATATTTTAATATCTTATTGTCTTGCTAATGGAGTAAAATTTTTACTTGGCAACAAAATTCAAAAAATTAA
>LBPF01000012.1 GCA_000990005.1 Candidatus Woesebacteria bacterium GW2011_GWB1_33_38 | reverse complement strand
AAGCACTGCAATATTCACCAGCCTACAACTAAGTCTCCAAAAAAAGAAATTAATTTTATTTTTTTACATCCTAATTAATTGCATTCGTCGACAGTCCCATAGGAGATAGTAAAAACATTGTTTTTGACGAAGCTCAAAAAATAAATGATCCAGGCCTGGTTTTAAAAATACTCATAGACAACGATCCTACATTAAATATAATTGCGTCCGGTTCATCGTCATTTGATCTTGCAAATAAATTAAACGAACCTCTAACAGGTAGACACCTGAAATTTAATTTATATCCCCTATCTTTTGGAGAAATTGCGAAAGTTTTAAACCCTGCTGATTCTGAATTGGCCTGGAAAAACTGTTTATTGTTTGGCTCATATCCAAAAGTATTCACCCAAAATGGCAGTGATGAAAAAATAGATTTACTATCGATTTTAATTTCAGACTATCTTTATAGAGACCTCTTAGCCTTTAATTTGGTCAAAAACAGTCAAAAAATTCATGATTTGCTTGAAGCCATTGCCCTTCAAATTGGAAATGAAGTTTCATACCATGAGATTGGTACAAAACTTGGGCTTGATTACAAAACAATTGAGAAATATATTGATCTTCTCGAAAAAAGTTTTGTAATTTTTAGGCTTAGAGCTTTTAGCCGGAACCAAAGAAACGAAATTGGAAGAAAGGTTAAAATTTACTTTTACGATTTGGGGGTCAGAAATGCACTTCTTAACAACTTTTCAGACTTAAGACTTAGGCTTGATACAGGTGCGCTTTTTGAAAACTATTTTGTATCGGAAAAAATAAAATCCTACGAGACTAAGAAAAGAACTCCAAATATATATTTCTGGAGAACATATTCAAAAAAAGAAATTGACTTTATAGAAGAAATTGATGGAAAAATTACAGGCTACGAGGTTAAATGGTCAGAAGATAAAAAGGTTAAAAAAAGTACAATTGATGAATTTCAAAAAAGCTATCCTAATTCTGAAATTATTACCGTTACCCCCTCAAATTTTAACAGATTCATAACTTAAACTTGACTAATAACTAGACTAATTTAACAAACTAGATCTTAAAAAATTCTGAGGCTGGGATTATTTTTATTCCTTCAACTGACTTGGGAAAATCAGTTTTTCCAAAAAAAACTAAATTAAGATTGGTACAGCCTAAGACTTTTTTGGCTCTAAATAACGATTTTATTTCTCTTTCAAAAGTTTCTTCATCTGTTATGTCATAACAAGCCTGATACAACGAATCAACTTTATTGTCTTTTAGGGTAACAAAGTCAACTTCCCTATTTTTATTGTCTTTCCAATAAAATAATTCTTCATTTTCGTTTGCCAGTTCTTGATATACCAAATTTTCAAACAGTCTGCCAAAATTTTTTGAAAATTTTGTAGATAATGAAGTTAAAAATCCATTATCAATAAAATAAGTTTTTCTGGGATAGCCTAATTGGTTAATAATCTTAGGGCTAAACATCTTAAGTTCATCCATAAAATATGATGATTTTATATAGGAAATATACTTATCAATAGTGGTTTTACCAACACCCAAACCAATGCTCTTAAAGTTATTAGACAACTTTGATATAGTAATGTAGTTAGAATTAATTAAAAACTTTAAAAGGGTTTTTAATGCGTTATCATTCACTACTTTGTATCTTTCGGTTATATCTTTTTGGACTACTGTTCTAAAATATGCCTGTAATAATTCTTGTTTTTTGTCTTCAGTACTTAAAACTACTGCAGGAAGCCCTCCAAAGGTTAAAAATTCATTAAATAAAAAATCAAAACTCGAATATAATGAATCTATTTTAGTATTTTTAAATCTCAAAAACTCACTAAAATTAAGAGGGTTAACTTTTACTTCCCAAGCCCTACCCCGAAGTTCCGTAGGAAGCTCGCTACTACTCATTTTGGAACTGGATCCTGTTATAAAAATTTGAATAGATTCCGAATCTAAAACTCTACGAACCCACTTTGACCAGTTTGGTATAACCTGCAATTCATCCAAAAATAAATATTTTGGTTTTTTACCAAAAAGCGACTCAATTTCAGGTATTAGTTCCGTTAAAAGATTTGTTTCCGGCTTTATTATCCTCTCATCTTCGAAGTTAATGTAAATAACATCCTCTCTGGAATAAGTTTTTAGAAGCCTTTCAATTGCTTCCAAAAGAATATAGGTTTTGCCTACACGCCTAAATCCCGTACATACAGTTGCATTTTTAACTTTATTGTTAAGTGTTACATCCAACATAAAATCCCTCTTTATAACATTTGGGAGTTTTCTTTCCTTCCATTCAAGTAAAATTGTCCTTATTATCTGGTTCACAGGACAATATTATATGGTTTTTGTCCTGCTGTCAAGAAGTTTTAAATATTTCTCTTTTATGCTTTCTATCTCCTTTGTTTTTTTTGTTATCTTCTTCCTTCTTGTGGGCTGTTTTAAGACCATTATTCCTAGAATAATAATGATTACTAGCTCCAATACAATTAAAAGCACCGTTTTATTGTTTAAAAAGAATTCCCATAACCAATCTAAAAACGATTTAATTCGTGAAATAACAATAAAGGTTAAAGTTGTGCTTTTTGCCGACAAGTTCTCCCCCACCTTAGTCGATGCAAATATTTTATATGAAGCTCTGTCAGTCGTTGGTAAGCTAAATTCAAAACTACCATCTGTCTTTGATCTAATTTGATAGTTTGGTAGATAGTAAGCATTTGCTGTTTTTACAAGTTGTAATACTTGGTTTTGACTTTTAGCAATATAAATACTAACTTCTGAGTTAGGAGTGGTTAATCCTTTGGCAATTACTTCTTCGTTGGTTGTTAAATTATTATCACTTATTGAAAGAGTGGGAGAAAGTAAGACTGGACCTACTTCAAACGAGACCTTATCATCAACCGGCAGGGCAGGTATACAAGAAGGCTGAGTTACTCGGTTTTCTATATCTTTTGCCTGAAGGCAAAGCTCTGGATAATTATAAGTTTGGGCAGAGATATTACTAAACCTAAAATACCCATTGTCTAAAGAATTAGTTCTTTCCGATACACCAATCCCAATAAGAGAAACTTCACTAGCTACTGGTCCATAACCATATATTGAAAGTGACTGACTTCCTACTGTTGCACTAATATCAATCATAAACAACTTTTACTTTTTGGGGTAAATTTTGATTGCCAACAACAGCTTCAATTAAAAATGCTCCTGTATTTTTAGAAGAAATATCAAAAATTGCTTTTCCAGTATCATCAGTTAAGCTTTGAATGTTCTCAACATTAATTTTTGTATCAGCTATAAGATTTACCGTCTTATCAGCAATACCAAAGCCATCATTATCCAAAATAAAAACTGTGATTCTAATTAAATCACCGCTTGCTCTTGCTCGCACGGGAGACGCAAAAACGTAAGAATTTGAAATAGAAATAGAAGCCAAATTAGGACTTTTAGCTTCGGGAACAACAGAAGTCTTGTTTTTAATAAACACCAATGATACGATTAAAATCAGAATTAATACAAAAATTATAAAGATAGATCTCATAAATATAATATACTCCAATAACAAGGGCCAAAACAAGTCTAATTTGTATCTATCACTCACATTGTTTGACTGCTAGTTTTCTATATACCTGTTATAGTTTTAAATCTAAAATCCTAATTCATAACTCTTACGATTTTAAAAAAATAGCATATTTTTAACTCTTACGATTTTAAAAAGTCGAACTTATTTTTGATTAACCGCTAGCAAAGTGAAAATATAAAAACGCAAGAAATATTCTCCGCAATTTTCCGCAAATACAACAAATATTATTTATAGGCTCATAAATTATAAGCCTATAATTCAAATAAATACTATTATATACCAGTAAAATAGGTGCTTTGATGTAGTAACATCAGTAAATTCATCTGCGGTAAATAAATTATTTACTGTGTGAAACTTTTAGTTTTTAATTTTAAATTATTAATTACTTTAGCCTCTTGACAGGTTCCTGCGGTATATTATTATTAGTATAGATTAGTATAATCAATATAATCTGAGGCTAAACATAAATCATGCGGAAAATCATAGAAGACTTTTTAAAATATTTAAGCATTCATGGAGTATCTTCTAATTCACTAAAATACTACAAGTCAGATTTGGTCAATTTCTTAAATTGGACAGGGAGCAAACAAATCAACCAGGAATTAATACAAATTTATATCGAAGAAAAAAGATTAACAACTCCGACATCTACTCTTAAAAGAAGACTTTCAACACTTAGAAGTTTTGGAAATTTTCTCGGTATCAAAAAACCTATTAAATCATGGCAGGACGGTATTCTACAACGCTTTGTCAAAAAACCAAAATTACAAAATCTATTATACAAACTATTCTTTAACCGCCCAAATTGGTACAGAAGATATCATTCATATCCTTTGGCTAATTACTTACATATTGCTATTCTTGTTATATTTTCAAGTCTTTCTGCATATGCTTTGTACGATCAAGTGTTTAGGCAGGCAACACCATCTTCAGCTTTTCCAACTGCATTAACTAGACCAAATAGATATTTGTCTTTTCAGGGTAGATTAACTAGTAATTTAGGTAACCCGATAACAATTGCCACTAATGTAGTTTTTAAACTGCACACAGCTTCATCTGGTGGAAGTGAACTTTGGAGTTCTGGTATCTGTTCAATAACTCCAGATTCTGACGGAATTTTTTCAACTCTATTAGGTTCTTCTTGTGGAGCTGAAATTGCCTCTTCTGTATTTTCTGAAAATGCATCTGTTTGGGTAAGTGTAACTGTTGGGGCTGACTCTGAAGCAACTCCTAGAATTCAAATTGCTACAGTTGCTTACGCCTTAAACGCAGAGACTCTCCAAGGGTATCCTGCTGGAACAGGAACATCAACTATTCCATATCTTAATTCTAGTGGAGAATTGGTAATTGCAGCCGCTTCGCCTAAATTGCAATCTACATCTGGAACTTTTGCAGTTGAAGGTGTCGCTCTTACCATAACTACTCCAAATACATCAAATGGTGTCATAACAGTTAACCCTGATGGCACAGGAACACTAAACTTAACTTTTGAAGGAGCAGCGGCTGGCGGAGCTGTTAATGGTTTTGTCAACGCGACTAATGCAAATATAACCTCAGGTGCATTGTATGGAGGCACAGTTGCATCAGCCGTATCAGGTTATAATTTTATAGATTTTCAATCTGGGGTTTCCCCCACTTCTAAATTTTCAGTCAGCGCTGTTGGTAATACCACCATGGCAGGAGATTTAACAATTACAGGCGATGATTTATTTATGACTACAAACACTGCCAATTACTTTTTAATGGCGGATGGAACCAACTATAATCCAACCTCTCCTGCCGATGCCAGAACAGGATTGGGACTTGGGGCAGGTGGAACAGGTGATATTTGGGTAGAAAAAGCCGGTGATACCATGACAGGAGCTTTAACAAATACCCTCGCTACAGGCAATTCTCTTGTCTGGGATACTAATACTTTAATCGTAAATGCCACAAACGATCGCGTCGGTATCGGCACGACGGGGCCGGATGCCAAGTTGGATTCTTTGGCTACTACAGAACAGTTAAGACTGACCTACACGGACGGAACTGTTTATTCCAGTTTTACAACCGATTCTAATGGAGATTTAACTATTGCACCAAGTGGTGGAGATTTAAGCCTTACAGGTAATTTAACAACAACTGGAACAACAGGGTTAACATTTACAGGAGTTGGTGGGGATATTACATTTACCAATGGTGAAAAAATAGATAATGACACTAATGGAACACTGGCCTTAACAGCAACTACAACATCATTATCAGGAAATTTAAAGTTGATAGGCAAAAACATATTAGATTCAGCGGGAACATCAATGATTTCTTTTGCCGTAGATCCTACAGCTATAGACAGTTACAACGTCTTAACATATGGATCATGGAAAGTTGAAAATCCATCAACTGGTAATCCTGGAATTGCTGCTTTAATAGTTAATCAGACAAAAGCTGGGGATATTTTTACGGCAACATCTTCAGCCACAACTAAATTTACAATTGAAAATGATGGTGATGTAAATATTGTTAGTGGAGATATAACTATTGGAGGCGGAAATGTAAATACGGGAAATATTGCTTTTGTAGTTGGTGATGGAACAACAGATGGTATTAGTTTTACAACAGATGGAACAGGAAATGGAGAATATACTTTCTCAGTAGATGGTATTGGGGATGCAGATTTAGATTGGGGCACTGGAGCAGGACAAATTGATGTAACCGATGTTGAAAATGGAAGTGTAAATATCTTACTTGAAACTGAAATAGACACCTCAAGTGAACTATTAGCAATCATGGATAATGAAACTGGAACAGGAGCATTAGTTTTTGCCAATACTCCTACTCTTGTTACACCAATAATAGGCTTGGCTACGGGCACTTCATTGGATTTAGGAGCAACAACTCTTTACGGTTCAAGAGCAATAACTGTTGATACAGGCGGTGTATTAAATATTAATCTTGCTTCAGCCGCGGGTGATGATTTTACAGTGGACACCAACAAATTAGTTGTAAAAGGTGATACAGGCAACGTTGGCATCGGAACGACGGGACCCGCTTCAACTTTACACGTTGCTAGCGCAGGAACAAGAGAAGGATTGTCAACGTCGGCTGTTTTTTCTGATTCAACCGATGAAACTGAAGCGGTTTTTATTGGATTTAATTCCACTTTAGATTATGGTTTAATTGCTGCTTCTGATCTTAGCACAGCATGGAAAAATTTGGTGCTACAACCAACAGGAGGCAACGTCGGCATCGGGACGGCAACACCAGGGAAAAAATTAGATATTAGCGGGGGGCAATTAAGACTCACCGAGGGAACAGCCAACAGGTACGCACTGCTATATGAGGATGGGCTACATTTTACAAGAAGTTCTGACGGTGTTGAAACAGGCAATATAGATTACGATGGAGTTGACCAAATTACTTATAATTCGGCTGGCGGAGGAACTGGAGTAAGACATCTATGGCAAGTTAATAGTGGCGATGTAATGGCTATTGATAATTCTGGCAACGTCGGTATTGGGGATACTACTCCAGCCGCCCTCTTCACAGTTGGCAATAATGATCTTTTTCGAGTAAATTCTAGTGGAGCCATCGCCGCAGCAACAGGCATTACCTCTTCAGGAAATATTACTTTTTCCGCTGCTACTGCAGGTACTGAGGTGGGGAATGCCTGTTTTGCTTCAGGTGGTCTCCTTCTAAACGAAGCGGATGATGTCTGTGATGTATCCTCTATCCGATACAAGGAAAATATAAGTGATATTAATTATGGACTTGAAGAAATTATGAAAATGAGACCGATATCTTTCCGTCACAAAATAGATTTTGACCCAACTGACCGCAGACAAAAGATTGGTTTTCTTGCTGAAGAGATGAATTTAATTGTTCCCGAGGTAGTTACTTACGATAACGATGGTGTCACACCTAACGGAATTGACTATGCAAAATTAACTTCCTTACTTACAAAAGGAATGCAAGAATTACAAACCGAAATTATTTCGTTGTCATCTCAGATTACCATAAACGAAGTTGGGGACCTTGCAACAGCAACTTTTGCAAAAATTAAGGCCAGGATTGGAAATTTTAAACAACTTGAAACAAATTTAATCTCCCCCATTACTAATAGCGATTTAGTAATTGACTTACAACCTGATAATAATCAAGTAGCCTCGGAATTTGTTATAAAGGGCGAAAATGATGAAGTAGTTACATCTTTTGATGGACAAGGCAATGCGACTATATCTGGAACTTTGTATGCAAACAATATTGAATCAGATAAAATTAAGGCAATAGAAGACTTACTTAATGAGGTTGAAAATAACCAAGCATTACTCGCCCAAACATCAAATTGGAATACTGATACAGCAACCACTTCAGGGGAACTTATTGCTTATAGTTTGCAGACTACAGAACTGTTTGTAACAGGTCAATCTGTCATGTCAAATTTATTTATATCCGACAGTTTAACAGCTGATACATTAAATTCACTTGACTCACCGCTAGCTATTCAATCATTAGCGCTTAATCCTTTAGAAATAATGGCTGGTAAAATAAAAATTGACACAGATGGCAATGTTTACTTTAGTGGAAATGTTGAAATTGCAGGAGATTTGATAGTCAGTAATATAGTTGTTGCATCAAATTCAGCCGTCTCGGGAGAGTCAGAGCCCACTCCCGAGGCGCTAAACAACGAAATTACCACAAACTCAATTGCTGGGAAAGCAATTTTACCAGCTGGCCAATTAGAAATTAAAATTAATAATTCTAAACTGAAAGTTGATAGTCTAATTTATGTTACACCTGTCTCCTCTACTGAAAACAAGGTTCTTTATGTAAAATCTAAGGATGTTGGAAAATTTACAATTGGGTTCAATGAACCACCGCTTGACACAGATGTAGAATTTAACTGGTGGATAATTGAACTTAAAAATGATATTATTTAAATAATATGAGAATTCTTAATTTTCTGGAGAAATATTTAATCTATCTAGGACTTTTTTTACTTCCATTAATTTTTATCCCTCAACTTTCAAGCCCATTTGATATCCCTAAAATCGCTACCTTAATTGTTATTACGGTTTTAGTATTATCCATTAAACTTACAAAAATAATTATTAGCAAAAGTTTCGGATTAAGCAGCAATAAATATGATTTAACAATACTCTTTATATCAATTATATATTTACTATCCTCTTTTCTAAAAGCGTCTAATAAAGTCGAGTCTTTCTTTTTACCTGGAGTTACTGGATTTATTATTTTGGGTAGTATCTTTTACTATTTAATTAATCAGCTCAATAATGAAGATAGAAAAAATATTAAGTACACTTTACTTTCTTCTTCACTTCTTGTGTCAGTTATGCAGTTATTTTCATTTTTAAAAGTTTTTACATGGCTTCCATCATCGACTACAGGCAATTTAATAACTGCAGTTATTTTTTTAATTGCACTACTACCTATTGTAGTATATGAATTAATCCGTAATGGTAGCGTTTACAAAAAAATTCTAATTATGTTTGTTGGTCTATTTATGGTTTCGAGTATTATTTCTTCAATTTATTTAATGTTGCCAAATAGAGAAAATTCATTTAAAAATCTTTCCTACTCTACAGGCTGGCAAATTACAACTGACTCCATTAAAATTAGTCCGTTTATTGGTATCGGACCAGCCAACTATTTAGATGCTTTTAACAAATTTAAACCGCTTTCATATAATTCAGGTGAAAACTGGGCTCAAAAATATTATTATGGCCCAAGCTTACTTTTAACAATTGCTTCCGAAACTGGAATTTTAGGATTATCTTTGTTTTTAATATTATTTTTTGTAATAATAAAAGGCTTCAAAACTTCAAATCCATATCACATATCAGCAATAATTTTCTTTATCGGGGTAATATTATTCCCAGTTCTTATTAGCTTAATTCCAATTATCTTCTCGGTTATATCATTAACTAACGACGATATTAAAAGAATAAATAATAAATTCATATCCAACCTGCCATCATTTTTAATTACAATTCCTTTATTTATTATAATTACCTGTCTATTCTATCTGTCACTAAGAGTGATACTTGCAGAAATAAAATTTACCGAAGCAATTAAATTTTTAAGTTCTGGTGATGGAATAAAAACATACCAATACATAAACTCTGCTATCAAGTTAAATCCGTACTCTGATAAATACCATTTAGCTGCGTCAGATATAAACTTAAGGATTGCAAAAAATTTGGCAGACAAAAAAGACTTAACCGACGACGAAAAATCATCAATTACGAAATTAATTCAACAAACTATTGTTGAAGGAAAAGCATCAGTGACTTTGAATAAAGACAGATCTTCTAACTGGGAAAATTTAGGAAATATATATCAGTCAGTAATGGCTTTTGCTAAGGGAGCAGATAATTATGCTCTCCAAAGCTATAGTCAAGCAATATTTTTGGATCCCATAAATCCAAACTTAAGAATTAAATTGGGCGGAATATATTATTCTCAAAAGAAGTATGAAGAAGCAATTGATATTTTTAAATTAGCAACTTTAGCAAAATCTGATTATGCAAATGCACATTATAATTTAAGCCTTGCATACAAAGAAAACAAAGATTTTACTAAAGCAAAAGATGAAATGAATATAGTTTTAAAACTTATAGGCAAAAATTCAAAAGATTATGACTTAGCTTTAAAAGAACTTGAAAAAATAGATGAATTAACAAAACCAGAACCCATCCCGGAGCCAATTATTGACCCACAAATTGAAATCACTAATTGACAAATTAATTATAGTTAGTGTAAGATCACAACTAATGGTAAAACAAACGAAACAGGTAATAGCAACTAAGGAAAGAAGTCTTGTCTTTTTTGACATTGATCAAACTAGAAAAGAAATGGCTCATTCTATAAACGAGTCGGTTGCCGTATCAATTTTGGCTCTTGTGTTATTTATTGGTGCCCCATCAGTCTTTCCGGAGATAATTAATCCCTATCTTCCCTCCTCATTGAAAATAATGCAGGCAATAGTTGCAACACCGTTCATCTTTTGGCTAATAACTGTGATGTCTAATATGGTTAGATATTTTAGAATTTTGAAACTTCAAGACATGCTTACGAAGTGATTTTATGTACTTTGTGTTCATCAATAACCGCTTCTTGATAGCCTGTATTTCTTGAAATTCTTAATGTTAAAACTATAAAGATAACTACGATTATGAAAATACCAAGCACTTGTGTACGAAAAGTCTTATAAGTAAACATCAAAAGATCTTTTTCTGGAGTTACAACTACAAGTTTCCAGAGTTGGTCAGAAACATTAATAGGAGCAGAAGAGATAAGATATGGCTCGAGTTTATTGTTTTCAAAGTTGGGCATTGCTAGTTTCAATTTAGTCTCGTCTGGTTTTTGCAAATCTTCCAAAATAACTTCAATGACTTTATCTTTACCTAAAAAGTCAGTAATAAACATATTTTGAATGTTTTTGCCAGTTAGTTCTTGTATATCTGAATAGATAATTTCTCCTTTATTGGTAGTTAAATAAACTCTTGAAGAATCTAAAACTTTTAAATTATTAATGTACACATTAGCAAGGTCTGATAATAAAATTGATACGACCAAAGAACCATTAAACTTGCCATTTGAATCAAGTAAAGGAACTGCCACTGGAAAAATATAATTGCCTTTTGAGGCTCCAATTTTTGAAACAACAGGCGGAAAAACTCTATATTCTCCCCTTTTTGCAGTTTTAGACCAATCAAAATAATCTCTGGATGATATATCCGATCCAAGATCTTTAATTCCTAATGTATTTGATATTCTAATAACAACACCTTGTCTATCTGTAACAATAATCCCTGTAACATCTGATTTGGACCATAATTTAATAAATTGGTCAAGATTTTCCTGATTGGGGTTATTTGAAAGTATTACTAAGTTATTACCAATTAGGCTTAAGAAGCTTTCGATTGAATTTGCCCCAGCTCTTACTGCCATTTGCTGTCTATGTTGTATCTGTTCAATTAATGAATTCCTTGATGTTTTGTTAAAAAATATAAACAAAAAAATTACTGAAAAAATTAAAAATAAGCTGCTAATTACGAATGGATTTTTTGTATACTTAGTCATGATACATGCTAGCGCATTAAAATAATGCTATATTTAAGAGTAACATAAAATTATGGAAAAATATGGGAGAGTTTTGATCATTATTTTCTTTTTGTGCCTAATTAACTTGGCGCTAACTTTTTTTGTGATCAATAAAATTAGCATTCAGTCTGAACCAAAACCAACCACTATTGCAATAGTTACCAAGACTTCCCCAACACCGTTTGCTAAAACAACTATTGTTACAGATTCGACAGATATAAAGTCTGATTTAAACACAATAAAGGCAGAAATTAGGGCTTTGAGAGAAATACTGGAAACAACGTTTAATACAAATGAACCATGAATAAATTAGTAATATTAATATTAAGTTTAATCTCAGTTTTTATTCTAATTAGTGCAATTTTAAGTAATTCCTATGTATCACTTCTATTTTTACCAATCCCCTGTTATTTTATTGCGACCTTAATAACTGAAGGGAGTGAATTTGATTTGGACAGTTCCAAAAAAACTGGTATCTTTTACCTTGGCCTAATAATTATTTTGGTACTAATCTCAATTGCAAAAATAATATGAAAAAATTAATAATTTTGTATTCATTTGTGATTTCATCTTTTATGGTAATCTCTGGAATTCTAAATGCAGGTAATATCGCTGAGATTGCAAGTGCTGTTATGCTTTTCAGTCCTTTAGCCTTCTACTTTACTGTGTTAATGCTACCTAGAAAAAGACATGCAATTGCTGACATAGAACCAATCTTAGATATTATCCCTGATAGTCTCAAAAGAATTAAAAATCCTGATTATGACCCAGAGAGACGAAAATTCTTAAAACTAATTGGTGCTGCGGGAGGATCACTCTTTTTGTTGGCTACCTTTACCAAACGGGCTGAGGCTTCCTTTTTTGGCAGTATGCCAGGGCCTGGAACCATTTCAATTAAAGATAGTTCAGGTGTAAAGATTGATCCGTCTGAAAAACACCCCACCGATGGCTACAACATTACTGAAATTGATGACTCGGGGCTTGATACCTACTACGGTTACGTTAATAAGGATGGTGCTTGGTTTATACAAAAAGAACTTTCAACTGGAGCTTATAGATATACAAAAGGGTCCTCTGACTTTACTAACGCCACTACAGGCTGGTCAAATAAAACAAATTTAACATATAACTACTTTAATGAGGTTTTTTAGGAAATATCTTTAATAAGAACTGAAGGCAAATCATCGATCATTCTCCAACAACTTTTGGGTAAAAACATCTTCAATTCACGTTCTAAGCGCTTTTTATCTTGTTTTCTTACTTTTTCAATTATTTTATTTCTTTGTTCGACACTAATATGTAATTCTTTCCTTAATTTTTCACTTACATGAATAAAATGTAAATCAAAAAAATCCCTCGGTTTAGCTCTCTCAATTAAAGCATTAACTTTTTCACCAACCATGGTTTTTTTATCCAAAAGTAACATTGTATATGCAGGCACCAAGTCTGATGAAATCAGCAGGACATCTGCTTTTTTCTTTTCTCGATCTTTAAATGAAATTTGGTTTTTTATTTCAATATCCTCACCAAATATATTAACTGTAATGTTGGCAAGATAACCACCGCTTGTGTTTTTGGCTTCTTTTAAATCTAAATTTATTCCTTCACTTGATAAATCATAAAGAACTTCTTTTAAGACTTTTTCATAAGTCGTCCCATTATGAACACCAGTAAAATCTAAATCTTCTGAAAACCTGGGGCTCCCGTACGCAATTCTATACGCAGTCCCTCCTTTAAATAAATAGTTTTGACTCCCCTCTTTTGTATAAAAACTCCTTAAGAAGAGATTTTGAGTATATTCTCGCAAAATATTTTTATAGCTAGTTTCTTGTTTTATGGCATATTTCTCTAATTGTATTTTATTGATCATATTCTTTAAATTTTGACATGGAATAATTAATTAATCCCTTCTTCGAAAAAAGTTTAAGATAGCTTTTTAATTTATTAAGATTGATTTTTGACCAATCCATGCGATCATTGTATTCTCGTTTTTTTAAAAAGTTTAGATATAACATATCTGCAACAGCTTTTTCCGAATGTGCTATATATACAATTTCTCCTTCTAGCATTACAGGTCCGTAACCCAAAAAGGCATCTTTTTTTATTTTAAAATATGCAAATCTTTTGTTCATGGTTTCAAATTCTTTAGTAGATTTGGAAGTTACTGAAGTTATTGAATACACTGTCTCCGGAATTAGATTGTAGTAAGAAAGTGCAGTATCTAAAGATATGTAAGAGGGAAAATATAATTTGTTTGCAATTGTAAAATCGTTAACCGCAATGTTTGCTAATGTAAATAGCCCTGCCTTTAATCTTATGATTCTTCCCTTACTTACATTGTACGAAAGAAAACCGTTTACGGCACGTTTATTTGAGTCAAAAATTACCACCAATTCCCTAGCAGAAAATATGGGGGTATTTTGAAATGAATAATACTTATTAAGCTCATATAGATTTAACTTTAACATAATTTTATGATAAAACTAATTTGTAACTTTGTCAAGTATGGAGATCTTAATGTAAAGCTACAAGAGTTTAATTATTTCACTACTTTCTCCATCACAACTTGCCCAAATTTATTTACTATCCATGTTGTTGGTAAACCAAGAACAACTTCAGTGGGACTAATATTTGCGGTGCAACTTAAAACGTACGCATCCGATGTGTTTTGTAAAAAAATTAATTAAACACAAGAATTTAATGAAAAGCATTGGAATGGGAAAGGTGGCTGAACAAAAATTCTTTTTAGTATACAATAAATGTGTAATGAAAAAGACACCCGATAATCAAATTGATAAACAGATTGGTCACCCTCTACAGTTTAGAAGCAGTAATCGCCGTCGGATATCGCGTAAATTCTGAAAGTTATTAAAAAATAAAAATTAAAAAATGGCAACATTTACACTGTCAGTAGACACAAATATTGACGCTTTAACTAGTAAGGCTGGTGGCGATACTTATAACACAGCGGGTTTTATTTTGACCATTGACCAAGACAGTCGCGTAGGTACAAATCAAACCACTTCTACAACTCTAGGACCAGTTACTATCACAGCTGCTACAGGAGGAGCAGTAAATATTGATGGAACCGCTATCTGGATGATTCCATATACAGGCGGGTCTGGAAACGTTCCTGCTTGGAATACTGCAATTACCGACGGTGGAGCAGGGGGTGGAACAGGAAAGCTAATTGGTGTCCATTCAGCCCTAACAGCAGCATCAACTGCAACAGGCGCCGCTATGCCTGCAACTGGATTTATCAGAGTTAAACAAAAATCAGGAACCTATACTGCTAATGCATTAGGCGGAATTACAGCAACAGCATCTGATGCAGGTAGAATTGGATGGTTAGAAATTGTGGGTGATGAGGCGTCTACTGTTACAGCCAATCGTCTAGGATCTGTAAATATTACAGGAGCATGGTATTCAATTGGTACAACTTCTGGAGCTTCAAACCAAACAATGCAAATTCCAAACAACGGACTATTGCGCTACGCTGCTGGTGTTTTTATAGAAAAAACAGCGGGCCAAGCAGACTATGAATTCTATCCAAATGCAGGCACGACAACTACCACTGGTACTGAGGCAACGCGTGGTAAAGTTGTTTGGATTGATAACACAGGACTTGTCAGAATTGGAAATTCAGGTGCAGCAACAAACGGTTATACCCCGGCATCTGGCCTCGCGGTAGTTATTGGTAATATATTTTTTGAAAACTGTACAACTGCGGCAAGAACTGCCAATGTAATCCCAAACGCAACAATTGCTACAAGATATGACTTTACAACAACTGGCGGAGGTGTAGTTAATGTTGATAAATGTAATATGGCTTGGTATTTTTCCATGTCTCAGGCTTATTCTGTAGCTGTAAGTAATTCTAGTTTTGTTGACGGTATCCTACTTTCGGAAGTAGCTACAGAAATGACACTTTCTAAGGTGGGTGTTGGTAATAAGCCAACTACAGCACTTTTAATGTCCCCGCTAACTATGACTTATTGTTTTGCTGGAGGCATATTTACAGATTGTGTCTGGGCTAGAGTTTCTATGGCAGCATCAGGAGCACATACAAACACACTTACAGACTGCACTGGTTTTACTTTTTTAAGAGATACTATTCGCGCAAACACAATAAAAGGTAATGCCACGACCTATGCAGTAATTGCAACTCGTTTAAAACAGTGTACATGGACAAATCCGACAATTATTCAAGGTCCAATGAACTTTGTAACTTGTGATGACATTGCCGTAACTGACATTATCTATGCTAACTGTGTATCAGGAACAACAGTTACAACTTATGCAACATATTGGTATTTACTTACAACCAACACAATTAACTGCACCTTTTCGGGAGGAACAATGCCTGTAACCAATACCCAGCCATATACTGCCCTACTCTCTGCTTCAACTGGTTGTGCAAATATTAGACTTAGAAGTATTGGAACACGTGGTTCACCTGTAACCTTTGGTTCCGCAAATGCCTGCGGACTTGTTTATAACGTAGCTACAGCTTGTTTTGATTTCAAAATTCAACAAGTTTATGTATCAAATACGCGTACAGGAATAATGACAGGTGACAATTCTTGTAAAGGAATTTTAGAGGAACATGTTTTTGGGGATTATGCAGACGCAGTTGACGTCATGGCTGTTCTTAATTTAGAAAGGAAAGCAATGGGAGGAACAGGAGCCTTAACTGCACAAACTTCTGTTTATGGCACACATTGGAGAGACGGATTTACTGGAACTACTGCAGGCAGAATTGCAATTTTAATGAACGAGGCAACAACAGAAACTAATTCACAAATAGCACTTTCAAATGGTGCAGCTTTTACTTCAGCAGGTGGACTTTATATGCCTATTGTTGGACATTCTGCGACCTTCACTATGCCGAACTATATGTTGGGGCACACTTCATTTGCGAATTCAGCTTTAGTAATGGCAGGTGGAACCGCAACTAATTATACATATGACTATGCAATTGACAAAAATGACGGTAACGGCTTTTCTACATTAACTACCTCAAATTATACTGCCACAACTTTAGGAACTGCTTTAAACGGTATCACAGGAATTGATGCATCTCTTGGTTTTAAACTTAAACTAGAAATAACAACGGGAACAACAAATGCAACAGCAATTACTTCTGTTTATATGACCACAGTTAGTTCGACAACAGCACAAGACTATTTATATCCACTTGATCTTACAGTAATTACCATAAACAATCTTGTGGTTGGCTCAAGTTATGAAGTCTATAATATTACAACCTCAACAACTTTGGCCACGGGAACGGCAGCCACTTCAACCGTTGAAATATCTGGTGTTGCAAGTAATGGTGATATAATTCGAGTTAGAGTTAGAAAATCGTCCACTGCACCTAAATATGTTCCCGTCGAGACACAATCTATTGTTGCAAATCTTATTGCAAGTGTTTATGTTAATCAAATTGAAGACACTGTGGCATGATTACAAAAGATATCAGACTTAAACTTGTTTTAATTTCTTTATTTTCAATTATTCCTTCAATTATCTTTATTTTTTATCTAAATTCAGATGCTAAAAATAATAGCCGAGATGAAGCATATAAAAATCTTACATCTATTGCCAATTTATATTCTTCAGAACATTCACAAGTGGTTGAAAATGCAAAACATTTATTAATTGCGCTTTCTGCATCAAACGAAATTCAAACCGAGGGTTGTAATAAATTTTTAAAATCATTATTAACTAAATATCAACGCTACTCTAATTTTGGAATAGCAGATAAAAAAGGTAATGTTTACTGTTCTGCTGTACCAAACAATAATTTAAATATTAAAGATACTATTTTTTTTAAAAATTCACTACTCGAAAAAACATTTTCAATTAGTCAATATAGAATAAGTCCTGTGACAAATAACCAAGTACTATCATTTGGTTATCCATATAAAGATGGTGTTATATATTCTTCAATTGATATCAATTGGCTTAACGATACGACCGAGAACATATCTGATGATTCTAGGCTTAGTACACTCGTACTTGATGCAAACGGTACCATCTTAACAAGATTCCCCTATTCTGCTGAATGGATTGGTAAAATCTATCCAGATCAAAAATTTATTGATGAAGTTTTAAAAAACAAAGAAGGAATAAGTAGCTCCTATGGAGTTGATAATATTAAAAGAGTAAATGCTTTTAAGAATTTAGCAGATGGTAATTTATTTGTAATAGTAGGAATTGCAGAAAACGAAATTTTTAGAGATGGCCAAAACCACTTTTTTGTTAGTATTTTGCTACTAATTTTAGTTGTTATTTTAAGTTTTATTTTATCATGGATTATGGGTTCTAAATTAATATTAAACGAAGTTAAATCAATTGAAGAAACTTTAAAACTAAAGGATGATTTTATGTACCTGATGTCACATCAAATAAGAACACCCTTAACCTCAATTAAATGGTTTAGTGAAATTTTATTATCTAAAAAGACAAAGGACAAAAATATAATACGAGATATACATACATCAGCAAAAAATGTTATTAGTTTGGTTTCTATTATTTTAGACATTACAAAAATTGAATCAGGCAAAATCAATTTTCAAAAAGAAAAAATAAACTTAAGCAGTTTAATAAACATAGTTAAGAAAGATCTTTCTAAATTACAAAAATCTAAGGAGTTAATATTAATAATTAACATCAGTAAAGAATCAAATGAAATAACGGTTGATGCAAAATTATTTAAACAAGTGTTTATTAATATTATCGGAAATGCATACAAATATTCAAAATACGGTGGAGTAATAGTAATTTCTATCAAAAATGTTAAAAATTTTATTAATATTTCAGTAAAAGATAATGGTATTGGCATACCAGATGATGAAAAACTTAAAATATTTAAAAAATTCTCAAGAGGAAGTAATGCAACAAAGCAATCACCTGACGGTTCAGGGCTTGGACTTTACTTAACAAAATTAATAATCGAAGCTCATGGCGGGAATATCGATTTTAAATCAAATAAAAATGAAACTGTTTTTTATTTTTCAATTCCTAATCAAAAATGATACTCCACGGGCTAAAGCCCGTGGTATCTTTTCCTATACAAGCTTTGCTTGACCAAAATCGTGGGAGTTTTGATATTTTATATACTTTCTAATTG
>LBPF01000011.1 GCA_000990005.1 Candidatus Woesebacteria bacterium GW2011_GWB1_33_38 | reverse complement strand
ACTTTTGTGTCCACATTCCCATTTTAACATCTTAATTCCACTCATTTGGGCTTCTTCCTCCATGGGCTAAAGCCCATGGTATCAAGATTGGATTAATGATATTATGAATAATATGAAGATATGCCCCAAAGTTCTAATAGTTGAAGACGATAAATTAATTGCCAAAGCTATGTCTATACAATTTAAAAGCGCAAATTTCAAGGTTAAAATTGCAAAAAATGGTGACGAAGCCTTAGATATATTAAATAAGTGGGTTCCATCTGCTGTAATTCTAGACATATTAATGCCTGAAAAGGACGGCTTTGAAGTTTTAACAGAAATCAAAAAGACTGAAAAGTTAAAAGGGATGCCTGTTTTAATTGCTTCAAATTTAAATCAAGAGAAAGATGTCTTAAAAGGAATTAAACTATCTGCAGCAGAGTTTTTTGTTAAAAGCAACATGGACTTACAAGAAATAGTCAGAAAAACACTTTATTACATCAAAATGTCAGATCATGGCAGAAAGTCATTAGAGGTATGAGCAAAACTCCAAAAGTACTAATAGTCGAAGATGACAAATTTATTAGTAAGGCCATGTCTATGCAGTTTAAGGCCAAAAAGTTTATGGTTAAAGCGGTTTTAAATGCAGAAGATGGACTAGAACTTCTTAAGATTTGGATACCTGACGCAATAATTTTAGATATTTTACTTCCAGGAATTGATGGCTATGAATTCTTAAAAAGGGTTAAATCCAACAAAAAATTAAAAAACATACCTGTCATAGTTGCTTCAAATTTAGCCCAAGATGAAGAAAAAAGTAAAGGAGCTATTGAATATATAGTTAAAAGCGATCTCGATCTTGATGGATTAGTAAAAAAGGCCTTAAGAAACGTAAAATATGGCATATCTTGATGATTTTTTAACACAATTTAGTACTAGTGGTGCAACTTCATATGCCCTTACCCTGCCTGATCATGTTGCAAACGATATTATAGTAGTAGCAGCAAATGCCGATGGGGGTGTAACACTTTCCGTTGGTACATCAGGATGGGCACAAATTGGAGTTACTCAAATATCAGCGTCTGCCTCATCATCTGGAGTTTGGTGGAAACGCGCGGCAGGATCATCTGAAACATGCACAATTACAATGGGTACAGCAGACGCCATAAATGTCTCTATGTTTATCATTAAGGATGTAAATACTACAACTGCAATTGACGTCACAAATGATTTATCAACTTCGTCATCGGCAGTTTTTACTACTGCCTCAACTTTTACATCTGCATCTGTAACTACTACAACTGCAGACTGTTTGATATTGTATTACTTGGGTATTGAACCACCATCAACAACACCCATTTCAGCACTTACTGTTCCTGGACCCACACATTTTATAGATTCCTCTGATGCTGGTGGAACAACTGCAACTACGATGACAGGATCAGCTTGTGCATGGTACATTCAACGAACAGCAGGGGCAACACCAACTCCCACATGGGACTTAAGTGCATCATCAATTACCCATCGTTTTGTTATCGCTTTCCGTAATATTTCTGGAGGAGTTGTTCCACCGTACATCGACGATGTAGATTCACTTGGACAGAAACTTTCCACTTGTTCGTGGTATCTTTCGGCAACCACATTAAATAATGAAAATTATCCTACAGCATTAACCTATGCAAATATCGGACCAAACGGCGCAGGACAAGCAACAACTTACGATGCACCTGCTGTAGTCGTTGACACTGGATTTAATCCCTATTCTTCATCAATTAACAGTACTCCAGTGTCAACCACAACAAATGCCATTGGATATCAACGCAATTTCCCAACTACTGCAATTGACATGACAACAGGTTGGGTTGTCGGTGGTTTTATGGCTTCTACATCCAAAATGGCATTATACAATCAGGGAAATATTAAAAAAGGAGGTACTTATCTTGTAATTGGACAGGGCACAAATTATCGTAGTTATCGTGTTATGGCTCGTGACAATCAAGATGGAAATGGAACAGGTTTTTCAATAATATCAGTCCAACCAAACCAGACACAAACACAATACGGGTACAGCGCAACAGCTCCCACAATTACAGCAATAGATAAAATGCTAATTCTTCATAAAGGACAAAATGCTACAGGAGCATTTAGATATATGGATTGGCATTTTATTAAAAAAATAACCGTCGCGGGAGGAACTTCGGCTTCACCTGTAAATACACAGGGTTTATATGAAGTAGGTAAATATTGCCGTATTCCCCTAATTGCAAAGTCTGGCGCCTCCGGACTTTTGGCTTATATACCAATTCAAATTGGAGGTGGGGATGGAGTTAATTTTCAAATTGATGCTGGGGCATTACAATTTCCACGAATTTATAGCCTTGCAGACAGAGAAATAAATTATCACGGCCAGAATAATGCAATTGGAATAAGTTACGCAGGAAAATCTGGGGACACCATTAAACATACCAACTCTGTTGTTACATCCCCTAGTCCGTATTATTGGGAGATAAATTCAGCTGCAATAAGTGCTGCCACTTGGGATTTTACAGGATTATCAATAGTTGGTGCAAATGTAACCTTAAGAAATGTAATGACATTCGACTCAATGAACTTTACCTCCTGCCCAACTCTTAACTTTAGTGGTTGTACTGTAACAAATGCCAATATCAAAAACGTTCCAGCAGGAAACGACACTTTAACAACAAATGGATCAACTGTTATAAATAGTTCAGCTATAAATGTTACTGGTGTCACCTCTGGAAACAGGTGGTGTTCAGTTTCCTCACCCATAATCTTTTCAAATAATACTTTTACAGGCTCTGCCTCGACCGGTCATGCAATAAGAATTACAACTGCTGGTACATATGATTTTAGTGGAAATATTTTTACAGGTTTTGGATCAAACGGAACAAATTCAGCAGCAATTTTTAACGATTCTGGCGGATCAGTAACATTAAACATCACAAATGCGGGAAGTACACCAACTTATAGAAATGGCACAAGCGCAACAACGACCGTTAATAATGCTGTTAGTTTAAAAATTAGCGTTGTGGATTCCAGCAATTCTCCAGTAACCGCAGCCCAAACTGCAATTTATAAATCAAATGACAATTCCCAACTTATGAATAGTGACACAGAAACAGTAACTGCTGGTTCATTTGTAATTGATGTAAAATATAAAATAATAACAGTCGGAACTACTGATTTTACAGTAATCGGAGCGACATCTAACACTGTTGGTATCATCTTTACTGCAACAGGTGCAGGGTCTGGAACAGGTACAGCTACAAACGGAATAGCAACAGGATCGTTTAACTATACTGCTGATACTGATATTTACATAAGGGTCAGAAAGTCATCAGATGGAGAAGTAAAATATTATCCAGCATCAACAACAGGCACAATAACTTCTTCAGGTTTTTCAGCAACGATTACACTAATTGAAGATACGACAGCCTAAGATTCACTTTTTTGACCTTAGGGTGAGATATTGTTTTGCAACATCATAACTTTCTTTATAATTTGTAATATATCTATCAATTAAGTTCGGGTTTTGCAAAAACGGACCCAGATCTCTTTTTAAATCTAATGGATATTTAGTCATCAATTCATCTACTTTTTGATCTAATAATTCTACTAATTTATTTATAGTTATTTTTTTCCCTAACACATTATTCAACCTAATCATATTGGGTTTTACTTTATTTTCTAAAAACCACAATAAATCAAAATAGTCGGATAATCGTCTTCTAGTTAGTACAGCAGAGATTTTACCAGCAAATAAACTTGGTAAATCATAGTGTACTAACGCGTAATTCATTCCATATCCAGATTTTACGGTTACAACCGCATTATATCCTTTTGCAATATCACGGTTAAGATCCATTTTTACATACAGTAAGTCACTATCATTCATCCCTGCTAGTTCCGTGGCTCTAAGACATGGAAATTTAAGTAAAATTTGTCTATCAAGTTGTTTAACTGAAACTGTCACCTCTTTCCACATATGTGTAATATTAAAAAATTTAGTTAATCCATCGGCTAATTCTTTTGTTGTCAATTTACCTATTACATCAAAATCCAAATCTTCCGAGAGCCTAGGTAGATCGTAAACATGTTTCAAGCAAGTGCCTCCTGTGAATATTAGATTGTCTCCAAATTTACTGCTTGAATAAATAAAATTGAGAATAAAAACTTGTAAATATTCTCTTAGGTAATTTTTAATGTAACCATCAGACATACCAAGTCTTTTAGACTCTCCTGATACCCGAATTAAATCATTTAAAATCATATTCATATTAATAATTTTGCAATTTGTTTCATCTTTTTTGATCCTTCCATCCCACAATATTTAATAAATTCGAGCTTATCTCCATCAGTAATAACTTCAGTGTTAATTCGTAAATCATCCCACAAGTCAGTAGTGATTTTATTCAATTTCCCAATTTTGTAATACAGATAGTCGAATAAGGCCTTTGCTAAGGTTGCTTCATTGATATTATATTCCCCTCGTTGAAACATTTTATAGCCAATAAATTGGTTGTCGTTAATATTATAGTAGCTAAATTGACCAAAATTGTTCAAATAATTACCTGTCTTTTTTAATGTTACTGAAGTGATCGAATATACAGCTTCTGAAAGTAAATTATATTTTTGTAATACATACTCCATCGATAAATACGACGGTTCCTTGAATTTGTTAGCTAACCATTCAAAATAATTTTGTTTATTTGAACTCAATTGATAATAGTCTTTTGTTACATACCAACCTCGTTTAAGTTGAATTAATTCACCCTTTTTTAACCATCTTTTAACATTGGCATTTAAGGCTTCATCTTTAATATCTAGGATACGTTGCAAGGTACGCTTGTTAAATGCAGGCGTATTTTTAAAAAGCGTTAATTTTGCTATTCGATTCATTTTGTTTCCCTTTTGGTATATGAAACATACCATTTCAGAAACACTTTGTCAAGTATCAAACTGTCAAAAACTCTTCCCATCTTTCTGCTAAGTAAAATGGAATATTGTATACCCCATTCTTTATTCCAAACTTATTCCAAGTCATCATTACAGGAATTAGATTTTCTTTTGCTTCTTCTCTCATTTTAGTTAAAGATCGACTCTTAAATGTATTACCTGACTTAACTTCTATTCCAACTAGACGCCCTCTCCACGGAAAACAAAAATCCACCTCTGCACTACCTTTATCTTTATCTTTTGCATAATAGGAAAGCTTTGATAAACCATCAAACATCGTCGCAATTAGCGTTTGCCCAATTATTTGTTCCATTAATCGTCCGCCATACAATCCTTTAATTAATTCTGGATATGCATTATTTACTAAATTTACAATTCCGACATCTAACCAAATCATTTTTTTTGGCCTTTTGTATTTATAAACAATTGGTAAAACTGTAGAATTAATTGCAGGCAACTGGGTACATAACATCGTCCTCTCAATTTTCCTTACAGCATCAGACATTTCACGGCTCTTATATGTTGATCCAGCAAAATTCTGATAGTTAAAAATACTACCAGCAATTCGTGGACCGTCTTCAATCACTGCTTCCAAATATTTACGTTCTTCATCACTTTTTAGATATTTACCAACGTCTTCGCCATATGTTGTTTGTATCCTTGCCAAAATTTCTCTGACTTTGCCATAATCTTTGTACTTTGAAAAATTTGCAATAACTTCAGGCATTCCACCCAACAAAATATATTGTCTGAATTCATCTTCTAGAAATAATGATCCTCCAACAGTCTTCCCAAAACTAACATTATTTAACTCATTTAGTAAATTTGTTTTGCCCATTGCCTCCAAATATTCAAAAAAGGTTAATGGATATAAATATTTATATCCAACTCTTCCAACAGGAATTTTCCAATCCTTTCCCAATTTTACTTCCAATAGTGACCCGGCGACTAATACATGCCAAGACTGCCTCTCTTCAGCCATAAACCGCAGTAACTCCAACATTCGTTGCGACTCTTGAATTTCATCAATAAAAATTAATGTCTTGCCTGCAGAAATTGTTTGATTTAGTCCTAAATTTATTCTCTTTTCCAAATCTTCAACACTCATTACACTATTAAACATTTGTTTATGTGTTTCTTTTTCCAAATTGATCTCTACTACATTACTGAAATTTTTAGTACCAAAATTTCGAATAAGGCTAGTCTTACCCACTTGCCTAGCACCACGAACAATCAAGGGTTTATGGACATCACTATTTTTCCATTCAATAAGTTGACTTTCTAGCTTTCTTTTAAACATATATACCAGTTTATTACGAGTAATACTAAAATCAAGTGCCAGTTTGTTACAAGATTATTTTTGTAACAATTTTATAATTTCTTGTTTTAAAACAGCTATTATTTGTTTTTGGCCATGAGGCAAGAACTGACCAAGATCTTTTTCAAGTAATTTTTGAGAGAATTCATCTATATTTTTAATATCACTTTTTTTGACATCAGTAATCCTTATACCCCTTGATAACAAAAACCATATATCAAATATATCTCGACCTTTATTTCTATTTTTTAATGCATCAAATTTCTCAAATAAAATTGATTCACCAGACAAATGATAGACTTGAGGAAAAATCATCAGTGGAAACTGTGTTAACAAAGTTGAAACCGCTGCGCCTGTTACTTCTTTTTCTTGGTGAAAATCAAGTCTGATACTAAACGGGTACTTAAATTCTTTTTGATTAAAAAGAATTCTAAAACGTATTCCCTCTGTACCCTTATGTAGCGATATAATTCTAAAATTAGGTAGTTCTTTTTTTATTTTTACCACAACATTGTTAAGCAACTCAATAATTTCAGAATCATTGTAATTTGTAGAAAAATCTAAATCCTCAGAAAATCTTGGTGACCCAAAAAACAGCCTTAAGGCCGTTCCCCCTTTAAAAAGAAGTTTATTGGCTTTTCTTTCCTGATATAGATAGCTTAAAAATACTAGCTGTAGATACTCCCTGAATACACTATACTCATCGATTTGAAAAACTTTTGCTAAATTTTTAATTTGACCGTTAGTAATCATATATGCTTTTTAAGCTCCCTTACAACAATTTTATTATACTTTCTTGACCACTCTATTAGTAGTTTCTTGTCTAGGTTTGTTGTATCTATTTCATTCCAATCCAAGTTATTAATTCCTTTTGTAGAAAAATATAAATAGTCAAGTAGTGCTTTTTCAGGCGTTGCAATCAAAAAGTCCTCTTTTTTCTCAAAGCCCCAAAATAATTTAGGATCTATTTGGGAATAACTAAAATCTTTATCATTTATTACAAATTTTTTTGATTTTTTAATAGTAATTCCAGTAATTTGATATGAAAACCCAGTCATAATATTATGAAACGACAAAGCAGACTGCATTGAAATATATGACGGCTGATATAAAAAATTTGATTTCGTAAAGTCATTTGTATCTTTTAATGTAAACAGATACCTTCCTTTTATAAGTTTTTGCAAAAGATCACTTTTGGTAAGTCTTTGAATCCTTTTATATAATGTTTGACGATTATCAGTACCCAAAATTCCCCCTAGTTCGTTTATAGTAAACAGAGGTATATTTTTTAAAGACAATTTTTTAATTATTTGGCTGATTGATAACGATTCCATAATTAGGACAATAATATACTAATTAGTGAATCTTGTCAAGGCCAAATAATTTCCAATTTCCTAGTACAAAGTTATTAGGAAATAAATAATTAAAGAGTGAAATAGCAAATGAATTCACCACCCAATAAGAAAAATAAAGTAAATGGTTATACATAAAGATTACTTGATTATAATACTATTATAATCTAATATCGTAATTATGAAAAAGGAAGTAACACTTGTAATAACAACCTGTTTATTTCTTCTTGCCTATATTCTAGATTATTTTGCAGGGGCGCTTAAATTACAAATTACGAACCCTCTTATATTTTTAAATGAAAGTTTTTTCAAACTTTACCCAATGACTTATGTTGCCGTAATTGTCCGTTCAGTTGCTATTATGTTATCGGTTACTTTAATTTTATCTATTATGGAACGTCAATATTTTAAAAAGCTCGGAATTGCCTTCTTTTTAAGCTTTATTGCAGAAATTTATGCCTTCCAACAACTTGCAACTGGTGCAAAAATAACTCCCCTTCTCTGGACTTTAGCTATTTCATACGGAGGGGCAATACTAATAATTCCAATTATTTTTTATATATTTGCAGGTATTGCAGACTTCCTCATTCCACAAAGAAAAAATGTAACACACTTACCTACTAGTCAGTCAAACGATTCTTCTTCCGTTCTTAATCCTTAACAATTCTTGACACCTTCTTTAGATATGGTATAGTATTAATTATGAAGTTATACCATACAAAACCTGCCTATTTGTCACTTCAAACAATAACAAGAATTGATGAAAAATGGCATAGATTACAACTTAAAAGACCACTTTCAAAAACAGTAGTTAATAAGTTACGAGAAAGATTCATGCTTGAAATGACATACAACAGTAATGCTATCGAAGGTAACAGCCTAACATACAAAGAAACTTATTTAATAATAAATGAAGGAATTACAGTTAAAGGAAAATCGTTTAAAAATCATTTAGAAGCCAAGAGCCATCATGATGCTCTTGAATTTATTTATGATTTAGTTCAGTTTGATTCCAAGCCAACAATTTCAGAGACATTAATTCGCCAAATACAAAGTTTGGTTATATCACCAATTGACAAAAATATTGCAGGAAAATACAGAGGTGGTGATGTTGCAATTGCAGGGTCTGGACATAAACCACCACTAGCTATTGAAATACCCCACAAAATGCAGGAGTTAATTTCTTGGTTTAGACAAAACCAAATGAAATTACATCCAATTGAACTTGCAAGTTTAATACATCATAAAATTGTATCTATTCATCCTTTTGAAGACGGAAACGGCAGAACAGCAAGGATTGTAATGGATATAATATTATTAAGAGAGGGATTTCCACTAGTTGTCATTTTAAAGAATGATCGCAAAAAATATTACGAGACACTTTCAAAAGCAGATAATGGAAACTATTTACCATTTATAGAGTTTGTCACTCAATCAGTTGAAAGATCCTTAAATATATATTTAGAAACCATTATCGGTATAAAATCCGATTCGGAAAGATTTTTGACACTTTCTGAATTAAGTAAACATTTTAATTTTTCTCCTAAATACTTTAATCTACTAGTTAGAAAGGGAAAGTTAATTGCCCACAAGGAAGGAAGAAATTGGTTGTCAACAATTGAATCAGTTAACAGCTATCTAGCAGGTAAAAGAAGGTAAATAAATTGACTATTACTTTTAGCGATTAAATGTATCAATTCCGACTCATTTGATACAGATAATGTTAGTTGACAAGCACATTATTGATAGCGCAAACTGGTTACTAGATTAGTTTTAGTATATATAATTTAAGAATATGGCAGATACAATATTAAGCGGACGTTGGGTTGTATATTATGGCGCAGAAAACCGACAAAAAAGAATTACAAGAGATACTTCCATTACTCCGACAGTAACAGATACTGTTAATGCTCTTTATTCTGCACTTCAGAATCAATTTGACGAGTTAACACAGATGGATGATGGTGTTCCAATGTCTGCACAGACCCCTACTGAGTACACAATCGGAATAATTGACGCTGGAGATAAAGATCCATGGTTTATTGATAGAACTTCTGTTGAATATTTATCAGGAGGTGCGTTAAAAACTGCTAGCTGGGACAGAGTTACAGGAACTAACACTGGTATATTAAAAATCGTTTGTAATAATACTTCAATAGTTGCCGGAGATATTGGCTTTGATATCACAATTGGTGGTAATACAGGCACATTACTTGACGTCAAAGGAACTGGTGCAGGTTCTATTCTTTGGGTTAGGCCTGATGATAATACTGCAACTAACGACTTTGATGATGCAGGAACTTTAACTTGTAACGCTCATACTGCAACCTGGACTTCAACAGCATCTGCAGGCGAATCTCTTTGGGCCAATATTTATACTCTTGGTACAATTGAATCTAATACGCATTTATATATTAGTCAAAATGGAGCTAATTTAACAGCTTACAAAGATACAACTGATTGGTGGGGCGATGGACACATTGACATTTTAGTTAATGTAAAAGAGTTGGGCGTTGAAACTGATGAAGGTTATATTGGAGTCTTTGCCCGCCAATATTCTAAAACTTATTCATATTATACAGTTGACTTAACAAACGGAGGACGTAATCCTATCCCTCTTCAAACTGGTAACGATTTGGATAATCAGACAGGATATTGGACGTTTACGGGTAGTTCGGGAACTGGAACTTTTGTAGTTGGAGAAGTTATAAGTAAATCTGGAACATTCAAGAAAGGTGTCATTACATCAGTTACAGGCTCCCCTGGAACAACTCCTACAATCGTTTACTATTTAATTGGAGATCCGATTACAAATTTTGCAAACGCAGACACTTCAGTAACAGGGGAAACATCTAGCGCAACAGTTACGGCTGGTACTCCGGCCGCAGCTGGTCCATCTGCACTCGGAACCTCACCTGTAATTACTCATGGAGGTCTATCAGATGGAGGTACTAACGATATTGATGAAAACGGAACACCTGAAAATTATTCCGTCACAGTTGATTGTAATCAAAATTCTCTTGCTAACGTTTATCAATATTCAAAGTACATAACAAGACGCGGAGAAACAGCAACAACTAACACAGATGGCCTGCAAGGACAATTTTACATAGGATCAGATTACAGATTAAGATATTCTGGTTCCATTACAGGGACATTTTCTGAAGGAAATACTTGTACTCAAACTACTTCAGGCGCCAAAGGAACAATTGTTGAGGTTAATACTACAGACAAAATAGTCATACTCCGAAATTCTAGAGGAACTTTTGACACAACAAACATAGTAACGGACGACACTGCTTCAGGAACATTTACTCCAAATTCAGAAGCATCTGCAGTTACACCTATTGCTGCTGCACCATTTGGAACATTCGCTGGGGGAAAGTTCTTCTGTGCCCCAGGTGTTGTTCTTTCTGATTACTTAACGGCCGATGCCAATAATTTCCAATTGGTTGATGATAATGGAACTGTAAGACTCGCCCCAACTAAGGCAACTATTACTGTAAGTAACACTAGACTTGGTGACAAAGTGGCAGTCTTTAGATTAACCGCAAGTGGTGGTGATATTAATAAAGCGGAATATAATGCGACTGTACAATCGCAAGCTGCAACAACCGTAGTTTTAGGTGTACCAATTACGACAGACTCACCAGGAAAAACAGTTGGTGGTGTTATTAGGCTTGTCGATACGTCAGCAACCAGAGAATACAGATTAAGATTTTCTACTTGGACTAACACTCCAAATGGAACATTTAATTTAGCATATACAAATGTAGCTTCAGCTTCAGCAGGTACCACAACTACAAACATAACTAGTACAGGAATCGGAACTGCAAGTTTAGTTGGAGATTTAGTCTTAAATGTTACACAGACAAATGCTGTTTCGTATGTATCTGTAATAGTTGATGCTAACAATGTAACAATTTCACCTGCAATTACAGGTCAAACAACTGCAGATAATATTAAATTTAATGCATTACCTGTTGCGACAACAACTTCCCCACAAGATACTTGGTACGTACCATTTATTGATTCTTACGAAACAACAGGCTCAACTGGTACTCCAGGTTCAGAGGCTGTGACAATTACACATTCAGTAACTGATGGTGATATCTTTATTAGAGTTCGTGCAAGACAAGCAGGAAATATTTTACCATTTGAGCAGGACAGTTCAGTGGTTGGTGCAAATCCTACAAACGTGTCTGTTGTTCGTACAACTGATACAATATTTGTCTAAAGTAAAAGAAATTAAAAAAACAAATGTATAAAAAATATGAATTATCACTATCATTAAACGGAGATCTAGTGATGCATATTGCTAGAAATTCCGCAGGAGTTGTTGTTTTTCGTCAAAACACTGAAAAAGAACTTAAAAAAGCAATTGATAATTATATCAAAGAGCAGCAATATCTAGACGAACTAGCAGAACAAAAAAGACTTGAAAAAGAAGCTAAAAAGGGTAAGGCAGAAGTAATCTTAACCAAAGATGTTGAAGTTATTGAAGAACCAATTGTACCAACAGTTGTTAACGAAGTAGTTGAACCAACTTCAAAAAGAGTTACAAGAGGTCCTGATGGTAAATTTATAAGTAAAAGCCAACTAGACCCTGAAGAAAAAGAAAAGAAAACCTTCTGGGACAAATTAACTTCTTGACAAAACCTCAAATTGTATGGTATAAAGATGTACATATTATAATATGATATTATTAATAATATGGAAGAATTTGATTGGGATGAAGGTAATAAAAATAAAAATTGGTTGAAACATGGGGTTACTATCAAAGAATGTGAGAAAATTTTACTTGATAAGCCTGTTATTGCAAAGGATCCTAAGCATTCCTTGGTTGAAGTAAGGTACTCTGCTCTAGGTAAAACTAGCAAGAGAAGATTTTTATCAATTCTTTTTACAATTAGAGATAATAAAGTAAGAGTAATTTCAGCAAGAGATATGAGTAAAAAGGAAAAGATTAAATATGAAAAAAACAAAAAAAACATTTAAACCAATACCAAGTTTTAAGAATGAAGATGAAGAAATAAAATTTTGGGATACTCATGATGCCACAGATTATTTTGACTTCGACAACCCAGTTAAACTTGATTTATCAAATCTTAAACCATCAACCGCTAAAGTAACTTTACGGCTACCTCAAATGATGCTTGATGACCTTAAAATGATGGCAAATATGCAAGATGTCCCCTACCAATCTCTGATGAAAATACTTTTGTCTCAAAAAATTGAAGAACAATATTATAGTAAATACAAATGAAACTAAAAGTATGAAATTAAAAATTGACAAAAAAAGACTTAAAAGTACAAAAGTTATTAGGGAATTTGGCGTAAACGACCTTATTAAATATAAAGAAAAAATAAAGAAAAACATTTTAGTTTTTGAGGAAGCAATTGAAAAAGAAAAAACTGAAATGAAAAGAGTTGACGGAATGATTGCTTCACTTAAAAAAGACATCAAGGAAATAGACGAAGTTTTGTAATATGATTCATTACTATTTAAGAAATATCCACAAAATCAAAGACCTCAAAAGTAATTTTCAAAAGATTATTGATTATTTATTAACTTTTGTAGGAGATATTGAGGTCAAAAAAGAGACTAAGGAAAAAGCGTTTATTTACTATTTAGAAACACCTACTGTAGCCCACTTAAAACTAGAAAAAACAGGGCAAGTTACTGTAACAATTTCAAAAGATGACAATGTAACTATAAATTTAATCAATAATGTTGCAGTAGGTTGTGGCTTTCGAATTTATAACCCGCAGATAAACTGTTATCTTCCAAATAGTGCGAATATCTTGGACTTAACCACTATCAAAATAGATCCCACTATTAAGAATGTACTAAATCTATATCAACTTACTCCCCTTTTTCAGTATCGAGACACGCTAATTTTCTTTTGTCTAAACAAAAAAATGGAAGTTGTTTTAGTTAATCGTCATTTATTAGAATATCTTTTAACAACTAATGGTCAAGATCTAATAGTTAATGAGTTTTCTATAAAAGTAGCCGAAAATATCCCCCAGTTTATTGCTCTTTTTGATAGAGGTCTAATTAGTTTAAACTTCCCTCAATATCTAAATGGAGATGCCAAAATTACAAATTTGAGCGGTTTTAATATTAAAAAACTACCGATTAATACAAAACTTCAAGTTATTAACTTTATATTCAATGAAGAAAATCAAAGTTTTACTCAAACTGACACAACAAATGAAATTCCTAAAAAATATTTAGCAATAAAAATTGGCCAAGATTATACATACAAAATGATTGGAGATAAATTAACCAAATTTATAAACGTATCTGTTTTTAATTAAGTATGGCGACACTGACCTTTTTTAAATATGAGAGAGTAATTCAAGTTGATGGTCCCCAGACATCAGTTACAATTCAGGATTTACTAAATCAAATCAGGCTCTATGAAGAAAATTTAAATAACTTAGATTATGGTCATATTGCAAACGCTTATGGAAAACAAGCTTTAGGTGCAGGCAGTTATATCGGAATTACCCTAGAACTTATAAACGACTGGAGAATTGCATTCGAAGCAAGGCTGGGTCCTGATACGATTGGGTGCACTATTTCAGGGGGAAATTTAGTTGCTATTAACCAATATGCTAATAATCCACTAAAGGCTACAGCCTTTACTCAAGTTAATATTGCTCAATCATCCTCCCCGACCATTATTCAGGCTGACGCTAATTACGGCATGCTTTATATGTTGGAAAGCATGCGCGGTAGGAATCGATCAGTTGGTGCAATTTGGTATTGGAATCCAACTAGTGGAAACGACTCAAATGACGGCTTAACCCCTTCAAACGCGGTTGCAACATTTAATAAAGCTCAAACTTTGTCAACAGCTGGTGCTGGAGACATTATCTTTGCACTCGCGACAGATTCGGATGGAATTACAACAACGACAGAAGTATTAAATATTACAAAATCTTCACTAAAAATAAGAGGTGCTGGTTATCAATTCCAAATCATCCCAAGTACGGCTGGTTCCTCTACTATCAACATTTCTGGAGATTCTGTCGAATTTGAAGGATTCTATATTGGTACTGCAAGTGGTGGAACTGATAATGGCATAACAGTTAGTGGTGATAATGCCTTGATTAAAAATGTTTGGGTTAAAAGTGTTACGGGAAATGGAATTGATATATCAAGTAGTACTCGTACACAAATTGAAAATTCCGCAGTGGAAAATTCAGTACTCAGTGGAGTCAAAATAGGCGCCAGCACCTCCAAAACCGTAATCAAACAATGTATTTTGTCTGGAAATGGTACAGACGGGGCAGATCTAGCTGGAGCCAGTATAGCCGACAATATTTTTGAAAATAATTTAATTTTTAACAATACTGGTTATGGAGTTGATGTCGGAACAGGTGTAGTTAGAACAGGTGTCAGACTTAACCACACATTCTCAGGTAACACTTTAGGAGCAACAAGAGACTTGGGTACTGGAACATTCATCGAAACGCCAGCGGGTGGTGCTTCAGCATCCGACATTGCTGATGCTGTATGGGATGAAATAATAACAGGTCACACTACTCCGGGGTCTGTTGGTCAAGTTCTTAAAGCTACTAAACTTAAAGCGACACTTGCTTCCTTGAAATAGCTAGATTATCATTAGCGTATGAATATAGGTCTACCAGAAATAATATTAGTTGCACTCGTTTTAATAATTGTCTTCGGTAGTAAAAAAATGACTGAAATGGCAAGAAGTGCAGGTGAAGCTGGAAAAGAACTAAAGAAAATAAAAAAGGAATTTAGCGGAGCCCAAAAAGAAGTCGAGAAAATAAAAACGAAGGGGGGTGTCAGTTTAGATGCCTAATCTAGGAACAACTGAAATTTTAATTCTTTCATTGTTAGTAATTGTATTTTTTGGTAGCAAAAAGTTACCTGAATTTATAAAATCAATCGGTTTATCAGTTAAAGAATTCAAACAAAGCTTGAAATAGCTTACAAAAAAAATCAGTAAGTGAATAATACACCTACAATTCAAGAAAATATAAATCGTTACTCTCCTCTTTTGTCAGAGGTTAGAAAGCGGCTTCTTTTTGTTTTTTCTATCTTTCTGCTTTTTGGTGTTACTGGATTTTTTTATTATGAGAAAATAATTGTTTTTATAATAAATTTAATTGATTTAGGTGAAGTTAATATAGTTTTTACTTCCCCATTTCAATTTTTAAACCTGGCAATTAGTTCATCATTATTAATAGGTACTATCGCTACAATACCTATCTTAATATATCAATTATTGATATTTTTAAGACCCGCGTTAAAGGTAAAAGAGTATAGATCTGTCATTGCCTTTCTACCTCTTTCCATATTTTTATTTATTGGCGGTTTTACATTTGGCTTTTTTATGATGCGCTATGTTGTTTCAATTTTCTACAGCAAATCTCTTGAATTAAATATTGGAAACATGTTAGATATCTCTGATCTTTTAAGCAAAATCTTAATTACCTCAAGTTTAATGGGTATTGCATTTCAATACCCTATTGCCATGAGTTTATTGATGAGATTCAAAATTGTCTCACTTACTACTTTTATTAAACAACGGCCAATTGCATACATTGTTGCAATATGTTTTGCTGCAATTATGCCTCCGACAGATATTTTATCCTTGATTCTTTTAACCCTTCCTCTTATACTTTTGTTTGAAATAACCCTATTTTTAAATAGGGTTCTAAGAAAGGGAGTGATTTAATTGTTACAAAATATCGGAACAACTGAAATTATAATTATTGCCGTAGTTTTATTAATTCTTTTTGGAGGCAAAAAACTGCCAGAACTTGGAAAAGGAATTGGAGATTCTATCAAAGAATTTAAAAAATCAGTTAGCAACAAATCAGAAAACTAATAAATGGTTTATCTATTCTCTCTAATTGGCCCTTTCTTTCTTTTATTGGTAGAAAAATTCCTGCCCTACCCTTATTTTATTGAGGAATTATATAAATTATTTCTTGCCAAATCAACAAGCTCTACTAGAGTTGTTATTATTTTAGGTTTTCTATTCTCTTTCTCTGAAGCTGTTTTCTATTTTCTTAATCCCAATCCCTCTTTTTTTCGCTTTCTTGTAGTAACTCCCATGCACATAACAACCCTTCTTGTAATGCAATATTTTAATGAGATTCAGCTTCGCCATAAAAGAAATCTCTGGTGGCTCGGCCTAACACTCGCAATCCTAATTCACTACTTATTCAACCAAATCAGTCTTGCGGGTTCCGAACCCGTAATGTAATATATTTATATGCCTGCTAAAAATGCAATTAAATATTACATTCCAAACTCAATTTATCATATCTACAACAGAGGTATTAACAAAAATCTAATTTTCCAAGACGAACAAGACTATAAAGTCTTCTTAAATTATCTAAAAGAATGTCTTTCACCTGTTGAAGATGGCTCAAGATTCCAGGTTCGGAACCTGAAAAGTTTTTACGATGAGATTGAACTTTTGGCTTTTTGTTTGATGCCAAACCATATACATCTTTTAATCAAACAGAAAGACAAAGATTCAATTAAAAAATTTACTAAATCACTTTTTACAAGATATAGCATGTATTTTAACAAAAAATACAAAAGGGAGGGTCCTCTATTCCAAGGTAAATACAAAGCTACTAATGTAATAAACAAAGATTATTTACTTGATATTTCAAGATATATACATAAAAACCCACTAAAATATACTAAAAACTTGATTGATACTTTTTCCAGTTACGCTCATTACATGGGAAATATAAATTTAAGTTGGGTAAACAAAAATATTGTGCTTGAATATTTCAAAGAAAGCACTTTTATGCAACATAATAACATAAAAACTTATAAATATTTTGTTGAAGAATTTAAATACAAGGATGAAGATTTAGATTTGTCCAGATCTGATTGATTGCATAATTACGGGTTCCGAACCCGTAATTTAATCACTCGCTAAATACGTTGTGAAGGTCAACATAGGCCTCTTTTTGATCAACAATAATCTTAATTCTTTTTTCTCCTCTTTCAACTTCAACTGCTACTTTGCCTGAATCGAAAATTTCTAAAACTGCCTCAGTACCTTCATTTTGATATGTTTTAACAACTCCAGATATGTCAACCAGTTTTACTATTTTAATAGTCTTGTAATCGACCACAGAAGTCCCAAGAACCTCTTTATTTTGGCTTGCGTAAGTTGGTAAAACCAACTTCTTAACACCAATTGATGACAACAGCCCAGAGATTGTAGCAACTACTAAAAATACGGCCAGTTTGTCATAATTATTAGTCTTGTGAACAACGACTTTTGCCTTGGCAGTCTCTTTTCCCATTAACTTTTTCATATAAACTGTCATGAATACAAAAGCAGTTGCGACCGCTAAGACTATTCCCCAAACTGCAATTGCTTGGCTTCCACCAACAAAGCCTAAAATCGATCCTGAGGAACTTGCTTGACTGACCATATCTTTAAGTTTTTCTAACTTTTCTTCTGCGCTTATGATTTCAAGCTCAGCTTCTCTATACGATTTAATCTTTGCTTCAGGAGTTACACCATCTTTAATTAGTCCCCTTGCCTTTTCAAGTGAAATATCAATATCACTTTTTAGTGTTATTCCTTGAGCAAAAAAGGCAGACTTTTCTAATGGCTTAATCAAACTATCTGATTGTGCTTTAAGAGTATCAATTTCTCCCTCACTTATAGTCCAAACATCTTCAACTCTAACTTTAATTGTTTTTGTTTCTGCAGGCTTAAGAATAAAGTTACCCTCAACATATAATTGTTCTTGATCTGTATCATATTTAACTTCTACTCCAGCATCAGTTTCAATTACATCCTCCTTCTTAAGCTCTTTTGGAAGATAATATCTAAGCGGTACGTCTTGAGAAATCAGGGTTGATGGATTTGTAATTAAGGTTTTTATAACCAAACTACCCTCTTCAAGCCAATTTGTTAGTAAAACTGCCTTTGATCCATTTGCTAGAAGTTTTTTATTTGAATATAATATTGCACGAATCGAAAAAAGTTTATTCTTAAGTTTTTTATCTCCAACTATGTTTTCATATACAGAAGATAGCACATTTGAAACTTTTGGAACTCTATTTAAAGATAATGTCGATTTAGTTAACCCATCGACTGATTCATTCTTTTCTCTTTCAGTCATTGTTGTCCAGCCACCTAATACATTTATGGCTTGATTTAAATTTGTATCAATTAGAGTAGACAATCCTTCTGACTCTTTGAGTCTTTTATTAATAATTGCAAGTGACTTTTCACTTGATTTAAGGTAGGTTGATCCGCTTGAAAACTCTTTTTGTAGAGAAACGGTTTTTTGCCCATTAACCGCAAGTGTCGTTTGAGTAAAATTCAAGGAATCTTTAACTGCTTGGATATCTTCATATATCAAATCAGCCTCTTTATATCCAAAGGAATCTCTCAAAAAATTTACTCTACCGAACAAAGTATCAGAGCTTGATGAATCAGACTCTTCACCTAATACTTCTTTAACTTCACTTATAGACTCAACTATTTGATTATTTGATAGTTTACCCCAATCTTTTGTTACCCTATCAATTGTAGATTGTGCCAAAAGTATACTAATATAGAGTTCGTTTGATACTTTTTGACCATCTTTTATTTTTCCAATCAAATCAAAATCAGTAAACTCCTCAAAAGAATTTTCAATAATTGGCTTATTAACAAGTTGTTCCAATAATAGTCTTGTTTCATCAGATGTTGTTTTAATCTCTTCAATGTTTGTTGAAGTAATGGTGGTTACAATATTTTCTCCACTTGTCAATTTTCTAGTAGCGTATCCCCAAATATCCGAGACAAGATTATTAAATCCAGTCAGTGTTCTTCCAGAATATCCCCAAACAGCGGAAGAGATGTCGTTAGTCGACGGATTACTGTCTACAGCCTCATTAATTTCGAAGCTTTTGTCTATACATAGATGATCCCCCCCAGTGTCACAGCATATTTCAGCTCGATAATAACCAACTGTAGAAGGTGAAGTAAAAGTATGTCCATACCACCCGTCAGCTGTAGTTGTTAATGATTGATTTGTAATATTTGCACTACTATCAGGATTTTTAACATTTAAGACACAAACAGCTCCAGTATCGGGTAAATAATTATCATCATACAAATACTCTCCAATTGTGGTGTCTGCAGCCATGACGTTTCCAGTACTTAATAACAAGAAAGCTACCCCCATTGTGAGAGTAGCAATCTTTGCACATATCCTGTGCGATTTATATAATTTATTTTGGGCAGAACACATATATTACTTTCCTTTTACTGCATTCTTGAACTCTTTTATAGAATCACCAATTCCTTTTGCAAGTTCCGGAAGTTTTTTACCTCCAAAAAAGACTAAAAGTAAAACAGCAATTACTATAATTTCAGTTGCACCTATATTTTTTAACATCTTTTATAAAGTCACCCCACTTTCCTTAGATAATAGTATGGTCCTTAGACAAATATCTTGTCAAGAGGCAATTTGCATTCATAGTTATCTTATCTCAATCTTACCAAATATGTTATAATTAGCCTTGACAGGGTGAATGGTTACATGACTTGACGTCCTGATAACTAATTGATAAGATTATTTACATGGTTAACCTGTCATACCATTTATCAGATAAAATTACTACATCACTAAAAGAGATTGAAGCCTTACGTACAAAGATACTACTAACTCCACTTTTACCAAAAATTGAGCAGAAAATCCGTTGGGAAAGTAATATTAATAAAACATATTGGGGTTTAACTTTAGCTGATAATAAACTTTCAAAAACACAGATTGTTAAGCTTCTTTCATCTCCTCTACCTAAAAAGATGTCGGGTGAGGAAAAAGAGGTTATCAATTATATAAACACTTTAAATTATATTAGAAATGAATGGACAGGTTCAAAAAACTTACTAAATCCTAAAAAAATTCTGGATATTTATGACTTACTATGTAAAAGTGTTTTCGGTTCAACAGCCTCGTACTTTAAATCTAAAGAAATTGAGGTTAACAAAATACTTGAGTTTATAGAATCGGGTAAAGACCATCCAGTTATACAATCTGGACTTATTCAGATTGAAATTATTAAACTTTCGCCTTTTGAAAATGCCACAGGCAGGGTTGCAAGAATTTTATCCCACCTGATTCTTTCCAAATACGGCTACGACCTTAATGGATTTCTAGTTTTAGAAGATTACTATAGAGATGATTTAGTTTCATTAAAAGAGGCTACAAATTCAATTGAGCGTTACAAAAACGCAACAAAATGGCTTGAATATTTTACACAGGGAGTTAAACTGGGAATGGAAAAAGTATTGAAAAATCTTGAACTTACAGGTTCCGAACCCGTAAGACAACTTGGTTGGAAACTTACAGATAGACAAAATAAAATTATGGGTACTTTAGAGAATCCAAATCAAAAAATAACCAATAAAGATGTGCAGAAGATTTTTAAAGTCAGTCAAATTACAGCTTCCAGAGACTTGTCAAAAATGGCAAACCTGGGAATACTTCTCCCCCACGGTAAAGGTAGGTCTACATTTTAGATTTTACAACACCATCGTTTTCTAAACATTCAATTTTTGAAGGAACACAAGTAAAGGCACATGGTAAAATAACTGGTTTTGGGGTTGTGGTTGATGATGGTTTTGGTGTTGGTTTAATAGTAGGTTTATCAGTTGCACGAGCCATACATTTTCCACTGTTAGGATTACACCAACCATTATAACGTGTCTTTGCACAATCTTCCCAAAATTGCAAAACGCCATCAGTGCATCTGTACCTTTTGGTATCCATCTTCATTGATGCACATTGAAAATCACCTTCAATTTGACAATCATTAGAGTTATCCAACATACAACCAAAAGTACATTGTTTACCATTACCCTCAACAAAACATTTATATCCAGATCGACATTTTTCTGTTATATCAAAAAAGTATTTGCCATATTTTTTGACACAGGTATAAATCGTATTATTCTGACAAGCTTCATACCCTTCCGTATCAACACTACAGCTATCAAAACACCCTCCACCTCCTTTTGCTTCAGGTTCATCAAAAACTTGTTTTGGCAAGCGATAAGAATCGTAAAAAGTATTTCTTGGGATGAAGTGGTTTTAGTTTCATAGTTTAATTATTATTTATTCTATAAAAATGTCAAGTGGACTTGACCAGAGATTTAAGTATTTTTACTTTGAGTTTTTTAAATAAATGTTTATTCAGACCAATTTCAGGAACTTCAACATATTCATTCAACATCTCTTCAAAAAAAGAGGTTGACGAGCCTAGTTTATATTTATTGGTTAAAATATAAATTTGTTTTATATCAATATCATCTGTTAAAAACAAAGAAAGCAAGTCCAAAAAATCTTTTTTTCCTTTTGGAGTTCTTCCTCTTTCTTTAAGCGTAAAGAGTTTTAGTGCAATTAAATATTCTTTTTTTATTACCATAAAACCTTCAAGAGAAATTTTTTGTTTTATTAGATCCTCTATTGGAATCCCAATGTTTGAATAATGTGGAAGATAAATATCAATTTGTATTTCTTCTCGTCTTGCCTCATATTTTAAAAGTCGTTCATTTTTGTTTAACTCATAATCTTTCTTCAATTTAATAAGTTCTGAATATTCAATCAAAATATCAATATCTTTTGATTTTAAAGCTTTTGTATATAAATAAACTGCCCAGCCACCAATTAAAAGTAAATCTATAGATTTACTTAATTTCTTAAGTTCTTCCCAACTTTTCTCTGTGACCAAATCATGATAATAAGCCATCTATTTTCCCTTCCAATTCTATTAAAAAATCTTTTGCATACCAATCACCCATATTCCAAATGTCCACAAATGTTTGAGCAAGAGTAGTGATGTTTCCACACTCTATTTGTTTTGGATAAGCTTTTAATATGATTAAATTGGGAGTACCAACAATTTTCGGAAAACGATTTTCCACTTCAATAATTTTTCTCTCATCAATATAAAAATAAACTTTTGAATAGTCTGACGGAGATTCTTTCAAAATATGTTTAGCTGCAGTATATCCTGCAAATATAACCTCGGCTGGGATCAGACCTTCAATTTCCAATATTGGAGCATTTACATAAGTTTCATAGATAATACTTTTTTGAATATTTCTATGGGTTGACCAAAATATCAGTATTTTTTTAGGATCGTTAACAATAAAAAATTTACCACGGACATCAATCCCATTTATTAAAGCTAATTGCTTTACGGCCAAATTTACTGTACTTAATGAATAGTCAAAATATTCGGCTATAGCTTTTTGAGTATGTTTAAATTCCCCTTTTTCAATTGCCAACCAAAGCAAATAACTCCATATTGTTTCGATTTTTTTCATAAAAATATATTATATTTCGATATTAGATTTTACAACACCATCGTTTTCTAAACATTCAATTTTTGAAGGAACACAAGTAAAGGCACATGGTAAAATAACTGGTTTTGGGGTTGTGGTTGATTTTGATGTTGTGGTTGGTTTTGGAGTTGGTTTAATAGTTGGTTTGGTGCTACTAGTTATGCGGATACACTTCCGGGCGTCCCGATTACACTTCATACCATAAACTGCACAATCATCAAAATACTTCCAAAGTCCCTCGGACGAACAAATATCTCGTTTATTATTATCTATGCCTTCCTGACATCTAAAATCACCTACAGTAATACCACCACCTACGCAAACATCATCTGGTTTATATTCGCAACCGGCTTGACATGAATTTTTTTCAACACAAATCTTACCTGTTTTAGAACAATTACCATTATAAGTTTCAACGAAACCACAAAGTCGTGTTGAGTTATTACATTTACATATTTTAATTTTGTTATCCACGCACACATGTGTATAACCTTCCGTTTTTATATCACATGGGCAAAAACTGGCTTCAGGTTCATCAAAAACTTGTTGGCAAGCGATAAGAATCGTAAAAAGTATTTCTTGGGATGAAGTGGTTTTAGTTTCATAGTTTAATTATTATTTATTCTATAAAAATGTCAAGTGGACTGTGGCGGAGTCGGACCGCCGTTTTACCCATGCGAAGGGTATGTACTACCGCTGTACTAACAGCCCAATCCCTTATTATAATGGTATTAATGCCTAAAAAGAAATTTAATTTGTTTGGGTTGATTGATGTAAAAACAACAAAAAAATAGCCCCAATTCCAAAAAATAAATAATATATAATTACTTCAAAACTGTCAATGGTGACAGTTTGACTCCGTTTCGAACAATTTCAAAGTGAAGATGGGGTCCTGTAGATCTTCCTGTAGAACCCATTTTACCTATGGTATTACCCCTTCCCACTCTTTGGCCTACTGTCACATAAATCTGTTGGAGATGGGCATAAAGCGTTGTATATCCATTGCCATGATCAACCCTAACATGACAACCGTAGCCCCAATTTAGACATCCAGCATATGTTACAGTGCCGGAATCGGCAGCTAAGATGTTTGGTACAGCACGATTGGCTATATCAAGCCCTGGATGATACCAAGCAAAATTCTGAGAAATCGTACCATTGGTTGGCCAAACAAAACTTCCGGAAGCAACAATAGATCCTGCATCGGGTGTGATTTGCTTAATTCTTGGTGAAGCAGTAACCTCAGCAGGTTTGACACCGTCTGGAACAATAACTATTTGACCAATTGCCAGTTCAAATGTTTCATCATTACTAAATGCGTTAAATGGAAAATCTACAATCCCCTGCGCTTCTGTATCAAAACGCTTAGCAATCGAATAAACCGTATCACCTTTTACTACCTTATGGGCAATACCTGTAACTGGTAGGATTTGCAAAACTTGACCTATTTTTATCTTGTCATTTACTAAATTATTTTGCCAACGAATAGTATTTTCATCTACCCCAAATTTTTTGGAAATTGAGGCAACAGTATCTCCCTCCTCTACTTTAAATTCTTTAATTCCATCTCTTACTTTTTCAGAAACCAAAGTTTCGATACCATCAGATTCTGATGTGGCTGAAAGTACTTGTGGACTTCCTTCAACTTCCCAAGGGTTAACACTTCTACCTGGGAATTCCTGTGCTATAACCGGAGCTATCATCATACCAACACCAACTAAACCTGCCATACCCGTATGAATTAACTTTCTTGAAAGCCTACCTCTTTGTTTATATAAAGACGAAACAAATGCATTTTTATTTTCTTCTAAATGAATGTATGAAAAATGAAGTTTTTTGTTTAAATAAAATAAAAGTTCTTTTGAAAAAACCTTTAACTCATCTGCAATTTTGACAAAATCATCCATCGTGAATGACCATTATACCAGATCTAGAAAATCATCAATTCTTTCTAACAGATAAAAAGGGATTGATAATACACAATCTTTTTTAAATTCCAGTTTATTCCATGAAATCTGAACTGGAATAACATTATTTTTTCCTACTTTAACCATATTGGCAAGCGATCTACTCTTCGCTCCGACTCCCGATTTTACTTCAATTCCTACTATTTTATTCTTATATTGAAAACAAAAATCGACTTCAGCGTTTCCTTCATCTTTATCTTTTGCCCAATAACCTAACTGAAACGATCTACCTTTAAATTTTGATATCAATGTCTGCCCAACAATTTGTTCCATAATTTTACCAGCATAAATTCCTTTTAACATTTCAGGATACACATTGTTCAAATAATTAACAATTCCTACATCAAGCCAAATTAGTTTTCTAGGTCTCTTAAATTTAAAATTTAATGGTAAAACTGTAGAATTTACTGAAACAATTTGGTTTAATATCATAACCTTTTCGGTTACATGGAATGCGTCTGACATTTCACGGCTTTTATAACCAGAATCTCCAAAATTTTCATACCTGAAACGCTCTCCTGCAAATTTTGGTCCCATCTCAACCACCCACTCTAAATATTTTTTTTGGCTTTGTCTTTTGGCATATTTAGAGACGTCTTCTATATAAGTATCGTACAATCGTGATAAAACTTCTTTAACTTCAATATAGTTTTGGTTTCTAGCAAAACTAGCAACAACCTCAGGCATACCTCCAATAAACACATAATTTCTATATTGTTGACAAGCAATCTCATGCAAACTTTGTTCATCGCTTAATTTAACTTTATTAATTTCTTCTTTTAAGATTGTATTTTCTGTTGCCTCTAAATATTCGCTAAAGTTAAGCGGATAAAGATATTTATATTCAACTCTACCAACTGGAATCTTAAAACTTGAGTTAATCTTTGCAGAAAGTAATGATCCTGTGGCTATTAAGTAGATATCTGGCCTTTCTTCAGCAAAAAAGCGTAGCAAATTCATCACATCTGAAGATTCTTGAATTTCATCTATAAATAAAAGTGAATTACCACTCACAAATTTCCTATTTTGAGAGATTTCGAGTCTCTTTAAAAAATCTTCGACACTTACTACAGCTTCAAATTTTCTATAAGTTTCTTTATTTTCTAAATTGACCTCAAATAAATAATCAAAATTATTCTTTGCAAATTGGCGAACAACACTTGTCTTTCCAACCTGTCTAGCCCCTCGTATTATTAATGGTTTTCTTATCGGGCTTAATTTCCATTCAAGGAGTTCGGCTTCAATGTTTCTTTTGAACATAAGTCCATTTTACTACATCTTGTGTTACAATCAAGTACCATTTTGTAACAAATTAAGACTGTACGGTTTCGAAAGATTAGGCGATTTTAAGTAAACCCTGGAACTTGTCATTATTTAAAAAATCTTCGATATGATTGGGAAACAAATAGTGAAAGTGAGATCGATCCAAAAGATGTGAGTGATGGATTTCATATTGAAGTTTATTCTTGGGTTAGCAATCAAGGAAAAAATCCTGAACCAATAGGTCCTAAAATACAAACTCTAACAGGGAAGAAACGAGAAGAAAATGAAATGATTGCACATTATTTATCTAGATTAAAAACGACAGGCGAAGCTACATATGAAGAAACTCTTAATGGTGATAATAAAACAACTATATTTGAATTACCAGTTAAAGGAATGCCGAATTTAATAATATCGGGGCGAATAGATGCCAAAAAAATAAAGGGTGCATATTCTATGACCAGTATTTTACTTGATATAAAAGTTCCTTATGAAATGATTGGAAGCTGGCTTCAACTTAATAAAATTTAGATGGTTTTGAGGGAATCTAAGAATTTATCGTTATCTTTAGTTTTTAGAAGTTTTTCAAGAAGTGCTTCTGTTCTTTCATCTTCACTGATCATGTCTATCATTCTTCTTAATGTATTAACTTTTGTAAGTTTCTCTCTACCAAATAGAAGCTCATCTTGTCTTGTTCCTGACTTACTAACATCGATTGCTGGGAAGACCCTTTTCTCTGCAAGCTTACGTGTTAAATGAAGCTCCATATTTCCAGTTCCCTTAAATTCTTCATACACCAAGTCATCCATCCTACTTCCTGTCTCAACTAAACATGTACCAATAATTGTTAAGCTCCCACCTTTTTCAATGTTTCTCGCTGCTCCAAAAAACTTCTTGGCAGGATATAAGGCTACTGGATCAAAACCTCCTGTTAATGTTCTACCTGATGTAGGAAGGGCTAAATTATATGCCCTTGCCATTCTGGTAATGGAATCAAGCATTATCACAACATCACGACCGTTTTCAACAAGTCTTTTGGCTCTTTCCAGTGCCAACTCTCCCACTCTTGTTTGATCACTTGGAGCTTCATCAAAATTAGAAGCTGCTATTTCGCCTTTACCATCAGTAACTTTTTCCAAATTTCTTAAAATATCAGTTACCTCTTCAGGACGTTCCCCTATTAAAACTGCCATCAAGTGCACTCTTTCCTTGTAATTCTCTGCAATTCCGGCAATGATATCCTTAACAAGCCATGTTTTACCAGCTTTTGGAGGCGAAACTACCAAAGCTCTTTGTCCAAAACCAACTGGGGCTAAAAGATCAACCATTCTGGTAGTTAAAATGTCCTCAGCTGTTCCCAGTTTTAATTGTTCATCTGGATAAATAACCATCAAATCATCAAAATTTATTCTTGGTTTAGCCAAAAATTTCTCTACATCTTCATCATTTACGTTTTCAACTTTTAATAAACCCCAGTATCTTTCATTTTCTTTAGGCCTTCTTGCTTGTCCTCCAACTAAATCACCAACTCTTAAGTTAAATCTTCTAATTTGTGAGCTTGAAATATAAATATCATCTTGGCTTGGAGCGAAGTTTTTTGGACGAAGTAAACCACTACCCTCATGGGCAATGTCTAAAACTCCTTTAACATATTCCGTTGGGAGGTTTGCATCAGGGATTTGTCTTTCAAACGTATTGCTAGATGTACTGGTTACTGGTTCGTCTTTTTGCATGAATTAAATAATCTAAAAACTAAAAGGGGCTAAAACTTAACTAAACTAAAACTTAACTAAACAAATTTAATTTTACATCTTCTTATTAGACTGTCAATGAGATAATTTTGATTCAGTAAAATCTTATAATAATCTTTAGGAAAGGGTAGTAAGCCTGCCCAACCCACCACCCTTCCCTAAAAACCACTAAAAGGCTATTGACACTTCTCTAATTTACATCTAGTCTATTTACGATTTGTCTTACAAGATTTAAGGTTTTCCTGTCCATAAGACAAATTTAGTTCTTAAAGAGCATTTCTACTCGTGGTGAGTTTTTTCCCGATTATTCGGGAGAGATAACCCAGCGGTAGCAATGCTCTTTTTGCTTCTTAATCAAATCTATTTTCAAGTATATTACCTTTCACGGTCTCTTGTCAAATCCTATAGTAAAAATATTCTATGTTTTATTTGTCCCTATAGTATTTTTGGTATATAAAATGTCGTTTTTACGGCATTTTTTATAATTAGAAGTAATTGTGGATAACTTGTGGAAGATATTTGAAGCTTGATGATGAGGCAATATCACTAAATCCTAACCTTCTTGAATCTTTAATTCTTTTTTCTTGGAACGAAACAGCCCTGATCTCTCCAGATAACCCCAACTCCCCAACTGCCAAAAATTTTTTTGGAGGTGGCTTGTCAAAAAATGATGAGGCAATTGAAAGACAAATTGCCAAGTCAACTGAAGGATCCTGAGCCTTTATACCACCTGCAACATTTACAAAAACATCCATATCATAAAGAGGGACGTTGGCTCTTCTAAAAAGTACTGCTAAAAGCATCTCCAAACGTTTTGAATCAATTCCTTGTGCAACCCTTCTCGGAAAGGCCATCTTGGTGGGAACAACAAGTGATTGGATTTCAATTAAAATTGATCTTGTTCCTTCCATTAAGATGGAAACAACAGATCCTGCCACATTTGTTTTGTCTTGCTCTAAAAATAGTTTTTCAGGATTATCAAGAGAAACTAACCCCTTATCTTCCATTGAGAATATACCCACTTCATCTGTTGCCCCAAACCTATTTTTGACACATCGAAGTAATCTCAAGTTTGATTGTTTGTCTCCCTCAAACCACAAAACAGTATCAACTATATGGGCCAAAACTGCAGGACCAGCCACAGTTCCTTCCTTAGTAACATGACCTACTAAAATAAGTGGGATATTATTAACTTTTGCAAATTTTAAAAGTCTAAAGGCGCATTCTCTTACCTGTCCAACAGAACCAGCAAGACCAGTAAGATCGTTTGTCGACATGGTTTGAATGGAATCAACAATGACTGCCGATGGTTTATTGCTCACAGTCGACAGCGTCTGCAAAATTTCATCGACATCCGTGCTTTCCAAAAACTGAATACTTTTGTTGTTTATTCCCAGTCTTTTAGCCCGTATGGCCACCTGATTTGCCGATTCTTCTCCTGATACATAAACCGTCGACTGTAGACTATTAGCTACCTGCAGTAGCAAAGTCGATTTTCCAATACCAGGTTCCCCTGCAATTAAAATTACTTGTCCTGTTACCATTCCCCCACCCAATGCCCTATCAAGTTCTGATATGCCTGTTGTAATTCTTTGCATTTTGTCAGCTTTAATATCTGTAAGCTTCTGTATTTCTAGTTTTTGTCCTGAATTTATCTTTTTAGCATTTCCTTTTTTAGCATTCGTAAATTTTGCTGTTTCTACCAAACTATTCCACGCTCCGCAAGCAGTGCACTTTCCAAACCATTTAGAGAATTCATTACCACATTGCTGACAAACAAAAATTGAGGATTTAATCATTGATGTAATTTTTTCTTCAAAAAAGAAATAATATAATCAAAAAAATATGCAAGCTTTTCTCTTTCATTTATAGGCACGAAAGGTCTTAGGTCTAATACAAATTTTTCTTTACTAAATTTTTCAATTCTTTTAATTAAATCATTAAATTCAAATTTATAAATACTATAATATTTTAATTTTTCTTTGATTAATTCCTGTCTTATCAAAATATTCTTGTTTAACAAAAACCATAAGTCATAAATATCACGACCTTTTTCTCTTGTCATTATCGCTCTAATTTTTTCAGCTAATATTTCTTCTTTATCCATATAGGTAATAAAGGAAGTAAAAATGACTGGATAGTCAGTAGAGATAATTTCTTTGGCAGGCACTAATACTTTCTCTCTAAAGGAAAAGTCTAAATTTACATATATTTTATAATCATTAGTTTTTGAATCAACAGTTAGTAAATATTTTTCACCTACAGTTGTTGTTCTTTTCTTAAAGTTAAATCCATATAATTTTTCAAGTTTTTTAAAAAATTTACTAATAAACAAATTAAAATCTCTTATATTTCCATCTACCGTGAAGTCCAAATCTTCAGAAAATCTTGTCCCTCCAAGAATTAATCGTATTGCTGTACCTCCCTTAAAAAATATGTTTCTAGAATATTTTTCTTCGTATAGTTCCTTTAAAAAAATCTGTTGCACATATTCCCTAATTATTACACTATCATTTATTTTTAAATGTTTTGAAAGTTCTTTTACTTGATTAATGGTTAACATGTTTTATTAGCTAAATTCATTATATTGCTATCTGCTTTTAATTGTTTACATATTTCAAAAAATCTTCTTTTATTAATATTTTTTAAATCATATTCATTAAAATTAATAAGCCTAATTCCCTTTGAAGCAAAATATATTTGGTCAAAAAGTGCTTTTTCTGGAAGTGCAATTAGCATTCCATCCTTCTTTGTAAACATTCCGTAATACTTACTTGAAATATGGCTAAAAACATATACTTTTCCATCAAACTTTTTAGTAACACTCTTTTTTAAGGTAATGCTAGCCACTTCAAATGGGAATTGTGATAAAATTCCCCAATAATTTAATGCTGTTTCAAGTGAAATATATGAAGGCTGGTATAAAAAATTTGCAATTTTAAACGAATTAATATTTTTACCTGCTATGCAATATTTATCTTTTTCGATGCTAATTAAGATTTTATTTTTAATAAAATCGTTAATAATCCTATAAAAAGTCCTCTCATTATTAATTTCTAATAATTTTATTAAGGTTTTTGAAGAAAACAAATCTATGCCAGATTCTAATATTTTTTTAGATAAAACTCCTAAATTGTACGATTCCATATACTGTCAATATACAACAGTGTAAGTAATCGTGTCAAGGAGTAATTATTTGTACCCCACTGGAACTGAAGTTAAAACTAACCCTAATGAAATTTTTCTACCCTTTGGATCAATTTCTTCAATATAACAATTAACTCCATCATCTACTGAGAACTTTTTACCTGGAGCAATCTTTGTGATGTGAATTAAACCTTCAACACCTGCTTCAAGTTCAATAAACACACCAAAATCTGTAACTTTACTTACTTTTCCTGTTATTTTATCTTCTTCTTTGTATTTTTTGTCTACATCAATCCATGGGTCACGCTTGGCCTGTTTTATAGATAAGGCCAACTTTCCATTTGTTTGTGGATTATCTTTCCTACCAATAACAGTAACTTTTACCTTATCTCCAACACTATACATTTCAGAAGGATGTTGCACCTTACCCCAAGATAATTCTGATATATGAACTAATCCTTCAACATTTGAGCCGTCAATTATTATTTTTACGAATATTCCAAAATTGGCAACTGTTGTTACAATACCTTCAAAGACATCTCCATCTTTAACTGATTCTAAAGCCTTTTTAGCAAGGGCAATATCTTTAGCGTCAGTTACTTCTCTTTCTGAAAGAACTAATTTATTCTTTTGTTTGTCAAGTTCGATTACTTTAGCTTTGAAATATTTACCTACCAAGCTTGCAGGGTTTTTACTAAATTCTTTAGAAAGTTGTGATGTGGGAATAAATCCGGCAACACCATTTACATCAACTGTAATACCTGATCCAGCAAAGGCTTTGGCAAAAACAGCAACTTCTGTTTTATTTTTATAGCTTTCCTCAATGTGTTGCCAAACAGCAGCTGAAACACTGTCACGTAAAGATAATAGAGTTGATCCATCTCTCATTTCAGGAACTAAGACTGTTGCTATTACTTCATCCCCTACTTTCAGCTTGCTAATATATTCTCTTGCTTCTGCAAAAGCCTTCTCGCTAACAACACCTTCAGCTTTTCCTGCTATATCAAGGATTAAAGATTTAGATAATTTTTGAATAACAGTACCTCTAACTTTTTGACCTAATGCCAGATTACGAATTGATGATTTACTTTTTGCAAGTAAATCAGCCATAGTAACAGCTTTTGAAGCTTGTTTAGTTGTTTTTGTTGCCACTTATCATAACCACCTTTCTTTATTAAGTATGAGAAGTATATCTCAATAATGGTATAATAACAACATGATTAACTGGTCAACTGATGAAAAAGAATTTAAAAAAACAAATCCAAAAGAATATAAACTTTGGAAGATAACACAGCTTATAAACTATGGCTTGGATGGGGGAAAACTTGATAGGAATGAAGTAGTTAAGGCTTGGCCTAATATATCTGATAGACTTGATCCATACAAAAAAAGAGCAATGGAATATCTATTATGGGGAAAACTATACTTACTCCCAAACAATCTAAATTTTTGGAATTTATCGGAACCGAAAGCCAAATAACTAAAAGGTTCTACTTAACTGGTGGAACAGCTTTGGCTGAATTTTATTTGCATCATAGATTTTCAGAAGATATTGATTTGTTTACTGAAGAAAAAGAAGTCCACTTTCCTTCAATTGACGCCTTTTTGAAAAAAAATTCCCAAAAGTTAAGAATTAAAAGATTTGATCGTACACAATTTTTAGGGTTAATTAGTTATCATTTAATTTATAAAGATGGGGATAAATTAAAGATAGATTTTAATTACTATCCATTTCCAAGGATCGAAAGGGATCTTAAATTTAAAAATCTAAGTGTTGATAGTTTGATAGATATTACTACAAATAAAGTTCATACACTATTTATGAAGCCTCGAACAAGAGATTATATTGATTTGTATTTTATATTCAAAAAAGAAAAACTTGAGATTAATAAATTAATTTTACTAGCTAAGGCAAAATTTGACTGGAATATTGATAAAATCAATCTCGCAAATCAATTTATTAGGATTAAAGATATTAAGACTGAAGATTATCCTAAAGTCTTAATCCCATTTAAAATTACAGAAATGGAAAAATTCTTTCTAGGTCTGGCAAACGATTTAAAGAAAGATATTTTTCATTAACTTCAAAAAACTAACTTCAAGCACTTGAACAATCACCCCGTCTATATAAAAAAAGTACCTAAGTCTTGGCGATGACTTACTTCGTCAGAAGCAAGGCATTACGAATAATACAAATTTAACCAATAAAAAATCCCGCTTTAATACGGGACTTTCTAGAGAGTACCTAAGTCTTGGCGATGACTTATTTTCGCGGCCAGTTGCCTGGCAACTATCGTCAGCGCTGTGGCGTTTTACTTCTAAGTTCGGAATGGAATTAGGTAGTTCCACCACGCTCAAATCACCAAGACTTAAGTACTCTGACAACTGAAGGATATTATAATTTAAATAGTTAATATTAAACACTTACAAATTTTTATTTGCAGTGTTGCAAGGTCTTCCTTTGACCAATCCGTAAAAATAAGCTTAATGCCTTACGGCACTTCCACTTTTCTCCGGTTTATCCCCACACCAATAAATTGGTGTCGGGATGTATACCCGATATTCTTTCGGGGGTCTTCATCCGCCTTTCGGCGGAAACGAGTTCTAATCTTTAGGTGGGCTTCCCGCTTAGATGCTTTCAGCGGTTATCCCTTAGGAATATAGCTACTCGGCGCTGCGACTGATGTCACAACC
>LBPF01000010.1 GCA_000990005.1 Candidatus Woesebacteria bacterium GW2011_GWB1_33_38 | reverse complement strand
GGTATCAAACAAAAAGAGAAATTATAAAGGAATCTATAGGACAATATCTCACTAACCCCACAGTTAGCTTTGAATTTGGTTAAATTGCGTAAGTCCTGTTAGTGTGAAATGATTATCTTGACATTAGTTTGACGTTCCTTACTTGAAGACTGTGAAGCCAGCGCGGGCAAAATGTTGATCAAAAGTTGCCACATCTTTTAAATCAAGATTTTTATTATTCACTCTACACCTTTTTGTTTGTTTTCTTTGTCCTTTGAATGCAATTTGTACCACGCCTCTGTATCATATATTGCCAGATCATCATCAGAAAGACCAAATTTTATGTGAGGATATTTTTTCTTCATCCTAATTAAACCTTCTAAGCCTTTTAATATAACTTGTATTTGTTTATTTTTCATATTTTAGTTACAAATTCTGCACTGACCCAGCCCTGCCTGCCGGCAGGCAGGCCTTCATTTTCTCCAAATTTAATTTTGTACCATTTGTTGTTTTCCCCTGTTTCAATTACATCATATTCTTCTCCAGGTTTAACTTGTCCAACTTCAGGAAAACCTACACTGGCCCCTTCTCTAACTCTCAAAAAACCTGTGTCTACTTTATCTATTTTTATTCTAAAAAGTACCTCATCAACTTTTTGTTCCACTTGAGTTTGTTCGGGTTCATTTGATTTGGCCAGTTTTACAAAAGCTGTTAATTTATAGCCTTTATAAACTCTAATTGGAAGCTGTTTCTTTAAGTATTTATCTGCTACAACCAGTAAATTATGATCTCCCCCAGGTACAGTAATTCTCATAGGTGTATATCCATACACCTTGTCATCAATCAAAACTTGTGCATTATCAGGGATGGAAACAACGGTTACATATGAATTGTTATTAGAAACTTTTTCAAAAGAAACCACTACTCCGCTTGAATAATCCTCGCTTTCCCTGAACGTCTTTATTACTACTGTTTTAATACCTGAGATTAAATTAACTTTTGTCTCATAATCATCAAATATTTGCCCTTCTAAACTCTCTGGTTTAATTTTGATCATTATTTCTTTCGGCTTAAACTCAGCTTCATATGGGGTTTTACCCATTTCTTGACCATCAATAAAAATTGTTGCAATTGGATCAGATTCAATTAATATTCCAGCTTTTTGTGGTTCAAAGAAATTTAAAAAATAAAGAATTGACAACCCAACAAGTAAAATTCCAATTATTGATAAAATACCAGATATTATTTTCTTTTTCATTTTTACTTAATGAAGTGTAGCAGAATATGAGACTAAAACAAAAAGTCTATGCTACAATATAAGCTTGATGACCAGATGGTGAAGTGGAAACACGGGAGTCTGCAAAACTTCTATGCGCGGGTCCGATTCCCGCTCTGGTCTCAATACTCAAAATGTACCCCATAATTTGACTTTAGTGCCTTTTGTATGGTAAAATAGCCACATCTCGCAAGATATTTGCGGGATTTTTTATTTCATGAAACACATAATTTTAAGTCTGCCTAAATATCGTCTGTCTATGAATTTTAGATTCATAAAAAGGCGTAAATCTTCTTTGGATGAACCTATTATTCCTAGTGTCAAACTTTTAAACCTAAAGTATAGAGTTGGAGGAATAACCAGAAAGCTCTTTAGACACCTCTTTGAACACAAAAGAGTCAGAGCTTTATTGGGCACCAATATGGCTCTAATGATTGTGGCTAGCTCTTTCATGACTAATACTGCAATTGGTAATATTCAAACTGGAACACCAGTTTATGCAGTTGATGGAACAGAAACTCCTATTAGCACAGAAATTGGTACGCAGTTCCCTACTGATCTAGTAAGAATCACTCAAGGGTATAATTTTTTCCATCCAGGACTGGATCTTGATGGAATAACAGGAGATACAATTAAGCCAATTAAAAAAGGTAAGGTAATTTCAATTGACCATTCTAAATTTGCATATGGTAATTCAGTCATAATTGATCATGGTAATGATCTAACATCTTTATATGCCCATATGTCAAAAATAAATGTTACCCTAGGTCAAGAAGTTACAACTAACACTAAAGTTGGTGAAATGGGTGCAACAGGACGTTCATTCGGTGATCATTTACATCTTGAAATCAGAGACCATGGAGTAACTTTAAACCCTTTATCTGTCTTACCTAGATAAGCTTAATAATCCATTCCACCTTGGGGCATTGGAGGCATAACTGGCTTTGGTTCGGGAATATCTGTAACTAAACCTTCTGTAGTTAACACAGTCTTAGCAACTGATGCTGCATTTTGAAGTGCTGACCTTGTAACTTTTACAGGATCTACAATTCCCATTTTTGTCATTGATCCAAATTCAGATGTTAATGCATTGTAACCAAAATCACTGTCTTTTGAAGCTTCAACTTTCTTTAAGACCTCAATCTCATTATCCCCTGCGTTTTTGGCAAGCCATTTTATTGGTTCAGCTAAGGATTCAAAAACAATTTGAGCACCTAACTTCTCGTCTCCAGTGAGTTTAATTGACAAAATTACTTTTCTTGCACGAAGAAAGGCTGTTTCTCCACCTGGAACAATTCCTTCTTCGACGGCAGCTTTTGTTGCCCCTACTGCATCTTTTACTCTTTCTTTTTTTTCATTAAGTTCAATTTCTGTGGCTGCTCCAACATTAATTTGTGCTACACCTCCTGAGAGTTTTGCTAAACGCTCTTGCAACTTTTCTTTGTCAAAATCAGAATCAGTTGTTTTAATTTGGTTCTTTAAGAGTTCTACTCTTTTATTTATTAATTTTTTATCACCCTTACCACCAATTATTCTAGTATTATCTTTGTCTGCCCAAACCTTTTCAGCTTGACCTAAGTCTGTTATTTCAATTGTTTCAAAAGTTCTACCAGTATCTTCTGAAATTACAGTTCCTCCTGTTAAAACTGCAATATCTTCTAAGGTTTCTTTTCTTCTGTCACCAAATCCTGGAGCTTTGATTGCTAAAACGTTAAATCCACCCCTTAATTTATTTACAACTAAGGTAGCTAACGCTTCACCTTCAATTTCATCAGCAATGATGACTAAGTTTTTACTTACTTTTACAAATTTTTCCAAGAAAGGAAGGAGGTCTTGGATAGAAGAAATCTTTTTATCTGTCAAAAGTATATATGGATTTTCCATTTCAGATTCCATCTTGGCGGGATCTGTTACAAAATAGGCTGAAGCATAACCCCTATCAAACTCCATACCTTCTTTGTATTCAATGTCCATTGTAAAGCCTTTTCCCTCTTCAACTGTTACTACTCCATCATGACTTACTTTTTCCAAGGCTTCTGCAATTTTTGCACCAATTTCAGTGTCTCCCGCTGAAATAGTTGCAACTTGGGTAATCTCATCACTGTTTTTAATGGGTTTTGCCTGTTTTTTGAGTTCGAGAACAACTGCTTCAACAGCTTTTTCAATACCTTTCTTGAGTATCATTGGATTTGCCCCTTTATCTATCAAGGCCATTCCTTTTGAAGTCATTGCTTGGGCAAGGAGAGTAGAAGTTGTCGTTCCGTCACCAGCATTGTCATTTGTTTTACTGGCAGCCTCTTTTACAAGCTGAGCTCCCATATTTTCAAATGGATCTGGAAGATCAATTTCCTTAGCTACAGATACTCCATCATGGACAATATTTGGGGCTCCCCATTTTTTGTCAAGTGCAATGTTTCTTCCTTTTGGACCAAGAGTTGTAACAACTGCTTTAGCCACTAAATTAATGCCTATTAAAAGACTTTTTCTTGCATCTTTTCCAAACTTTAATTGTTTACTCATTTTTCAATTGCCAAAATATCCTCAAACTTCACAAATAAATATTCTTTGCCTTCAATTTTAACTTCATTTCCACCCCATTTTTTGTATAACACTGTATCTCCAACTTTAGCTGGAGAATCTATCATGCAACAAGCGCCAGATTTGCAATCCGAACAAGTTGCCGATCCTGTTGCAACAACCTTTCCTTTTTGAGGTTTTTCTCCTGCATTTTCTGGAAGATATATACCTGATGAAGTTTTAACTTCCTTTTCTAATGGTTCAATTAATAAATATCCTGCTGTTGGTTTAAGTTTAATCATTGGCAATTAATATGCTTGAGTGCTATTTTTACATAGTAACTTTCTTGTGTCAAGAGGATAGTTTAGCAATTACTACTTTCCCCCAGTCGTTCGGATGGAAGATGGCACGAGTAAGAGTAACCACTTCACGAGTGATTTTTGGTTTCATATACAAATATTGCAATTTATATGCAATCAAATTTAAAGAATTAAATATTAATAATTGTGATTTGTTTAGTTTTTCGATATTAGGGTTTAGAATTTCAACACTATTTGGCCAAAAATTAAGAATCCAGCGATTTTCCCACAGAAATTTTTCATATGTTTTGTCTTTATTAATAAGTGGCACAATTTGAGCAATCTCGTGGGCGGTATAAATGTTTCTATCAGATTTACTCCAAACCAAATCTTGCTCATCAAGCCATAGATTAAGACAAAGTCTGTCTTTTTCAATATCATTTTTTGGTTTTCTTAATTTGTAATCAGTAACCCATAACAATCCATAAACTAATAAACGTGTTGTCCATAACTTGTTGTGAGAAGTTACAATCATTAAATCTATATCACTATTTTTACCCGCATTATTCATAGCCAAGGCTCCAGTTATTCCAATAAATTTAACTGTTGGAAGAATTGAAATTAACTTAGCTGTTTTTTTTGCAATTTTTAGTTTTTCTTGAGAATATATTTCTCTTTGAAGTCTACTTTTGTTTTTAATGCCACGCGTTGTTTCTTTAAGATTTTTACCTTCAGCAGAAGGCAAGCTTTGCTTATACTGCCATCTAACAAGTTCTTCTTTTGTTAGCTTAAAATCAAAAATATCGTGATATTTGATGGATGAAAAATTATTGGATCTTAATTCCATACTGTGATAATACCTGAATTACACCGGAAGCAACAGGCTCAAGAGATTTTGCTACTTCTTTTCCTGAGTTAACAGCATTAACTGCATCTTCAAAATATTTATTGATTTGACTATTTATGCCAGTGGGTCCATCCCAGGTTCTACTTTGCAAAAACCAAGTCTGTGCTGTTTTTGCACCTTTTACGGTTGAACCGATTATTGGATGATCAGAAAGAAGAGTTTCCATGTCCACCCTTGGATATGGTTCTCCGAACATTCTGACTTTTGATGCTGTTTGATAAAAGCTTTGCAAGTTTTCCTTTTCTGACAAATACTTTAAAAACTTCCACGATTCTACTTTATTTTTACTTTTAACAGAAACTCCTTCTGCCCAATAACTGGCATAGTTTACATCTGGTTCATTAGCAGAAGTTTTGGGTAACTGTGGAACTAATACAGTTTTAAATCTCAAGTTTGGATTTTGTAGACGTATTTCAAATGCTCGCCAAGAGGGACCTAAATACATTGCTACTTTTCCACCAGCAAAAGCTACTGTTGAGGAAGGTAATGTTGCATCCCAAACACCGTCAACTGAAGAAAAAATTGTGTAAAATTCTAAAGCATCTTCTGCAAGCTTTCCAGTGGGGTGTGTTAAATCTACCCCGTTTTGAAGCATCATTAATCCAAGTATCTCTGGCCAATGATCTACATTTTCGGTCCTTCCTAAAGCAATTCCTGACTGAGTAATACTTCCTCTCTCATCCTTAATGGTTAATTCACGAGAAGTTTGTCTAACATCGTTCCAAGTAGTGGGGATGCTTTTACCACTTTGTTCAAAAATGTCTTCATTTATAAAAAGTGTTAAGCCGTCATATTCTAAAGGTATACCAACGAGAGAAGTTCCATTAGTCAAATCAGCAACCGCTACGGGGTAAAAAGTATTTGCAAAATCTGCTACTGAATAGACACTCGACGGTATCTTATCAAGCTCAGCTCTAAACATTGGAACCCAAGTATTGTGATACCTAAAAATATCAGGGCCTGTTCCTTTGACAAGAGCATTTGTTAGTCTCTCTCTGTAATCTTCCTTTGATTGCTTAACATATTTAATCTTTACATTGGGATTTTTAGCTTGATAGCTACTAATTAGTGTTGCAATTGTTGCATCATCTTCCCAAAGTCCCCACCATACAATTTCTCCTCCTGATCCAATATTTGTATTTTTAAAAAACAAAGTCTTTACCAAAAACCCCAAAACAACAACAACTAAAAGTGCGCCAATTACTGTAAGGAGTTTTTTAATTGGAAATTTCTTTTTTTCTGTTTCCACATATAAATGGTATCATATCTCATGACCAAAATCTTTATATATTTTTGTGTTGCTTTATTATTTTTTATCTTAATTATTACTATTCCTTTTGTAAACAAAATCTATCTCAACATATATGTTGCTGGAACATATATTGGCGACAAAAGTAAAGAAGAAGCCGTGTATATTCTATCTGAAAAAATAAAGGTCCCAGAAAAGATTACCTTTAAAATAAATGGAGTAAATTATGAAATTCTAACCTCTGAAATTGATCTTAGTTATGATGTGGTTGGAAGTGTAGAAAGAGCCTACAATTATCCGAATAAGTTAAAACTTATTTTTAAACCTGTCAATTTAGGTCTTAAATTAAATTTTGAAAAAGAGAAATTAACTGAATCTCTTTTGATTATTTCCTCGAAAACTGGCACTGAACCCATTAAACCATCTGTCAAAATAGTAAATGACGCTATTGTTGTTAACCCAGGTAAAAATGGAGTTGAAATTGATATTAATGAAATTGAAAGTAAAATTCTTTCAAATATTTCCCTGCAAGTTAACGAGGAATTTAATTTTAATACCAAAGAAGTAGATACTTCACTCAAACCTACTGAATTAGAAAATTACAAGATGAGGGCCACCAAACTTATCGGTAAAGAAATTATTTTTATTTTTGAAGAACATACTATTAAATTATCTGACAATGACCTTTTAGAGTTACTTGATCCTAAGGGGGTTTGTAACCAAGAAGCAATCGAGGATCAAATTGAAAAAGCTTCAAGAACTGTAAATCGAAATCCTCAGGATTCAGTATTTATAGTTGAAAATAACATTGTCAAGGAGTTTACACCATCCAAAGATGGCATAACTATTAATGAAGATAAACTTGTTGAAAATATTTGGATAGCTTTGAACAGTTTATTAAACTCTGACAGCAAAGCTGTAACTTTAGACATTCCAGTTATTATATATCCTGCAAAAATTAAAAATGAAGACGTAAATGATCTAGGGATAAACACCTTGTTGGGTAGAGGCGACTCTAATTTTAAAGGTTCAATTGCCAATAGAATATATAATGTTAACCTTGCTCAATCAAGATTTAAAGGTGTTTTAATTCCACCAAATGAAGAGGTTTCCTTCAATAATATTTTGGGGGATGTTAGCAGTCTAACTGGGTATAAGGCTGCCTACGTAATTAAGGATGGAAAAACAGTTCTAGGTGATGGTGGGGGGGTTTGTCAGGTTTCAACAACTCTTTTTAGAGCACTACTTTCAGCAGGCTTGCCAATTCTTGAAAGAAGAGCTCATGCTTATCGGGTTGGTTACTATGAACAGGGTTTTCCTCCAGGACTTGATGCAACTGTTTATTCTCCAACTACAGACTTGAAATTTAAAAATGATACACCTGCCTATATCTTAATTCAGCCGACAATAAATTTAACTAATTTGACTTTTACATTTGAAATTTATGGTACAAATGATGGAAGAGTGGCAACAACCACAAAACCAATTATTACGTCTCAAACTGCACCTCCACCAGATTTATATGTAGACGACCCAACACTCCCTACCGGAACAATTAAACAAATTGAACATAAAGCTTGGGGAGCAAAAGTTGTCTTTGACTATAAAGTCGTACGAAACGGGGAAACATTAATTGACCAAAAATTTGTAAGTAACTACAGATCTTGGCAAGCTGTATATCTACGTGGAACTGGGATATAATAGCCTGATGGAGATTAATGAGTTGTTAAACCTAATCACTTCACTTTTTGAAAAGTTTGGTTACCCAATGATTTTTTTAGGCAGTTTAATTGAAATAACACCTTTTGGTTGGGCTGTTCCTGGTGGAGTAATACTTGTAATTGCAGGTTATCTTGCAAATGGAAGTGAAACGTTAAATCTTGTACCAATAATTATTGCTGGCACGTTTGGCGCATGGCTTGCTTTTATTTTGGCCTATGCTTTAGGAAGTAAAACTGGTATGTGGCTTGTTAAAAAACTGCATCAAGAAAAAAATGCTGACTTTGCTAGAAGAATATTAAAAAATAATGGAGCCGTAATTCTAACAACTTCAATGATGGCTAACTTAACAAGATTTTGGATTAGTTATATCGCAGGAGTTGAGAAAATTAACTTTTTGAAATTTAATATTTATGCCTATGTTGCATCAATTACATGGGTGTCATTAATGACAATATTGGGTTACTTTGCAGGATATGAAAAGGAGTATTTAAAAAATATTATAAGTGGTATAGGAATTCTTGCTTGGGTTTTTCTAGCAATTGCTGTTTTTGTTATTGCCCGCGCAATAAAACATGAATATCACCATTTCAAGAAAGACAAACCCCATGATGAAAATCGTTAAAGAAAACAAAAATGCAGTTGATATTGTAGTTGATTTTTTGTCTAATGGAAAACTTGTCTTTATGGCAACTGAAACTGTATATATTGCAGCAGTTGACGCAACAAACCCTAGAGCTGTTTTAAAACTAATTTCTTTTAAAAACAGACCGTTTGGTAAGCCTTTTTCAATTGGGGTAACCCATATTAATATGGCTGAAAAATATGTTGTTTTAAATAAGACTGCAAAAGATTTGTATAAAAGATTTTTGCCAGGTCCTGTAACTGTTGTTTCTACAGGAAAACATACAGTAGCTAGCGGTGTAGAAGCAGAAAATGGTACGTTAGGTATTAGAATACCTGACTATCAATTTTGTTTAGAAGTAATTAAAAAGTTTGGAAAGCCAATAACTACTACCTCAGCAAATGCTAGTTATCAAAGAAGACCTTACAAATTAACAGACATTTTGGATAACATTTCAGAAAAACAAAAGAGGTTAATTGATCTAATGATTGATGCGGGGGAATTAGCACACAATGAACCATCAACAGTTATTGATACAACTTTAGATGATGAACTTGTAATTTTAAGACAGGGAGATATTAAACTTAAAGATAAAAATGAAGTACTCTCGAGAAGTGAAGAAAATACCCAAAATATTGCTAAAGAACTTTGGCAAAAATATGAAGAATATTCTGGAAAAAGAGCAATTGTCTTTTGTCTAGAAGGAGAAATGGGTGTAGGTAAAACTATTTTTGTTAAAGGCCTTGCCCGTGCAATGGGAATAAAAGAGCAAATTACTTCACCTAGTTATGATTTATTACTTCACTATTCACTATTAACTAACCATCAATCACTTGTTCATATTGATACTTGGAGAATGATTGAACCAAACAGTGAATTTAAGCAGTTAGTAAACGATAATTTGATAAATCAAAAATCTGTCATAGCAATTGAATGGGCTAATAGAATCAGAAGTGAAATTAGAAAGCGCGCCGACGACGCAATAATTGTTTGGGTAAAAATAAAATATGCCAAAAACCTAACCGATCGCTTAATTAGTTGGGGAAATTTATAAACATATATTTCATATGAAAATTTTAGCCATAGATACATCTTGTGACGAAACAGCAGCTGCAATTACGTTTGATACTAAGATCGTTTCGAATAAAATTTGGAGCCAAGCCGTTCTCCATGCTAGCTTCGGCGGTGTCATGCCAAACCTCGCACAAAGACAACACCAGGCACGAATCGATTGGGTCATCGACTGTGCAATTAAGAATTCAGAATTAAAAATCAAAAATTTAGATGCAATTGCTGTTACCGTTGGTCCAGGATTAGGAATTGCCCTTGGAGTGGGCATAAATAAAGCCAAAGAACTCGCTATTAAATATAATTTACCACTAATTCCAATAAATCACGTCGAAGGCCATCTACTCTCTCCATTCGCAAACGCTAAAGAACTAAATGCTAAATTTCCAATGTTGGGATTGGTACTCTCGGGAGGGACAACAATGCTTTGTTTAGTCAAAAATATTGGAGACTATGAAATTTTAGCTGAAACTTCAGATGATGCCTTAGGAGAAGCTCTTGACAAAGGTGCAAGACTTTTGGGCTTAGGTTACCCTGGGGGAGCTATTTTAGAAAAAATTGCCCGTTTGGGAAATCCTAACAAATATAAACTTCCTATTCCTCTTATTAATGACGTTGTTAAGAATAGATTTAGTTATTCGGGCTTAAAAACCGCATTTGTCAGATTATTTTCTACAATTAAAGATCCCAATAAACAAGATGTTGCAGATTTAGCTGCCAGTTTTCAAAATGTAGCCTTCGAGCATGTTTTACGTGTCTTGGAGTTTCAAAGTAAAAATCAAAAATTTGAAATTAAAAATTTACTCGCAGGAGGAGGAGTTATTAATAACATTGAATTAAGAAAGAGATTAAGATTATTAGCAAAAAAACATGATATGCGAGTATCGTTCCCTTATACAAAGAAATTAAATGGGGATAATGCAGGAATGATAGGAGTTACTGCGTTCCTAAAAATTAAAAATGAAAAATTAAAAATGAAAAATTTTTATGATTATGATTCAGTTGACCGAAATCCAAGACTAAAACTTTAACTTCATGATACAATTGTAGGCATGGATAAACAATACAATCACAAGCTTTATGAAGATGAAATTTATAAAGATTGGGAAGAATCTGGTGCCTTTGTGCCTTCACCAATCACCAAGCACCAATCACCGTTCACTATTGTTATGCCTCCCCCAAATGCTAACGATCCCCTGCATATAGGCCACACCATGTTTATAACTATCGAGGATATCTTAATTAGATTTCATAGAATGTTGGGAGAATCAACTTTATGGCTTCCTGGAACAGACCATGCTGGGATAGAAACGCAGTTTGTTTTTGAAAAGAAATTAGCCAAAAAGGGTCAATCTAGATTTGATTTTGATAGAAACACTCTCTACAAGATGATATGGGATTACGTGCAGGAAAATTCAGACGTAGCAATTAATCAAATGAAAAAACTTGGTGCCTCCGCTGATTGGAGCAAGTTTAAATTTACACTTGATCCTGATATAGTTAAATTGGTCAAAGAAACATTTGTAAAGTTAAACAATGACGGACTTATTTATAGAGGCGAAAAACTGGTTAACTATTGTACAAAATGTGGTACTGGTTACTCTGAACTTGAAGTAGAACATGTAGAAAAAACTAACCCCTTATATTACATAAAATATTTTTTAGTTGACGAACCTATTCAATTTATAACTGTAGCCACAACCAGACCTGAACCAATTTATGTTGATACTCATCTTGCAATTAACCCTAAAAATAAAAAAACTAAACACTTAAAGGGCAAAAAAGTGTTTAATCCAATTACTCATGCTGTAATGGAAATAATCGAGGATGATTTTGTAGATCCTAACTTTGGTACCGGTATTGTTAAATTAACCCCAGCACACGATTTAAATGATTTTGAAATTGCCCAAAAATTCGGTCTTCCAATTGTTAAGGCTATTGATTTGCAAGGAAAATTGATTGGTGGACCATTGAAGGGAAAAAGAGTTTTTACAGCCCGTGAGGAAACAATTAAAATTTTACAGAAATCCGGACATGTAGAAAAAATTGATGATAATTATAAAAATAATGTTGGAACTTGCTATAGATGCCACAGTGTTTTAGAACTAATTCCACTTGAACAATTTTTTATAAAAGTAAAACCACTTGCTGACATGGCCTTAAAAGCACTTGAAAATAAGGAGACAGTCATGCTTGGTGCAGGACAAGACAAAATTTTACGACACTGGTTAAAGAATCTTAAAGATTGGAACATATCAAGAAATATTGTTTGGGGAATTCAAATTCCCGCTTGGTATTCACCACAAGGGAATTACGTTGTAAGTATAGATAAACCTGTAGGTGAGTGGGTGCAAGAAACAGACACTTTTGACACTTGGTTTTCATCAGGTCAATGGCCCTACTTGACTCTTAAAACGAACGGAGAGGAAGTATTTAATAACTATTACCCCACCACTGTTATGGAAACAGGATATGACATATTACCTTTTTGGGTTATGCGTATGATGCTACTTGGTATTTATATGACTGGAAAATCACCTTTTAAAACTGTTTACTTACATGGACTTGTTCGAGATGAACAAGGACGTAAGATGAGCAAATCTATAGGTAATGTCATCAATCCACTTGAGATTGCAGATAAGTATGGAACTGATGCTCTTCGTTTTGCATTAGTTATGAGCTCAACTCCAGCTCAGGATAAAAGTGTTGGAGAAAATACATTTCGTGGAATGCGTAATTTTTCTAACAAAATATGGAACGCTTCTCGATTCGTAAAGGACTTTGAAAATGACGCAACTAACGACATTGCGTTTTCAACATGGTTTGAAGGGACTCTACCAGGCGAAATTACGGGGTTATTAGAAAATTATCGCATTGGTCTTGCCGCCGAGTTATTATACGAAAACTTTTGGCATAAATTCTGTGATATCGAAATTGAAAGAGCAAAAAAGGGTGAAGTAAGTTCCAAACAATTAAAAATAGCCCTTAATAATTTTCTCAAACTTCTTCATCCGTTTATGCCTTTTGTAACGGAGGCTGTGTGGAAAGAATTAGGAAACAGTACTTTACTAATTAGCGAGAGATGGCCTAGTATAGATAATGGCCAAAAAGAAAAACCTCTCTAAAGATTTAAATTTTTTGCTTTACATTACCTTTTCTATTCTTATTCTTCTTTTATCAATATCAAATTTGCAAAATATAGAGAGAAAAAAAGTTGTCAAAGTTTTAGGGGCTGAAACAAATACTTACTTTTGGGAAGACTTTATGGCCAAACATCCAACTTACATTGATGGCTGGATAGAACTGGAAAGAATGGATAAAGTAGAAGAAATTGATCCTAATTTTCTTAAGTAGTTTTAGTTTCCTCTGCTGGTTTTGTCTCGCCCTCTTTTGGTTGTTCACCCTCAACTGGTACTTCATCTTCTACTGGGGCCACAACCTCAACAACTTCTTCTTTCGTTGGAGGCTCTACTTTAGCAACAATTGATTCAAGATCTGTTTTAATTGTTACCTTCTTGTCAATCTTTAAGTCTTTAACATAGATAGTTTGGTCTACTTCAATAAGAGTTGTGGCATCGATTTCAATCTTTTCTGGAAGGTCAGCAGGAAGAGCTTCAACCTCAATTTCACTTAACTGTTGTACAACAGTACCCATTTTTTGTTTTTCAGCAGGTGATTCACCAACAATCTCAACTGGAACTTTAGCTGTTATTTTTTCAGTTAGATCTACCCGCCTAAAATCAACATGTAGGTAATCAGAAGTTACTGGGTCAATTTGAAGACCTGAAACCAAAACAGGTTTATCGTTCAAATGAATAATTTGAGTCTCACCGGCTTTTGCAAAAACGTCAGTAAATTCTTTTTTGTTTACAAAAATAGCTTCAGATTTAATTTTTTTACCGAAAATATTAGCTGGGGCTAATCCTTCTTTTCTAAATCGTTTAACTTTTCTACCAAAAACCTCTCTTTTAGTAGCTTTAAGTGAAAATTTTGTACTTGTCATATTATTTTTTATGGTTTAACAAACAATTTTAAATTAAAATCGTAAGCTAAGTCTGTATTATAGTGTGAAGGGATGTCTCCCGTCAAGGAAAGATCTTGATACGAGATATTTATATTTAGTGGATCTTGCTCTGTACCAGCCTGTTTTCTAACCTTCATCCTGTACTCTCCACCTTGTGATAGTTTGTCTGTTGGAGAAATCCAAACTGCCTGAATCTTAGTTATGTTGTCAGGTGGTACCTCAAAATAAAAACCTATGTCTTTCCTGTTTTGATAATCTTCAATATCATATTCTAAATCAACAAAACTTCCATCAATTTGATACATTCTTATTCCTTTAATGTTTATGCCTTGAGGTAAAACCAAACGTGCATAATTTTTGTATGTCCCAGAAGAACCAATAGATCTGCCAGCTTTATTTTGATAGGTTACAAAAAGCTCATGGTGTATAGAATTTTGTGAAAGTGTTAGATTCAATTCATGTCTTCTGAGTATAAATTGGTTGGATTTATTAATACCGAGATTTGAATCAACTAACCCATACCCATCACTAAAACACCTAAGGTTACAGTTAGTATCCATATTGATGTTTCCAGCATATCCAAGGTCTTTAACAGATGTTTGAGCATTTAGATCATTAAAATAAATTTGAATATGTTTTTGCTCTAAACTTTTATATAAAGTTTTAAAAAAAACTATATATTTATCTTCAGATAAATATTGGATCTCTTGAAGCAAGCTTTTTGAAAGTGCTGATAGAAAACTTGCTTTTTTGATTGATCCAGCAAAAAAGTCATCTTCAACTTCACTTTGTGTGGTATCGTACAAATTGTCTGTATTTATTGTTTTTCCAAAATCAGTTAAATTAATCGGCCCTGTTATCTCAAGCAAACTCTTAATAAAGAAAAGGTCAATAGCAATAACACCATCGACTTTTTGATCAATCGCTTTATCTAAAAACCATTTGATCTTTTCAGCTGAAATTGTAAAATCAGGATCCCAGTTCGAATCTCTTAAATACCAGCTGGCCTCACCTAAATATTCTCTTATTGGCGTAGGTGGTTCAATATGTCCTTTTAGTTGACCATCTGCTGAGTAAACATCATTAACGGTCATTTGCGTCATCCTACCTTTATCAAGAGTAATTAAAGCGAACGAACCAATAAAACCACCAGTAGGGCGAAGTTCCATATTATTTTGGAATAGAATTAAATATTTTTTTGGTTCTTGCCATCCTAATAATTCTGAGAGCCTTGAGACAACTTTTTTAAGATTGTAAATATTGTTTTTGAATTTTGAAGTGTTTATTTTTTTTGAAATAAGAAAGTTATTTATTTCTTTGCCTACAACCCCCTGTTGTTCTGTAATATCACTTTGCAAAAAATTGATATCTGTATAGATTTTGTCTAAATTCGCAGAAATTTGGTCAGTATAGTTTTCTAATACATAAGTTTTATTGCCTATAATATTTATAATAAGACTATTGCCTACTGCTACTATATCTAAACTATTCCTTGCAATATTATTAATTTTTATAATTAAGTTAGAAGATTCAATATAGAAGGTATTGCCAAAATTTAAATTGTTTACCCTGTTTGATAAAAAGTTTGAAGTAAGAATTAAATTTTCTGAAACTTTGGGGTTGTTAAGTACAAACCTAGATGAGAGCATTAATGAAGCCATAGAACCCATTAACAACACGAGGGGTAGTAAATACAGACTTATAAGTAATATGAGTATAAATACAAATTTTTTGATTGTTTTCTTTTTATTTTTATTCTCTTTGCCAAAACTTGGGATATCAGTTTGAACATTATGATCTTTATTCAATATCTGTGTATTAATCTCATTGATTTGATTTACACTCCACTCCATTTTTAAATTTAAAACATTTGTTTTTAGTGATGTCAGCACTTTTTTAGTCATGTTTGGGACAATCTCTGAATAATTATTTACCTCTTTCCTAATATCTACGTAGTCATTAGTAATTTTTAAATATTTAGAGACGAAATCTCTTTGACTTCCACAATAACCTGAGATTAACAATTTTTTACCAGAAATTCCAAATGAGAAATTTTCTTTTATAACTTCTCCTACAAATTTAGATAGAGAAATAACATTAATAGGATTATCCCCGATCACAATTCTTTCACTAAACAAGGAGTTCTTAATTATTTTATGTGTAATATAATTTTCATTATAATAAACACCACTGCCAACCATTTCAGGTGCTAAAATTATTCCCAAATTAGTATTTGCCTCAAGCAGACTATCAATCTTTTTTGTAAATGACATGAAGAGTGGGTTTTTTATTTTATATGGAACTAAAACTAAAACTTTACAATTTACATTTTTAATAAGATTAGTAATACCATCAGTAATATTTAAATCAAACAAATCAATAATTAAGTAGCTAAATTTTGAATAATCTATCTTTGAAGCATCATCAAAAATTAAAACATTTACATACTTATCTATAAACCTTTCTTTTAATTTTTTTGATAAATAATTGTTCTTTGAATATAAACCTAGAATAGAATCGTACTCGTACATATCTATATATGCTAAGTCAATTACCTCAAATTAGCAATTTAGATTTTACATGAACTTTTTACTTTTCCCGTTGAGGTCGAGTTCCTCATTAACTAATAAGTCTGCTAATTTATTATAGTCTCTAAAATTCCATACAAATTTTATAGATAATTTTTTTTTCAAAATTAATTTCTTTATTTCATTATAAAATAATTTTAATTTTAAATTTTTGATTTTATAAAAACCGTTTAATTGTCTTTCTACTAATTGAGAGTCCAAATTAATAATTAAGGATTGAGAATTAAGAATTAAATTTCTCGATAGCCAGATAACAGCGAGGAGTACTGCAGAATACTCAGCGACATTGTTTGTTTCGTTTCCAAGAAATTTACTTTCCTTGTGTAAAACAGTGTTGCTATTTGTAACTACAAATGCAGATGCAGCAGGACCTGGGTTTCCCCTTGATCCGCCATCACAATAAATAACTAATTTATTTTTTTGCATAATTAATTGCTAGTGTATATGTTAGAAGAAGAATGTTTTGTTGTAAAGTTAACCAGTAGTGATCTGATAAACCAGTTAAAAGGATTGTGATTAGTGCATAGTGACTAGTGGCTAGTGAAAACGAAAAAAATATCAAAAAGCAAAAGGCGATTAAACCAAAAACACCAGTTTCGGAAAAGATAAGTAAAAATATATTATGTACTGGTTGAAGTTCCCAAGCATTTAAAAATGAGTTAGTCACTTTTGGTAAATTAGGAATAAAATTATTTAGTCCAACACCAAACAAAAAGTTTTCTTTGATCATGACCCAAGACGCTTTAATAAGTTCGATTCTATGAGTAATAAACCTCTCAGAAAAATTAATAAATAAGAATGAAGAATTATAAATTTTAGGAACCCTTAACAACACTAAGACTGCAATTGCGATATATACATTTAAAGAATTTGTAATTATTAAATTAATTCCAATTAAACTCAATAATAACCAAAAATACTTTTTATTAAACTTATTTTTAAATTGTATTAAAAATATCCCAAAAACTAACAAAAAACCAGCAAACGAGTTAGGGTGAGAAAAAGTAGAATAAGGAAAAGGAGAAACATTTGGATCAGAAAAAAGAAAACTTCTCTCACCTAAATAATAAAATATTCCACCAATTGAAGACTTATTAAAATACTGCAAAATAGCTAAAATATTAATTATGATCATTGAATAGGAAAGCGGCCTGACAAAATGTTTAAAGACATCAAATTTTTTAGTGTTAATAATTACTAAACCAAGAAGAACCATTTCAGTAACCTTAAGCCATTTGTAGATTGTAGGTATAAAATAACTAGATATATAGATATTAAATGAAGCAAAAATCACAAAAAAACAAACAATCCAAAGTCTTATTTTAATTTTTCTAAGTCCTAAAAATATTATCAGAAAAATAATTATGTCTGTTAGATAAAGGGTTGGAATTAAATAATCAATCTGAAAACCATAGACTGTTGATTGTAAAATATCAAAGTGGAGGCCTAATTGAGTCGGGAGAAAAAATGACAAAAGTGAAATTAAATATAACACTACTTGGATTTTACCACTAAAAATCGTTCGAGGTTTTCTCCTTGTGATTCAGTCACAATATCGTCTCTTTTACTTAAATACATATGAATTGTTCTTCTTTGGCCTGCAGTTAGGTTATAAATAGGTTGAGGTTCTTTGGTTTCAATTGCACGATCAGCTGATTGATCAGCCAAAACAAAGAGTTTCTCTTCTTGCTTCTGTCTGTAATCTCCAATATTAACAAGTATTCTAACCCATTCACCTGTTACACCTTTAACCATAATGCCTAAAACTGTCTGAATAGCGTTAATATTCTCTCCCCTGAATCCTATTAGAAGACCTGTCTCTTCAATTGTTTCAAGATTAACTTCATAATTGCCCTCTTCACTTTCTTCCACTGTAACTTTTACATCAACTCCTGCTAAAGAGAACAGCTCTTTGGTTAAACTTTCTATAGTCTCAACTGTGTTCATGGTTTCAATTGTATCAAACCTAAACGTTTTACAAAAGGGGCAAGACCTCCCCAGCCCGAGGACTTATATTGCTGATACATCTGAAATACTGAAAACAATAACCAATACAAAGCAAGTCCTGATGGGAATTTAATACCAAAAAGAATAGTCATTGCGGGGAAGGTATAAATCATTGACGACTGCATAGCTACAGCCATGTCATCAGCCCCACCTTTAGTATCTTTGGCAATTTTTTCTTCCTTTTTAACCATTGGTTGCATCATCTTAGCCGACAAAAACTGCAATAATCCTGCAAGGATCAGAATTGGTCCGGGGATTGGAAAAGGTATACCAGAAACATTAAAAACATCAGGAAGTCTAACATCCATATATAAAAATCGAGTATTTAAAGTTACATTCTCAGCAAACTTCAATGGAGCATAAAGCATCGAATTTAATTTACTGATTGCATCCCCATTTTGAGACAGAACTTGGGTAAAAACATTGAAAAGAGCAATTAAGATAACAATTTGCAAAATATAAGGTAAACAACCCGCGGAAGGATTAATTCCTCTCTGTTTGTAAAGTTCTGTTTGCGCAGTCATCAAACCTTTTTTGTCTTCCTTATATTTTAATTTTAGCTTAGCTACGAGTGGTTCAACTTCTTTAATTTTTTTCATTGATGCCATATATGGAGCCGTCAATGGATTTAAAACAAACCTTAAAAAAAGGCTGAAAGCAATTATGGCCAACCCCATATTTTGAAACGTGAGATTGTAAAACAATATTAACCCATTAGTTAAGGGTTGTATTAAAGCAACTTGAAAAATATTCATAATGCGTTACATGACAAAACTCTTTTAATCGCTAGAATTCCGCCTTTAATCATACCATGTTTTCCAATTACTTCTACTGCATATTCTGAACAAGTTGGTTTAAACCTACATCCTCCTCCAGGAAATAAAAAATTTAATGCGGGAGAGATACTATTTTTGTAAATTTTTAGTAATAATCTCATTGATTTCTTTTTCAATTTGTTCTCGATTAAGTTTAACAATTAATGGTTTAATTAAGAAGACAATATCTAGCCCTGTTTTTATTTTACCTAAGTTTAGCCTTAGGTAGTCTGAAATTATTCGTTTTATTTTGTTTCTAGTTACTGCTTTTTTGGAAATTCTAGTTGAAATTATAAAACCAAAGCGCGAATTATCTTTGTCTTTTCTATCATATATCTCAACACCAAACGATCTTGACTGAATTAAACGCCCATCAATTTCACAGCGGGCAAAATTCATTCTTTTCTTTAATCTATATTTAGAGGCGAGCATTATGCATTAACAAGCTTTTTTCTACCTTTAAGCATTCTTCGTTTTAACATTTTCCTGCCGTCTTTTGAAGAATTTCTCTTCATAAATCCAAACTTTTTTATTCTTTTTAGTTTATGTGGTTGATATGTTCTTTTTGTTGCCATGAGATGATTATATCAGACTTTTTGGGTATTGCATATTGTGGATAACTTTGTAAACATTGGCAATACTGACTGCTCCAGATTTTTGTATCAAATTCTATGGAAAGTAAAGATTACGACAAACTTTGGAAAGATACTTTGGAAATCTTACGAATTTCTGTGTCTGATGCAACTTTTAAAACTTATTTATATCACACACATTTAATAGACATTAAGGAAATTGGTGATAGAGTAATTGCTCAAATTGGCTGTGAGTCCTTTTTTATTAAACAACAAGTAGAACAGCGTTATTTCGGTTTAATCCAAGATACTTTAAACAAAGAACTTGAAAAACAAGCAGATCTAACTTTTGTGGTTAAATCTTCTCACCAATCACCAAGCACTAATCACCAATCACCTTCTCCTCTTTTTGATCAACCAAAAATAAATCAAGAAGAGATTAATGATGCACTAAAAAAAGCAAACTTAAGATTTATGTTTACTTTTGATAAATTTGCAGTCTCTGGGTCCAACCAAATGGCTCATGCTGCTGCGGAGGCAATTGCTCAAAACCCTGGGACTACTTACAACCCTCTATTTATATATGGAGGAGTAGGAGTGGGTAAAAGCCATTTAATGCATGCCGTGGGACATTCAATGATACTAAAAAATACTAATTCAAAAATATTAGCCTGCACTGCAGAAGATTTTACTAATGATATTGTTGATGGAATTAGAAATAAAACAACAGCAGAAGTTAGAAAAAAATACAGAAAACTAGACGCTTTACTAATAGATGATATTCAATTCATTGCAGGTAAAGACACTGCACAAGAAGAATTCTTTCATACTTTTAATGCTGTAACATCTGCAGGAGGTCAGGTTATATTAACATCAGATAAACCACCTACTGAAATATTTAAATTAGAAGATCGATTAAAGACCCGATTTCAAGCAGGTTTAATTGTAGATGTTGCCCCTCCTGATTTTGAACTTCGAAGCGCAATTGTTCTAATTAAAGCAGAGGAAAGAGGAATTACACTTGGAAATGAACAAGTGGCCTTAATTGCAGGTAATATTACATCAGCACGTGTGATACAAGGATTTTTGGTTAGACTTTTTACTGAAGTTAATTTTAAACATGTCGACCTGACGACGGATCTTATTCAATCCCTCTTAGGTAAGCCCGACGAGGCTTCAAATATTAAAATAAAAGTCAATCCTGAAGATGTTATTACCTCGGTTGCTAAATACTATTCATTAGGCAAAAAACAGTTATTAGGAGAGTCAAGACAAAGGCCCATTGCAAGACCGCGACAAATACTAATGTATATTCTAAAAACTCAGGTAGGTCTTCCTCATCAAGAGGTAGGGAGATTAATTGGAGGAAGAGATCATACTACTGTAATGCACGCGGTGAAAAAAGTCACCCAACTACTCTCAACCGATGTGGACACTCAGGAGGATATGAAGGGGATAAGAAAAACTCTTACTGGATAACTTATTAGATTAATCCACTTATCCACAAAAAGTATCATCTTATACACATAATTATCCACTGGCTTATATCCCGTACTAATTCCAAATTCTTAATTCTTATTTCTTAATTATTAACTTATCAACACTCTCTACTACTAGTACTACTAATTTAAAAGTGATATAAACAGATTATGAAATTAACTGTTCTTCAAGAAAATTTAAAAACTGCAATTAACTTAACTTCACATTTTATTACCAATAAAGCACAGCTTCCAATCCTTTCTAGTATTTTAATTCAAGCAAATAAATCTAAATTAACTTTATCAGCTACTAACTTAGAAAATTCAATAACAACTTCAATTGCTGTAAAAATAGAAAAGGAAGGAGAAATTACGGTTAATGGTAAAGTTTTTAATGAAGTGATTTCAAATCTTTCATCTGGAACAATTGATATTGAAGTTGTTAAAGAGCAAATAAAGATTACTTCTCCCAATTTTAAATCAAATATCTTAGGGTCAAACACCTCAGATTTTCCAAAATTACCTAAAAGTGTAGGTAGAAATTCAATTGTTTTAGAAAAAGAAGAATTTGTCAAGAGTCTGTCTAAAGTTCTTTTTAGTGTATCTCTTGATGAAACTAGACCTGTTTATACGGGAGTTTGGTTTATTTTTAATGACAAAAATTTAACTCTTGTTGCAACAGATGGTTCAAGACTTACTGAAATTATATTAAAAACAAAAATAACCTCAGATGATTTCAGTTTAATAATCCCTAAATCAATCTTAAATGAAATAGTAAGAATTGAAGAAGATGATAATATTGAAATGTCATATGATAAGGAGAATAATCAAGTTGTTTTTAAAATTGGAGATATATTACTTTCCTCAAGAATTATTGAAGGGTCATTCCCTGATTACAAGAAAATTATTCCTAAATCTTCTGTGAGTATTATAAATATTGATAAACTGGAATTGGAAAAAGCAGTTAAACTCTCGTCTGTTTTTGCAAGGGACGCAGGAAACATTGTTAAGCTAATAATTAATAATGAAAAATTAGTAATTAAAGCAGAAAGTTCAACTTCAGGTAGTCAAGAAACAGAAATAGAAATTAGAGTTGGGGAGGGAGAAAAGAGTATAGAGCAGGAAATAGAAATCATGTTTAATTTTAAGTTTCTTGAAGAAATGTTAAAAGTTATAGAAAATGATGAGATTTGTATAAAAATTACAGGAGCAAACACTGCAGCTATCTTTCTGGACTCAAAGTCCCCAAACTTCCTCCATCTTATAATGCCTATTAAGTCACAGAATTAGTTTTTTGTAGTATAATAAAGCCATGACTTTAACTGATCATGAAAAAGCTAAACTATTGGAATTGGGCGTGGACGCCTTAATTCTTTTTGGTTCTCTATTGATATCGTTTTTGATTCTGATGCGACAATGGAACTTAAAAATCATTTAATTACATATGGAAATGTTATTTATCAAAAAAATGAGAAAATATTTCCCAATTTTAAAGAACAAGTTATGACTAATTATCAAGATTTTGCACACTATAGACAAATGTTTCAACAAGCTACTCTTGATAGAATAAATTGAAATGACAAATCTAAAACTAGAAAAAGATATAATCTTAAAAAGAATTGAAGGTATTGAAGGAGAAATAAAAGAACTTCAATTGCTTAGAAATAAGCCATTTGATGAATTTAAAAACGGTGATTCTTGGAAATTAACTCAATTTCATCTCCATCGAGCCTTAGAAGGAGTATTTAATATTGGAAATCACATTTTATCAAGAATTCCTGGGGCAACAGCTACTCAGTACAAGGAAATTGCTGTCAAGCTTGCTGAAAACAAAATAATTCCTAATGAGTTTACAGAAAAATTAGTTGAAATGGCAAAATATAGAAACAGAATAGTTCATTTTTATGCACAAATTACTCCAGAAGAATTGTATAAGTTAATAAATGACGACTTAAGTGATTTTGATGTTTTTCTATCTGCAGTAAAGAAAGTCTTACTAAACCCCTCAGACTTTTCTCTTGAAGTTGATTAATTTTCTTTGTAGTATAATATTTGTATGTCGATACCAAAGTTTTTACAAACTTATCTAGCTTCATATGATTTGTCAAAAATGGATATTCAAAGGGATAAAGATATAATAATTACTGAAATTTTAAATAAAGGCGACGGAAAGGCTCTGGACTGGTTAGTTAAATCTTATAAAAGGAACGAAATAAAAGAGATTGTATCCAAACCTGTACGTGGTTCATGGATGAGAAGCGTTTTAGACTATTGGATTAAAGTTTTTGATTTAGATATTCCAAAACTTGTTTATAATAAATCTATTATTAATTTAAATCCATACTAAATTATAATGACTAAATTCTATCCTGAAATGTTAAGTAATAATCAGTTAGAAGTTTTTAAAAAATTAGATTTTCTTAGAGAATTTAATTTTTATCTGGCGGGAGGTACATCTTTAGCTCTTCAACTTGGTCATAGAACTTCAATTGACTTTGATTTTTATTGTTTAGACCGTTTTGATTCGAAGATATTATATAGTGAAATAAAAAAAAGATTTGGAAATAGGGTTATTAAGACATTAGTGGAAAAAGATACGATGTTTTGTTTGGTCGATAATGTCGAAATGTCCTTTTTCAGATATAAATATCCATTAATTGATGATAAGCAAAATTTGTTCGGTGTAGATTTAGCAAGCGTAATTGACATTTCAGCAATGAAGATGATTGCTGTTTACCACAGACCTGTAAAAAGGGATTACATTGATATTTTTTATTTACTAAAAAAATACAAATTACACGAAATATTTCAATTTGTTAACAAAAAATATCCCGAATTTAACTATTATTTAACTTTGCGCGCCTTATCATATTTTGAAGATGTGGACGACAAAGGTAAAAGGTCAATAGAAATGACAGATAAAAATTTTTCTTGGGAAGATTGTAAAAAATATATTTTAGAAGAAGTGGTCAAATACCAAAACTCCATTCTAAAAAACTAAAATTCAACAAAAATGTACAAATTTGTGGTAAATTTACTACAAAAATGTAAAACTAATGAGGCAAAATTGACAGGGACTTTTGAAGATGTTAATTCTTTAATTAAATTATCAACAAAATTTGGCATAGGGCATTCATGTGTAATTTCTAAAAATTACAAAGAACAATTAAATATTACTACTCCTGTGATACTCTAATGAGGATTTCCTTTGTTTTATATTGCTAATAAAATCACAAGTTTAATTACTTGAAAAGGCTGGAAGATAGAGTATTGCTTGATTCGCTGTAGACCCAATTATTTCAACATTTCCACTAATTAAATATATTGGTTGTAAATAATTTCTATTCTTTTCTTCAAGTAAATATACTATTTTGATAGAATCAACTTCTATTTGATTAATATCTTTTATATTTATATCAGATACTGATAGATAATCACCAAAAATATCAATTAATTTTGCTTCATTAATATTATTTTTAATATCATTAAAGGTTTTTAGAGGGTAATTTGTTAAACCTTCTTTTATTTCATCAAACAATATTGCTTCTAAATAATAAATTTCACCATTTCTTAATATTTGTACAAAAGTACTCGGATTTTCTGAATATGAATTTACTATTGAATAATTCGAGCTATTGATTAGTGAAAAATTAATTTGAAGCATTTCTGCCTTTTCCTTATCTGTATTTTCAATGTCGGTATTGTCAGCGTTTCTTTTTAAGTATTTAATATCACTAACTTTAAAAAAATTGTTTATATTTAAAGAATTATTTTCTAAAAAAGTAATAGCTTTGTTTTGCAATTCTTCATCGCTCAACAATATATTTTTAATATTAGGGAAAACATTACCTGAAAATCCATATATTATTTTTGATTTGGAAGGAGTTGCAACTAGGAAATGGTCATTTGAATTAATGTAGTATTTAATACCGTCATTAATATCTTTAAATTCATTAATATTTTCTGATATGTTTAGCTTGTTTTTGACTTCATTAACAAAATCTAAATCAAATTTTTTATATCTTATATTTATTAGTGGAAGATTTTCAGGAAATGTAAAACTTCTGTTTTTGAAACGTACAACTTTTGAAAAGTCTGATTGTAAACCGTTTTCAATTGAAGGTTTTTGAGGTATAATTTCTCTGGTTCGTTCTTTATTTTTATTCTTATTCAATAAATTGTAAAATAAAAATGAAATTATTAAAAATATAAAAATGACAGCCATTTTTTTCTTCATGTTATTAATATGATACATTACATTCTCCTATTGACGAACAACCCCTAGGAACATCTGTAGGAATATAAGGTTTCATCATGAAAGGGGGGTTATTTGGCCAACTTGGTTTTCCATCTGGCCAGTATTTAAATTCAAAATGTAAATGTAACCCTGTTAAACCATAAACACATGATCCCGTTTTTCCACTTAGCCCAATAGTGTTTCCTTTTGTTACTTCTTGGTCAATTTTAACATTTAATGCTTCAAGATGAGAATATCTACTAATGAAATCTTTATTATCGCAACGAGATTTTATCTCGACTATATTTCCATAACATGAATCAAAATTGGATCTAACAACAGTTCCTGAATGGATTGCATATACACTAGCATATGCAACTCCTATATCAATTGCTTCAGATGAGCTATGAGTAAATCCTCCTGGTGAATATGCACCTTGGGAAATAAATAATCCATGATCAGTTGGCCACATTTCATTTGGACACTCGTCAGGAGGATCCCCAATAGTAATGGAGGCTGATCCAGAAGCCTTCTCGTTTTTAATTGTTGGGGTATCAGCTGTAACAATAATTGTATCAGTAATCAATGAATCTTCGAAAACTCCTGCGCTATAAGTATGTTTGTATGTAAAAGAAGAAGGTGATGTTGGTGATATCTCACCCTCTATTGTCGTGGGGATGTCGGGTTCTGGCTTTGGACATTTTATTTCAGAAGTTTCACTGGTAACATTGCAAGAGTAAGAAATTCTAACATTTGTAAGATTGCCTCTTTTGGCCTTAATTGTGATCGTATATTCCACTGTTAAAGGTAATTCTGAATTTTCAAATGGACCAGGAGGATTAGGTGTTTTAATAACTTCTATGTAAGACGAGGTTATTCCTCCAGAACCAGAACTTGGTCCTGGTGGGACCATGTAGGCACTGTTATTTATAACTAGCATTATAAAAGCAACAAGGGGTGGGAGAACTAAAAGTGTGATAATTATTGGCGTACTAATTGAAATTATAAAAGCAGAACCAATTGCACCAAAAAATCCCCAGATTCCTGCCCCAATTCCAGCTAGTGTTGCCCCCCTAGCAACACCAAAAGCTAATCCCCCAGCAGCTAGTCCCAATACTGGCGCCCCAAACATTATTCCCCCACCAACAAGAAGTAATGGCCCCAATACTTCCTTAAAAAACTTTTTAACCTTTGTCCAATCTATTTTTTCAATTATTTTACCGAGTATCCACCCCGCAACGAAACTAAGCCCTGCTGTCGCCCAACTGCCAAGTCCTCCTAAAAAAGTTAACGCTTTTGTTAAAAAACTCGAAGTGCCTACAGCGATTTTTGTCCCCGCTTGAGCTGTTACAGTGCCAACAACAGCTTGAGTACCACCTTTTGCTCCAACTAATCCCAACCATTTTTCACCAAACTTAACTCCCCCCATTGCAACCTGTGCACCTGTTGCTTGATTTGCCCCAGTTACAAATACTAAGGATAATTTTCCACTTTGAAATACAAAAGGTTTTGAAAAAGTTAACATCGAAGCGGAAGTGATTTCTTGGATTCCAGCTCGTGAAGTTAATAATCTTAACATTTGCTGGTTTCCCGCCGAAATTAAAGGTTGGCCACTTCTTGCCCATTGTGAAAGTAATGCTCCTTGTCTAAAACCATAAACACCTCCAACGATTGGCAAAGCTTTTGCTAAAACAGTTGTTGTTTTTGCTGCAGTTGTAGCATAGATGGGTTGAGCATATGTTGGTACGTAAGTTAAAGAAGTTGAAACTACTTCTTCAGTAGTTGTTGTGCCTGATCTGATTTTATTCCAAATATCATAGAATTTTTTACCATTATCATAAATTCCTTCAAGATCTAACTCTACCCCTTCATCTCTTTGTTCTTCTTGATTTTCTGCAATTTCAAATTGTGTAACGTGTCCATCTGCAGGGCCATAGAATGATGCTGCAATATTTTGTCCAAATACTGCATTTGCCCCTGCAAAATTTATTGTATTTTCTGCTTCAAGTCCTAGTGCAAAATTTTGGGCCATCTCAACAGACATTTTTCTTGCTTGTTCATCTGTAATTAATCCTTTTAGTTTTGCATCTTCAAGCATTGTTAATGCCACAATTGGAGACACAGGATTCATTACAGGAATTTTGCTAGGTATCTCATCTGGAGTTTTCCAATCAGGTGTGCTTCGTAGGTTTTCAGTTATAGAGACAGCTGTTTTTTCAATGACAGGCTCCGTAACGCCTTTTTGGTATTCAGGTGACGAGGATTGAACTGATTCTACGATCTTCTCCTTAACAAAATCTCTAGTTCCTGCAGGATTTTCCTTTGCCTCCTGCGAAGCTGTAAATAATTTTTCTTTGTCTTCTTTAGTTAGTTCAACTGTTGGTATTTCTTCTGTTGGTACAACAACAACTTTTTTACCTTTGAAAAATTGTTCGTAAAGTTCTTGTTGTTTCTTAATCCCCCTATCAACGTCAGTTTTTGCTCTCTCTCTGGCTTCTTTTGCTGTTTTTTCTCTATATTCTGCATCTCTAAAAATATCTTCATTAGCTTTTTCTGAAACAGTCGTTTGTGTTTGGGCTACATATTCTGGAGCTTCTGTAAAATTCTCATACCAATTTTCAATAACAATACCAAAATATTTATCAGGTGTATCTTCAGGTATTCCTAGATCAATAAGTTTTAGTTTTATTTTTTTAAACTTTTCAGTACCGATGTCGGTTGAATTTAATTCATCGCCTAAAAATCTCAAACTTTCTCTTGTTTGATCTTCTGGTATTGGTAATTCGAGTAACTGTGCTAATATTTTATTTGCCATTATGCCTCCTTATTCCATGCTTTTAAATTTGGCATGGTCCCTTGTGGTGAATCTTGTGGTTTAGTATTTATAAGTTTATGTTCTTCCTCAGAAGCAACAACTCTAATTGGTGCATGGTGTGGTCCTGCAAAGAATATTCCCTCTCCTACATTTGCAGCCAAAAGTAATTGTTTTTCTCCTTGAGACAAGTAGAAAAGATCTCCAATTTTATCAATTGCAGCCGGCGACTGTTTTAATAGAAGCCTTAATGCGCTATTGGTAACAATTGCCTTTCCTATGTCCTGACTTAGGAAGTCCTCAACATCTTGAGTGATTGTAGTGAGTCCCAGATAGTATTTTCTGGCCCTCTTGACAACAGACCAAAGAAATTGTGCAGTATCAGGATATCTCATCATATGCCACGCCTCATCAACAATTAATATTCTTCTTTTTATATCTTTTTTAACTCTAGTCCAGATGTAGTCAAGGATCATAAACATAGCAATGGGTCTTAGAGCATCTTGTAAGTCTTTAACTGAAAAAACTGTAAAGGGATTATTAAGGTTTATATTTGTTTGTTTATCAAATATTCCTTGGAAACTTCCTCTGACAAATTTTTCCAAACGAGCTGCTAAGTCAAGAGCATCAGGAACCTCCATTCCTATTAGGGTCTTATAAAGATCTTCAATTAATGGTGGTTCTTTAGTTTGTGTTTCTGGATCGTTTGTAATTCCTTTTGCTTTGTAAGTTAAAATTAAAGCTCGATCAAGCATTGCTTCCTGTGTTGGAGATATTTGACCCATAATAACTTTCATTAAAGAGTGAAGTGATAAAATTTTAAGCCCTAATTGGTTTTCTCCTTCTTCTCTGATTTGAGCTAAATCAAATGGATTAATTTTTGCAGGAGAGTTAAATGAAAAGGCAATATACTCACCACCAACTGCTTCACAAAGAGCTTTATACTCTGCTTCAGGATCTAAAATTATTGCCTCAGTTCCAACCATTAAAGATCTAACAGCCTCGAGTTTAACAAAGTAGGAGTTATGAATAAACATACCACCATAGCCTGCCAAAAACACTGAGTCGTTTACTTGTAAATCGTAAACGTAAGGATGTTTTGATTTAACTTTAGTAATTTTTATAATTTCATCCCAATAAAGATCAGATTTTGCTAATGTTTCCAGCCATTCTACCTTCTCTTTTATTTTCTTTAAAGAACTTAATTTTTTGCTAAAGATTTTGGTTATATAATCTCTTGCTTTTAATAACTTTTCATACTGGGCATTTGCATGTCTGTAAAGTGTTGATTCCCAAAGGGGAGAATCATATTTTTCTAGTGAAACTCCTGTAAATTTGAATGACCTATATAAAGCTCGTCCCACCTCATCTATTTCAATATCATATCCGTGCGTAATGTTTGCCGCAATTAATGCATTTTTTGTGTAAGGTGGTATGCCGTTTCTCATCGTTTTCCATGAATGATCTAAACTTTTCCAAAGAAGTGTGTTTAATCTTTTATCTTTCCCCTTCTCAATTATTTGCTGAACTGTTGGAAGGGCAGTTAGTTTTGAAATCCCGTCTCCTTCTAAACTTTCTATTTCATAAATTCTATTTTTTATTCCAGAGATTATTTTTAAAAGTTTTTCCCTTGATGGTTTAAATATTCCAAGCTTAACTTCAGAAAAGTTTTTAGGGGCTGGAATTTCTGAATTGTAAAGTTCATCATAGATTTCTTTGAAAATACTTTGTAATTCAGGAACAACATCAAAATTTGTGTTCGATTTTTTGAGAAGTTTTAAAGCCTTGTCGTTTTTTTCTTTAGTAATAAATCCTATTTCATCAATATATTTTCTAATATTATCTTGGCCTGATATTGAAATTTGATAATATTCTCTTTTTATTTTTGCAACGGTGTTTGTTGCAGATTTAATCTTACTATGGATTCTGGCAATAATTCCAAAGCGTAATAATAAATATGCCAGATCTGATGCCAGATTTTCAGACTTGGTTGTTGCTGTAATTTCATGACTTTCAGCTCCGCCGTCGCCCTCAAAATATGCTTTTAAATATATTGATATTTGTTTGTCTGAAAGACTAAAAATTGGGAATGGTACTCTTTTTGTACCTGATTTTCCATCGCCCGCGATATCTTTTATTAATCTAAGTAAACCTTTGTTTTTAAAATAATATCCTCTAACTTGAGTTTTAGATGGGTAATTATAAATTGGTGAGATGTCCAAACATAGATATTTTGATGCCCTAGCAATCAATTCTAAAATTTTATTGTCGGTATTGGAGATTGATACTCTTTTTCCAATATGTCCCTCGCTGGTAAACAATCCAAGGAGTGTTAAAAGTTCTTCACTATAGGCATTATCAAATCTTATTTCAGATTGTTTGACTTGTCGTGGAACAGGTAAATAATTTCCTATTTGAACAATATCTCCTTTAGTTGTAACAACATTTCCATCTTTAAGGCACACTAAACAGTGGTCTTTCGTAATGGTAACTTTTCTCCCGCTTCTCGTTTCCATTTTGTATAAATATTTTGGAGATACTTTTCTTGCCGCAATGGTTACATCAGACCATTTTCCTTTTAGGTTTTTATCAAAGGCAAAAACTTTAATGTTAGGATTGTAAACACCTTCGATATCTTTTTCTATTTGTTCAAGTTTTCCTTTTTTAATAATTTCTTCTATCATTTCACCAATTTTCCCATGTTTAGTATTTCCTTTTTGATCTTGATATAAAATAGGACATGAAAAATTCGTTGACTTTCCCGCGCCCGAAGTGGCAAAGACAGTCATGTTCCCATTCTCTAAAGAGAACCTGTCAAAGATAATAAAGGACTCATTTTGGGAATTAATTCCATACAAAACTCCCCTGTCAGACGAAAGTTCTGCTGATGTAAATGGAAAAGTAGTAGCAACCGATGTAGTATCCATGTTTCTGGTAATTGATAATCTGTCTTGTCCATATGGAGCTGATGCTAAAAATCCTTCTCTTTGATCAAGTGATGCGTGTTTGGCAATAATTAATAAAGAACCTAAGAGTGAATCAATTTGACGACTGATATTATTTAACTCATCAACTGAATTGGCAGGAATTGTTATATAAAATGAAAATTCATAGTACCTTTCAATTCCTTTAACAAGTTGTTCTTGTAAGGCTCTAGCATCTTCTAGTTTTGCTGTTGTTGAAGGGTCAACTATTCTTCCTCTTTCAATATCCGTTGAAATTTCAGCCTCCATTTCTGCAATTTTACGGCGCAAGTCATCAAGTACGGATTTCCCCTGGACGGGATAAACATAAAAAGAAATATCCAAAGAGCTATTAAAATTAACAACTGGCTCAAGCCAGCCAGGAGCAACAAACCTTGGATAGCCTGCAACAAACAAGGTTCTGTAGTAGACGTTATTGACTTTAACAAAATCAAAATCAACCTCAACATCATTTGGTGCAATTACGTCATGAAGTTGCATTTCTCCACTTTCAACCATGGCCACAGGGTTTTGAATGACAGGTTTAACTATGTCTGTGTTTTGTGATTCTGGTGTTATTTTTGTTGTGTTTGTTTTGTTGTCGTTTTGCATGTTTTTACTAATCACTATTTACTAATCACTATATATCTTTTTTAACTGCTGGTGGTTCTGGATTATTAATTCCATAATATAAATCTATAAGTTCATTGGTTGTTAACTGTTTGAGTCTTAATCCTAGTCTCCCCGCCTGTCTTATAAGGTGATCTCTTTTTGGGAAAAGCGTTATCTTTGCCTTCTTCATTACATAATCTTTTGGAAATGGAAGTGGACCCTTTTTAAATATGGATTGTGCAGACTTAGTTACACCTAATTCCAAAGCACTAAAAGGTATGACAATAAAAAACCTTTTTCCAAGAACAGTTTTTTTCTTGATGGAGTCTGTTATAAAGTGTCTGTAGTCTTCTGTAATCGCTTTTAACTTGGGGTTTACGATCTTTGCTGACTCTCTATCAAAAAAGTTAATATAACCTGAGATATCTTTTCTCTGAGTCCTGACAACTATTTGCATGGAAAATGATAATGAGTTGATTAATGCTGCAAAAGCAGCAACAACTGCTTGTTGTTCCTTTTCAGACAAAAGACCAAAATTTAAAGAAGAAGATTCTAAAACTATTGATGCTCCCCCATCTTTAAACAAAACAATGTCATCTTTAATATCTGCAATTGGCAAATGATCTTGAGTGGTTGATCTCAACGGCATATCAGGAGTACCAAAATATGGAATCTTGCTAACCAAATTTTTAATTTTTTGTTTAATGTCTTGTTTGTTATTCATACTAATTTCTGTTTTCTAATTTCTAACTCCTCGTATTGCTATTGCTGGAATTATTTCTCCCTTTGTTTCAAAACTAACAGGTTCAAAAGTAAATCCATCTTTTTCTGTTGATATTTCATATTTACCATTTTGTAATGGAGTAACAATTATGAAGTGTCCTGCCTTGTTGCTTTTTAAAGCTCTAACTGGCCTTCCATTTGCATCTTTAATTTCTAAAATTGCTCCCTCAATAATTTTTCTGTCCATATCCATCACTTGACCGACAACGGTATTTATAACTGTAGGTGGTGCTGGTGGTGCTGCGTCAATTGAAAATTCTGCAGGATTAGTTGTGATTTCTTTTTCCTCCACCTTAGAAACAGAAATTTCAGTAACAGTCAAATCGTTATTTTTTATTTGACCCGACTCTTCAACAACAAGTTTGGGAGCAGTATGGGCTATGACAGTTGGTATTTGTTGGGGAACTGGAACAGGAACAGTGATTGGTGCAACAATAGGTATAGCAATAGACGGTGGTGAACCAACAGACCATAAAGAACCAAGCTTTGAAAGAAATGTTTTTTCTGCCTCTTCAAGTTTTTTGGTGTTTGGTTCTGTGGTTGATTGTCCAACGGGAACAGCTCCAATTGTTGGCGTAACCGCAGTTTCTGTAAAAAAAATTACAGGTTTTTCTGTTTTTTTCCAAGAATACAATGTAGGTGAATAAATACTTCTGAAAAAAGCAATAATCCATTTTTCTAAAGGTCTTTCTTGAAATGGCAAAAAGGCCATTGCGGCACCAAGACCGGCAGAAAGTAAAATTAACGGCCATTTTATTAAACCATGAAGTGGGGTAGAGTAAAAAATTAAAGAAACAACAACACCACCAGCTACCTGAAAAAACTGCTTTAAAGTCATATCCCCCACCAATTTAAATTGATACGAGCTTATTTGTTGTGGTATAGGATGTTGTTCCATGGCAGTACTTACTATAAGCATAGTGCGTGAAGTATCTTGTGCAACAAGAAAGTCTTTTCACAAAACAAATTATGCTATAATTTTAATATGACTATTGATCCTGTGCTAAAGAATGAAGTAAAAAAAATAGTTTTTAAGTATATAGATCCTAAAGGTGTAAAAGTTTTTATATTTGGTTCAAGAGCAAGTGGAAAAAATAGAAAATTCAGTGATATCGATCTTGGAATACAGTCGCAAGATGAAATTCCAGTAACAACAAAAATGGATCTAGAAGAGGGTTTTGATCAATCAGATATTCCCTATAAAGTTGATATAGTTGATTTTTCTAAGGTGGCTGATAATTTTAGAAAAGCTGCTATGCAAAATGTGATATATTTAAATTGATTTTATGACAAAGAGAGAATCTATTAATAACGATTTGAAGAAAGCACTTGAAAAATTAAAAGAAGTTCTCGTCCTCCCATCAGAAAATATTGTCAATCAAGATGCTTCGATACAAAGATTCGAATTTACTTTTGAACTTTCATGGAAACTTATGCAGGAAGTATTGATTGAGAATCGTGTTGATACCTCTCGTGGAGTAAAAACAATTATTAGAGATTCAGCCAATTTAGGTATTATAAATGATCCTGAAATCTGGTTTAAATTTTTGGCAGATAGAAATACTACTGCTCATACTTATAAAGAAGATGAAGCAAGAAGTGTCTATAAAGACCTGAAATATTTTCCTCCATTAGTTGAAGAACTTCTCATTAAAGTTAAAGATTATTAATTATCATCTTATCCTTCCTTCTTTCCTCAGATTTGGTATAATTTTTCGTATGCCTTCAAGTTTAAATACTGCTATAATTTCTTCAATTTCAGATCTTTTTATTAACCTTTCAGCTGGTCGGCTGGGTGCAATAATAATTATTTCTCCGTTTTTGAATAAAGACAATAAATTGTCAATTTCATTGTTGATTGCCGACACTGTTTTTGCTATTATGTCTTTGGTTATAGCAATAAATTTACGAAACGTATGAAAAACAAATTTGATCTGACTGAGATAAATATAAAGGCTATATATATTTATGGATTTTTACTAATAGTGTTTTCAGTAATTTACTTCTTGGTACTTAAATAATTTTTGCCCCTTTTTAATATTTAGTTCTTAACTTTCAACTATTAATTATTAATCTTCCCCACAGTCTTTTATTAATTTTAAATAAGTTTCATGAGTGGGATTTTTAGCTACAACAATTATTTTATCTACATATTTAATTGGTTTTAAAATTGTTATTCTTTCTTTTAAACTAAAAATAGGTTTGTCTTTGCCTTTTAATTTTTTAATATTTTCATCAGATTCCAAAAGAACTATTAAATAATCTCCAAAACTTTTAGCTTTCTTCAAAAACTTAATATGTCCAATATGGAGAATATCAAAACAGCCTCCAGTTAAAACAATTTTTTCATACATCATGGCGGAGCGGGAGAGATTTGAACTCTCATTCTGGGTTTATTAATATAGCTCCACCCCTTACTTTATAAAAATATAAAGTCCTACAGCATCTATATTAATCAGTATTTAAAATACGCCAGGTGTTCCCAAATGTAGCGTCATTAGCTATCTTTCACTATCGCTCCTTCCAAATTATATCAAATTTTTCCTTAAACAAACAAAAGTTTGTACTTTGATGATATAATAAATTTATGGTAAAAATAAAAACAGATGTACGAATAAATGTTGGTAAGCCCACAATTGATGGGACTAGAATTGCTGTAGCAACAATTCTTAATTTAATCAAAAATGGTTACACAATGGACAAAATAATTAAAGCTTATCCAGTTCTAAAAAAAGAAGATATTAAGGCTTCTCTTGATTTTGCACAAGGAATTGTTGAAAGAGAAGAAATTGTTCCAAATAATATTAAATTTAGTTTTGCATGATGTTCACATTTCATGATAAAATTTCTGCTTGATGCTAATTTATCTCCAATATCCTCAAGATTTCTAAACCAGCGTGGGTATCATTCAAAGAGCATAACAGAAGAAGGATTAGGTTATTTAGAAGACATAGAAATAATAAAATTAGCTAAAAAAGAGAAAAGAATAATAATTACTTTTGATTTGGACTTTGGTGAAATTTATCATCAAAAAGAATCAAGTAGCACAGGAATTATTGTTTTAAGACTTGAAAATCAAACACCTGAAAGTGTTAATTTTGTATTGAAGCAATTTTTAGACAAAAACTTGAAAAAATTAATTCAAAATCAGAAAAGTTTAATTGTAATTAAAAAAGGAAATACAAGATTCGTAAAGTAGAAATTCCCCCAAAGTCTCAAAAAAGTAGTTTTTCATCCCACCCTTTTCTAATTCCCATGTTTTCTCCTAATTTGTATCTCCTTGTTTTCTCCTAATTCCTCTTTGCCCCCCAGTTTGCTATAATTTTGAAGTATGCCCAAGGCTCCAAATTACCTAAAAGACTATGAATCTTGGCATAAATTAAAATCAGAAATTGAAGGTAAATCAAGAATATTGAAAAACACATAATTGGCCTAATAAACGAAACGGACCTCTTGCGAGGTCCTCAGGTGCCTTTAAAAGGCAATTTGTAATTGTTATTATATTTAATTTGGCCAAAAAGTCAATCCCCAAACGGATTCTTAGCTTTTAATTTTTAACCCTTAATTCTTAATTTGCATGCAATTTGCAACAATTTGAGTATATAATATAAGCATATGGATTCAGAAAATAAATTTCCTGGCGAGATGGGTGGTTTCAGACCTGACTATGCAGTTGATGGTGGTGGCGGTGATCCTGTAAAAGAAGCTGAAGAAAGAGAAGCTTTTGAAAGAAATCGACGGGGTGGATCCGAGTATGATTTAGGTAGATCTATTGAGGCTGTTATGGCAAGACATCCTAATCCTGAGTCAGTAAGAACTGTTATAAGAGCGTTGGAATTAAGAGAAGAAACATTTAATAGCAACGGTGAACCAGATAACAGATATCAGGTGGCCCACCGTTCGGATACACTACAAGACAGGTCTATAGTTTTAAGTATTCCAAAAGATGTTTTAATAAAAAAAGAACTTGTTAGACCTCTTACAGTTAAAGATAAAGAAAAAATAAGAGAGGAAAGAGAAGGGGGTGGTATACCCGCAGAATGTTATCAAGACGATTTTGTATTTTCAAACCATGTTGATGGCTTTGGAGTTGCTAAGTTTACTATATCTACGCCAGATCTTGAAAGTTTTGACCTAGATAAGTTGGGTAATATGACCAATCCACGATATCGCATGGGTTTTCAGGAATATGTGTATTTAGGTAAACCTGTAGAACGGGTAAGGTTAAGTAAAGAATTTGCAGACATAAGAGATGAAGTGTTAGCAAGACATTTAATGATGCAAACATATGGACATCATGTAACATTTGCTTATGCTCTACAAAAATTGACAGAAGGTCATTATTTTGGAAATGTACTTTCTGCTGAAGGATTGGGAATTATTTTTAATCAAAAAAGCGTTGAAGGTGCTGCAACAGAAACTATTACAAAAGTTAAACTAAAATCCTTAGGTGACAAAGTGGAAACTGCAATGCGTCTTTATTATGTTGCTGCACTATCAGAAAAACCTTCAAGGTTTAAAAGTGAATTAATGACATCACCCGGCTGGAAACAATTTTTATTCCCAGAGGGGACAAATCCTTCTGTTATAAAACAATGGATTGGGGAACCTGATAATTGGGAACAAGAAACTCAAGTTGGCGGAAATCGTACCAAAGATACTTTATCAAATGAACGAAAAGCAAAAACTAGAGGCCATTTAACAATGAAAAATATTTTTGCAGAAAGTGATACTTATGTTGAAAATGAATTAAACAAAGCTATTGAGAAATTCTTAGGAGGAGGAGAAGGATCTGATTATATCAATAAAGTTGAAGCTGAAACTGCTAGAAGAATTGGTTTTAGAATGTTTAGACTTTTCCTTTTGGCAGATCAAGAAGGTTTGGAATTATTAAAAACATCGCCTAAAGGTGATTCTATGGATCCGTTTGATGGATTGGATATTGTTTTTGAAAATGCTCCTGCAGCCTCAGATTTTGGGAAACTAACCCACCCCGACGTTTATGCTGGAAAAAGTAGAAGAAAAAGTAGAGATTATATGCCACCTACAGCGTTTCTTCATTCTCGGGAAAGTTACTCAAAATTTATGGTTGATTTTTTGAGACATACAACAATGAAGACAGAAAATGGAGAACGTTCATTGATGGAGCGATGGTGGGGATTACCTGCTGAAAATATAAAAGGTACTAGTTATGAAGCTGAAAAAGCAGTTAGATTGGGTGATTTACCCTGGGTAACATTTACAGAAGATTTGACAATTTCAAAAGAAGAAGCAGATCTGTTAGAAATTCCCGTTGGAGGTTTTCACAATGAGGCCTTTAAATCTTTGTGGCTGGCTGGTTTTATGTTTGGGGGTACAGATAGGGCACATATGATAATTTCTGAAACTAATCATAATCCTAAAAATTTTATAGACCTTCACTGGTGGAATAAATTTTGGAAGATGTTAGATGTTGGAACGCGAGCATCTATTGTATTTGAAGGAAAAATGAGAGGAAAAACTAAAGATGAAAAAGATGAAGCGGTACGTAATCATAAAGTTCAGATAGTGGAAAACTTTTTGGTTGGTTTACAGTCTTTACCACAATGGGAGGAATGGGAAAAGGCTCCATCTGTTTCGACTGTAGAGCGAGGTAAAGAAAAAAGAGAAAAAGACCGTCGTTTGATAGATAGAATTTTCAGTGTGGCCAATGAAGCCTTGGCTAATTCTGGAGTAAAACTTAAACTTCCAGATTATTACGATCAATTATTCGAAAGATAAACTTGAGTTTAAGTTGTTGTTGATTACCCCTTGCCTTTAAAAATTCCAGAAACAGTTTGTATTGGCCTATTAATGCTATCAGCAAGGTCAGCCCACCCATCTGGTACAGGACGAACCCCTTTCTTGGTTTTGCTCATAATCCATCTAACTGGTTCTGGCCATTTATTTTCGGCAATTCTTCCGAGCCCATATAAACTTCCACCAGCAATTGGAGCTTGTGCTTCACCGATTGCGCTACCATAAGCAAATGGTTTGCCGGCGATTGCGGCCTGAATAATTTCTGAGGCTTTAGTTATGTTGCTAAATACCACAAAACTAACCACTACCCATAAAATATCGTCTGCTAATGCGAAACCAGAAAAAGGAGGTCTCCACGTGTTATTACCTATATAATTATATGCCGGATTGCCAAATACACTGGACGCAAATTTTGAATCAGCATTTCCACCTTGGAACAAAAAGAAAAATGAAAAGAATAATAATAAACCCATCACAGGATATACTGCTAAATAAGAAAGTAGTTTTCTAAACCATCCACCAAATGATAATTTACCTGTGAAAGCTCCTGCCAAAATTTCTAATGGACCCATGGCAATTGTAAGCATTATTAAAGCAAAGTTTTTAAGTAAAACATAAATTATTTTTATTGACCAGAATATAATTGCAAGTATGGCAATTATAGAAAAGATAAAAATCAATATACCTAAAATAAATGATGCTAAATTTGAAAAAAAAGCTACACCCGCTGTATACATAAAAGCTACCCAATATGCATACATAAGATAAAACATTCCGCCAACATAAGAAGTATTAAGACTACCAAACATATCAGCAAAAGATAAATTTGTTAATCCGCTTGCAATAAGTAGCTGAGAAATTAATCCAATAACCACATACATCAAATCAATAGCAAAACCAGCTATAGCGTAAGAAAAAGTAATAAGTACTATTGTAAAAATCACATTCGGTAAGGCCGACTGAACTGAAATCACAATCTGAGGAGAAATTTTAACTCGAAACATAATCATAAAAGACATAACAATTACAGCTAAAACAATTAATGTATAACTAAGGTTTCTTGTGGCTATCCACAATTTTTGTACTGCATTAGCGCCAGTATTAAACCCATAACCTTGTGCATTTATTGTTTTAACTAAACTAAATTTACTTAATATTCCTTTTACATATATGACTCCAGATATCTGATTATTTAATATGCTATTAATGAGTGGATTTTTATAAGCAGTATTAGAATCTAAATTAGTTGCTAATGGATTCAATAATTCTTTTAATGTGTTTAATACTATATCAAGACAAGTTCCAGTTGGCTCTTTATTTATCAGACAAACCATTGCTTCTGGATTTCCGGGAACTAAATTAATTATTCCCCATCCCACAGAATATAAAATCCATTGAACCTGTGCTGCTGTATATCTTTCTCCAAAAATTTCTGATGCAGGAGAGGTTTTATAATCAAAAACTTTTAAATACCACATAAACGGATCTTGATCATACCAACTTGATGTGGAGGTGGTGGGGGCTGAAGTGGGGGTGGGGGGTGGTGGATTTGGGGCAGCAAGGGCGGTTAAGGGCAAGGCAAGGGAATTAATAAACAAAACAAATGAAAGAATAATTAGGGCAAGTTTTTTCATATTTATATTTTAATTGACAAGCTCATATATTTATTGTAACATAACACAAATTGGCACTAGCCACGGCCTCTTTGCTTAGGCAGAGAGGAGAAAGAAACCATCTTAATTACTTCATCTTTCACATTTTTAAAATCGTTTGTATCTAGTTCAGCCAATTTATCTTGGATTCTTTTAGCACTAAAAACTCTAATTTGAGAAATTAAAGCCGAAACTGTTTTATCTGCTATTGTTACTTTTATATAATAGGGATTATTTTTAATTTTAGTACTCATTGGTACTCCCAAGAACAAATCCCGATTAAACTTTTTAAGTACCAATACAGGTCTTAAAAATTTGTCATGTTTTCCATCTTCTTCGTATCCAATATTAATTCCAATTGAAACCCACCAAATATCTCTTTCTTTAAACATTGGAGAAGGTTTTTCTTGAAAGTGATATTCTTTTTTCTTTTCTATCCAACCATCGAAATTCTTAATATGAATATTTATTATGGCAGGCATGAGAAAAGTATAGCAGAAATTTATGTTTGGTTATACCAACTTGATGTGGAGGTGGGGGGTTCAGCAGCCAGCAACGGCATGACTGCTGAATTAAGAATTAAGAAAGAAAAAAGAAGAATTAAAACAAACTTCTTAACAAAACTTAATTTAATATTTATAGACCTTTTTATATCGTTTTGTTTTTGCATATTTATTATTTATTCTTTCTTAACTTTTATTTGACCATTCAAGGTTAGTATACTTGAATTTAGGATATTAGTAATTTCTATGGATTCCTGAACCAAGATATCAAGTCCTGAATTGGTAGTTAATTTAGATTCCTTAAATAATTTCAACCAATATTCTGTTTCTTTTGCACTTTTGAATGCAATTCTAATAAAATTAATAAATTCCTTTTTTGAAGAAGATCCTTGCCCTTCGATGATATTGGCACCAATACTTGTTCCGGAGCGTAACAATTGATCTCCTAACGACCAATAAATTTTTTGATTTGGTAACTTAGAAATAAATTGAATAATTTTTAAAGAAAATTCAAAAGTTCTCTGTTTTATATCTTTTTTTTGTTATTTTGTGTTTGCATATTTCTTAACTGTTAATTCTTAATTATTAATTATCTTGACAAATGCGTATATTTATAATAACATAGTAATCAAATTGGCACTAGCCACGACCTTCTTGCTTAGGCAGGAAGGGCAAAATAAAAAGGTTTTTAATTTCTGTTAAGACTATCGAATAATCTCCCTTGTCGAGCTCAGCTAGTTTATTCCAAATTCTTCTTGAACTAAGAACTCTAAGTTGGGAAATTAAGGCTGAAACCGTTTTATCTGTAACAGATATCTGAATATAATATTTATTATCTTTTAACTTTGTGCTTAAAGGGACACCTAAGAATATCTCATTGTTAAATTTTTTAACAATCAAAACAGGTCGAACGAAGTTGTCATTTTTTCCATCCTCTTCGAAGCCAACATTTATTCCGATTGATGCCCACCAAATATCTCTTTCTTTAAAAAACGGGGGAAGAGATTGTTTGTTATGAATAAACTTCTTTTTATTGATCCATTTGTCAAATTCTTTAATATAAACACTGTTTTCAATATAAACTTTATTTACTTTGGCAGGCATGAAAAAAGTATAGCAGATTTAAAATTGCAATTTAGGACCAACTTGATGTGGGGGTGGTGAGCTCGGCAGCTAGCAGTGACATAGCTGCTGAATTAAGAATTAAGAGAGAAGAAAGAAGAATTAAACTAATTTTTTTTGTTAATCTTGACATATGCATATGTTTATAATATCATAGTTTTGCTGAACGAAAGAGTTTTTACTCTTTATGACGCTAACGTCAATTTATTGACCTAAGTGTGAGGCGTTCAGCTTTTTTTATCCATCACAGATAGGAATACTAAATTTCCAATTTTATCTTCCTGAATTATTACCTTAACAATACGTAAAGTTTTGGATTTATTTATTTTGACAGGTACAACCGCTTCTAAAGCAAAATATTTAATGCTATTTTTAACTCTGACGCTTTGGATGGTAGATGATTTTTTGATAATAAATTTTGCAGAAGGTAGTAGTTTTAATCTTCTATAAACGTCATTAAAAACCCTTTTCTTATACTGATCGTCTCCTGTTATGTGCCTCCATCCCTTGAGCGTGATGTTTATATTTTTCTTTAACGCTGGAGAATATGTTTTTTCCTTTCGCCAGTCATCATAATATATTTTAGCCTTGATTTTGGCAGATTTAGACATAAATAAAATTATATCAGAAATTTATGTTTTTATAGAAATTCAATTCTTCTTTGCTTGTCCAAAGTAATTGTTTGCATGACTTCTTCGGGATAAACCCTTGTCAAACAGATGCAAACTTTCTAATTAAATTCACTCCATAAATTGAAATCAAATTTTAGAAGGTGGAAAACAACAAAAAGAGGGAGATGTTCTTGAATTAAATCAGATCTCTAATATCAATTTTGGATTGATTTAATATTTTTCTTAAAGTTCCTCGTGGAATTGGTTTTGCATGAACTGCAACTTGTGTCCATCTGCCATCCTTGTGTTTTAATCTGACGTGCGATCCTTTTTCCCCAATTTCAATAAAACCTTTTGATTTTAGACACCTCAACAAGATTTTTGGTTTAATATTCCTTGGCAGTTTGGGCATATTTTAAGCAAAAGCAATTGGAAATTGAACTTGTGTTTGTGTAACAATTTGATCAGTGATGTTATCAGACGGTATTTCGGCTTTTTCTTTAGCCAATGATTCAACAGCAAGTTCAATTCCATCTTTTAAACTAGATAAAGCTTCTTCTATGGTATCTCCATAATCTGCAATACCAAGAGTGGGGCAATAAGCATTATAAACCTTGTCCCCATTAGGATAATTTTCTGGTTCAACTATTACTCTATAATCTAATACTTTTGTTTGCATAAGCAAATCATATCAGATAATTACAAACGTTGTTATTGGTGGTATTATACTCTCAAGATGAGAGATCTTATTTTGTTTAACGACAGAAACTATTTAAGAGGTATTAATAAAGCAATATCAATTGGTCGTCATCCTGATCAACTCAGGGAGTTTTTGAAAGAATACAAAGATTATCAAAAAGTTTTGACTCCTCTTTTTTCCAAATACAATAATCCTACAAATAATATATTTACATTTTTAGTACATTTCGATTACCCAAAAAGAATTACAAGAATGATTGAAATCCATGGAAGACAAAGTTTTAATCAATTAGCAAAAACAATTATTAAATCTATGAATTGGTTTAATGATCACATGCATGGATTTTCTTTTGGAGATGATCATTATTCTTGGTTTGCACCATATTGGGAGGATGATCCTCACCCATATATTCACACAGATAAAGTAAAAATATATTATTTTGATTTTGGAAAGCACCCAAAACTAGATATGACATTTGATTATGGTGACAATCACCATTTTTCGGTGGAGCTTGTAGGGAAAAGGATTTTAAAACAAAACGAAAAACAATCCGATTTCCCCAAAACAATTGAAAGTAAGGGCAGGGCCATTGCTCAATATCCAGATCGTGATGATGAAACTGGGGAAATTATTAATATTTACAAAAACTACTTTGATAAATAACTCCCAAAAATATTCAGTCGCATTAGCTCTTGATATATCAAGTGTTGATGTATATAAACGAGGAAAAGAGTATTACGAATCTGGTAAAGTTAGAAAAATCCTGACTTCGCCAATTAAGTGCCCTGAATAAAAGATAGAAGTTTGGTGTTTTTGAGGAGTTGTTTTTGATCTTCTGAAGTAATTTCTGTAAATTTTCT
>LBPF01000009.1 GCA_000990005.1 Candidatus Woesebacteria bacterium GW2011_GWB1_33_38 | reverse complement strand
GATACCAGAAATAACCAGCGTTCACATAGTTAAAATAACAAATCAGATGGAAAGATAGGAGTTATTTGTCAAAAAAAGAGACCATTTTGTAACGGTCTCAATCTATACTAATTGGTATAAATTTATGGAAAAAAGTGTGTGTGGACTTACAATAAAAGATTCAGGAGAATCTGTTGGAAGTGCTCTTAGAAAGATGGTTGTTGTAAGAGCATCAGAAGTAGCAATTGGTGATCTCGAATTTAGTTATGAATTTAATAGGGCTTATGCACATTTTTCAGGCGTAGATAAGCTAGTAGATCAAACACTTCAAAAGTTAAGATTTGTACGGCAAGTTGGTGATGCAGCAAGAGAAGGAGTATTACGGGATTTGGATAGTACTCAAAAGGTAATAATTAGTTTCAACGCAACAGGTGAATAAATAAACATTAGATTTAATGTATTTTGCGCAAGAATGCAGGGATTTTAAATTTTTGCATTTTGATCTCCTAAACAAACTTGATGTTTCATGTCCCACACTAAATATCTTAAAATTGATGAGTCTTCTTTTGTAGTTTCGCTAGTTAATAAACTTGTAATGTTTTTTAAAAACATTTCTTTTCCACTATTATTAGCATAACTAGTTAAATTACCCTTTAAAAGAGATCTTACAACTTGATTGCTTGGTTCTAAAAATAATCTTGCAGTTTTATCTAAAAGGGGTTTACTAACGTAATCTATATCGAAAATAAATACAAAGTCTTCATCATAACCTATATAAGATGTCGTTCCTAATTTGACACAAGCTTTTCCTAAATTTTTTGCACTCAAACACGAACGTGCAAAAATAATTTTATCGATCAATAAGTGATCATTAAACCCAATTGATATTAACATTTCATCATCTTGACCATAAATAGAATTATCATCCCCATGTCCATTAAACACTACCAAACTAGGTTTCATTTTCTTTAATCTACCTTCAACTTCTTTACGAGTTACCTTTTTATTTTTGAGATCAGAAATTTCAAACCCTTTTTCTTTAGCTAGTTTTACAAGTAATTCGCTCCACCAAAAAAGATAATTGGTTGGATTTTCATAGAAAGGCCTAGTTATTAGAAGTGATTTGTGATTCATATAAATTTAAATCCTTCAACGATTGTAAAAATTCCATTTCAATTTTTACAATTTTTTCACCAATCTTAGAACCTTTATTAACTTCGTTTATTAGTTGGTCTTTTGTATAAAACTTATCATTTCCACCCACCGAAAGTCCTTTGTTGGAAGGAATTACGCTCAATCGTTCTACGACCAAACGTCTAATTTCTAAATTAGATACAAGTTGTTTTTTCTTTTTTTTCATATATTAAATTATCATCAACTCATCCAATTTATTTAAAATTTTTAAACCTAATTTTGTATTATTAAATACCTCAAGATACGCAACCCTCCAACTAATCGGTTGATCTTGTATCATTACGACTACTTCCTCACGAAGATTTATTGGAAGATTTGCATAAATTTTTAAGAATCTTTCTCTTTTCCCCATTAAATATATAATATCACAAATAATTAGTTTATTTTTCTTAAAAATGCAGGGATTTCAAATTTATCCCCAAAGGTATCATCGTCGCTGTCATTACTTGAATCATTATCTTCATTGTAATCATTAGAGGAATTATCTTTAGCTTCTATTTTTTCTTCATCTGTCATATCCCCCATTGCTTTTCCCTCAGAAACAACACCTTGAACAACTGGTTTATAAGTTGGTCGCATCTGTGCAATACGAGATCTTGTTTCATCAAATCCAGTTGCTATAACAGTGATTCTTACTTGATCTGAAAGTTCTTCTTTGACTACTGCTCCAAAAATTATGTTTGCATCTTGATCTGCAGCTTGAGATATTATCTTGGCAGCTTCATCTACCTCAAACATTGTCAAATCTCTTCCACCGGCAATGTTAAAGAGGACTCCTCTTGCTCCTTCAATAGATAAATCAAGAAGTGGTGATGAAACTGCAGCACGAGCCGCCATTTGAGCTCTATTTTCTCCAACTCCTGTTCCTATTCCCAAAAGCGCAGTTCCCGCTTGATTCATAATTGTGCGAACATCAGCAAAATCAACATTTACAAGTCCTGGAGTTGTAATTATTTCTGCAATTCCGCCAACACCTTGTTCCAAAACCGAATCGACAACTTTAAAAGCATCGACCAAACTCATTTTTCTATCAATGACATCCATAAGCCTTTGATTAGGAATAACAATTAAAGTATCAACAGCTTCTCTTAGTTTTTCTATACCATCTTCTGCTGCCACAGTTCTTCTTGTCCCTTCAAAAGCAAAAGGTTTTGTTACAATACCAACAGTTAAAGCTCCTGATTCTTTGGCAAGCCTTGCTATAACTGGAGCTGCACCTGTACCTGTTCCACCACCCATACCTGCTGTTATAAAAACCATATCAGTATCAATCATTAATTCTTTTAATTTTTCAATTGATTCTTCAGCAGCCTGAGCTCCAATTTCTGGATTTCCACCAACACCTAATCCTTTCGTTATTTTTTCTCCAATTTGAATCTTGGTTGGAGCCTTATTATTAAGAAGAACTTGGGCATCAGTATTACAAACTATAAACTCAACTCCTGAAATAGCACCATTTTCTACCATTGAAGAGATAGCATTTCCACCACCACCACCAATTCCAATTACTTTTATTTTTGCAATTCTTGCAGAATCAGGTTTTACTAAAGCCATATTTTTTTAAACAGACAAATTGGAGCAGTTATTTGCCTTAAGTTGCATTATATACAGTTTATTCTCGTTGTCAAAAGCTAATTTATGGCAGTAGATCTTTGATTGATTCAATAATTTTATGAAAAAGTCCCTTTCCAGGTAAATTTAATTTAATTGGAAACTTAAAACTGCTAGAACTTTCAGCCATTTCATCTTTTGCTCCATAGATAAGTAGTCCCACAGGGACAGAAAAAGTGGAATCTAAAACATCATCAACTAACCCTGAAATTCCAGTAGGAATACCTAATCTCACGGGAAGTGCAAGCATGCGTTTAGCGCTATCTCCCACACCCACTGTTTTTGCCCCACCACCTGTCACAATTGCACCTGATGGAATTCTATTTATAATTTTCTCTCTTTCAAGTTCTAAACGAACCATGGTAAAAATTTCATTTAGTCTAGGCCTAATTATTCCCTCGACCAATGTCTTTTTAGATACTTTAGTAACTTCTGAAACTCCTATTGAATTTAAGTCCATTTCGTCACTAACATCTTTTCCTATTTTTTTGGTTTGAGAAAGATAGAGTTTAATCTTTTCTGCAGAATCAAGTGAGACTCGAAGGCCAATAGCAATATCATTTGTGACATTTTTAGCTCCTACAGGAATAACTCCTGAGTATGCAAGTGAACCATCTACATAGGCAACAACTGAAGTCGTTCCTGCTCCAATATCAATTAAACAACAACCAAGTTCTTTTTCGGTCTCGGTAAGAACCGAGTATGAAGAAGCAAGACCTGAAAAAACTAAATCATTAATTTTAATTCCAGCATCTGTCAAAGTTTTAGTTAAGTTTTTGATAGCGGCACTACTGGCGGTTACAACATGAGTTTCTACTTCAAGCCTTACACCTGTCATACCAATAGGGTCTTTAACACCTGATTCTCCATCAACTATAAACTCACGCGGAAGTACATGGACAATTTCTCTTGATGCAGGAAGAGAGATTGCAGAAGCAGCTTCTAAACTTCTATCTACATCTCCATCAACTATCTCTCCATTTGGACCAGAAATTGCAACCACACCATGAGAATTTTGCGAATGTATGTGAGCTCCACCTAAAGAAACATAAGCATCAACTAAATTGTGCCCTGCCATTCTTTCTGCTCCTTCAATGGCCGTAATTGCAGATTCTACAGATTCTTCAATATTTACAATCTGTCCTTTTTTAATACCTCTGGATTCACTGGAAGAAACACCAATAACATTAATCGATTTAACAAAAGTTGCCACATCTTGTGAAACTTGTGCAACAATAACTGTCGTTTTTGAACTGCCAAGTTCTATACCTGCAATAATTTTATTTCTATTCATCGTAGTACTATATTTTTATATCGTAAATCTATTTCTCGGATATCACTTATTCTAATTCCTTGCGAACCATCATTCAAGCGTGAAAATACGAGCCTTAAGCTACCTACTAATATATCTATATCACCTTCCAACGGAAAATGCACGAGAACACCTTCCTTTAGAGTAATTAGAAGCTCATTATTTTCTAAAAAGCCAACTTTAACAGAATAAAGCCAAGCAACCTTTTCAATTATTTTCAAACTAAATAGTTCTTTATCAGAAATATTATTACCAATTATATTTTGATAATTATTAACAACTAAAGAAGGCAAATTAGTTTCAATGGCTTCACTTAAAATAAGGCCGTTTTTATCCAAAAGATAATATTTTTGACCATAAAAAATTGCATATTTTGGTTTTTTTAAACTAATTTCAATTTTTAATGTATCAGGAATTTTATATTGGATAAGATAACTATTGACTTGAATGTTTTGTTTTAATATCTGCTCTATTTGTTTTTTTGTGTTTTTGTAGTTCCCTGTCACCTGTAACCTATCACCTAACACCTCGCAATTTCCATATTGCGAAACGCACTCAATTTTTGTAATTTTAATTAACTTTTGAATAATCATAGGAATTGAGAAAATAAATATAATTATTAAAAGTATCGATAATAATTTAAATATATTTGTATTTTGTCTTTTTTCTCGTATTTTCATACTTTAAAGGTTGAACCTTTCAAGGTAGGTCTAATGTATACCCTTGAATAAATTCATTATCCTTTTTATCAATCATGCTTTCAACAAAAGATTTATATGAGGCCATCTTGTTATTTTCTCTTGAAAAATATGACTTTATCGTTTCAGTTTCTATCCATGAAGTATTTCTTAAACCGATATAATCATCATATGAAGAATAAGCATCCTTTGGATTAATTTTTAATTCAACAGGATTTAAATGAATATATCTAGACAAATGAACAAGATAATTCTCATTAGAAATAACAATTGCTTTATAAATACCTTGAAATAAACTTCCAGATCTCTCATATCTTTTATTAAAATAAACTGAATATCTTGTGCCAAGAGATCTCATAAAATTTTTCATCATGCCAATATCTTTTTGTTTAATTAACAAATGAAAATGATTAGGCATTAAACAATATGCCAATAAATGAATTTGATCAAAATAATTATTTAATAATCGTGGTATACCTTTAAAGGTTGAACCTTTTAAGGTCACTTCTACCTCTAACTCATTAAGTGGTCTAGGTGGAGATAAATATTCCTTCAAATAATTTAAAAATACTTTATGGTCTTGTTCATCTTCGAAAATGATTCTTTTATCAACACCCCTGTTATAAACATGATAATAAGTTTCTTCAATATCAAGTTTTATACTATTTTTAGCAGGCATAATTGATATTACCCTTAAAGGTTGAACCTTACAAGTACTCGATTATCTTCGGTTTTATTTTACCAAGAAGTTCGACCACATATTTATACTCTTCATTTTTACCATGCAAATGCTTTAATAGTGTAATCACACTAACATTGGCTGACTTCATAAGTCTTGCAAGATCAACAAAATCACTTAAACTACTTTCTCTATCTTTTGTTGTATCAACCCCGTCTTTTAGTAAATAAAATTTATGAATCTTTTCTACAAGTATAGAATAGATATCCTCAACAAAAACTTTTATTTTCTCACCCGACGAGTCTATTAATTTTAATTCGACAAATTGATTTTTGAATTGTTTTTCATCAAGTATTTTTAATTCTATTCTACGTCTATTATTAAAGGGGGTATTTTTTCTATTTTCTCTCCAATCTCCCCTATTAGGTTGTGTTTTATTTTGAATCCACCTAGTTTTTTCTTTTATTAATATAGTTCCAACTTGAAACAAGATTTGCTCATTAGGTACTTTTGACAAGTTTAGTAAAATACAATCGATATCCCCATGAGCACGAGTTATTTTACCCCCAAGGTGGGCTTCGGTAGCATAGCCTCCAGTAATTATTAAACAATTATTTTGTAATTTCGCATACTTACTTAATGATTTTATTGTCTGGATATCAAGATCACTTTTTATTATAAACTCAGGTGTAAGTACAATATTTCTTGTATCTTTTTCTAATAGCAACATATTTATAATTCTTTTATATAACTTTCCAATATATCTACCAATTTTTCAGAAGCGTGAAGATCAGGAGTTACCAAATTTGCTGTTTTTTTGACAACTACAGGATAATCTTCGATCAAACTTTCTACTACAGAAAGCAGTTTTTGTGCTGATAAATCTTTTTGAGCTAAAATTCTAGCCAACCCTAATCCTTCCATAAATTCTGCGTTTTTTTGTTGTTCATCATTAAAAGACCAAGGAATAGGAATCAAAACAGTAGGTTTTTTTAAAGCTATAAGCTCAGAAACTGTATTTGCCCCTGCCCTTGAAATCACTATGTCAGATTTTGAGAAAATCTCTGCCATATTTTTTGGATCAATTTGACCAAATGCAAAATATTTGTCATCTTTTACATCTTTGAATTCTTCTAAATTATTTTCTCCAGTTTGATGCATTAAATAATATCTTTCTAGTAGTTTAGGTATGATGGGTTTTATTGCATTATTAATCCATGTTGACCCTCTTGAACCTCCTGTGACTAAAATAGATTTAACTTTTTGATTTCTAGAAAAGGCTGTATATTTTTGAATATCACTACTAATTGGATTTCCTATTAAAATGGTATTGTTTTTATTAAAAAACTTGAAAGAACTTTCCCTTGAAATTAAAACTTTTTTGGCAAAATACGAAGATATTATATTAGCTCTACCAGCAGTTGCTGTTTGTTCATGAATTACTACTGGGATATCTAAAAAATATGACCAGAATGAAGCAATTGCCCCAGCAGCACTACCAAATGAGAGTGTCAAAAGGGGTTTTATTTCTTTGATAAGTTTATAACCTCTAAAAAAATCTAGGGGTATTTTAAGAAAGTTAGAGATTGTATTTTTAGTAAACTTATTCTCAATTTTTCCTGATTCAAAAACATGATAGACAATTCCTGGATTTGAAAGATTATTATATTTAGCCCCCAACCAATGAATTTCAAAAGCCAAATTTCTTTTTTTTATTTCATCAATTACAGCTTCAGCTGTAGTACCGGCGTGACTTCCTGTGATCAACAACTTTTTTTGTTCCATATCGACTTATATTAAGTAGTATACCGCAACCGAGAAGTACCATCACTAAAGATGTTCCCCCATACGAGAAAAATGGTAACGGAATACCTGTTAAAGGACTTAGGGCTACCATTGAAGAAATATTAATTATAATTTGTCCTCCAATCCAAGCAGATATTCCAACTGCTAATATTTTAGCAAACATATCTGGCGCAGATTTTGCAATCATAAAAGCTTTATACACAAAAAATGCAAAGATTAAGATTAAAACAAAGGATCCCAAAAAGCCCAATTCTTCTGCAATTGCAGCAAAAATTGAATCTGACGAGGCTTCTGGTAAAAATAAATACTTTTGTCTAGATTGACCCAAACCAACTCCAAAAAGACCTCCAGACCCCAAGGCTAATAGAACCTGTCTAATATGATATGACTTCCCCAATGGATCTACCGTGTTTTCAAAAAAAGTCATTAATCTGTCTCTTCTATAAGGGGATATTAAAATAAGACTAATCACCCCAATTAATCCCACAACCAAAGAACCCAGAAAATACAATATTGGAATTCCTGAAACAAATATCTGGGATAAAGCCATTACAGAAATTACTAACGTTGTACCTAAGTCAGGTTGCAACATGATTAACCCTACGACAACAACAACGGGGACAAAAAAAGCAATCGGTTTTTTGCCTAAATCAGCTAACTTAGCTAAATAGATCGCAAGAGCAAGCTTGACAACTTCAGATGGTTGAAAATTTAAGCTCCCAATGTTAATCCATCGCCTTGCTCCTAATGCTTCGTAACTTAAACCTGGAATAAACACTAAAATTAAGAGTAAGGTTGATAAAACAAATAACGGTGAAGCTATTTTTTTATAAAATGAATAATTTATGAATGAGACTAGATACATTATTATTACACCTATAAAAGCGGCTATTATCTGAGACTTTAAGAAATGAAACTTATCATTAAAGAAATTAAGAGCTTGAGGCGCTGATATGTCAGCTACAAAAATAAGACCAACTACAACAAGACTTAAAACAAGATAAAAGAATTGTTTATCAAATAACAACATACTAGATTTATTTAATTTACTTTTATTCATACTAAGGTAGTACCAACTTTATTTCATCCTTTTTAGAAAATCTATTATTTGATTATCAAAACGAGAAACAGCAAACCATTTTTTACCTAAATCTTTTAAAGACGCTCCAAATTGATAAATGCTAGACTGGTCACTTTTACATTTTTGTTTCGTCTCATGAACAATGATAAAACATTATCATCTATAAAATTATCGATTAATATTATTTCTTTTTTAGCAGATCTGATAATATCCAGTACCAATTTGTGGGCATCAAAAATTTCTCCATCAAAAAATATTTTTTGCTTTGGAATAATTTTACTAACAGTTATTGCTTTAAAAACTCGATCAAATCGCTTGTCTGTTTTAATTCCATATATTATTTGGTCTTTCTCTAACCTGGTAACTTTTTTGTACAGCTCATAATGTGAATTAATATGTTTTCTCATTTGAACAAAAGCGTTCATTATCTGAATACTAACTTTAATTGCAATGTCACTCTTCAGAACAGCGGACAACATAGCAACACCTTGCTCTGTGAATACATATGGAAGATATCTTCTACCACCCTTCTTGTTTGAGGTCACAAATTGTGACCTCAATTGAATATATTCCAACTTAGTTAACCTAAACAGAAATTCTTTTGGAAAACGGTCTTTGTTTCGTTTAATAGCTTGATTCAAAACCTTAGTTCCTACATGATATAAAACTGCCAAATCTCCATCCAACATTACAGATTTATTTCGAACTATGTATATATTATCTCGAATATTTGTGTTATTAACTGCTAATAATTTATTCCCACCCATAAATTAATATTTTTCATATTGTGGCCAACCACAAACCAAAGATGGCAAGTATTATTCCTGCAAGCCATGCACGCATAACAATTTTTGGTTCCTCCCAACCAATGGCCAAGAAAGTATGGTGAAGTGGCGCAAGTTTAAATATTGGACGCTTTAAAATTTTCCAGCCCAAAATTTGTATGACTGAGGAAGCAATCTCAATTACAAAAATGCCACCAATAATAAGAAGTGCAATTAAATTACCTGTCAGTAGTCCAATAACAGCAAGCGTTGCTCCGAATGAGAGGGCCCCAGTATCCCCTAGCCAGATTCTAGCAGGATAGGTATTAAAATAAAGAAATGCAATTAAGCTTCCGATCCAAAGTGCTATAAAAAGCGACAAGGGAGTATCAATATTATTTGCAGCAATCACACCAAAAACCATCAAACATATCATCAAAAGTCCTGAGGCCAAACCGTCTAGCCCATCAGTAATATTAAAAGCATTGGTAAAAGCAACTATAACAAAGGCAGAGAAAGGTATATACCAAAGTCCAAGATGAAGGGTTATTCCAAGAATTGGGATGTGTAAAATTTGAATACCTAAGGCAAAATAAATTATCAGTGAGACAGTTAGTGCCAGTATCCACTGTAAAACAAATTTAGTACTTCTGGATAATCCAAAAGCAAGACCAAGTACTCCTCTTGTTGGCTTACCCAACATTTTTTTATAGTCATCCAAAAGTCCCAAAAGTCCAAATGAAATAAATGTAAAAAATATAACAAACAATTCAACCCTTAAAGAATAAGCTGTCTGAATAAAAACGCCCAAGTGTCTACTTATTGGAAAAACAAAAGCAAATAATAAACTAACAACAGCAATAATTAGAACACCGCCTCCAACAGGTGTCCCCGCTTTTTTATCATGTAATTTATCAAATAGTGGAACCTTGCCAGTTTTAGGTGCCTCAACACGCCTTGTGAATTTGATTTTATAAAGAAGGTCTATAAACGGAACCACTAAAATACCAGTAATTAAAAATGAGAACATTATAAGTCCTAAGGCCAACGGCAAAAATTGTTGCATCTTATCTATAATAACAGCTTATCTACTAACTTGTCTAAACCAATTGACCTTGATCCTTTAATAAAAATATAATTTCCTTTTTTCAAATACGGTTTAATGTGAGGTAAAAGATCTAAGGGATTATTAAAGGTTTCATTTGTAACATATTTTACCAATTTACCTACTCCAAAAACTTTTTTAAAGTTAAGTTTATTAAGTTCATTGGCGATTTTTCTGTGTTCATTTACCTCTTCTTTACCAAGTTCTAACATATCTCCAACAACAGCTATTTTGTTATTTTTTCCCGCCAATTTAGAAAAATAATTTAGAGTTTTAATAAATGCTCCTGGATTACTATTATAAGTGTCATCAAATATGAAAGCTCCAGATTTGTGCTCAATCAAAGATAGTCTATGTTTTGGATTTTGATAATCAACTAAACCCGCATTAATGATAGACTTTTCTACTCCCAAGACTTCAGCAATCGCTCTTGCTGTATTTTTATTTTGTAGAATTGGATCTTCATTCTTTTTAAACCAAATAATATTTGCTTCTAGCTTATCTTTTAGGGAATAAAGATATTTATCGTCTGAGTTTAGAATGGCTACATTTGTATTTTTTACCAATTTACTTTTTTCTTTAAACACTCCTTTTTCATCTCCAAAAAACAGTGTGTGTGTAGGAAAGATATTCGTAACAACACCTATTGAAGGTCTAACTAGCCAAAGGTAAAAATCCATCTCGTGGGGATACTCAACACCCATTTCAAGTACAAGATATTTTGTTTTTGGTGTACATCTTAATATGGTTGTAGGAATATTAAAAATAGGATCAATATTGTCTTTGCTCCATACTGTTTCATCCACTTTTTTTAATACACTAACAATCATTTCTTTGGTAGTTGTTTTTCCTGCACTTCCTGTAATACCTATCACAACCAAACCAAAAAATTTTTGTAGTACTAAAACATACAACCTAGCCAATCTTCTTTTGATGGGATGAATTACTAAATCAGCAAATATTTTTTTGACCCCTTTATCAAATTTTACATGTACCAAGGGAAGATTTTTACCAATCCAAATTTGTAATATTTTTTTCATAAATTGTTTACTGCTTTTCTAAACTCACTATCTCTTTCTTCATAATCTTTGAACATATCAAAACTGGTTGCCGCTGGGGAAAACAAAACTACATAATCTTTTTTTGAAACTTCGTAGGCATTTTGAACAATTTTGTCCATAGACACAAAACCTAAATTATAAATATTTGCTTTTGAACCTTTTAGTAATTTTTCAATCTTATTAGCAGTCTGACCAATAAGAATTATGTTTTTAATATTTTGTCTTTTATCTAATTCTTTTCCAAAAGAAACAAAACTCACCCCCCTATCAAATCCACCTAATATTAGAGTTATATCTCTGTCCTGAAAACTATCGACGCCAGCAATTGACGCCTGAGGGATTGTAGCTAATCCATCAATTACAAATTTTATACCATTTAATTCTCTTACTGTTTCAAGTCTATCTTCAAGGGGTTTAAAAGTGGACAATGCTTTAATAATGTCTTTTTTATCAATCCCAAGTTTCAATGCGACCATAAAGGCAGCTTTTATATTATTCAAGTTGTGCGGCCCCAAAAGACTCGTTTTTAACCTGGGTAATTCAAATTTTACAATTTCTTCGAGAGAAAAATAAACATCACTTTTTTTCTGAAACTTAAATATATTTTCTTTTGCTTTTTTGTAATCGCTAAAATCTTCATAATAATCAAGGTGTTCTGGAAAGATGTTTAATAAAACTGCAATATATGGACTATCATGAACATCACTTAATTGATGAGACGAAAGCTCTGCAACAAAAATCATATCTTTGTCATCATTATCTAAATAATCAAAAACTGGTTTACCTATATTTCCTACTAAAACAACATTCTTGCCTACAAACTTTAGTATGTGATAAATTAGCGAACTTGTTGTACTTTTACCTTTAGTCCCCGTCACACCTATAATATTATCTCGATATAATTTTAAGAATATTTTAGTCTGAGTTGTAAAAATAACACCATTTTGTTTGGCTCTTAATATCTCAGGTAATTTATTAGGAATGCCAGGTGATTTAAACACAACCTCATAACTATTTAGACTATTAAGATAATTTTTGCCATCTGTCTGATCGGTTATATCAACTTTCTGTTTAGGCAAATATTTCTTAAATAATTTCTCACTACTTTTTCCTTCCCTTCCATACCCTAAAATTAAAATCTTTTTGTCTTTAAAATTTAAATTAAAATATAATAGATTTTTAAATGAGGATGGTAAATTATTTTTACCCCAATAACTCATTATTTCTTTGTCTTCATCTAATCCAAGTGAAACTCTAAGTTCATGCTTTGTCCCTACGCATTCAAAGGGTTTGACTTCATCTTTTTCAATAAGGGAATTTAAGATTGGCTTTAGATTTTCATCCTCTAATAAATTTTTACCAAAAATTTTGATCACCTTTTCCATTATAAATGGGTATAGTAAAATGAAGGTTGAGAGACATTTTGGGCACTTACCACACCAAGAATCATTTTTTTGACCGACATTGCAACTTCTTATTATTGAAAAATAATTATCAAGATTTGAAAACATCTTTGCTATCTGGATATCATAAATAGGTCTTAAAAAACTGAAATAATTAATATTCGATAAATATTTGAAATTATATTCTCTAAAGTCATTTTCTAATTCAAATGACTTACTATACTGATGGTTTATTCCTAAACCTTTGTAAACTACATTACCTTCATTAGAACTTTGCTCATTTGAAAATGCTATATATTTTTTATTATTTAAATAAGCTATCAACAATGAAATAAATGAGAGGACTGTAGTAAATGGAATATGACCATTCAAATACTCTCTTTTATTTAGTGCTATCATACTTTTGTCCAAAATTCTTTTAACAACTACTGTTTTAATACCTGAAACCTTTGCGGTATCTGTTCGAGCTTTTGTTTTATTTACAATTAAACCAAGAGTATTTTTAAAATTTTGACTAATCAATTCTAATGTAACAGCAGAATCTTTTCCTCCGCCAATTGGTACCAAAACTTCTCTTCCTGACACCTTTAAAGGTTCAACCTTTAAAGGTATGCCTGTAGTTTTAAAAGTTACAAAATTTTTGGATGTAAAATCAATTTTATTTTCATAGAAATATTGTCCCATGCCATTTATTAAAAGTTTCTTCCACCACTTAATCTGATAATTGTCCAAAAAACCAGCCTTGATAATTATTTTTGGAGAACAAAAAGTTTTCCAGTAGTTAAAAATTTCAACCATCCCGATATTGAAAATGAGAGACTTTAACTGATCATTAATTTTGTTAATTGATGATTTGGCTAAATTCTCTATTATTATTTTGTGTTTAAATTCAAATCCTCCCACTTTATAAGTAAAATTTAAATTTAACTCATTACCATCTAATCTCCAAGAATAACTGTCATAAACAAATTCTGGATACTTTTTCCTTAAATCTTTGTAACTAACAATATTTGACATATGTTTCAATTTAATTCATAATACCATTAAAGGTTCCAACCCATTAACAAGAGCCCCCGGGCTCTTCCGTAAGGATAGATGGGTTGGTCGACTTTATAAAACTTTTGATTAGTCGATACGGTCGAAATTCTCCTCTTTCAAACTTGACATAAATTGCCCAACCAAAATAATCTGCAATCTGACTATTAATATCTGATTGAGATTTGTGAAAATAAATTTCAAACTGAACAGAAAAATTTGACTTAATATATTCTTTGAGTACTTTCTGAATTTGAGCTTGTTTATCTCGTGTAAAAATTGCTCCCAGGACAACGACTACGTTATTTACCTCTTTTTGTTTTAATTCTTTAAAAATTTTGTAAAGCAAGATTCTAGTTGTTTCACGATAAAACACGTTTGGGTCATGATATTTTTTCTTGGTTTTTGTTTTGTCAATTATTACTGAATTAACTATCATATTGTTTTTAAATTTATTAGATATAGAAAAAACTTTATCGCGTATAAATTGTTTATCTTCTGTAGCATGGAAATATTCTTGATTTATGCCTAATTTTAGCAACTTATATTTCAGGTTCAAAAGTGCATATCGTTTAAATGAGGGGCTTGAAGTTACTAAAGATGTTAACACAAAAAATTTTGTTCCTTTTTTACTAAAGTCAAAGTTTCCAGATTCATCTATAAATAAGTAAATAGTTCTTTTCATAAATTTATATATTGTACTTCTGGTTCAAGAATTATTCCGAATTTATCTTGCACATCTTTAATAATTGCATCGGCCAGATTTTTAATGTCAGAAAAAGTTCCTTTTCCTCCTGGATTTGTTAATACTAAAGCGTGTTTCTCTGAGACTTTAACTGGCCCTAAACTTTTTCCTTTCCAGCCTGCCTTTTCAATCAAAAAACCTGCAAAGACTTTGTATTTACCTTGAAATGGGTATATTTTTATATCAGAGTATTTTTCTTCTAGTTCAACTTTTTTACTCAAGTAAACAATCGGATTTTTAAAAAATGATCCTGCATTTGGAATATCATCGGGATTAACAAGTTTTTCTCCTCTTACTCTTAATATTTCATCTCTAATTGTCTGCAAAGAAAGATCGTTATCTTCATATCTTTTTAACTTAAGCGTAATATTAATTATTATAAATTTTTGCCAGTAATCTTTTTGTTTAAAAATACTTTCTCTATAACCAAATTTGCAATCCTTGTTCGAAAAATCTATAAACTTTTGATTTGTTATATCATATGCTGTTAACCTGTCCAGAGTTTCGGACAGTTCCTGTCCGTAAGCACCTATGTTTTGTATGGGAGATGCTCCAACAGAACCTGGAATACCAGATAAACACTCAATGCCTTGCAAATTCCTTTCAACAGCCAATTTAACCAGATCATCCCAAACTATTCCTGCCTCTACAGATATTAAAACATGTGATTTGTGATTTGTGATTTGTGATTTGTTGCCAACGTATTTAATAACCAAACCATCAAAATTTTTATCATTAACAGCAATATCACTTCCTCCACCTATTATAAAAATCGACAAATTATTTTTTTTGGCAAAGTTAACAACTTCAACAATTTCTTTTTTTGAAGAAACTTCCCTAAAATATTTAATGTTTCCACCAACTTTTAAAGTTGTTAACTCTTTAAAGCTAGTACTATTTGTTTTGCCCATAAGTTACTATTTCCAGCCCCCATAACAATAACTATATCGAAATTTTTTATTACACTAAATATATTTTGAAATGAATCTATATTTGGATGTTTTGATATTTTGGCAATCAATTCTGAGGTAACAGTTTTGTCAACCTTATCTCTAGCTTTAAATATTGGACCGATAATTACAGAATTTACAGAACTAAAAATATTTTTGTATTGAGTTAGTAATGCTTTTGTTCTCTTGTATCCATGAGGTTCTATTATTGCTAATATTTTTTCATTTTTATATTTTTCTCGTAGGCCTTCAAGTGTTGTTTTTATGGCAGTAGGATGATGAGCATAATCATCAAAGACTTTAACACCATTTATATCACCTATTAATTCCATCCTCCTACCTATTCCCTTGAAATTTTCCAAAGACTTAGTTATTTTCTCTTTCCTAATTCCTAATTCCTGTCCTACTAAATATGCCATATTAGCATTTTTTTGATTATGTTCACCAAAAACACTTAAGTTAAAATGTTTGTTCAAGCTGTCTTTTTCAGTAATTAAAATTTTAGGTCCAATCAATCTATTTTTAAAATTTTCAAAACTAGCAGTAACATCTTCTTCATTTTTAAAAAAATCAGGATGATCAAATTCAATATTATTAATAACAGCAATATCTGGATTGTAATACAAGAAATTGTCATTAAACTCATCTGCTTCAATAACAAAATAGCCTCCCTTACCAAATCGTGAATTACCTTTCCATTCAGGAACATATGCTCCAATTACAATACTTGGATCAAAACCTGCATCAATTAGAATTGTAGCAACCATGGCAGTGGTTGTTGATTTTCCATGAGTTCCTGCAATAGCTACAACTTTCTTTCCTTTCATTAAATTCTTTCCTAAAAACTCCTGCCATGTCATAACAATTTTTTGCTTCTTTCCTTCAACTAGCTCAGGATTATTGTTGTTTTGGTATAAAACTGCTGGAGAAACCACTAATAAATCAATATCTTTTAAGTGTTCTTTACTGTGACCTTCAAGTTTTAAATCACAACCTGAAACTTGATAGCCCATTTGAGAAGCCAGTGAAGCAATTCCAGACATTCCATTGCCTAAAATCCCCATTAAATGAATCTTTTTCATAATTCTAGTATACACTTAGCTAATTTTATTGAATCGTGGCGTAAAAGATGTTCTTTTTTAAGGTAAATTGAAACAGGTTTTTTAATAATTTTCAATTTTGGTTCCAATTCTTTAATCTTGTCTTCATCAATTTCTACCAAATTCTGACCTTCTCCTTTATATATTTCCAAAACCTCCTGATCTAAATGATTATCATTAACAATCATAAAATTAAGTCTACTTGGAGTATCTATGTAAAACAAAAAGGCTTTCAAAAAATCTGAGGCTTTGTAGGAATCTGTTTCTCCAGGTTTAGTAGCCAGATTTAATACATAGATTAACTTCGCTTTTGATTTTTCAATTGCTTCTTTGACTCCATCAACTAACAAATGTGGTAAAACACTTGTATAAAGGTCTCCAGAGGAAAATACAATTTTATCAGCATTTTCGATTTCAGTTAATACATTTAAATTAACATCTCCCCGTGTATCAAAATAAATTCTTACAATTTTGTCATTTTTATCGTAATTTTTATCTTTAATTCTTAAATCGATATTGGTTTCCCCCACAATTTTATTTCCTTTTGAAGTCTCAGCAATAAGCTGAAGATTAGTAATACTAACAGGCATTATTTTAGCTTTTACACCAAACAATTCCCTTTCCGCATCAATTCCCCTATCTTGGCCTTTATAAATATTTTCCAATCGAGCTGTAAGTAAATTTCCAAATGAATGACCTTTCATTGGTCCTGTCAAATCCTCCAACCTGTCATCAAAGAGTGTCTGAGCTACCATTCTTTGTTTTTCATTAGGCATCAAGGCTAATAAACAACGCCGAATATCTCCTGGCGGTAAAACTCCAATTTCAGAACGTAACCGACCAGAACTACCACCAGAATCCCATGTCCCAGCTATAGCTGTGATTAGTGAATTCTTATTTAGTTCACGAAGACCTGACAAAAGATGAAACTGACCTGTACCTCCTCCAAATGTTATTACTTTTTGATTATATTTTTTCATTTAATCTCTTAATCATTTTTTGCTCGGCTTCTAGAAGTTGTTCAGGGGTGTTAATTCCTTGCCACTCACTTGAATCAGGTAGTTTATAAATAGAAACTTTTTGTTTTTGCTTAACCGCTATTTTTAATAAATCGGTTAAATAGTATTCTTTACTTATTGCGCTTTTTATTAACTTACTAATATTTTTCCTCAGCCATGTTTGATTAAAAATATAAAGTCCATCATTTACTTCTTTTATTTTTCTTTCATCGCTAGATGCATCCTTTTCCTCCACTATCGCCATAAATTGGTTTTTACTATCTCTCAAAACTCTACCTAATCCTGTTGGATTATCTTGAATTAAACTTACAAAAGTAATGGCTGATTTATTATCAATATGGGTTTTGATAACATTTTTAATAGTATTAGGACCATAAAAAGCACTATCGTCACCGTTTATTATTAATATATTTTTGTAATCAGGGCTGATTTTTCTTAGTGCAATTCGAACAGCATCTCCTGTTCCGGAAGTCTTTTTTTGTACAGCATAGTCAATGTTTCTTGAAATTTTTCTAAGTACCAAGTGTCTTTTATATCCCACAACCGGCAATAAGTTGATAACACCAGCATTTCTCAAACTTTCCAAGGAATATGAAATCATTGATCTACCACAAATTATATGAATTACTTTAGGTAGGTTTGATTTCATTCTAGTTCCTTTGCCTGCTGCCAAAATAATTCCTGATAAATTTTTGTAACCTGACAGTAAATTTTTAATAAATTCCTGATCATTCCATGGGTGCTCGTAATTTAAGTAGCACATTGATTTTTCATGACCCTTGCCAAAAATTCCCACAATATCGCCTTTCTTGGCAATTGAAAGAGCATGGGCGATTGCTTCTCCTCTTTCGGGAATACAAATAAATTTATTCTTAATGGCCTTGGATCTCATCTTTTTTAGAATATCAAAAACTGATTCTGTTCTGGGATCTTCTGCTGTAAAAATTGAAAATTGCGCAATTTTTGTAGAAATTTTACCCATTTTAGATCTTTTTCTCGGATCTCTTTCGCCTGCACAGCCAAAAACAGATATTAACCGTCCTGTTGTAATCGTCCTTAAATATTTCAAAACTGCTTCCAATGAATCGGGGGTGTGTGCAAAATCTACAAAAACTCTAAAATCTTTACCTGTCGGTATTTCTTCTAATCTACCACTGGGTAATTTAAATGTTTTTAGAGTTTTTAATGCCTTCTCTTTACTAATTCCTAATTCCTGAGCAACTTCTACTGCTGTTTCCGCATTTATATTATTAAATTCTCCTTGAATAATATTTAATTTACTTTCTCGTGGGCTAAAAACTCTGTATCTGGCAGAATTTACAAACATCATTTTTACCCTTTTGTATTCTTCAAAAGTTTTATGATAATCCAAGTGTTCTGGAGCAATATTTGTTAAAACTGAAATATCAAATTTTATCCCTGCAATTCTACCCTGAACTATTCCATGGGAACTTACTTCTAAAACAGCATATTCATAACCTTTTTTGACCATTTTTAAAAGTTCTTGATTTAAAGATATGACATCAGGGGTAGTTGTATGAAAACCATTAGTTGTTATTGTTGAAATAAGTCCAACCTTTTTGCCAAGATTTTTCAAAATATGATAAATCATATGACAAGTAGTTGTTTTACCTTTGGTGCCAGTAACTCCAATTATTTTTAATTTAGAGCTTGGATCTTTGTAATAGTCTTTGACTAATCTTCCCAATTCTTCATAAGTGCTATCTTTATAAACCTTAACGGCTCCATTCTTAATCGCGTCTTTTATAAAATCATTACCGTTAACTGTTAAACCCTTAATAGCGACGAAGGTATCACCTTTTTTAACTTTTTTAGAATCAAATTGAATCATTCTTGTTTAGTTATCGAAGCTCCTAAATTTCTTAACCTATTTTCAATGTCTTGATATCCCCTATCCACAACTTCAACATTTTCAATAATACTAGTCCCCTCTGCAATCATGGCAGCTAAGATGACTGATATTCCAGCTCTTATATCTTTGCAAAAAAGTCTATCTGCCATTAGTTTTGTTGGCCCTGAAATTATGACTCTATGAGGGTCAGCTATAAAAATATTAGCCCCCATTCCGATAAGGTCGTCGACAAAAAACATTCTCCATTCATACATCCAATCATGGCAAAGCACTGTCCCTGCAGTTTGTGTTGCAAGTACAATAAAAGGGCTCATTAAATCAGTTGGAAATCCTGGCCATGGTCTAGTTTGAAATTTACGTCGTAAAGCTTTTAAGTTTGAAGGTAAAACAATTAGACTATCGTTTTCTATCTTATATTTGATTCCCATGTTTCCTAAATAGTTTAAAATCATATGATAGTTTTCTAACTCAAAGTTATTTATTTTTAATGTTCCACCAGTAATCGCCGAGGCTATAGCAAAAGTTCCCCCCTCAATATGATCAGCCATAACTTTATGCTCACAACCTGTCAATCTTCCGCCTTTAATTGTTAAGGTGTTTGTACCGCGACCTATTATCTTTGCTCCCATTTTAACGAGTAGATCAATTAAATTTCCCACATGTGGTTCTGCAGCTGCGTCTTCAATTGTTACTTCATCATCCATAGAAGCCGCCATAATAAGACCCATTTCTGTTGCAGTAACTGAAGCTTCTTCTAAAAATATCTTGCCACCTATTTTTTTATCCCAGGAAAGATAAAATTTACCATTTTCTCGTTTGTAATTTACTCCCAGTTTCTGCATCATGCTAAAATGAGTATCTAGAAGTCTATCTCCAATTTGATCACCACCAGGGGGTGTTAATATGGCCTTGCCAAATCTTACAAGAAGAGGTGCTGCAAGAACGACTGAGGCCCTAATCCTTGAACACAAATCAGGATCAGGTTCATATGAATTTAGACTTGTGGAATCAATTTTTAGTGTATTATCTTTGAAATTCGTTTTGGCACCCAATTTTTCAATAATTTCAATTAAAACTCTAACATCTGAGATATTTGGGACATTAGTCAAAACCGACTTTGATGGGGAAGCAAGAACTGCAGGAATAAGTTTAAGGGCTGAATTTTTATTACCAAAGATGTTTATTTCACCTTCTAGTTTTTTTCCACCTGTTATTAAAAACTTCGCCATAACTTATGTTTTTGTATTATACCTAATTATCTGGTTGAATGCCAAAATATGCAAATAAGTCCTTTGCAATTGAATACCAAAGTGGCGCAGCTGTTTCTGAGGCCCACTGACTGCTTTGTGGTTCTTTTAATGTAACTAGCATCACAAACTTAGGATTATTTGATGGAGCAAAGCCTATAAAACTTGCAATTGTTGCGTCAGGATCATAATGTCCTGCAATTGGAATTTGAGCTGTACCAGTCTTTCCTGCAACAGAAAAGCCTTTTAAATTAGTCCACTGAGCTTCCCCATGACCTGCAGCCTGAACCATAATTTCTGTCATTTTTTCAGCAGTATCTTTTTTAATAACTCTTATTTCTTCTTTTTTATCTACGTTCTGGCTCCAACCTTCAAGTTCAATTTTTTCAACAACTTTAGGTGTAACCAAAACTCCATCATTAGCAACTGCTGAAACAGCTCTTATTATTTGAATGGGGGTTGTTGAAATTCCTTGACCAAATGACGCTGTTGCAAGGTCAACAATGTTCCATGTTCCTCTTTTCCTCATGGGAATATTTGATTCACCCTGCAAGTCAATTCCAGTCAATTTCCCAATCCCGAATTTGTCAAGATAGTCATATAATTTATCTGCTCCTAGTTTTTGGGCAACAAAACTCATACCTACATTATCTGAATGAACTATAACATCAGTCATAGTAGAATCGGGATAATATTTTCTATTCCAGGTCTCAATAAAATATTTATCAACTTTTAGAGGACCCGAGCATATATCGCAGATTGTATCGGGGGAAACTGCACCATCGTCAAGTCCTGCAGCCATGACCAAAACTTTAAAAACAGATCCAGGTTCAAATGTATCAGAGATTGCCGGATTTTTATATAAATTTCCATCATACTCATTATATTTTGCAGGATCATATGATGGATATGAACTCATTGCAAGAATTGCACCATTTTTTGGGTTCATAACAATAACCGATCCTTCTTTAGCTCCATACTTTTCAATTGCCTCCTTGAGTTTACTGTCTACAATACTGGTTATTCTTTTATCAATATGTGTAATTAGATTGGCACCAGAAACGGACGAGATTTCTGACATACTACCTGAAATAAATGGCACACCTTTTAAGTCCTTTTCTCTTTCAATAAAGCCAGATTTTCCTTTCAGAGAGATGTCATAATAACCTTCCAATCCAAAATAGCCAGTGTCCACCCCTTCGTTATTTTTACCCACAAAACCCAAAAGCTGAGCTGAAACTGAACCTTCAGGATAAAACCTGGTTTCCTCAAGCTCAAAACCAAGACCTTTTATATTTAATTCTTCAACCTGCCGTTTTTGTTCGCCTGTAATTTTATGTTTAATAGGTATCCAAACAATCTCAGGTTTTGTTAATAGCGCATAAATATCATTATTTTCCTCTTCTATAATCGAGGAAATAGAATCAGCAACAATTCTAGGGTTTTCTAAATTGGGTTTTTCCGCAAATAGTAGCCAGTTAGCTTTCTGTATTGCTAACCAAGTATTGTCACTGGCATAGATACTACCTCTAGGGGATATAATTTTTGTTGAACCATTATATTGTAATTCAGCCTGTTTGGAGAGGGTTCCACCTTTTATAACCTGCCAATAGAAAAGTCTTGCAACCAAACCTAAAAATATTAGTATAAAAATTCCAATTACAAACCTTAGTCTCATTTGTTCTTTATTTTACAGGAAGCTTGGCAAAACTATCCTCTGTATTAAAATAGTAAACTGTAGCAGGCTTAACGAACCCCAAAGATAACAAGTCATCCTTATTTTCTAAACGTTTGTTACTTGCAAAAATTGCATCTGTTAATTGTTGTTTTGACAAAACTGCCTTTTCTAAACTATCTTCGAGTTTAGCAATTTCAGCGCCTCTTCCTGCTTGTTCAATTCCCATAAAAACAACGGCTATAAATAAGCTTAAGTTAATTATCCATGTTATTTTATTAATTTTTGCCATATATATGTAATTTTGCGCTCCTAGACCTCGGATTATTCCTAATTTCTTCCTCTGTTGGGTAAACAACATAACCCTTGCCACCCACCACGTCTTCCAAAATCCTTTCTTCACCAGAATGAAAAGTAATTACTAAAAGTTTTCCATATGACCCTAATATTTCAAAAGCTTTTGGTAATGCTGTTTCTAAATTTTCATATTCAGAGTTTACTGCTATTCTTAAAGCAAGCATCGGTAAAGTTGCTGAGTCAAGACTTTTTTTGTACGGCATATTAAAAGCCACTTTTTTCAAATCAGCAACAGTCTTAAATGGCCTATTAAAAATAACTTCGTTGGCCCATTTTCTTGATAAATCACTATTCATAACCTTCTCAAAGAGATTTATTAGTTGTCCTACATTTAAAGCATTTAAAAGGTCCATGGCTTTTACTCCTTGATTTTCAGGGTTTAGCCTCATGTCAAGTTCTTGCTCACTTTCTGTAAATGAAAATCCTCTGTTATCATCTTTAAGGTGCAAATTGCTTACTCCTAAATCAAACAAAATTCCACCAACTTCACTAAAACCATTTTCTTTTGCAATTTTATCTAATTGACTAAAATTGCCTAAAACTAACCTCGCTTTGTTACCAAGACGCCCTTTGGCAATCTCTAAAATCCTTGGATCAGCTTCAATTCCTAAGACTTCACAGCCTTTTTCGACTAGTGCTTCACTATGTCCTCCAGTTCCTAAAGTACAATCAATAACCTTGCCTTTTGGCATTTCTTTAATTACTTCCTCAATCATTACTGATTCGTGCCATGCCTGCCGGCAGGCAGGATATTTATCGTTTGTCATTTTTAACTAATTCTTCAATATATTCTTTTGTTGTCACGGATAATTCCTTAGCTTTTTTATCCCAAATCTCTTTTGGCCAAATCTCAACCCTATCAATTAATCCCAAAAAACATAAGTTTTTGTCTAATTTGGCATACTCGGCTAAGGTTTCAGGGATAATAATTCTTCCTTGATCATCAAGCGTTATTTCAAAGGCCGAGCCTAATATAAATCTTTCCAGATCTCTAACCCCCCAACCTTTTCGACTGTCTCCAACTAAGTTTTTTGACAATGCTTCCCAAAAATTATCTTTAACCAATATCAGACAATCTTCATACCACATAGCCAAAACTAGGTTTTCACCTAGTTCTCTCATAAATTTTTTAGGTACTGCGACTCTTCGCGAATCGCTTAGTACGGCCTGATAATTTCCAAGTAACATATATTTTTTAGTATCGGGCAGTACTAAAGGTTAAAAGATTTTCCATCTTTCACCATTACTATCCATTCTGCTATTTCTTTCACACCATGTCAAGAAGTAAATTTCACAATAGAAGTGTCAAACTATGTCAAGATAATTTAGATTAAAAAGCTATAATTTTAATTATGGAAATAAAACAGAAAACTGCTGATGATATGATACATGCAAGTATCGCATCAACTCACCACGTAGGAATCGCAACCCCGAAGGGTGTAAGATTAGAAACACAAAAAAAGCAAACAGCTGACGATATAATTGTTGAAATTATGGAAAGATGTGGTGTATCAATGACGAGAGATAAAAACAGTCCTGACTTCGCCAATTAAGTGCCCTGAATAAAAGATAGAAGTTTGGTGTTTTTGAGGAGTTGTTTTTGATCTTCTGAAGTAATTTCTGTAAATTTTCT
>LBPF01000008.1 GCA_000990005.1 Candidatus Woesebacteria bacterium GW2011_GWB1_33_38 | reverse complement strand
CTTCTTCAGAAATTAAAACCCCACCATCTTGAGCAGAAGACATATACAAACTGTATCACATACAACTTAAGGCTACAAGGCTAATTGGGCGACAGTCCCCCTATTAAGCTTTTAAGGCTGGGGTAATCGGGAATAAGTTTTGTTTTTATTCTTTGTTCTTCACAATTTAAATACAAGAAATTTTGGTTTTTAACACCGAATAGGTTTTTAATAAGAGTTGTTTTTCCTGTTTGCCTAGCGCCATAAAGTGTTAGAACCATGCCACAATTATTTGTCAAGTACTTAAGGCTATTTTGGTAGTTTATCTTTGAATTTATTTCTTAGAGATTCAAGCTCTGTTATTTCTTCTTCTAATTTTTCTTCCAATTTGACCTGTTTTGCTTTAAATCTTTTATTAATTAAAACTATACCCATTGTGACTATAATTAAACCTAGAGTTATTATTATAATTAAAGTTATAGGAATAATCCAGACAAATTGATTTAAGGTTAAAGTTTTCCCTTGATCACCATAACTTGCTGTTAGGCTTGCAATATATCTTCCAAACATCCAAGTTTTACCCATTGAATCTTCATATATTCTTTTAGCATTTGGAAAGATATTTTTAGGTTCTAATGTTTTATTTTCTATAGTTTTTCCAAACCAGCTTGTAAGTGTAATTTGTCCAAATGGGGTAATGTGCATTCCACCTTTATTTAATATTTCAAAATAAACTGGAATAGGTCCGAATTCTAAAAAATTAGGGGTTTTAAAATTGTCTATAAAAGCTGATTCATAAACAAAACCGTTTATTCTGACGGACAAAAGCCCAACGATTCTAGATGAAATTGCAGACGCTCCTTCATCATTTGTTTGTGTATCAGGGATTTGTCCTGTTTGTTCAAACATGATTGCAACATACCTACCGCCTGGTTGAGTATTTTCAGGAACTGTTACTTTATAATTTATTTTTAATACATCTCCTGCTGGAATTGTGGCTCTGTCGAAAGGTAATTTTATCCAATCATTTGTTTGATCTTCAAGTAAAATAGGGGAGCCGTCTTTTGCAGTAACCACAAAATCAATAGCTTTTAGATTTCCTGAGACTGGTACAGTTGATTCATTAAAAAACTTAATTACCAAGTTTTCAGTTGTTCCCGCATCCATAGCAACAAATTGCCTTGCTGGCGCTACCACTAAAGGAATCCTATCTTGTGCTTTAATTTCAAACGCAAAGACTGTTATCAAAACGGAAATTATGATTAGGGCAAGTATTTTTTTCATTTTAATTTAAAAAGTCGGAACTGCTGTGTACTTTACTTTATTATAATAATACCCCGCTGGCTGTGTTGCTGTAATATCTATTCTATAGCAAACGTAAGCGGAAGATCCCGCAACTGGACCACTATTACTCATAAGTTCCGCTCCAGCGTCTGATCTAACTTCTACGGCTTCTTGGTCTGCAAACTGCTTAGCATAAAAGGTTCCAGTATCGTCATATTCAAAGTAAGCATCTGTTCCTGAGGCGTCTTCTAGCGAGTAACCAAGACCTGGATAACTTGAGGGGTCAGAACCCCAATCCTGTGCAGTTACATGAGTGCATGGTGTACCGCCACAAGCAGTATCCTGAATACAGTCAACAGATTCTCCAGCCCCTGCGCCGGAACAAGCAACACCATTTTTACCCATTTGGTCATTTTCTTCGGCATATACTTTGTATCCAGCAGTTGCATTTGTCGAAACAGTTAATTGTTGTGCGGAATTATGAGTTCCTGAGGCATATGTTGGGGAAAGTGTTCCCCATGGTACCGACATAGCTGTTGTTGTTACACTTGTTAGAATGTTGCAGTTAGTAGTTCCTGACGCTCTTGTTGCTACTGCAAAAGAAAGTGTCTCATCGACTGTCGCTGAGATTAATACTCCTTCAACTGGAGCAACTGTTACATCAGATTGGTCAAGTACGTTTGTACCACCATCTCTTGTTTTAATGTTAATCTGGTAAGCATCAGCCTGCCCTTGTGTATGTGAAGTAAGTGGTGCTGGATTAATTATTCCGGGGGCATTATCTATAGTTACCGTAATGGCTTTACTGACTGCACAAGTTGCTGACGCTCTGGTAAACGATATGGTGTGGTCTGTTGATGTACCATTTCCTGTTGTTATTGTTGCAGAACCCCAGCCTGCTGAAGTACAGCCTGTGATATCTGATACTGATACATCACCTGTTGCGATAGTTGATAAATCAAAGCCGTTATCACCTGTCGTTGCAGCTGTATCTGGGATACCATCATTTGCATTTCCTGACCCACTTATTGCGGCAGGAATTGTGATTAAGAGTGTTCCACCGATTGGAACTTCTGTTGCAGTAGTAAAAGAAATAGCTAGACTTCCTGATTGGGTGGCAATGACATAATCAGTTGATAAAAGTGTTGCCCCAAGAGGAGTGGTAGTGTTAAAGGTGTCTGTATCTACAATACTAGAAACAACATAAGTGGTGCTCCCTGTACAACCATCTTCTGTTGCATTTGAAATACAAATAGTATCTTTAGGAAACAGATGGTCTGTGTCATTATCGGCATTTCCAGAACCGTCAATATTAACAACAGATGTTCCCGTTGTTCCCGAGGTAACACCTGCCTTATATGAAAACCTAGCGTTTGAAAGTGTGGCTGAAGCCGAAGTAAAATTAGCTGAATAAAGTTTTTTAGTAGGATAAATAAAATAGAAACTTAAAACTATAACAGTTATAAGAAATGGAACAACTAGCGTTTTAATTTTCGCCATACTAATATTAATAATACGACTACACCTACTAATGTCAAGGGAAGGGAATAAGTTGTAATTTCCAGTTTATAAACCTTTGGTTCCTCGTCAATAGTGAACTCTAACTTTGATACAATTTTACCAACATAAAACCTGGTTTTCAGCTCACAATTTATTAATATTTCATTGTCAATACATTTCATTTTTCTTAAAGAATTTGAAAGTATATTTTGAGGGGCCAAATTTAATATTTCTTTGTTAACTATTATTTTACCGTTAGGTTTCCAGAAAGAATTGCCATTGTTAGCCAGTTTTAGGGTATAGCGTATAGGGTACAGGGAATCGATGATTTTAGGAGCTGAAAATTCTATTATTTCCGCCTTCTTTTCTGGACTGCCATCTTTGGAAATTGTTAGTAATATATTTGCACCTATTTTTGAAGTGTAAGTTGTTGAATTTTGTCCCAACAGGTCAACAGGCTCATTAGTTTCAAAAACTAAAGTTAATAAATGATCAATTTCGGGGTCGTCAGATGGAGGAGAGAACAAAATCTCAAAATCAAATTTTTCTTGACCTTTTAAATTAAATGGGGTTTTATTATAAATAACCCAATCTGGAGCTTGATTTTCAGTTAGATTAACGTTACCTGTTCCGTCGGTGGATTCAAAATAAACTAGACTCGGAGTTATGATACTATCACCGCCTAAGTTTGTTATAGTAAATATCTGTTTGACTTGTTTATTGGGTTGAATCATAAGTTCAAATAATGGGGGAGAGACGGACAAAGAAATGGCTTGAGCCATTGCTTTGTCAATTAAGAATGAAGAATTAAGAATGAAGAATGAAAACAAAATAATCCAAAAAGTATTATTTTTGATTTGTTTAGTAGTTTTCATAAATTATTAATTCTTAACTTTTAACTATTAATTTAATAACTTGGAATAGCTGTAAATTTAATTACATTTCTATATGTTCCTGCCGGTTGAACAGCACTTATATTTATTTGATAAGTAATAGTTGCGGTTCTACTTGATCCAACATTAACTGAACTCATTATAGTAGATTCCACTTCTGCAGAATTCCTGTCAGCAAATTGTCTATAATAAGTTGAATTAGTAAAATCAGTAGGGACATCATTTCCGCTCATATTGAATCCAAAACCATATTTTGTGGAAGATGTCCAGACTCCTGCTGTAGTTTCAGAACAGGTTGTGTCGCAAAGTGTATCAATAATTGTATCTCCACCATCTGAAGTTTTTAAAGGATTATTTTCAGAAGCTTTAACAGAATATCCCCCTGCTCCTCCAGCAGATATAATAATGGTTGAAGAATTGGTAGATGGGGTGTTAGGGGTTAAGGTTCCAAAGTTTTTTTGTATATCACTAATTGAAAAAGAAAAAGGAATAATTGAATGAATATATTGAAATCCCGCCCTTGCAATATATCCCGCTGAACTAAATTTTCCAGCAACTGTTTGACCAACAGTTGAGTCAAGCTTGTATCCACTCGATGTTGGAATTCCAGCGCCAGAATTTAAATTTGGGAATTGAATACGGTAGTTAGGGGATTCTATACGTTCTTGAGCAGAAACAGTGAACAGTGAATAGTGAATAGTGAACAGTGACAACAGAAAAAACGACAACAAAAATTTCTTCATTTCTTTATTTCTTCATTTTGTAGTACTTCAATTTCATTTTCTAGTACTTTTTCTTCTATTTTTAATTCTTTAATAACTGTTTCAGCAGATAATTTTTTAGCTTCGAGTTTTCTCAATCTAGAAATAAGATAAGAGATTATTCCAAGTGAAATGAAGAAGTAGATTATAAAAAGAAAAGATAAATTAAATATTTCAACCCAAGTAATAACTAAAACAGAAGTAACAACAATCGTTGCAATATCAATATATTTTCTAACCCTTAAGTAAATTTCATTTTTTCTAAATAGAAAATGTGAAGAAGTATATAGAATAATAATCAAAGCTAAGATGTATAACATATTCTCAGTTTAGTTAAAAAGATGTAGAATATCAAATATATGATATACGATCACAAAAAAATTGAAAAAAAGTGGCAAAAAAAATGGGAGAAAGATGGAATTTATAAGACATCAGAAAACAAAAACAAAAAACGGTACGTCTTGGATATGTTTCCATATCCTTCTGGGGCTTCTATGCATGTAGGGCATCTAGAAGGTTACGTTGGAACTGATATTTTAAGTAGATATTTAAGGATGAAAGGCATTGATATCTTACATCCAATGGGCTGGGATGCCTTTGGACTACCAGCAGAAAATTATGCTATAAAAACTGGAATTCACCCTGATAAAGAAACTCATAAAAATATTTTAAATTTTAAGAAACAGTTGATGGCTTCAGGGCTATCGTACGATTGGGATAAAGAAATAGATACTTCAAGTCCTGAATTTTACAAATGGACACAATGGTTATTTATTAAGCTGTTTGAAAAAGGGTTAGCGTATAAAAAGAAATCGCCTGTAAATTGGTGCCCTAAAGATGAAACAGTTCTTGCAAATGAGCAGGTAGAGGATGGTAAATGTGAGAGGTGTGATACACCTGTAATTAAAAAAGATTTAGATCAATGGTTTTTCAAAATTACAGACTATTCTGATAGGTTAATATCTGGTTTGGATGGGATTGATTGGTTAGAAGAAGTCAAAACCCAGCAAAAAAATTGGATTGGAAGAAAAGAAGGTATTAATATCTCTTATGAGATAGATGGATATAAAGATAAAGTGACAGTTTTTACAACTGCCCCTGTTAATTTTGGGGCAACCTTCATTGTTATTGCCCCTGAACACGAATTAATTTCAAAAATAATAAATGGAGAAATTAAAGTTGATGATTTAATTAAAAATAAAGTTAAAAAATATTATGAAATGGCTATGTCCAAATCTGATCAGGAAAGAATTACAGAAGGTAAAGAAAAAACAGGTGAATTCACATGTTTGTACGCAATTAATCATCTAACCAACGAGAAACTTCCAATTTGGGTAACTGATTTTGTACTTGCAAACGTAGGCACTGGCGCTGTACAGGGATGTCCTGGGCACGATAAACGTGATTTTCAATTTGCAAAAAAATTTGGATTACCTATTAAAAGAGTGGTGGTTGGAGCAGATGGCGATGAAAGCGAAATTAAATTAGAAAGCCAAGTGATTGAGCATGGTAAAAAAGGCACGTTTATAAACTCTGAGTTTTTAAATGGAATGGATTTTGAAGAGGGGCTTCGAAAGACTATGGACTATTTTGAAGAAAAAGGCTGGGGAAAAAGAGTTATTTCATATCATATTCGTGATTGGTTGATTTCAAGACAAAGATACTGGGGCTGTCCAATCCCTATGATTTACTGTGATAAATGTGGTTGGAATCCTGTTCCAGAAAGTGAGTTACCCGTACTTTTGCCAACTGATGTTGATTTTTTGCCTCATGGAGAATCACCAATTGCCAGATCTACTAGTTTCCAGAAAGACGTAGTTTGTCCTAGTTGTGGAAAGCCAGCCAAACGAGAAGTTGACACGATGGATACATACGTTGATTCATCTTGGTACTTCTTAAGATTTTGTGATCCAAAGAATACAAAAGAATTTGCCTCAAAAGAAAAAATAATTCCAGTTAATGATTATGTAGGTGGGGGACATGTAGTTCAACATTTATTATTTGCCAGATTTTTTTGGAAAGTGTTATTTGATCTTGGATATATTGATAAAAAAATGGGTGATGAGCCCTTTTTAAAGCTACGAGCTCCAGGTTGGATTCTTGGGCCTGATTCAAGGAAGATGAGTAAGAGGTGGGGAAATGTAATTACACCAGATGACATTATCCCTAAATTTGGAGCAGATACACTTCGTGTTTATGAAATGTTCATGGGACCGTTTGATATTATGAAACCTTGGAATATTACAGGAGTTGAAGGAGCTCATCGTTTCCTCGGCCGTGTATGGCGTTTATTCCATCAAACTCGTAACCCATCACTCATAACTGACAAGCCTGTTTTATCTAAAATGCATCAAACTATTAAAAAAGTAGGGGAAGATATAGAAAATTACAAATTTAATACTGCAATCTCAAGCCTAATGGAACTGGTAAATGTTTTGTCTAGTTGTGATTCACTTAATATCGATTCACTTAATATCTTGGCGCGTTTGCTCGCGCCGTTTGCTCCACATTTAGCTGAAGAAATTTGGCATGCGATACTAGGTCAAAAGAATTCAATCCATATCTCGCAATGGCCCACTTATGATGAAAAGTATCTAAAATCGGACGAAGTTACAATAGTAATTCAAGTCAATGGGAAACTTAGAGGACAAGTTGTAGTGGATAGTGTACAGGCTACAGATAAAGAAACTATAATTAAACTTGCAAAAACAGATGAAAAAGTAGCAAAATGGTTAAAGAGTGGAAAAATTAAAAAAGAAATATTTATTTCTAACAAACTTGTTAACTTCGTCATCTAATCAAAAACTTATTATTTTTTGCCTCTTGGGACTTATTCTAATAGGTTTTGGGGTACTTTCTTTCAAAACCAATATCTTTTCTTCTGGTGACAAAGTTGAAATAATATCATCAAAACCTGAAAGGTCAGACCTTTCAGGTGAAATCGTTGTAGAAATTTCTGGATGTATAGAAAAACCTGGTGTTTATAAACTCCCAATTAACTCAAGAATTGATGACCTTTTAATAGTTTCTGGAGGACTATCAATAGACGCAGATAGGGAGTGGGTTAATAAAAATATTAATAGAGCCAGTAAGTTAATAGATGGTCAAAAGATATACATCTATCCTGCCCGTCCGGCAGGCGGGTCGCAGTCGGAAGTTCAGAGTGCCAAAAAAACTGGGGATATCAAACTAGATCAAGGTGTTTTAGGTATTTCGGGTTCGGAACCCGTAATTTTAGTTAATATTAACACTGCAAGCCAGTCAGAGTTAGAAAAACTTGTAGGAATTGGCCCTGTTTACGCCCAAAAAATCATTGAACAAAGACCTTACTCAAATTTGGAGGAATTGGTTAGTAAAAAAATAATCCCTCAAAAAACTTATGAAAAAATAAAAAATGAAATTTCTGTCTATTAGTTTTATTGTCTTAACTTTACTAATTTCTTTAAGATTTTTTTCGACCCAACCAGTCTACAAAAATGGTGATTTTGTAAGGATTACATCAAGAGTTTATACAGAACCAATTATATATGACAAACAGCAATATTTAAAACTTCAAGGACTTAAAATTTACTTGCCAAAATATCCAGAAATAACATATGGAGACCGCATTATAATCCAAGGGGTGGTGGGCGGGAATAGATTAGATAATGCGAAATTAATAGAAATTAATACAGAAAATAAAAATCTTTTACTTAAATTTAGACTTAAATTGATTTCTCTTTACAAATCCAGTTTATCCGAACCGTATTCTAGTCTTGTTGCTGGAGTAACGATTGGGTCAAAAAACATGCCTGCCGTTTTTTGGGAGAAATTAAAATCAACAGGAACTGCACATATTGTAGTTGCTTCAGGCACAAATGTAACCATGTTGGCAACATTCTTAATTTCAACCTTAACATATTTTTTTAACCGAAAACATGCGGTTTTCATGACCCTTGCGGGAATTTTTGTGTATGTGGTTCTTTCAGGCTTTGATGCTCCAATTATTCGAGCAGGGATCATGGGAAGTATTGCCTTTTTAGCCCAATATAAAGGAAGACTTGTTAATTCTTGGAGACTATTAATTTATTCTGCAGGCATAATGCTTTTAATTAAGCCTATTTGGATAACAGATTTAGGGTTTATTCTGTCATTTGTAGCTACAATGTCTTTGATGTTATTTCAAAAAAGAATAAATGACAAATTAAAATTTGTACCAAATATATTAAGAGAAGGACTGTCAACCTCTCTTGCTGCTCAAATTGGGGTTGCACCAATAATATATGCAACTTTTGGTCAGTTTAATTTACTTTCTCCAATTATTAATGCTTTAATACTTTGGACCATTCCCTATATCATGATTTTAGGGGCATCTGGAGGAATTGTTGGTTTAATTGTACCACTAGTTGGTAGATTGATACTATTTATATTATTTCCATTTTTAATATGGTTTACAAAAATATTAGATTTATTTTCTTAACTGTCGCCTTGACAGTCTGGTTGGCAGTTTTTACTGTTGATGACAGTCTCCATATTATTGCCTGTGATGTTGGTCAAGGTGATGCGATTTTAATACAAAAAAATAATACACAGATTTTAATAGATGGGGGACCAAATCAAAAGATCCTTGACTGTTTAGGATCATACATGCCTTTTTATGATAGAAAAATAGAACTTGTAATTTTGACACATCCAGAGTTAGATCACTACGGAGGATTAATTGATGTTGTTAAAACTTATAACATAAAAACCTACGCCCATAATGGGACAACTTCTAGCAATCAAACCTTCAAAGTGCTAGAAAATGAGATAGGTGGTAGAGGGATACCCAGTATGCCTATTGGTAAGGACATGGTTATCAGGTTGGGTATGATATATTTGGATATAGTACACCCAGACACCAAAGATTTTGGTGTGGGGGTAAATGATCAGGGAATAGTAACTCTTCTAAAATACGGCCAGTTTAAGGCTCTTTTTACTGCAGATGTGGAGCAAGAAGTTAGTAATCAGATATCAGAATCTAGCCAAATACAAAACATCAACTACCTCAAAGTGAATCATCATGGTTCAAAGAATGGTTTAAGCCAAAAACTACTTGATGCTGTTTTTTCTGGAAGCCTGCCCGCCGGCAGGCGGGTTGCTGTAATTAGTGTCGGGGCAAAAAATAGTTATGGCCACCCACATGAGGAAGTAATAAAGATATTAAGTGAGAAGGATATTAAAATACTTCGGACAGATCAAATGGGGGATATTGATTTTGAGGTGAAAAATTAATCCCAATAACCCGCAGTTTGTTTAGCAAAATCTGCCAAATCTATCGCATCCACGTTTTTTAAAAAATCAATTTCATCTTTTGTAAAATGATAACTTATCCCCATATATCCACCTCTCAACACCTTTTCTATTTTTTTTGGAACACCACTTAAAAGTGGTTCACCTTGATCTGCATTTACTACGGCTGCAGCCATTAACCTTTGGTAATCTTCTTTAGGCATAAGGCTAAGATTCTATCATTTTTCTTGCAAAAAAGCTAAAATGAATTAAGTGTGATACAATAACCAAGGAAAAAGCGTTTGATTGGGGTTCGAATCCCAAGAGCTTTGGAGTAAAGAGTTAAAAATAAGGGTGGTACCGTTCTGAGCGATGTCGAAGAACCCCTTTAAATATTAATTAAGTTTAATGTTTGAAGGGGTTTTTGTTTTTATAAATATGGATATAAGTATAATTAAAAAATTGGTTGCTAATTTAGCAATACCTAATGATGTGGGGATGGTTTTGGTGGATCAAGATGGAGAAATAAATTTACTAACATTAGACGGAGACAAAGTAAAAGATGTAACCCTGAAAGAATTGGAAGCATTAATTTTTAAAGAAACACACCCTCAGGCACCTAAAGACTGGAGAAAGTGGAGTTCAAAAAAAGGAAAGGAGTTTTGAACTAATCTGTTATACAATAGAAATACGCAACAAATTAAATCAAATATTAAATTTAGCGATCTTGAAAAGATTGATATTCGTGTGGGTTTGATTGAAAAGGTTATTGATATCGAGAAGTCAGATAAATTAGTTAAGCTTGTTGTTGACTTCGGGGATTTTAAGAGGAATATTTTAGTTGGAATTAAGAAAGAACGTGAGAATCCAAAAGAAATTGAAGGGTTACAGGCTTTGTTTGTTGTCAATTTGGAACCAAAAGAAATGATGGGTGAAATATCAGAGGGTATGACATTTGATATTGGTTACTCAGATGGAATAATTCCAGTTTTGGCGATTCCTGAGAAAAAAGTTCCAAATGGTGTAAAAGCAGGATAATATATGCAAAGAACAAACCAGAAAGTTTATGCTTTTATTGATTCCCAGAATTTAAATCTTGGAATTCGTGATCAAGGTTGGAAGCTTGATTTTAGAAGGTTTAGAATTTATCTAAAGGATAAATATAAAATTAGAAAAGCATTTTTATTTATTGGATACATTGAGAAAAATCAAAAATTGTATGACTCTTTGAAAAAGTCAGGATATCAACTGGTTTTTAAACCCACAGTTGTTTCAAAACACGAGGTAAAAGGCAATGTAGATGCAGAATTGGTGCTTCACACAATGATTGAGTATCCGAATTACAAAAAGGCCGTTATAGTTTCAGGTGATGGAGATTTTTATTGCTTAGTTGAGTATTTAGATAAACAGAAAAAGCTTGAAAAAATTATTATTCCAAATCAGAAAAAATACTCTCAACTTTTATTAAAATTTAAATCCTACATGGATTTTATGAATGATAAAAGGGTAAAATTAGGTAAATAAGCAAGCTTGTTTCTGACGAAATAAGCCAAAAAAAACGGGAGTGTTACTTTAAGTACGAATCTTAAAGCTTCCCTCCCTCGTGATAAATAGTAATATATATGAATAAGATTAAAATGTCAAATTACAAAGATCAAATAGTTAGGGTTTTGGAAAAAGCGACGGGAATTAAAAATTCTGAAGTGGACTTTGCTTCTGATTCTCAATTTGGTGATTATAGCAGTAATATTTGTTTAAGAAACAAAGATTTGGATCCTCAAAAAATTGCGAATGAAATAAATGGTAAAGATTTACAGTTTTCTGCCAAAGTTGTTGGTAAATTTATCAATTTTTGGTTGAAAAAAGATATATTAATTAATAATTTGATACAGATTGATGAGGGGAAAGAGGACTACGGGAAAGGTGATTCTTTAAAAGGTAAAAAGATAATGTTTGAGTTCGCCCATCCTAATACACATAAAGCATTTCATATCGGACACTTAAGAAATATAACCACAGGCGAAACTTTATCACGACTTCATGAAGCGATAGGGGCTAAAGTTATTCGAGCTAATTATCAAGGTGATGTAGGTTTGCATATTGCCAAAGCTATTTATGGAATAGAAATAGAAGGCTTTGAAGATCTCAAAGACATTAAAAAAAGAGCAGAATATCTAGGCAAAGTATATGCGAAAGGTGCAACTGCCTATGAAGAAGATGAAGAGGCTAAAAAAAGAGTAGGAGAAATTAATTTAAAAATTTATGATAAATCTGACTCTGATATTAACAAAATCTATGAAGAAACTAGAAAATGGAGTTTGGATTATTTTGACGAAATTTATAAAAGGGTTTACACCAAATTTAATAGATTCTATTTTGAGAGCGAGTGTGCAGAAAGTGGTAAACTAATCGCCCTAGAATCTTTAAAAAATGGTATTTTAGAAAAAAGTGATGGGGCAGTCATTTTCAAAGGATCAAAATATGGGCTTCATGATAGAGTATTTATATCTGGAAAAGGTGTTCCTACGTACGAGGGGAAAGATCTAGGTTTGGCTAAATTACAGTTTTCAGAATATGATCCTGATCTTTTAGTTCACACTGTAGGGCCTGAACAAACAGAATATTTTAAAGTTATTATTAAGGCTTTGGAATTTATTTTACCTGAAACAAAAGGGAGAGAAATACATATTCCATATGGTTGGGTAAAACTTAAAGAGGGAAAAATGAGTTCTAGAACTGGGAATGTGATTTTAGGTGAAGATATATTAGATCAGGCAAAAGAAAAAATCTTAGAAAGTTATAAAATTAATAGTGAAATAGCAGAAAAAATAGCAGTTGGGGCAGTTAAATATTCATTTTTAAAAACAGGACTTGCACAAGAAATAGCTTTTGACCTTAAAGAATCAATTTCTTTGGAAGGGAATTCTGGGCCTTATTTACAATATACTGTTGCAAGATGTAACAGTGTGATACAAAAAACTACATATAAGGTTCGGAACCCGAAAGGCTTACGGGTTCCGAACCTGCAAGACTTACCAGAACTAACAGGCAAAGAACTCTCTGTTCTTCGTAAATTATCCCAATTTCAAGAGATTATCACAATTGCTGCTAAAAGTTACTCACCTAACATTTTATGTGAATATTTATATAGTTTAGCCTCAAAATATAATACTTTCTATACAAAGCATAAAATTATTGGAAGTGAAAACGAATCTTTCCGAGTACTTTTAACACAGGGAACAGGACAAGTTCTTAAAAATGGCCTAAAACTATTGGGCATAGAAGCCCCAGAAAGGATGTAAAAAAATGGATTTACAACCTCAAAATGAAACAATTGGAACTTTTAAGATAATGGATCAGGATTCAGAGTTAAAAGTTATTCAAGAAGTAAGGTTAATTTTAGAAGCTTCTGGCAAGCAATACAGCCTTGGAGCGAAAGCAGTTGAATTGGGTCTAAGAATGGCTTCAAAGGGAGGAAGATTAAGTGCTTCTTCGTATGGTGGGGCATTAGGTTACGGAGAATTTGATTTATCAGTTGCTAAAGATAGAGGAATGCCTGAAGAAAATTTATAGGGAGAATCGATGTTTTTTGCTGTTGGGCCGTTAATGGCTAATCTTGTTATGCATGATGGTAATTCTGGCTATGTTATAACTGAAGTTACAGGAAATGGAGGGAGAAGTGAAGACCCTAATTCAATTTCTTCTTCAATGTGATTTGCCTTAGTTGCTTTCCCACCTGAACTAGCTTTTATTAAAGATTTAATTCAAGAAACTAACAAATATACTTCTGAAGAGTTTGTATTACATCTCCAAGGTTTTATTGAAGGGAGGTTATCTAGTACAAATCTCAAGGAAGCCGTTTCAAATTTATACAAATTATCAAAACTTGAAATTAATAATTCCAGAGAGTCTTTAGGTAAAATTGCACTTTTAGGGGCTTACATTGGAAACTCTTTAAGAAAAGTTTTTGGAACTATTTTACCTGATGAAACAAAATTGATTAGTGGTGGAAATGTGCAAGTTTCAAGTGTTGATTGGAGTGGGATAAATTTAGCTAAGCAGGGGCTTTTAAATAAAGATCCTAGTGATTTTGCAATTGCAAATGAAATTAAACTAAGGCATTCTAAAAGAGTTAAGGATCAAAGATTGGCAACGGCAATTTTAAGTATTGTAATTGGCTACACTAATTTATAATCTCAAGGAAAAACAAAAGAAATTGAGGAATTAAAAGATAATGCCAATGTTGTTATTAAACAAATTACTAATTGGAATTTGTGAAAATTATGATAAAATTCTGTCAAATAAACATGATAACCTACCAGGTGAAGCAAATTAGTAATACGAGACTTGCATTAGTCGCAGGGGGTGAGAGTGTTTTACCAGAAAACTTGAGAATTGTTGTGACTGATACAAGTTTAGAATCTCTCGGAAGCAGGGCTCGAAGAGTTTTAAAAGAAATATCGCCAGAAGCTAAATTAGAATTAAATAAATCATTGTTTGATGCAAGGTCAAGATTTATTGAGAGGTGATAGATCGATTATTAATTTTTGTTTTTCGGATAGTTGTTCTTCAAGTTTTCTTTCAATGTAGCCTAATTCAAGTTCATTTAACATTTCGTCAAGTTCTTTGTCATCAAGTTTTATGTCTTGTTTTTCAGCAATAATTTTTAAAAGATTTAAAACTTTAGTAATTTCGCGTTCAGAGTATTTATTGACTTGCATATCAAGTTCTTCTCTGATTGTTGCAATATGAGCTTGTCTTTGTTGACTAACTAACATAATAATTGTTAAAAAAATAGCTTCGAGCGAAACTATCATGGTTAACATTGGAAATGGAAATTGATCAAATTTGTTAAAGATTATCCAACTTACAAAAAACAAAAGGTTCAAAATTAAAAAAGAAATACTACCAAAAAAAGAGGTTAGCCTATCTGCAATCTTAATTATAAAAGGTCTTTTTTTAAGTTCTTTGGCTTCAAAACTTTGTATGATTTTGGACATTAATTTAGTATATACTACTAACATGAATTTTAACAAACAAATACTATCAAATGGACTTCGAGTACTGACAATCCCTATGCCGTCTGTTCCTTCAGCCACAGTAACTGTGTGGGTTAAGACAGGATCTAGGAATGAGGAAAAGAAAAATAGCGGTATAAGCCATTTTTTGGAACATATGGGCTTTAAAGGTTCAAAAAAACGCCCAACTGCCAAGGAAATTTCTGAAGTAATTGATGGAATTGGAGGAGAATTTAATGCGGGTACGGGTAAAGAATATACAAATTACTATGTCAAGTGTAGGAAAGATGATATAGAAACAGCATTTGATATATTGTCTGATATGTTGATTAACCCAATTCTAGACAAAAAAGAAATTGAAAGAGAAAAAGGCACAATTATAGAAGAAATTAGAATGTATGAAGATACGCCAATGATGAAAATTGGAGATACTTTTGAGGAATTGATTTATTCAGGATCAACACTTGGTTGGGATATTTCAGGTACAGAAAAGAGCGTACAGGGTATGGTAAAGAGGGATTTTGAGGAATATAGAAAGAAATTTTATACAGCTGAAAATATGATGGTAACTGTTGCTGGAGGAGTTACTGAAAAACAAACATTAGATTTAGCAAATAAATATTTCCCCAAACTCGTAACTCGTAACTCATCACTTGTAGCTAAACAGTTTGAAAACAAACAAAATAAACCACAAATTAAACTTCATAACAAGAAAAAGGAACAGGCACATGTAATTCTTGGTTTTATGGCTGATGGCAAGAATTACAAAGGCAAGTATGCCCAAACTATACTTTCGGCAATTTTAGGTGGGGGAATGAGCTCTAGAATGTTCATAGAAGTTAGAGAGCGAAGAGGACTTGCCTATGCAATTAGAACCTCAATGGATAGGTATTCAGATATAGGTTATATCGGAACATATGCAGGATTAGATGTTAAAAAGGCAGAAGAAGCAGTGAAGGTAATGCTTGATATTCATTACCAAATGCTAAATGTTAAAACACAAATGCTAAATAAAGAACTGACGAAGGCAAAAGAATTTTTAAAAGGTCATTTGGCTCTAGCTTTGGAAGATACATCAGATGTAAATAGTTTCTTTGGAGATCAAGAATTATTTGGCAGTGAAATATTAACCCCTGAAGAAGTATTCAAAAAAATAGATAAAGTAAATTTAGAAGAGGTTTTGTTTGAAGCTAAAAGATTGTTTGTACCAGAAAGATTAAATCTAGCCATAATTGGCCCATACGAGGATGCCTCCAGATTCAAAAAGCTTCTTTAAAAAGTATACTAAACTTGACATGGACTTTATTAAAAGTTATACTTTTTGTATAAATGCAGTTATATAAAAGGGATATCTTTAATGAAATTAAGCCTTACCTGGGTGACGAAACCATTTTGGTTCTGTTGGGGGCAAGACAGGTTGGTAAAACCCATGTTTTAAAATACACTCAAAAATTCTTAGAAGAAGAGAAATCGAAGACATTTTATTATGATTTAGAATACCCAGATTTACTTGGAATTTTAAATAAAGGAACGAGTGAATTTATATCAAATTTAGGCAGTAAAGGTTATCTGGAAAATGAAAATGTTTTTGTTTTTATTGATGAGATTCAATATTTAGACAACCCAAGCTCATTTTTGAAAATAATTGCAGATCATTATAAAAATATTCACCTTATTGTTTCAGGATCGTCTACATTTGATATAAAGACAAAATTTACCAATTCTCTCGCTGGAAGATATATAAGTTTTGAAATTTTCCCATTATCATTTAGAGAATTTTTGAAATTTAAGAATTCTGAATATGTAAACATTGATTCATTGTCGTCTTCAGCTCTTTATCACATTAAATTGCTATATGCAGAATTTATCAAATATGGAGGCTATCCTAGGATTGTTCTTGAGCCAGATGAAACTAAAAAAAGGGATCACCTCCTACAATTAATTGAAACATATGTAAGAAAAGATATCCGTGATTTAGCTGATATTACCGATATCAATAAACTTAATAGTATGCTAAAAGTTTTAGCCTCTCAGTCGGGGCAAATTTTAAATGTAGCAGCACTTTCAAGGGAAACAACTATTTCTCAATCGACACTACATAAATATTTATCAATCTTAGAAGAGACATTTGTTATTAAAAGAGTTACACCATTTAGCCATAGTCCAAGTGTGGAAATTAGCAAAAATCCAAAAATATTTTTCTTAGATTCTGGTTTACAATCACTTCTCTGGTTTGGTAATTTTCAATCTACCCTTTTAGGAAATGTTTTTGAAACAAATGTTTTCTCCGAACTTGTAAAAGTATACGGAAGAAACAATATTCATTTTTGGAGAAATAAACAACAAAAGGAAATTGATTTTATTGTCAAAAAAGACGATTTAAGTATATTGCCAATTGAGGTTAAAACAAATTTTGCACAGTTTAGCCAAAAATCTTTAAGTACTTTTTTAAAGAAATATAAAATTAGTAAGTTTAATGTAGTAGGGCTTGATGGAGAAAAGAACCAAGATTATTTCAAATATCCTTGGGAAATATAAATTTTGCCCCCTATGCAAAAAGTTAAAAGTTTGATAAATTGAAAAGAATATGGAATTTAATGAAGTATTTTTAATGAATGAAACTTTTCGACCACATACGGTGGGTGAGGCAATCAATTTGATACAAAGAATTGAAGATAATGGGGCGTGTTTTACATCCACCTCTAATATTGGTGAAGAAAGAAAAGTTACAAAATATGGACTTTGGAATCCACACTCCGAGAACAGTAAACCTTCAGTTATAAGTAGATTAACAAAATTTCATAACAATGTTGAAGGTCTATTTCTTATTCCTCGTGGAGATCAAGTACTACTAAGGGAAGCTGTAGCAAAACAAGTTGCTGATTCATCTCAAGTTTTAGAACTTAGCTTAGAAATGTCTGAAGGCAAACTTCCTAGTGGATGTGGTTTTGGTAATACAGGAAGAGACGAGGAAGGTTATATTGATAATTTAGAATTTGATTTTGCTAATTCGTTAGGAGAGAAAATTAATGGAAAGTTTATAGATGATAAAGCCGACGTTGGTACAGTTTCCGGAGGTTTAAAAATTAGACAGCTCGAAGTTTTTTGGCTGCATGTAAAAATAACATAGATTTATGGAGACGGAAAGGTTGTGTCGGCAGATTATCTAGTCACGTGCCCAGTGTCACGTTTTTGACGGAAACTGGTCGAGATGATGGAATTCGTGTAGGTGTTAAAGTTATGGTAAATAATGATTTGTTTGATAAATAATATGATGGAGAAAACTGTAGTATTAGTTAAACCAGATGGACTTCAAAGAGGTTTGGTGGGGGAAATTATCCATAGGTTTGAAAGAAAAGGATTAAAACTTGTGGGTATTAAGATGGTTCGCTTTACAGATAGCATCATTGACAATTGGTATGCTCATCACAAAGACAAAGACTTTTTCCAAACACTAAAAGACTTCATGGAATGGACTCCAGTTGTTGCTATGGTCTGGCAAGGTCTTGATGCAATCGCTGCAGTTAGAAAGATTGTTGGAATTACAAAAGCTAGAGAAGCAGAAGCGGGTAGTATCAGGGGAGACTTTGGTATGAGCGGTTCAAACAATATAATTCATGCTTCAGATGCTCCAGAATCAGCAGAAAAAGAATTAGGACTAATTTTTAATGCTGATGAGATCTTTGATTATGATTCTGTAACTGATCTTCTGATTTACTCCAAGGAAGAAGTGGGGAAGTAGGTTTGACAACATAACTTAGTTATGTTATTCTGTACATAATTGTACATGATGAGTAAACTTACATTGTCATGATAAACAAACTAGACATACTATTCAAATCTAAGGAAAAGCTTTTCCATACCCAGGATTTAGCATTACTTTGGGAAATTGAAAATAGAAATACACTTTATACTACGATAAAACGTTACGTTCAAAAAGGGATACTAATCCAAATCACTAAAGGGTTATATTCAACTGTTCCAGTTCATGAAATCGATAAATTTGAATTAGGAACGGCCCTTATTCATAAGTTTTGTTATGTCAGTTGCGAAACTGTGTTGTTCTTGGAAGGTGTAATAAACCAAATGGTTTACCCAATTACCTTTGTTTCATCCGTTTCTCAAAGAATTGGATTTAATGGAACCATGTACATTTACAGGCAGGCTAAACCAGAAATATTATTAAATCCTGAAAATATAATACAAAAAGATGGATATTTTATGGCCACGAAAGAAAGAGCAATTTCTGATATGCTTTATTTTAACCCTAAATATTATTTTGATACTTTACAAAAATGATAACTTTAAGACAACAAGACATTGTACATAGAAGTAAAATGCAAAGGCTTTTGGTTGAAATTGCAGATAGCCCAATATTATCTTCAAAGATATATTTCAAAGGTGGGACGTGTGCCTCAATGCTTGATTATCTGGATAGATTTTCTGTTGACCTAGATTTTGATCCACATAAAATACTTTCTGAATTAGAAACTTCAGTAATACGAAAAGAATTGGAATCAATTTTTGAAAAGCTAGAATTTACAATAGATAAAGAAAACTCTAAATCCCTTTTCTTTACTTTAAAATACAAATCACAACCCAATACACGGAATACTCTTATGATCAGTGTATTCGGGAGCGAAGCTCATTCATCTGAATTTGTAATAAGTAATGATTATAAAAAAGTTAAGATAAATGAAATTGATCGGTTTTTAAATTGCCAAACTATTGAATCAATGTTTGCAAATAAACTTGTTAGCGTAACTGATAGATATAATAGGCATAAAAAAATTGCTGGCCGTGATATATATGATGTTCATTATTTTTTCTCACAAGGGTATGAATTTAAAGAAGAAATAATTAAAGAAAGAACTGGCTTGGGAGCAAAAGAATATATAAAAAAATTAATAAGTTTTGTAGAGAAGAATGTGGCAGAAGATATTATAAATCAAGATTTAAATATGCTTTTGCCCTTGGAAAAGTTTAAAAAGATTAGAAAAACATTAAAACAAGACACACTTCTCTTTTTAAGAAATCTTTAGTCGGGGAGGGCAGAATTGGACTGCCTGTTTCTCGGTCCCGAACCGAGCGTGTTACCGATACACTACACCCCGTTCTTCAAAGAAGAACTTTTCGATTTAATAAATTAGTTTGTAATTGTTTGAAATTATTTTTCTAAATCTATAACCGATTCCAGATTTTAAAAATATCTCTCTTTTTTCAGCACAAAGTTTACAATAAAAATTCTCGTAATATATTAACTCCCATGGTTTAAATGTATTGGTGTATTTAGATTTTCCGTTATTGTGTTCACTTAATCGTTCAGAAATTAATTTTGTTGTTAATCCTACATAAGATTTTTCAGGTTTAATTTTGCTTCTAAGTAGATAGACTTTATACATATATAGTTCTTCTCTGCAGACCAATTCTGCTTTGCAGAAGTGTCCCCGTTCAGAATCGAACTGAAATCTAGGGTTTAGGAAACCCTTGTTCTATCCGTTGAACTACGGGGACTTGTGATTATTTTACCATTTGGAGTTACTTTATGCTTAATGAATACAAATTTGGAATTTGTGAATCTGATCCTAGGTTTGTTAGAATTAAAAGTTTACTGGCATTAACAAATGGATAGGCATGTGGAGCAATGTAATTGCCTGAAAAGACAGTTTGCCTATTAGTTCCATCATAATCCATGATTATGATTTTTCCGGATTCAGCAGAGATCAGGTGTCTTGAAGTTGGTAACCAGTAAATATTATTATTTTCGTCTCCAACTTCAAAATTTCTATCTTCTTTGATATCGTAAATATATGTTTTACCAGCTTTGATATCTCTTTCTTCTTTTTGGGTCGATGACCCAGGGAGTGGAGAAGATAGACCCTCTTTTATTTTTGCTTCGCTAGATGCCTGATACATTATCATTGTAGTATCAGGTGAGAAGGTAAACCTTGAAACTTTTCTTTTAAATATATCCACTAATTCTAAAGGTAAATTTTTGAGTTCTGCAGTTTCTTTTTGTGTTTTATTCTGATCCCATGATTCAAGTGTCTCGTTTACTTTGGTACCTATATTTACTCTTTGATTCTGAGAGGTAAATTCATTTGTGTTTAAAAGATAAGCACTATTATTTGTTGTTAAAAGTATTTCTCTACCGTTGGGTGAAAAGATATATTTTGATTCAGAAGATACCGCATCGGCAATTTTTTTAGGTTCATTGGGGAAGCCAATTGGAAGGGAAGAAACAGACATTACCCAAAGTCCTTCATCATTAATATATGCAATTTTACTAAAATCAGAAGATGCGACGGGATTTGTGGCTCCATCAAACGTAACTGGAGACAAAGATGGAGCAGTTTTGAATAGTTGTGCTGTAACTTGGGTAACTTCTTCCTTCTTAATATTTAATCTTTTTTTCCAAGAAATATAACCATCCTTTTTAACCTCAATATCATATGAATTAGGAGATAGTTTTAAATTTGTATTGGTAGCACCTTTCAAACCTCCATTAACATAAATTGATGCGCCATCTGGATCTGATTTGATTACTAATATACCATTAGCTAGCAACTTAAATTTGTCTACATCAAACTGATATCCTCTAGCCATTAGAGCTACAAAGTAGCCAATTATCCCAACTACGACAAAAGTGGTAAAAAGGATAATAACCCTGGTTGAGACAATGTTTAATTTTGCCATACTTGGGGTATTATACAATATTGTATAATACAAACTACAATGCAAAACGTTTTTAAGATGCGAAACTTTCTTGTAAAACAAAAAATAGCAATTGATTTAGGAACTGCCAACACTTTAGTTTGGGTTTTGGGTCAAGGAATTGTTGCTAATGAACCTACAGTTGTAGCGACTTCTGTAGATGACAATAAAGTAGTAGCTGTGGGAATTGAGGCTAAAAAGATGTTGGGTAGAACTCCTGAAAGCTTAATTGCTAATCGCCCAATGAGAGATGGCGTCATTGCAGACTATCAAGTAACTGAGGCTATGCTTAGATATTTTATAAGCGCAGCTTGCAACGCCGGAGGAGTCACAGGCAAAGTTATGTCTCATATTTTAAGGCCAGATGTCATGGTTTGTGTGCCTGCTGGGTGTACTCAAGTTGAAAGACGAGCCGCTCTTGATGCGACGCTTTCAGCAGGTGCGGCTCATGCATATTTAATTGATGAACCATTAGCTGCTGCAATTGGTGCAGAAGTTCCTGTTTCAGCCCCTTCTGGGCACATGATTATAGATAGTGGTGGAGGCTCAACTGAGGCTGCAGTTATTTCTTTGGGTGGTGTTGTTGTTCATAAATCTGTTAGAGTTGCCGGAACTAAGCTTGATGAGGCAATTATAGCTTTTATGAAGAAGAAACACAATCTTATAATTGGGGATACAACCGCCGAGGATATTAAAATTAAAATTGGATCTGCAATTAAACTTCCCAAAGAAGAAAAGTTAGAAATCTCTGGCCGTGATCTTGTTTTTGGCCTGCCAAGAACTGTAACAGTAACTTCCACTCAAGTTACTGAGGCAATTAGGTCAACATTGCAACTCATGGTTGGAGCTGTTAAAGCTGTACTTGAAGACACTCCACCTGAGCTTGCTGCAGACATTATAGACAAGGGAATTATCATGAGTGGCGGTACCTCACTCTTACGAAACTTAGACAGATTTTTAACGGAAGAAACTGGAGTACCAGCCCACGTTGCCGATGAACCACTTCTTTGTGTGGTGCGGGGAACTGGATTGGTTTTAGAGAACATTGAACTTTGGAAAAGGTCAGTAACAACCAAAGGTTAATATCTTATAGGTATAAGGTACCTAAAAATAAAATAATGTTAGTTATTTGTGGATAAAGGTAGCAAGTTATATTCGTATATCGAGTCAAAAAGTTATACAATATTGCTAACTTTGATTAATTAATCTATAAAGTGGACGTACTATAGTTTCAAGTTAATTATTAACAGTTAACTATTAATAATTTTAATCACTTGCGGAGAAAAAATGGTAAAATTTAATAAAAAAGAGACATATTTTATTGAAAAAAAGTTAATTATTAACAAAAAATTGATATAAATTATATGAAAACAGGTCCAAAACACGGCAATATCTTAGGAATTCAATTAAATAGCACTAACAAAGTTAGATTGCTAAGCGAAATTCATTTGAAGCTAGAAAATAAAGAAAAATTCTATATTGTTACCCCCAACCCAGAAATAGTTTTGATGGCAACTAAGGATTGGTTACTTAAAAAAGCAATTTTAAGGTCTACTTTTTCAGTACCAGACGGAATCGGACTTAAATTTGCTTTTAAATTTCTAAATAACGAAAATATTGAAGTTATAAAAGGCAGGGAGTTATTCCTTGATATTTTAAAAATTGCAAACGAGATGTTTTTACGAGTTTATTTTATGGGTGGAGAGAACAATGAGGCAGAGCTTGCAGCTAATAAGTTAAAGCCAAACTATCCAAACATTACTTTTAAGACTTACCATAAATTTCCAAAATATACACAAATGGGCCAACCCGCTTCAGAAAACGACAAAAATTTACACAGAAAAATTATTGGTAACATTAAGCTTTTTGAAGCAAATTTAATTTTTGTGGGTATGACACCGCCAAAACAGGAAAAATGGATATATCGAAATATTTATAGGATGAAAGGTTCACCCTCTGCAATGACCGTAGGGGGAACATTTAGGTATATTGCAGGAATGTCCAAGCTTCCACCCAAATGGCTTGCTAGCCTTGGTCTGGAGTGGCTTTGGAGGGTTGTTACTGAGCCTAAAAGAATAATTAGAATTTGGAATGCAGTGATTGTTTTCTCAGCGAGAGTAGTAATCTTTAAACTTTTTAAATAATGCTTCGTAAGCCAGTTTTGCCCTGTAAATTTTACCTTCTACTGCGCGAGGAGAGATATGCAAAATTATAGATATTTCTTTATATGATAAATCTCGGTAGTATTTAAACCACAATAACTTTCTTTTTTCCAGGGGAAGTAAGTTTAAAACTTCATTAACTTTGTTTCTTAATTCATTTAATACAAATTGTTCCTCTGGTGAAATTACGGGTTCGGAACCCGTAATAGCTTCAATTTGTGACCATTTCTTCAAGTTTGGATATATTAGGTGGGACCTATTATTTATTTGATCTTTATAGTAATCTGCAATTTTATTTAAGGCTATTCTACAAAGCCAAGTAAAAAAAGTAGATTTATGCTTAAACGTTTTATATCCCTTCCAAGCTGCAGAAAAAGTTTCAGTTACTATTTGATCAGCCACTTCAGGGTCTGAACCTATTTTTTTAAATACAAAACGGGTTAGGGGAGAAACGCAACTTTTGTAAAGATTGTCAAAGTTCATAATTTGCTTTAAGTAAAAATATAGTATCTCTAATTAAATTCTTCTTAACCCAGTCTTTGGTTTTATTATCAACTAAATCACCTATACCTTCCAAAATATTTGTTGGAGGTTTTTTTTCTAGTAAATTTAAACATTTTTTAAGATACATTTTTGCTTTAATCCCTGTCCTAAATTCTAAAAGTCCATCGTTTAAATCCCAAGCTTCATGGAGCATAAACCAGATGTCAAAAATATCACGATTGGCAAGTTTTTTTCGATCAAGAAGAGCTGTTAATTTATTTGCAAACATATCTTCCTTTTTCATAATTAAGACCGGGATTCCAAAAACACTTTTAATTTCATAACTATTCTTTGATGTTCTTTTGGATATTTCAATTTTTAGTCTATTTAATCCTTTTTTGTAACTTAATAACCAGAATAAATTGAAATGCTTTTCTCTTTTTTCCTGTAATTCTCCATACTTTTTTGCAATTTTAGTTATATGTTTAAAGACAATGTCCTTTTTTGTTTCATCCAATAAATCAAAATCCAAATCTACGCTGAAGCGAGGAAGGTTATAGAAAAAGTATAAGGTTGTTCCGCCTTTAAAACCTAAAAAAGATGATATTTCAATATCAGAGTATATATCCTTTAAAATATTAATCATTATTGTGCGGTGTGAAGAAATCATTAACATAATTGTTAAACCTCCTTTCCATTGCTTTATTATTATACAATTTAAGTAAGTGTCTGGCTTTTTTCCAATCAATGGGATCTAAGTGATCAAAATAATAGTTTTTGTCCAAATAAATTCTATCTAAAAAGGCCCGTTCTGGGCTAGCTATGAAATACCCATCTTTATTTATTATGCCCTCGGGATTGGTAAGAATCTCATCCTTTATTTTTTTAAAACAAATTGAGGAGTCGCCCAACACAATTTCTCTTGTTTGATAACTTAAAACAAAAATTGTATGACTATAATCTTGAAATGTAACTCCACTTTTTTGTAAAACCGTTTCAAGGCTGATATAGGATGGAGTAAGAATTTTATTAGCTGCTTCAAGAATCTCATACCCGTTAGTTTTTGCATAAAGACCTTTCCTAATACTAACAAGTTTTTCTTTTTTGACGAGATAATTAATTCTAGATTTTAGTCTATTTAAATTTGGTTCTTTCAAAATCATGGATATTTCTTGTGTGCTAAAAACAGTCTCTTTTGATGAATATAAGCTAAAGGTAAGACTTTTCATTACCTACAGCTTACAAAACTACAAATAAAATGTCAATAGATACACGATTTGGTACAAATTAGTACTAATGGTAGAATCAGTCATAAGATGAAAAATTTAATTTTGGTTAAACTTGGTGGGAGTGTGATAACTGATAAAAGTAAGCCTTTTACAGCTAGAACCGATGTTATTAAAAAATTAGCAAAACAAATAATTAAATTAAAAAATAAAAATACTGATTTAATTGTAGGTCATGGTTCAGGCTCATTTGCACATACTCCAGCAGCTAAATATGCTGTTGCTGAAGGTGTAACCCTGCGGGATGTAGGGTTACACCTTGATAGAAAGATTTGGGGTTTTTCATTAACTGCCGACGCTGCCATCCAAATAAATAGAATTGTGGTTAGTGAATTTTTAAAATTGAAGCTAAAAGTTGTTTCATTTGCCCCAATGAGTTTTATATATGAGAAAAAAATAATTACAGGACACATCAAAAAGGCTTTAGATATTGGAATTATCCCTGTTATTTATGGCGATCTGGTAATGGATAAAAAACAAGGCTTTCATATAAACTCAGGTGAAGCCACCCTTGATTTGCTGGCTAAAAAACTTTCTAAATTCTATAAAAAGATAAAAATAATATATTACACAGATACAAATGGGGTATATGATGCAAATGGTAAGACTATAGAAAAAATTACACCCAAAAATTTTAAAGAAATTCAAAAATATATAACTGGCAGTAAAAACACAGATGTCACAGGCGGAATGATTTTGAAAGTTGAAGAAAGTCTAAAATTAGTTAAATCCCTTGATGCAGAAATATATATTATGAATGGATTAAGTAGGGGTGAGAGAACTAAAATTTGCAAGAATTAATCGTCTAAATCTGCTAATGACAGAAGTCCTGCTTCTTTTCTATCTTTGCCCACTTTTTCCAGAAAAACCTGTACATCTGATTCAAGTTCTCTTTCAATTGAAACAACTACCGTCGTTTCTCCTTCCTTTTGAGGTCTGTGGTCAGTCAAATCAATATTTAATGTTCCATCACCCGCACCTATTAATGTCATGTCTTGTATTATATATCATTATATATCATTTGTCAAAAATTTCATCTATAATTTGAAGGATAAAAAAATTAGCACTATTCGATATTGATGGTGTGATTTATGAAGGACATTCTATTTTTGATTTAATTCAGGATCAAGAAAAAAGTGGTTTTATTGAAAAAGGACTTTGGAATATTATTTTAGGACTATTGGATAAATACAAAAAAGGAGAATTAAATTACAAACAGGCTGCGGATGAAATGTTAGTGCAATATTCAAAATATTTGGAAGGTAAAAAATATGAGGATGTATTAAACTATAATTTAGATTTCATTGAAAAAAACAAAAACAATATTTTCCCTTATTTTAATAATTTAGTTAGTAAACTGCAGGTTACTCATGATTTATATTTCATAACTACAAACTTTGATTTTACTGCTGAAGCATTTACTAAAAAATTTGCTTTAAATGGATTCTTGTCATCAAAAACAAAAATTGAAGACGGAAAAATAAAAGGAGAAATTGCGTTGTCTTTAGGTGGTAACAAAGGAATTGTTGCAGAATTATTAAATAAATACGGTAAAGATGGTTCAATGGCTGTAGGCGATTCTGAAAATGATGCTGATATGCTAGATAAAGTAAAATACCCTTTGGTTATGGAGCCAAATGAAAAATTAGAACAAATTGCAAAAGCGAAAAATTGGGAAGTAGTGAATAGGAATACAATTACTGATATAATAATGACTCATGTCAAATCTTAAACTTCCAAAAGATACAACTACTCCAAACCATATTGCAATTATTCCTGATGGAAATAGACGTTGGGCAAGATCAAGAGGGCTAAATACACTTTATGGTCACAAAGCGGGTTTTGAGGCTGCAGTTAAAGTTTGTAGAACTGCAAGAAGCTGGGGAATTCATACTGTAACACTTTGGGGCTTCTCTACTGAAAACTGGGACAGAACAGAAAAGGAAATCAATTATTTAATGAAGTTATATGAAAAATTAATTAAAGACTTTTTAGATGAAGCAAGGAAAAATGAGGTGAGAATTTATCATTTGGGAAGGAAAGATAGGTTGCCAAAGTTTCTAATGAAAAAAATTGAAGAAGCAGAAAATGAGACTGCAAAATACAAAAAATTTATTATGAATATTTGTCTTGATTATGGGGGACATGACGATATTTTACGCGCAGTGCAAAATATGATTAAGGATGGTGTTGAAGCTCAAAACGTAACAAAAGAACTAATGGAAAGTTATATTGATACCCACAGTCAGCCATATCCGTATGCAGATTTAATGATTAGAACTTCAGGAGAACAAAGAACATCAGGTTTTTTGCTTTGGGAATCTCCATATACTGAATATTATTGGGAAAATGGTCATTTTCCAGACTTTTCTCCAGAAAAGTTAAAAGAGGCAATTCTAGATTATTCAAGACGCAGAAGGAGATTTGGGGGTAACGATGCGGTAGAACATTTTACTTTTGATCCTCACTTGGTAGCCAATTTGGAGCTTAAATGGTGGCGTTTAGCAAATATACCACAGGGTGTCACCTTGTTGGATTACTCCATGCAACATGTAAAAGAACAATTTGGACTTTCCAAAAAATTAGCAAGTCAGGCGGCAAAATATATGCTTCAGGCAGGTCTTGAGTTTGATAAAAACAAACTTGACAAAGCTAAGGTTTCGTTAAAGAAATTTTACAAGCTTATTAAGGAAGAGTTAAAGCTTGCATTTGAACCTGAAATTGTTGCAACCTTAGAAGTTGAGATGAGGAAACAAAAGGGGGAAAATGAAGAGCTGGAAAAAGAGCATTTAGCAGAAGTTTATAGAATAAGCCTTTTTCAAGCGGCAAAAGCAGCACATCTTCGAGTTTTGGCCAATGTTGCTAGAAATAGAGGGGATTGGGGAAAGGCAGAAGATTATCTTCAAAAATATTATAGCGCTTTAAAAGAGCGTGTAGCATGAATATTCAAAATTTGGGACTGGATTCTAAAGTGGCAGAAAAACTTTTTGCTAAATATGGTTTAAATCAGCTTGAAGGAGAAAGTAGATTTAATTTATTAAAGGTTTTTTTATCTCAATTTAATAATTTTTTAATAATTATTTTAATTATTGCTTCAATTGTTTCACTTTTACTTGGAGAAAGACTTGATTCAATTTTGATTTTTTCAATTGTTTTGATGAATGCTTTTTTTGGTTTTTATCAGGAGTTTAAAGCTGAAAAATCTCTCTCACTACTAAAAAGTATGGTTGAAAGTATGGTTAGGGTAACAAGAGACGGTAAGGAAATTGAAGTTGAGGCTAAATTTTTGGTTCCTGGAGATTTAATTTTCCTAGAAGAAGGTTCAAAAATTCCGGCCGATGGAAAAATTATTAAATCAAATCATTTTGAAGTAAACGAGGCTTCAATTACAGGCGAATCTTTGCCTGTACCTAAGAAAGAGGGAGATAAAAAAATGGATAAAGTATTAACAGGGACGGTTGTCTCGGGGGGAAGTGCCTATGTGTTAATTGAAAAAACAGGAGAAAACACTTATTTTGGTAAAATTTCAACAGGTTTAAAAGAAATAAAGCAAACTAAAACTCCACTTCAAAAAAAACTTGAACAGTTTGCCAAAATTTTAGGAATATTGGGAATTGTTATCTCTTTAGTTGTTTTTGGGTTGTCTTATATAAAAACAGCAAACCTTTTTGAAAGTTTTTTATTGGCGGTCAGTGTTGCCGTTGCCGCAATTCCTGAAGGATTACCTGCCGTTATGACGGTAATTCTTTCAATTGGGGTTTTATTAATGTCCAAAAAGAAGGCAATTGTCAGAAAACTTGATTCAATTGAGGCTATGGGGTCTTTAAACTTAATTGCAACCGATAAAACAGGTACCTTAACAACCAATCAAATGAGGGTTAAAGAAATCTGGCATAGAGGAAAATTTGCATTTGACAAAATTTTATTAACTTCAAGTTTGTGTTCAACTGCCTCTTTAGTTAAGAAAGAAGGTAGTGATTTTGATGTTTTAGGAGATACCACAGAAGGAGCTCTTTTAATAATGAATGAGAAACATGACAAAAATTCATATGAGGAAAAAAGATCATTATGGAGAAAAATTGAAGAAATAAGTTTTAGTCCAATAACTAAAAGAATGACAGTTGTTGCTGTACATGGTAAAGAAAAACTTGTTTTGTCAAAAGGTTCTCCTGAATCAATACTATCTATATGTTCACATGTTTTAGTCGGGAATACTAAAAAATTACTGGATGAAAAAATGAAATCACAATTGGAAAAACAATTAAATGTTTTTGCAAAAAAAGGTTTAAGAGTAATCGCTTTTTCAAATAAAATATTTAAAGAGGGAAATCTGGAAAAAAACCATCAGTTTTTGGGTTTTGTGGGTATTGCTGATCCTTTGCGTAAGGAAATTCCTGAGGCAATTGGCATGGCCCATAAAATGGGTGTTGATGTTGTTATGATAACAGGTGATGGGCCTCTAACTGCTAAAGTAATAGCCAAAGAAGCTGGAATTTTAAAAAAGGGAGACGAAATTTTAACCGGAGATGAAATCAGAAGCTATTCAGATGAAGACTTGTTAAAAGTTTTAGCTAGAGTAAAAGTTTTTGCTAGAGTTTTTCCTGAAGACAAATTAAGAATTGTTTCTCTGTTCCAGAAAATGGGAAAGATTGTTGCTGTGACAGGGGACGGGGTAAATGATGCATTGGCTTTAAAAAAGGCTGATGTCGGACTTTCCATGGGCTTAACCGGAACAGATGTTGCCAAAGATGTATCTCATATAATTTTAACGGATGACAACTTTGCAACTTTGGTTGATGCTGTTTTGGAAGGAAGAAACATATTTATACGTATTAAACATGCAATTAAATATTTACTCTCCTGTAATATTGGAGAAGTTTTTTATGTAATCTTATCTCTTACTTTTAATCTTCCTCTTTTGACTCCAATTCAACTTTTATATATAAACGTAGTAACTGACGGACTTCCTGCAATTTCGTTTGCTTTTTCACCAGGGATGGGAAAAGAAGGTAAAATAGAAGGAGGAAATAATTTTTTAAATAAGACTGACGGTTTTTATCTATTTGCAATTGGATTAATTGGCATGTCACTGGCTGGGATAATGGGGTTATTAGGAAAGAATATCTCTTATATCTTTACAACCGTTGTTTTTTTTCAGCATTTTATATTGCTTGATCTTTTTATCGGCAGAAGAAAATTTTTAAACAGTCTTAAGTACTTGGCAAATCCTGTTTTTATTATAGCGTTTTTGTTTCCTTTAGCATTACACCCTTTAATTATTTATAACCCCGTACTTCAAAGAGCGTTTGGGTTGGTAAGTATCTCTCCACTTAACTTAGTTGAAGTTTTGGCTTACTCATTTATTGCTTTTCTTTCAGCTAGATTTTTGGGGCAAGTTAAAAATCGTTTAAAGCTTGTACCCTTTGCCTCTAACACCTTTAATCTTTAAATTTATATTTAGACCATCAATTTTTTTCTGTATTCTTTGCACAAGTTTATTTATTGCCCAGTAACTTTTAAATCTGCCCTCGCCCCAAATTAAATCTGCAATTTGATCATAATCAACTATTTCATCTTTTTTATCAATTAACTCCTGAAGAAGTATGGATTCTTTTACTCCAAAAACAGAGATGTTTTTGTTAATTTCAGTAAACGGATCAATAATATTTGGGATATTCAAAAATTTAATATAATCATCACTTTTTTCTCTCAAACGAGTAGTTATTTTTACTCTCTTGTAATTGTTTGTAATTCCAAATTCAGGACGTGTTAATATAAAATCCCGTAATACCATTCTTTGACTAAAACTCAAGTTCAAATCTTTAGCAGTAGGGTAAATTAATGCCAAAATTAAGAGATTAATAATTTCTTCTACACCAGCGTCTTCTCTAATGTTAATGATTAAATTTTGTCCTTTTTCTTTTTTTAATAAATAATGTGAACCAATTGATCCTATTTTTGTAATTCTTACTTCAACGTTTTTAATGTATTTAATTTCTTTTTTGAAATAAATATTCAAAGCCCTCCAGCAATCATTTTTGACTTTTTCCCATTCATTTTTAAAATAATTAATTTTTCTCTCGTCCACAGGTTCTAAGACGACATTTATTAACTCATTTTTCATCAATTCAGATAGAACTAATGGCATAGTAGATCCTGCTTTTGCTGCATCTTGCCAATAATTTTTACTTACATCTTTTAGAATTTGAGGTAAAACAATACATTTTTTGGCATATCTATTGATTGGAATAGGTGAAACAAGAAAATCATGTCTTGGATAAAAACCAGAGGCAACAGAAGAAGATGCATACAAGACTCTCTCCTTTTCAGTTTCAGGACTTGATACAAAGCTAAATGGTACTCCAAATGTCCTCATAATGTCTTGGATTATAACTATTTTATCACTAACATTCAAACATGACCGCTATTCAACGAAAAAAATCGGTGCCTAAACCTAAACCAGACCCTAGTTTAGATAAAACTAGGAAACCCATAACTCAGCGGTTTAATTACGTGGGTCCTGATGGAGCTCGTGATTTAACTGAGACGATTGGGCAATATGTTGGTTGGTTACCTACTGATGAATATGAAAAGTCTTGAAAGGATACATCCAAAAGAATGAAAGTTGTTTTGGCGAGAAAACGGATAGGCGCACCCGACGACACAGAAACAAGATCTGTAATAATTGACACTGAGGAAAATGCAGCTCAAAGTGACTTTATTCGTTTCTTCACTCGCAAATGGATACCTGGAGGGAATTGTTTATTTGAAGATTTAGATGGGTACAGTGCTGTTTTGGTTTGTGTAGATGATAAAGAAATTTGTTTGACTGAAGTATGTGGACCAATAGGGAGTGGACGTACAAGCGAGCGTATTATTAAAAAAGGCGAAGAATATATTGCCCGTTACTTAAGTGCTGACGGTAAAGAATTTGTGGATCTTATCTTTAATGAAAAAGAACGAGGCGGAAAAGAGAGACGCGAGTATTGACAACTTTGGATCTACTAGCTTGACTTTCCATGTCAATGTATACCTTACCCCAAAAACTGGACAACCTGTTAAGATACAAAACATATGACAGGAAATACAAAATTAGTGAGAAGAGTTCATCCAACATCATTTAAAGTTAATGTGGCTTTGGAGCTTATCAAAGGTTCTGAAACTGTAGCTCAAATATGTTCTAGGTTTGGAATTCATCCAACACAGGCTATGGCTTGGAAGGTTAAAGGGATTGAAGCTTTAAAAAGTGGCTTTGAAGAAGCTAAAAGACCTGATGTAATTAAAGAGGAGTTAATTGATGAACTATACAAAACAGTTGGAAAACTCCAACTAGAACTTGAGTGGTTAAAAAAAAAGACTGGTAATACCAGTTACTGAAAAGATTAAGTTGATTGAACCTGAAAACAACAATATTTCAGTTTCAAGACAATGTGCACTTTTAAATTTAAATAGATCCAGTTTTTATTACAAAAAGATGGAAGTTCCTGAAAAAGATTTATATTTAATGGGTCAAATTGACAAAATTTATACTAAATACCCTTTTTATGGTGTTCCTAGAATTACTTGGCAATTAAGAGAAAATGGAGATATTATTAACCACAAAAAAGTTGCAAGGTTAATGAGTGTAATGGGAATACAGGCTATATTTCCCAAAAAGAACCTATCAATTCCAAACAAGAATCATGAAATCTATCCATATCTTTTAAAAGGAATTGAGGCCAGCTACCCAAATCATATTTGGGGAGTTGATATCACTTTTATCAAAATTAAAAATGATTGG
>LBPF01000007.1 GCA_000990005.1 Candidatus Woesebacteria bacterium GW2011_GWB1_33_38 | reverse complement strand
CAGAGGATTATCAAGAACCAAAGTAGCCAAAGCACTTTTCTGGACCTTTTATCTTCTCTCAAAAACTTAAAAACACCAACGCATTTTGCCTATTAACCCCACATCCACTTCCCACAATTCCAATTAAAGTACTCCCACCAACGGCTAATTTTAGATTACCTTGTTTTTTAAGATTTTTTAGCTTCTTTCCTAGAAGTGATAAATTTATTCCTGTCAAAATTGCAGTAACAATAAGTAATGCAAAACCTGTTCCCGACATCGAATTCCACATTCCCAAAAATAGCGATGCAAATATTTTAAATTTATAATCTATATCATAATTACCTACTAAAGTAGTTATTAGTAAATTACTATTCATTAAAAATATGATAACAACTAAGTAGGCAGTTGCAATTAAAGTACTTGCAATTATCATTTATTTTAAAAGTTCATCAATTATAGTCTTAAAAACACTAAATGGTTGTGCACCTGATGTAAGTGGAGCTTCAATTATTCCATCGTCTGTTGATTTGCCTATAAAAAAGGCAGGAGTACCACTTGCTCCTACGCTACTTGCATCACTCAGGTCTTTTTGCACTTCTTCTTTCTGTTTTGGATCATCAATACAAGTTTTAAGTTTTGTAGTATTTAATTTTAAATCATCTGAAATTTTATACAAATCAGTCAAGGCTAACCCATTACCATTTGATTTTGTCCTTTTAAATATCTCGTGGTGATATTTAAAATAAATACTATCATCACCCTGTTCTCTTGCACAATTTGCAGCAACAGCCTCTGTCGTTGCCATCGGATCGTGGAATGAAAGAGGGAGATCACGAAATACGATTTTTACTAAACCTTTATCGACATATTCCTTAACTAATTGAGGAAGGGTCTCGTCAAAATGTCTTTTACAAAATGGACATTCATAATCTGAAAATTCTATTATGGTAACTTTTGCATTTTTATCTCCTAAAATTGGATCATCATCAATTGATACTTTTACAGAACCACTTGGAGCAGGAGCTTGTTGTTGCTGTTGCTGTGCAACCGCTTGAGTTTTGGTTGAACCACCTTCAAGATATTGTACCTTTGTCCAAAATGAACCAAGGAAGAAAACTGCAACGATTAATAAAATTGTTAAAAGTGGGGTAAGAATATTATTTTTCATAAAATATAAGTATATCCAATCAAACATGAAGATTTCATTAAGATTTTGATTCAAATTATTTTCCCATACTGTTTGAACTGAAGCGGGCGAATTCAAAAAAGAGGGCAGTAAATAGTATCATCATTATGTAAGGGGCATACATTGATAAATAATTTTTTTTGTTTGTCTCATATTTTTTTAATAATAGCGAATTTGAAACAACTGATACAGAACTTAAGGCCATGGCAAGACCTGCTAACTCTGGCTTAAGAATGAGTCCCATAAATGCAAATGCGCGGGCAGCTACAGGAATACCAATTACATTATAGAAAAGGGCAAAAAACATATTTTGACGAATTTTTTGTACAGTAGTTTTTGATAAATCCAAAGCATTAACCACATCTCGAAGATCATTTTTAATAATAACTATTCCTCCTGTTTCCATAGCAACATCAGTACCACTTCCCATGGCAATACCTAAATCAGCTTGAGCTAGGGCAGGAGCATCATTAATACCATCTCCAACCATTGCAACTTTTTTACCCATGCTTTGCAATTTTTTAACTTCCTCTGCTTTGTTTTGAGGTAACACTTCAGCTAGAATATTTGTAATTCCAACCTGCATACCAATAGCATTTGCAGTCCTTTGGTTATCTCCTGTAATCATCCAAACTTCAATTCCTTTCTTTTTTAGCATCTCAACTGCATCTCTTGATGTCTCTTTTACTGTATCCGCTACAGCTATAATTCCCAAGACTTCCTTTTTATTTGCAAGAATCATTGCTGTTTTACCTTGATCCTCGAGTCTCTCTAACTTTCTTTCAAATTTATCGATATTTAATTTAAGTGTTTCAACTATTAATTTACCATTTCCTAAATAATATGTAGTTTTCCCTATATTACCTTTTACACCATACCCAACTATTGCTTCAAAATTTATAATTTCTTTTAGTTTTAATTTCTCACTTTCTGCGTAATTTACTATTGCTTCAGCTAGTGGATGCTCTGATTGTTTCTCAAGGCTTGCTGCAATAACTGTTACTTCTTCCTCATCAATACTGCCCAAGTCTTCTACATCTGTAACTTCTGGTTTTCCTTTTGTAATTGTTCCTGTTTTATCAAAAACAATAGTATTAATAGTACTTGCACTCTCAAGTGGTTCTCCACCTTTAATTAAAATTCCATGTTCGGCCGCAACACCAGTTCCTACCATAATGGCCGTAGGAGTAGCAAGGCCTAAGGCACAAGGGCAAGCAATAACAATAACGGCAGTAAAGGCCATTAAGGCAAATGATAAAGTAGATCCCAAAACAAAAAACCAAATTACAAAAGTTAAAAGAGCAACACCAATAACTGCTGGAACAAACCAAGCAGAAATTCTGTCAGCTACAGCCTGAATAGGAGCTTTAGACCCTTGGGCGTCTTCGACAAGCCTTATAATTTGTGATAATGTAGTTTCTGACCCTATTCTTGTTGCACAAAATTCAAAGCTTCCGAGTTTATTTATCGTTCCACCAATTACATTGTCGTCGATATGTTTTTCAACAGGTAAACTTTCTCCAGTAATCATAGATTCATCAATTGCTGATGATCCTTTGGTAATTACGCCATCAACTGGTATTTTTTCCCCAGGTCTTACAACTATAATGTCATCTTTAACTACTTCCTCAACAGGAATATCAATAGTTTCTCCATTTCTAACTACTCTTGCTGTTTTTGCTTGTAATCCCATTAGTTTCTTTATTGCTTCTGAAGTTCTCCCTTTTGCTTTTGCCTCTAAGAATTTACCAAGTAAAACAAATGTAATTAAAAATGCTGCAGTTTCAAAGTATAAATCAGGAATCTTTTCACCCATTACTCCAATAAAAGAATTCTTAATGGCATAATACATTACAAAATTAACAACGCTGTAAAAGTAAGCTACAGAAGTCCCGATAGCAATTAAACTATCCATGTTAAATGTTTTCATTTTAAGAGCAGAAATCATTCCTTTATAAAAACTAGAGCCAATATAGAATTGAACTGGTGTTGCCAAAATAAATGAAATTATTCCGATATAGGAATAAATAAAATTGCCAAATGGTAAAAATTTAAAGAAGTCCAAAAACATAAAATAGATCATTGGGGCAGAAAGAATAAAACTAACTAGAAACTTATTCCATTGTTTTTTAATTTCTGCTTCTTGCCTTTTTCCTTGATTCTTAGATAGTTCTTCTGTTTCAATTTCAGCAGTGTACCCTACTTTCTCAACAGCTTCTAAAAGTGATGGTGTTTTGACAAGATCAGAATCATATACAATTGATGCTTTTTCTGATGCAAAATTAACATGTGCTTCAGTTACGCCGTTTACTTTTTTTAATTGCTTCTCAATTAAACCAGCACAAGATGTACAGTGCATGCCTGAAATATTTATATTTTGCCTTGTCATAAAATTTAATTAATTACATTAAACGAACCTGTATACATTCCCATACTGCAAGTAAATCTAATTGTACCTATTTTGTTAGCTGTAAACTCAAATATATTTTCACCTAATTTTAAACTACTTCTTATTCCTAATCCTTGTGAAACAATACTACTGGCACATGAATATTGACTTTCTGAAGTTATAATCCATTTAACAGGAACACCTTTTTTGATTGTAAATTTATTAGGAAAATAACCGTCTGCTTTTTGTGTCATTTTTACAATTTGGACTCCGTTAACAATTTTTACATTTTTGTCTTGTGCAAGAACATCTTTTTTTGCAAAAACATCTCTAATACCAACTAAATTTAGACCGTTTGAAATATTAAAAAAGGCAAGAAGTAAAACAATTACACCAGCAGTTTTGAAAAATAGTTTTGAAGATTGACCTTTGATTGCCGAAGTCAATCCACCAACACCTAAAAGTCCTGGTGTTGTACCAAGTGCAAAAACTCCCATTGTCAAAGCACCTTGTAAGGGGTTACCTGTACTTATTGCATAAAGTTGCATTGCTTGTGTAAACCCACACGGTAAAAAGAAAGTTGATGCACCAAGAAGGCTTGAATTAGTATTACTATATTTTTCTTCAGTTCTCTCCTTAATCCCTAATAATTTATGAAGTCCCTTAGGAAGGGTAAACGAAACAGTTTTTAAAAATGGAAATATATCAATTAATTGACTACCTAAAAGTAGCATTACAAATCCAACTGCAACAATTAATAATCCTAGAACTGATGTTGAAATTTTGAAAAATGACCCTGCGAAACCAATTACTCCACCGAGGACAAAATAGGAAGCAATTCTGCCTAAATTAAAGTAGATATGGGGTACAAACTTTTGCAAACCAGTACTTTCTGGATTCTGTTTGGCAAACTTAGATGACATTCCAAGCACTAGCCCACCTACAAGAGCCATACAAGTAGATATCCCCGCTGTTAACCCAACGATAAAAACAACTGGAAGTGAACCATAGTTTCCTTTAATAAGACCTGTCAGACCAAAAACACCAAACTGCTTAGCAACCAAGTAAAGTAAAACTACTATAAAAAATGCAATTCCTAACTCTATATAGTCCTTTTTATTTTTGGAGAAATATGGAAGTTTTGCATTTTCTCCTATGCAATAACCTGCATTTTCTACTGCATTTCTAATATCTAAACTTTTTAGTTTATCTTTGAAACTAATATCAGCTATTCCATCCTTATGACTTACAGATACATCGGTAACACCTTTGATTTTTTTTAATTCTTCCTCAATTAAAATTTCGCAGGACCTGCAATGCATTCCTGTAATGTGCACCTTTTTGTTAGACATGTTGATATAATACCAGATTAATTATTAAGATTTTATGAAGATAAGATGTAAATATCCTGTTTAGTGTCAGATACTCCAACTTTTTCTCCCTCACCTTTTAAAACCCGCTCCAAGGATCTACATTTCATACATCCACCAGTTGGACAAACAAAATGGTTAAGTTGACGAGCAAGTTTGATTCTTCTTGCAATTGTAAGTACTTTATCTTCTGATTCCAACAAACTTGGTAATTCTTTTGGTGTTAGTTCATCATTTTTCTCTAGATACCAATATGATGCCTTTGTGACTTTTTTTGTTTGAGTGTTAGTTGCAAGAAGTAGATAAATTGGAAGTTGTAATGATTTTTCCTCTTCTTCATTTTTTCCTGTTTTAAAGTCAATAATATGAGCAGAATCTGTTTCAGGCAAATATTCAAGCCAGTCAATCTTTCCACACAGAATAATTTGATCTTCCTGGGAAATATAATAATTTGGAATAAAATCAGACTGAATTTTGATAGCTTTTTTTAAAATTGGTCCAGGATTTACAATTACTCTATTAAGCATCTTAATTCCTCTTTCTTTAAACTCTTGTTCTTCCTTATTTGTTTTAAATCCCCCCATTTTTCCTGTTACTTTTTGCCAGGCAGTATCAAATTTCTTAAATGGAGATATTATAAATCTCTCTTCAGAGGGTAAAATAGATAAACCTTCGATTACCTCATGTACTGCCTGACCCAAGGAAAGAGCAGGTGAAGTAACTGTTATTTTATTACCTGTTTTTGGATCTTTAAATACATTTCTTAAGTAGTACGCCCTCGGGCAAACTACAAAGTCTGCAATTGAAGAATGAGAAACCCATGTAGCTTTATATTTGTCCATATATCTATATTAATCTTTTAATCGTGGTTTGACTATTTGAAATTGAAATAATGTGACCAAGCGATTCAGTATACTTTAATTTTTTTAATAATTTAAAGGTTTTTTTATCTGCTTGATCATTAGTTAAATTTACTGATAATGCAATTATCGATGGTTTATTCAATTTTACCAAGTTGTTGAAATCCTTTATATTAAAAGTTACCAATATCCGTTTCTCATTTGTTGTACATTTATAAACCTCATTATCACTAATTGCACCTTTTTTAAGATCATGTTTTATATGTTTAACATCAAAATAATTATTTAGATTTTTATATCTATTTTTTGGAGACAACCCTTCATCTAGAAGTAACTTGTATTTTTCGTGATGTTTCGTAGGCATCTAGTCCAGCACGCATTAGATATGCTATCAGGTTTTGAATTTTCTTAGGCTCAACATGTGGAAATTCTTCCTCAAGCCTCGAAGTTGAATATCCTTGTTTAACTAAACTAAAAACACGGTCAATAGGAATTCTTGTTCCTGAAACTGTTGCATTCCCACTAAGAATACTTGGATTATATGAAATATAGTTTTTTAAAGCTTTTGGCATATGATTATTATATAATAACAATTAATGAAAAGATATTCAAGGATGGCCATAACTGAGGAGAGAAAAAATATCAAAAAAGCATATTATTATGTTTTTTTATCAATTGTAGGAATAGTTTTTTTAATTTTTCTAGGTATACCAACTCTAGTTAAATTTGCAGGATTCTTGGGTGATGTAGCCAAATCTGATAAGCCTGTTGAAATTCAGGACACAACCCCACCCGCTCCACCGCAGTTTGACTCAATCCCCGAGTTTACAAATAATGAGTCAATTGATATAACTGGCTACTCTGAAAATGGAGCCGTAATATCCATAACAGCAAATGGTAATTTAAGTGAGATCGTTGCCAATAACGATGGTAAATTCATCTTTCTTTTTAACCTTGAGGGTGGAGAAAACAAAATTTCAGCTATAGCCAAAGACACTTCAGGGAATTTAAGCAGTGCAACTAAATTTTTTGTAATTATTTTTGATAACACTGAACCTGAACTTACAGTATTATCACCAAAGGATGGTGATTCTTTTTATGGTTCAGGGCAGAGACAATTGTCAATTAAGGGTACTGTTAGTGAACAAGTAGATTTAAAAATTAATGATAAGTTTGTTACTCTCAAAGACGATGGATCGTTTAACTTCACAACGACCTTAAATGAGGGTGTTAATTCATTTGAAGTTAAGGCAATAGACCCATCAGGTAATGAAAGTTTGTCATCTTTTTCTGTTAACTTCACTCCCTAACCCAACCAGACTAAATAGCCAAAACATAATGTGAGGATAGAAAAGGCTGTTGGCAAAAAGACTGTGCACTAAAACAACAACAAAACTTGTAGTAAGTATTATGTAGTATGTAGTATGCGCCAAACTCGTAACTCGTAACACGAAACTGATAAACAAAAATAATCCAATAACTCCTGTTGTTGCTAAGATTAATAAAAGTGACGAATCTGAACCAAAACAAGCATGTGAATTTATTTCAATGTTTGTTCTAGCAAAACAGAAATTGTTAAATCCAACACCAATTGCTGGTGATTTTTTAATAACTTTAAATGTTTCAACATAATTAGAAAGTTTATTTTGACTACTCACTACTCTTCCGAAATCAGTCCCTTCTGAAAGCATTTTGGGAAGTAGTAATACTGTAATTGCAAAAAATGCTATTGCTAAAAACTTTCTTTTATATAATAAAAATAAGCCTAGCGCTAAGTAAGTTGACCTAGAATAAGTGAATGCAAGGGATATTAATAAAAAATAGAAGATTTTTGTATGTTTTTTGTAAACAGCAATTATTATCCCAAGTAAAATTATCAGTGCTAAATATGTAGGATCAAAAAAAGTCCCCACCATTCTATATAAATGATCATCCCAACCAAAGTTTTTCAAGAATCTAACGTCTGGCAGAAATATATATTGAAGCCAGCCAAGTGTTGCTGAGACACAACTAAGAATTAATAAATAAGAATTAATAATTTGTTTTCTATAAAAATTAAAAACATAAACAGCAATGAAAGAGTAAGAGATTAAGCGCACGAGATACAGAATGCTTTTTAATTCAGTTAATTGATAATTAAAGATAAGTGAAAAAACACAAAATAGAATAAATGTTAAAAAATATTTGTACCAATTTGGATACTTAGGCTTCTTGAGTATAGTAATTAAGGTTAGAATAACAACAAAAACATCGATCAAATTAACAAACCCAAGTTTTGTTATTTGACCAAGTGGGAAAATAATTAAGATTGCAAAAAATATAATTTTGTCCATGAGAGAAACGAATGCAATGATTGCATTATACTAAACACAACATTTTTTGATTTAACAAAAGTGACTACAAATTTGGCAATGGGAAAAAATATAATTTTAAAAAGATTAGAGGTCTTTTCTTCATCAAAATTTGCTTTTGCATGAATTGTTGAATAATTATCAATTTTAGCTAGATAGTCTGTCAAGTTGTCAGCAGTATTATGAATAATAACAGAATTTAAAATCCCACATCGGGAGTCCTGCCTGCCGGCAGGCAGGGGAGTTTTATTCGGTATCCAGGTTTCATGCACAGCTCTCTGCCATCTCCCAGTTCCTTTTTTAACCAATCTAATTATTTTATCCGTTCCAACATATTGCCCTAAAAAATAATTCTTTCTTATTAGTTGATAGTTTGAAAATTTATTGGAAATTAGAAATTGGAAATTGGAAATTGACTCATCATCATCTAAAAACAAATTCCATTCAGACTTCGAATTGCGAAGTAAATCATTTCGTGCTGAAGCAAAATCGGTAATATTTGGCTTATTTAATATTAATATTTTCATTGTCATTTATAATCACTTCATTATCTGAATTGTCATCGATTTTACCACCCAAATACCAAATTAAGAATTTATAATTTTGTGAATAGCTTTCAGGAAAATAATCATATGGTCCAATTCTATTTATTTTAATTGAATTATCTTTATTTTCCTCAACAATTTTTTGAGAAATTTCTAGTTGTTTTTTATAGGGAACGTAATCAATATCTTTTGGCATGGCATAATACCTGAAACTTAAAACTGAAAATAAAATAAAAATTATGAATACAATTTTTTTGTTTAAATACTTATCCATTAAAACTGAGGTCATATAAAAAATGTTTGCTGCTACTGGTAAAAAATAATGAATTGGAGGGTTTTTGTGTAATATGAGACCACCAAAAACAATAAGTGTTGAAAAAATTAAGTAAAAATTAAAAAAGTTATTATTAACAGATTCTATATATTTTTTGTAAAAAACTATTAAAATAAAAATCGAAAAAGCACTTCCCAGAAACCACAACTTCTGATCCCAAAAGAATTGCATACCAAAAAAATTATTAAAACTTTCTAGTGTCTGACTTGAAGATTCACTCGATAAACCAAAACTTCTATAAGGTAACCAGAGTAGTATTTTTAAATCTTTAATTATTATTCCAAAGTTTGGAATCAGAATTCCGGATAGCAATAAAAAATAATCTTTGATTTTATATTTTTTTATTAAAAGTACAGCGAGTATTACAATAATTAATGGTATTTGACTAAAGTGAAAACTAAAAAATATTCCAAAGACAAGCCCAAGCCAAAAAACAAATCGCTGTTTCCCGTTCCAAACAAGCTTCATCATATAAATTAAAATCGGGGTTAACAAAAATAAATAAACATGCAGTTTAGAAAGCCTTGTTTGCCAAATAAAAAGTGGGGAAAGACTAATTAAAACAGTTGAATAAATTGCAACTTTTTGATTTGCTATTTTCTTAATAACTTTATAGTTAGCTACTAACCCCACAATTGAAACTGCAAATGCTAACCAAAATAAGGTGTAAGGATTAAATGAAAATACTTTTAATAACGGGGTTAAAATCCAATAATAAATTGGTCCATAATAAAGCCATTCGTGTGAAGTAGCCATTCCAATTGTGGGAATAGTTCCACTGTCAATTAAATATTTAGAAAAAATAAGTTCTTTACCAAGTTCACCAGTAAAATAAAAATCACTTTCTATGTTAAATTGTCTTAAAAAAATTCCAACAACAATAAAAATATAGTTAATCATTAATATATCTATTTATCCAGTAAAACGCAGGTGGAATCATGACAAGACTTCCAATTATTGTTGATATTCCCACCCCTACCAAACCATAAATACTAACTAAAGGATAAATGGTAAATCCCAGACCTAATATCCCAATTAACGTCAAGGCCATTACTAAATCCTGTCTTTTAAATGCCAGTAAAAGCGGAAATGAACTATTAGCAATAGTCTTAATCACACCAAAAATTGCCAAGACCTGTAAAACAGGAATAACCTCTAGCCAATTTTTACCTAAAAGTAATATAACTATTTCTTTTGGAAATAAATACAAAATAATTCCAAATGGAATAACTATTAAAGAAGTTGTAATTATCGTCTTAAAATAAATTCTTTTAACAGAAATATTTTGAGTAACCATTTTAGAATAAAGAGGAAAAGTAACTTTTTGAAAAGTTTCAGAAATTTCAGTTATTGGAAGTGTTGATATTTTATATGCTTGTTGATAAATTCCCAAGGGATAAACACCTAAGAGTTTACCTACCACAATATCATCCCCATGGGAAAATAAATAATCAAAGATTTTTGCGAAAGTTATCCATTTACCAAGGAACATTAAAATTTTAAGTTTCTTAAAATTGAATTCTAATTTAGGACGAAGAGAGATTGTTGCAAAGGAAAGTACAACTTCAAGTAAAGAAGCAACAATCATTCCTAGTACAAAAGCGATCTCACTACGAAGAACAAGTCCAAATAAAACTGTTGTTAAAACCTCAAAAAAAACTAAAGAGCCTCTAAATTTAAACTCGCTATTAAATTTTAAATTTTTCTGATAACTAACTACAGCAGGATTAATAAAACCTCGAATTATTGGTATTAAAGAAATTAAACGGAGTGAAAAAAGAGATTCTGACGAATCAAAAAAAATTGTTATAAGCGGAGATATTCCAATAATAATTAAGGAAATTAAAAAACCTCTAACAATTGAAACAACCCAACCAGTATTAATATAGTGACTAATATTTTTTTTCTCTTGAATTAAAATTACGTTCACACCTGTTTCGGTTACGGTTTCTAAAAATCCTAAAGCAAGTGAGGCAATACCAAAAATTCCAAATTGTGCAGGAGTTAAAATTCTGGCAAGTATCAAGGTTTTAAGTATTAATAAACTCCTTGTAACAGCACGGAGGCTCCCCGTCCAAATTAAACTTGATTTAAGATTCATTTCCACATTATACCTCGGATGAAGCCTGTCATAACAGCGATATCTGAAACAAGTTGTAAAATCGGGCCATAAATCCCAGCTTTTTTGTATGAATATAAAAGATATAAAGTAATTAAGATATAAAGTAATAAAGCAAAAACAGAAAACTTAAAACTTAAAACTAATAACAAAAGTCCAATTATGTATCGAGGATAAATACTTAGTATCTTAATATTGTGCGACTGAAAACGTTTTACAGGGTGCCACCAGATACCCGCTTGCCCGTCGCCGACGGCGTAATTAAAAATTAAGAAAAAGAACCCGTCTTTGACGAAAAAATTAAAAATTGTTGTCGGCATCCCCCACTCTACAACTGCATTTTTTGCTGTGACAAATTTTGCCCCAGCTTTAATTAAATTTACATTAAAAAGCGTGTCCTCAGCTGCCCCACTTAATTTTTCAGGGAACCCACCTGCCTTTTTCCAGATTGTTTTAGTAAAAGCCATTGATCTTGCACTAGGCATGAAATTCTTGTCGAATTTCCTTGGCGAGACGCCCAAGTAAAATCTCATCGCTTTTTGAAAAGAATTTTTGGCAATCATTTTGTAACCTCCCGCAACAACATCAGCAAGTACTCCTAGGGGGTGAGCCTTGGCTCCCCCGAGGTGGACGGTTAAATTCTTGAGCCAATCTTTCCTTGGCACACATCCTGCGTCAGTTATAACAATAATTTCATTTCTGGCCTTTTTAATCGCCAAATTTCTTCCCTCAGATCTTGAGCAATTATTGTAATCTTTAGCGTCTATAATTATAATTTCGTCGGGTTTTAGAGATTGATGATTTAAAGCATCAAGAAGTTTTTTAATTGTTTCTTCACTCTCATTTTTTGTAGTTACACAAACAGAAACTTTTACCTTTTTAGAAGTCATTTATTTAGTAATATTTGCTTCAATCATTTCTTCAACTTTCCTTTTTGCTTCCTCAAGCAATTCTTTTGACTTTTTTCGTGCTTCGTGTGATTTTTTAACCAAATTAGAAATTTTTTGCTGGATTTCAATTTTTAAGTTGGGAATCAATATATTTTCAACATCCTCATCAGTAATTGTTGGATATGATGTTCCCGTAGTTGGTCTTTCCATCTGCAATTTTCCAATAAATGACCTCAACACTACTTGTAAATATTCCCTTGAGGGCGAATTGATAATAAAAGTAGAGAAGGCCCCACTGGCTACAAAATCTTGATTAAATTCACCAGGAATAATTGCAATAGCACCTCTAGTTGGACGAACTTTAGAGATAATCAATTCACCGCCAGATATCTTAACTTTTGCATTTGCTGGAAGCTCTTTTCCGGTAATTCTATTGAAAATGACTTCTCCTGATCCAACATTTACATCACTTATTTCAATATAGTTATATTCTTTATTTGGTTCAATTCTAATAGATGGGTTTATCTTGGTTGCGAATTCAGACAGTCTTTTCTTGTTTCCTAGTTTATTTATTAAATAATCATATTTTGGCTGAAAATAATCCGCATCAACTCTATCAACTTTTTCCGCATCTGAATAATTTACAATGTAACTTAAATCATTAGGAACTATAAAATCTTTCAATCCTAGTTCTTCCAACAGTAAACTTTCTGCCTGTTCATACAGGTTTTTACTACTCTCTCCTGTTTCGTAAGAACTTTTAACAATTAAAGCTATTTTTTCTTGAGCAGACTCAGAAAAATCTGGAATTAAGACATTTGACAAATCCTGAAGAATTATTCCCATCTGTACTGCCCCAGCGGTTTTTCTTTTTAATTGGAATTGTCCATATTTTGATGTTAAAAAGGCTGCTAAAAAATTTGGTTGAATTGTTTTTGTATGAAGGATCGCAATTTTACAACTCCCTGTAATTTTTTCAAATTTATCAGGAACAACACTTACAAGACCTACCGTTCCCACTATGGATACCAATACATCATTTTGGTAAATATATGATCTTTTAAGTTTTACATACTCACCCTCTGGAATAAAAATTGGGTCGCTATCTGAAATAAAAAAGTCTTGTAAATCTTTACCTCGGAGATATCTAACTCCTGTGTTTGTAAAATTATTACTTATGCTCATATGATTTCCGTCGGTTACTTTGCAAAGGTCTGATAAATATTTCAGGTTGTGGGCAAAAAGGACATCCTTAGATCTTATATATTCTGGCTGATAGTATTCGGGGTCAATGCGGTCTGCACCTTCAAGTTGAGATTTTTGGACGATTGAAAAAGTCATAGACAAAATTTATTTCCAAAACTCAAACCCTTCTTTTTTTGCAAATTCAATAAACTTGTCTGCGATTTCGTCTAAGTCATGATCCATTACTTTTTTGCCTCGAAAATCAAAAACTGGTTTGCCATTTTCACCCTTTTTATAAATATATTCACCACCATTGTCTTTTCCACTTCTTTTAGATACTGCCATAAAAATTGGGTAGTCTTTTAAAAGTTCTTTATCATTATTCCATTTTTGAAGAAAAAGAATCGATGTTTTTGTCCCAGTATGAGGTTTAAAAGTATTAACATGTAATCCAACAACCGCCAATATTCTAGCTTTATCAAATAACCATTCCCTAACATATTTCATATTTGTATTATTTAAAACACCTTGCGGAAGAACTATTGCAAGTCTTCCTCCAGGTTTTACAAATTGCAGATTTCGTTCAATAAAAAGAATATGTCTTTCAATTTTTCTAATAAGTTCTCCATTTTTCTTTCCAAACTCATACTGTCTTAATAATCCGGGATCTTTAAGTTCTCCGGCAAATGGTGGGTTTGTTAAAACTATGTCAAAATCAAAGTTTTTAAAAGTTTTTTGATTAGATTCCTCCTCTGAGTAGTCTTTATATTTTACAAGCCTTTTCTTAAGTTCTAACCTCGCATGAAGTTTATCTTCGTCTTCGCCTTGCCATTCTCGGGCATCTAGAGAATTTAACTTAAAAAGATGTGAACGGCCATCTCCCGCTATAAGCATTAAGGCTCTTGATACTTTTGCTGTTTCATCAGCGAAATCGATTCCATACAAATATTCTTTTGCGTATTCTTGTCTTAATTTGTTATTTTTTAAATATTGATCCATAACCCAAGCCATAGTAGAAACCAAAAAACCACCAGATCCCGCAGCGGGATCTAAAACATATTCGCTTTGTTTAGGGTTTAGTATTTTAATAGCCATATTAATTACATGGCGAGGAGTAAAGTATTGACCTTTTTTACTTTTGGCGACCTCAGGAATTAAATATTCAAAAGCCTCGTCTATTATTGATAAATCTGATCCAAAAAGGCGCACTTTTTCCATCTCTCCAACCACAACATTCAAATGTTCTGGCGTAAGCCGTATTACTTCCTGATCAAAAAAAATCCCCGGCCATTTATGAATTGCATTTCTAAAAAGTGAATTTATTGAGGAAAATGTTTTCTGGGGATCTTTATATTTTCTAAAAAATACTTCTTGATCTTCTCGATTTTCAGCTTCTTGTTCATCGTATAGTTTTGCATAAATTAATTTGAAGGTTTCATTGAAAACATCAACTCCTGCATTAGCTAAAACTAGTTCTTCAGTAATTTCAATTATTCTTTTTAAATCTGCTTTAGGATTTGTATCGGCTAATGTTCTCTTTTCTGACAGTAAATCGTCAATGGTTTTATTAGAAGTAGGAATTTCAGAAAGTGTATCTTCAAAATTATTCGGATAGTTTCTATATAGAATTACGCGATCGATACCGTTTGACCAAACACCTATTTCACACCCTTCAGCATTTAAATAACTTTTTAGTTGATCAATACCTTTTTCTTCTGTTGGACTTTTAACCTCAATAATAATGTATGGTGTCACTTTATCCTCTTTATAAATAATAATGTCCGCTGCCTTTGCGTGAATTTCTCTTCCAAAGTGAATGCTCTTTTCAGTATCTATCCTATCTAGTTGATATTTATAGTGTTTGTTTAGTTTATATAACCAAAGTTGTCTAACTATTTCTTCTGGTTTTCCATTCTGTGTAGATTCGTCAAAGACAAATTTGTTATTTCCTGATTTTAAATCTTTGACAAAATATCTATTTTCATCTCCTTTCGAAATATATAGTATTTCTTCAAAGATCATTCCCTCAAACTCTTTCAGACCAAATCTAAGTGAAGGATCTTTAAAAATTTTATCAATAATTTCGTTTGCTTTATTAGGTTTAATTGTCGGCATTTTTAATAATTGATACTACTTTACCTTTAAGTTCAACTCCACTTGTAAAGGTAATATTTGAATAAGCTGGGTTTTCCGGTTTTAGATAAAGATAGGGCGGTTTATCATCAGACATAAATCTTTTAATTGTTGATTCACCGTTAACATCAGCTAAAACAATATCACCCGAAACATATTCTTTTTGTTCTTGGACCAAAACTTTATCTCCATCATCTATTCCCGCATTAATCATTGAATCTCCACTGACTTTTAAAATAAAAACTTCATTTACAAGTTTTGTTAATTCACTTGATATTTCTTGCCATTCACCTTGAATTGATATAGTATCAATCGGAGATCCTGCATGAGATACTCCTAAAAATGGAGTTAAAGGTTTTTCTCTTAAAATTTCATAACCATAAGGAAGAATTACTAGCCCTCGAGCTGAAGATTCATTTCTAACTATTACCTTTTTATTTTCAAGTTTAGTAAGTAAATCAATTACAGATTGATTGGATGAAACCTTCAAAGAATTTCTCATTTCTTCAAATGTTGGAGGATAACCCTCATTTTTGATATGCGAATAAATTATTTGGAGTAAATCTTTTTGTCTTTTGGTTAAAAAGGCTAGCATAAATCTATATTACCCGACTATTTAGTCTAATGTCAAGAGGAATATTATTTATTTTTTCCACAATTTTAAATAAACATTTGTGATGTCTTCCCAAGTGTCATATTTTTTTAAAAATGTAGTTACACAAACAGAAACTTTCACATCTGAAGTATATCAAAAATTACCCAATTTCTTCCGTCTGATTATTAGCATTAAGGCAAAAAGTGTATTTGCCATAAGCCATGTAATTGGATACAAGGCTGTTAACAGTGAGTATTTTTGTAAGGCAATAATAGCTAATCCAAAACGTATTGAATTCAAATAATAAAAAGAAAGTGTTTCAGAAAATGGATTATTCCAAGATTTTCTAATTGTAGGTGCAAATCCCAATAAATCAACCATAACAGTCAAAAGTATTGACAATACTGGTTGTTTAGCAATTATCCAAAGTCCAAGTGAGATTATTGCAAGTATTAAAAAAATAGTGTCAGTCTTGACTATTTTTACTTTGGCTTTGTACTTAAACCCAAAAAATATGACAACAAAACACATTATGGCCGCCGCCAATGTCACAAAAGCACCACTACCAGCTTTATCACTCAATTGAAGAGCAAAAGCTAAAAGAGTAACAAAACCCCATATAAACCAACTATAAATATGAGGTTTTGTTTTTCCATTAATAATATCGCGTACATATGGAACATATCCCAAAAATACAAGAATTGTTGCTATGATACCTAATATATTTTTAAAATCGTACATTGATGATTATACAACTCTGTTTTGAGGCTTTCCTTTTGCAAGTGCAACTATGTTATCAACCCAAATATTATACAAATTTTCCAAAGCTTCTTTAGTGTACCATCCAAAGAAATGAAATCCAATCGCATTTTCTAAATTTTTGAATGGAGCATCAGATAAATCGCTACGTTCATAAATATAAGTATCAACCTGACCTGATTTTAAAGCATCCGTCATAGCTTTTTCATTTATTAATTGAAGATCTGGTGTGGTATTAATTATAAACACACCTTTTTTCATCTTAGAAAATTCAATTTTACCTATCATGTTTTGCTTCGTGTCTTTACGAGTGGTATGGAATGAAATCGCATCGGATTCTTTGAGAAGTTGATTTAAAGTTACTATTTTTACACCTTTCATTGTCTTTTTTGTTCTGTTGTAGGCAATTACCTTCATTCCAAGTTTTTTCGCTAGTAATGCAGTTGCCCTTCCAATACTGCCTAACCCAATTATTCCCAAGGTCTTGCCTTTTAATTCAAGGCCTTGCTGTAATACATACTTACCCTTTGCAGTTCTCCTGTCAGAAATAAATATCCTCTTCATAGCTCCGAGCAAATAAGCAATCGTATGCTCAGCAACAGACTCTGTTGAATATCCAGGAATATTACTAACAGGAAGTTTTCTTTTCTTGGTATATTCTAGATCAACCCAATCGAACGATCCTGTCGAGAGACAAACTCCTTTCAAATTTGATAAAGATTCCATGATTTTAGTTAAGACTTCTTTACCTTTTTCAAAACCACCAAGTGGATCAGGATCACAAGCTATAATATCAGCTCCTTTTGCTAAATCTAGAAGTTTAGTAATTGGTAATTCTCCCCTATCTTTTGTATAAACAACGGTCCCTAAAGTAGAAAGCTTTTTCTGTAATTCATTAGAAAAATCACTTTGTGGGTTAAAAACGACAATTTTCATAATTTGAAATATAGCACTTTAAAAACTCTAGTCAATCAGTTAATTTCTTATATGCCTTGACAAAATCTTGTGGGGCCTTAGGAACTAAGTCTAAGAACAAATATGGTTCGACTAGTTCTAGCTCCATAAGTTGAAAGGCTCCATTCACTACGACACCATCAACCTGTGCGTAAAGAAGTGGACTATCAATTTTGGCTAATATTGAAGATGTCTGTTCTATAATTTTACCATCTGCTTCGACTAACCATTCCGAACCACCAAAATGAGGTTGAGTGCGAAAATCGTCACTCTTTGGTTTTTTCAAAACAGCATGACTAAACACACCACCAAAAAACATCAAGGAGTATTCCCCAACTTCATTTATCTCTGGGCAAAATCTCTGGACTAATAAAGGTTCATTTCTTTGCAGCTGTTTCTCTACGCTTGACGCACTTGCCAAATCAAACCTCTGAACTTTATAGGCAGATGCTCCTACTACAGGTTTAACAACTCCAGTTTTCCAATTTCTAGTCTCAAGAACTGAAACTAAGCTTTGCTTGTCAGAAGGTTCTAGTATTTGTGTAGGAATTATATTTACACCTCTACTTTCTAAATCCAACAAGTAATGTTTATCTGTGTTCCATTTAACCACATTTAATGGGTTCAATATTTTTTTACCTGTAGCTTCTTGACTTTCAAGCCACGAGAGAAAATCGTCACGTTTGAGGTGATAATTCCAACAGGCTCTTAATATTATTGTTGAATAATCTTCCCAATTTACATCGCCATCCCATGGAGTAGGTTCAGCAACTAAACCACTTTTTTCAAAAGCAGTTGGCAACAATTTTTCACCATCAGCAAGATTGGGAGACTCAGCATAGGTTAGTAAAGAAATCTTTTCTGCAGACATTGTAGTCAAATTATACCACTAGACAGTATTTTTTAACGAAACTTTTTATTTATGATACCCTTCTTTGATTAACACATTCTTTTTGACTACAACAAACTGTCCAGTTTGGTTTGAATTTATAAGATCAACTATTTCTTTAGCCACAGTTTCTGAAAAATTAGCATCAATTGCATCTTCTGGAAAATATTTTTTATATTCTTCAGTTGCAGTATCTGATGGAGAAATACAATTTACATTTATTCCCTTGTTTTTTAATTCATCTGAAAGACCTAGGGTTAAATCTTCTATTCCTTTTTTAGAAACATAATATGGAAGCCATCCTTTTGCCCCGTTTTCAAAAGTACCAGAAAGATTAACAATACATGATCCCTGTGGCATTATTGAAACTAAACCATGTACTAAAAGTGTTGGGGCAATTAGACCGACTGAAAAGGTATCTAGTACGATTTTTTGGTCAAATGTCTCAAAATCCTTTCCTGCAAACACTTCGCTGACCCCATGCCAAATTCCTGCAATATTTACCAAAATATCAACTTTATCTGTTTGTTGTTTAACTGACTGGATAAATTTGTTTATTGAATCAATACTACTTAAGTCTGCTTCAAAAATGATTCCTTTACCTCCCGATTCTTCAACCAATCTTTTTGTCTCTTCTAGTTTTTCTTTATTCCTGGCAACTAATGCAACAGTTGCTCCATTTTTTCCAAGCTCTATAGCAGTAGCTCTACCTATTCCTGTAGATGCCCCAGTTATAACTGCAAATTTGTTTGTCATATATTTATTAAAAGTTTACTATCCAATAAGGTCCACCAACAATTGATATATTTTATCAGAGATTTCAATTTCTCCATCTTGAATTAATCTTTTTTTAATATGACCTGACTTTTCTCCAGGAACGTAAACATTTTCGCCCAAAGCTTTAATCGACTCTATTGATTTTGATATTATATTTTTGAAATTTGTTAAACCGACAAAATATTCTGGGTTGATCAATATGTAAGTACTTCCCCATCCACCAAAATTTGAAAAGCCTACCCTTGATCCTGATAAGGCTCCAGCTAGAAGCTCTATTCCGTATGCAATCGCAGTACCTTTATAATCAGCAATCGATTTTACACTAAATACTTTATTTGGATCATTTGTATCACTACCTTGTTCGTCAATTGCAACATTTTGGGGTAGTGAAGTGTTGTCATTCTTTGCTTTTTCTATATCGTTCCAATTTATCTTTGCCATTGAAGTGTCAACAACAACAGGATAACTGTTTGATGGGATTCCGATCGTTATAGGGTTTGTTCCCAACGGATCCTTATTCGTACCAAAGTAATTAAGACCACCCGATGAATTATGAAATCCTAGATATACTAAATCTTGCTCAGTTGCCAATCGAGCATATGCACCTATAAAGCCTGAAGCAAAACCCATATTTTTGATTGAAACAGTAAAAGTAGGGACATCTTTAGCCTGAGGCAATGCAATTTCTAATGACTTTGTAATTGCTACATAGCCTGTTTTATAATTTGCATCGATATATAAATGATGGTTTGACTGTTTAAGTATCTCGATTTTTTTACTTTTATCTAAATCAATGTAATCAAAATATTTATTATTATTATCGAATTTATTTTTAAGAACTTTTTGAATTACCAAGATTTTGTTCAAACCATGAGCTTTTCGCCCGGCCAATTCTGCTTCTATTAAATTTTTTGATATTGTTAATGCTTCCTCATCAGAAAAACCTAATTTAATTAACGAATGAGTAGTTAATGTATCAAGTTCAGTAATTTTAACTTTCATTATCCGAATATAACATGTTTTAAATAACTATTAAATCGTCATTCATTCCACAATTTTAAATAGACATTTGAAATGTCTTTCCAAGTATTATATTTCTTCAATTTTAATATTTCTTCCCAATATTCTTTTTTGAGTTGTGTAGAATAAAAAGTTTTTATTTTACATCCATGACATCCTCCTCGCATTTTAAATGCGAGATTCCCCGTAAGGGAGGATGACATATCAGTGTTCAATTCATCCTCGCAGCTTTCTGCGAGGTTTTCTTGAATACTGCTATAACTTTTTGCTTCTAAATATGTTAAGTATCCTGATGGTACAACTGTCTCCGCTTTCTTATAAAATGGGGTAGGATCACAAAAACCATGTACGGTTCCGAACCTCTCGCATTCTTTTCGTAAAGAACCATCCCCAACAAAATCAACCTTAGTTCCGTGAACTAGACTACTAGAACCTAACAATTTCAGAAACTCCCCAAGTCCAGTATCTGGTTCTAGTCTGCCAACAAATAGAAAAGTGTTTGGTGAACGGTGAACAGTTGACTGTGAATGTTTCTCCAAACCTCCATAAATAATATAATCAAATTTAGTTCCTATATATTTTTCTAAGAATTTTCCAACCCCAATTGAACCATTGAATAATTTAACTGCAATTCTTTTTTGTAAAAGACTAAAAGCGTTAAAAGGATTCCTCCACTCAAGACCGTGGATTGTTAGAAATACTTTTTTCTTAGGATATAGAAATTTAAATGGTAAATACCATATAAAAACATCGTGAACATGAACGATATCAGAATCCAGAATTAATTTTCTGTTTTTAAATAACCAAAACCAAATATAAAGTAGGCCAATAAATTTAATGTGTGGATACTTAATATCTTTTTCTGAAATAATTTTTACATTATAATTCTTAACTCTTAATTCTTCATTCAGTTTTTGTATGTGGCGTTCTACCCCCCCAATTTGTGGAGATGCCCTTCGTGTTAAAAAAACTATTTTCATTGTTTTTGACAAAAAATAATCATTAAATTAGGTTTTCTGATATTCAGTTTAAAGAAATTGATAAAAACTGATTTTAAAAAATAAAATTTACCAAAAGCATAAAGATAGTTTGTTTTGACTATTTTAAATCCATTTAGTATTAATTCAGTTTTTATAATGTCTGGAGTATATACTCTAAGGTGATTGTTTGGATTATTATTTTCAATATACAATTCTTCTAAATTTTCGTTTATAGGAACTGAGATAATCAACATCCCCTTTGTTTTTAATATTCTTGAAATTCCTTTATATACATTGAATGTTTTATTTACTGGTATGTGTTCTAAAACATCAAGTGCAAGTACAAAGTCCATGGATTTTGTAGTATATGGAATCTTAAAAATACTGCCAATTTTATAAGTCCCTTTCAATTCTTTTTTTGCATTTTTAACTGCAACTGATGATATATCTATACCATGAATTTTTAATTTTGATGTTTGAAGCCTTTTCTCAATTTCACCTATACCAAATCCAATATCAAGAATATTGCCGGTTTTATTGACTAAAAACCTTACAATCCTATTAATTTTGTCTAGATAAACAGAACTATTTAATAATGTTTCTTTGTATATCGTAGTAAAACTGTTCCAAAAGTTTTTTGTATTTTTATCTATAATATTATTAGGATTTATATATGATTTCCGAAATTCGCTATATTTCTTCTTTTTAGCTAATTTATCTCTAAACCTTTCCTCATCAAAAAATGAATTCATATTTTATTTTACGCCATACATAATTATGACATGACCAAATTTGGTAATTCTTTTGTGATATTTAAATGTATTTAATTTTAAGAAATCAGTTATTTCACGCCCATAAGGGAAAAACCAAAAACCCACAATGGGATTGTATGCGTATATATGAATATTGGTAACGCCAGCTTTTTTTGCAAGATCTCTTATTTTTTTCATACTCATATTTTCTTCTAGACCAAACGACCACTTTTTTCTAAATTCTAAAATCTTTTTAGCAACTATAAAGGGGATGTCATACAAATTAGGGGTAGTGATAAGTATTTTTCCTCCAGGCTTAACCAACTTCCACATTTTTTTAATCAACTCTACTTTTTCTGCATCGTTATAATGCTCTAAAACTCCACCATTCCAAACATAATCAAAACTTTTGTTTGGGAATTTCATATTAAAGGCGTTTTGATTATAAATATTAACTGGAAGCTTTAACGAATCAAAGTACTTTTTTGAAAAATTTAATGACTTACTTGAAATATCTACCAGGTGGATTATTCCACCATGAGTTGCTAAATACGCACTGGTTTGACCAGAACCACTACCAACTTCTAATATTGTTTTTTTATTCAGGTTTCCCAAACAATTCTCTAAATGATAATAATTCGCTAAATAATCAACTTGCATTTTTTTTTCAAAAAGATAACTTTCTGATTCTTTATCCCATGTTTTAATTAGATTTAAAATTTTGGTCATATATGGATCTCCAAATTATACCATTGACAAGATAAGTTTATTATTCTAAATTTTAATTAGTGTTATTAAAACTCGAAATTTTATTAACTTTATTATTTATTAATCTTTTTGTTTTTGTACCTTCTACACTTGCCCTCGAGTGTACTTATCAAGCAACTATTATTAACAATCGTTTAGATTTTTCAATCACATCTGATATAGACAAATTAGCTGTCGTCCAATATATAAGAAAATCTGGTTCAGCATTAGTTTCGAGTATGTATGGACCTGACTTGGGTATTCCTTGGAGCTATTCTGACGATCCGAGTTGTAACATATCACTAAATACCCCAATTGGATGTAGACAAAATCGTGGAGGAGGATTAGGTACTGGTGCCTTTTGGCAATGGTATGACTGGCCAACAAGTCAATATCACCAAATTCCAACCGGTGTTTATGGGCTTGATTTTAATATACCCCCTACTTATGAATCGATTAGAGTTATGTATGGCGTACTTCCTGGAACAACAGCTGAAGGGGCAGTGTGGACAGACTGTACACGAACGGGGAATGTCAGTACCCCAACCGCCACAGCTACAGCTACATCAACAGCAACAAGCACCGCGACAGCAACTTCGACTTCAACAGCAACTGCCACAGCTACTAGTACAGTAACATCAACCCCTACACCAACACCTATGGGGGTGCCAAATATTAAGCAGTACGAAGGAGGCTGGGAAAATCAAATTTATGATCACACTGTCAAAACTATCAAAGATTGGGGCTGTGCCTTAACTTCTGCAGTTATGGTTTTAAAATATCATGGCCACAATATTATGCCAGATACTTTAAACAATTGGTTAAATAGTCAATCAGATGGCTACATCAGAAATGGTCTAATTAACTGGCTTGCAGTTTCTCGATACACAAAAATAAATGATAGCAATTCTTCTCCCACACTTGAATATAAACGGTTAGGAGTTGATGATGAAAAATTAGACAGTGAATTAAGTAGCTTACGTCCTGCAATTTTAAAAGAAGATGGTCATTTTATCGTAGCTACAGGTAAAAAATACGATACATATTTTATAAATGATCCAGGTTATGCGACTAGAAATACTTTGGAAAGTTATGCAGATAGCTACCTGGCAATCAATTCATACACTCCAACTCATTCTGATCTTTCATATATGATGTTTGTAACAGATCCTGATATGGATCTTATTTTTCAAGATCTAAATGGAAATCCAGTTGATTACGTAAGTTTTATAGAAGATGGAATTTTGGATGGTGAATCTGTTCGCATACTTTACTTTGAAAAACCTGCCTCAGGAAACTATAAACTAATGATAACAGGACTTCAAGGTAACTACACACTAGATTCATATCTATATGATATTGATGGAAACGTAACTAAAAATACTTTTTCAGGAGTTTTGTTTAACAATGATTCTGATACATATCAAATCAATTACAGTTCCAACATTAAAATTGCTGTATCGGTCAATGAAATATTAAAAGATTTGGATAGTGCCTACAAAAATAAATTAATTAAAAATAAAGGAATTTATCAAACAATTAAAATGCATCTAAAATACTATCAAAGATTTGAAAGTCCCAGAATCATTAAATCGTTAATATTGCAAATAAAAATGTTTACACCAAGATTCATCGACCCAACTTACTCTTTAATATTGCGACAAAATTTACTCTCTTTAATTGATTAAAAATAGAATATAAAACTACAATTTGGCAAATTGCAAAGTAAACAATAAACCAAACACTTTTTGAGTCGCTACCCAAATTAATAGCATGGGCTGAAACAAAATAAAAGGCTAAGTAGTTTAAAATATGAAGTTTTCTCCAATTGGTTTTTAACCAAGGAATTATTCCTCTAAGTTTTACAGCTAAAACTGCAATTGTAATTAAATAAAAAGCAATTCTTCCAAAATTAACATAATACTCATATATACCATCGCAAAGAACACAAGCATCAACAAATACATAAAATGGGTCAAAATTACTATATGTAAAGTAATTCTTAAATACTAACAATAAAGGGTGAATAAAAACAAAAGTATATGCAATTATTCCATTAATCATATGAAATTTAATATTTTTGTGATTTGCCCCTAAATAAATTTGCAAAGTTATTAAACCAAGGGCAACAATTCCTGTTATTCTCTGAAGTAAATTAATTGTTTCTAAATTTGTCATTTTTAATTATAGCTATTTAAACCTGCATGACTTTTAATTATGGCGAATTCGCCCCAATTAAAATTTGGATTGTTAATCCGCTCCCAAATTCCCAAAAATTCAATAGTATTTCGATTTCGAAGCCAATCGGAAATAAAAAAATCACCATCTTTTGCTCTCAACATGTCAGTTAAAGATATGTAATCGCGTTCTTTACCAAAGATAACAGTTATTTTATGTCCCTGAACTTTAATTTTCTTCATATTTGTATAAAGATTTACTATCCACGAAAACCCAGTTTAACACAAAAACAAAATGCATGAAATAAAATTGGCATGAATTTTGTATTAATAATAGACAAGGAGGTGATTTATAAAAATGACAAAACAATCAATAATTTTGAGGTTAGGAGCATTGGTAGTAGGAACAGGCATTTTAGCCATAACTGCATCAAGTACTCTTGCCTACAGAGGTGATCCAAATGTAAAAGGTCCAAATTACACAGCAGAAAGACACACGGCAATGTTAAAAGCTTTTGAAAACAAAGACTTTAACGCCTGGTCAAACTTAATGCAAGGTAAAGGTAGAGTTACTCAAGTTGTTAACAAGGATAACTTTGCTAAGTTTGCAGAAGCTCATGAACTTTCTCTAAATGGGAAAACTGATGAGGCTCAAAAGATACGAGCTGAGTTGGGGCTTGGACTCCAAAACGGAGCAGGTAAAGGACAAGGAATGGGTAGATTTGCAAGATAATCTTAATCCATATTGCCGACCCCGATTAATTAAGATCGGGGTTTTGGCATTTATCTTAAAAGTATTAGAATGAACAAAGATGAACAATTACAAAAATGTAAAAGATGAGGAATTGGTTGAAGTTATTAGGTTAAAAGACCAAGAATTGTATACGTTAATAGTCAAAAGATACCAGGACAAACTATTAAGATATGCAAATTATTTAGTTAATGATGAACAGCAATCGGCTGACGTTGTTCAAGAAGCTTTAATTAAGGGTTTTATAAATTTAAATAGTTTTGACAAAAAGAAAAAATTTTCAAGCTGGATTTATAGAATAGTACATAATGAAGCTATTAATTTTATCACTAAAAATAAAAAGGCAATTAAATTGGACCCTGAATTTGAGATAGCAGATACTAAAAATATTGAGGAGGAATATTTTAAAAAAGAGATAACTGCTGAGGTTGCTATATGTCTTGATAAGATACCTTTAAAATACTCAGAGGTCCTAAGTCTTTATTATCTGGAAGAGAAATCATATGATGAAATAAGCGATATATTAAGATTACCAATAGGAACAGTAGGGACAAGGATTAATAGAGGTAAATTGATTATTAAAAAAATATGCAAAAAACTAAAATAGATTTGACAGACAATATAAGGTCCAAGATAAAAACTGGGCAAATTAAAATGAAACCCAGATGGTATTTTACCCTAGGCTCATTAGCACTAATTTTTGGATTAGCATCAAGTTATATAGTTACTATTTTTTCAATTAGAATTTTGATGTTCTCCATAAAAGCACATGGTCCTATGGCGAATTTTAGATTTCAACAGATAATAGCTGACTTCCCCGTTTGGGCTCCAGCGATTTCTATTATTGGAATAATTCTAGGAGTAGTAATGCTTAAAAAATATGATTTTTCATACAAGAAAAACTTTCATTTGATAATAATAGGTTTTATAATCTCAATTATTTTATCAATCTTTATAATTGATTATTTTAAAATGGATAGTTTCATGTTTGGGCGAGGGGGTGGTCGCACTTGGGATCGAACCAAGGACCTTACGAATGTGAATCGTACGCTCTAACCAGCTGAGCTATGCGACCTATACCTATAAATAACATATATACCTATATATTAGAGTAATCATATCATTTTTTATGAACTTTTCACAGAATTGACATGAGTTAGACATTGCTCTACATTTAATAATTGTTGTGAAAAAAGTTAAAGATATACCACTAGCATTGTCATACGATGACGTACTTTTGGTACCTTGTTATTCTGATATCAAAAGTAGATCAGACGTTGATTTATCAAGTCAAATTACACCTAGAGTAAAACTGGCTATTCCCCTAATCAGTATAAACATGAGTGATGTTACAGGTGTTGAAATGGCAATATCTTTAGGTAAACTTGGAGGACTTGGGTTTTTGCCTAGATTTGAAACAGCTGAAAAACAAGCTGAGATGGTCTTTCAAGTTAAAAAGGCAGACAGTTTGGTTGGTGCTGCAGTTGGATGCAAAGATAACTTTCTGGAACGCGCTGAGATGCTTGCTAGAGCTGGAGTTGACATTATCACTCTTGATGTTGCTCATGCTGGCATGCAACAAGCTCTTGATGCCACAACTGAACTTAAACAACGATTTGGAAGACTAGCCGATATTATTTCAGGAGTTGTTGGTACATATGAAACAGCAGAGGCTCTTTATAAAGCGGGAGCAGATTCAGTTAGAGTAGGAGTTGGACCGGGAACAATATGTATTACAAGGACTCAAACAGGTTTTGGAGTACCACAAATAACTGCAGTTTTGGATTGTGCTAGAGCTGCTAGAAAATATAAAAAAACTGTACTTTGCGATGGAGGAACTAAAAATTCAGGAGATATTGTTAAAGGCTTGGCAGCAGGTGCTTCTGCAGTTATTATAGGTAGTCAATTTGCAGGTCATGATGAAGCTCCTGGTGAGGTTGTAATCAAAGACGAAATTAAATACAAAATGTATAACGCCTCAACGTCCTTAACTGAAAAGAAAAGGCATGTTGAGAACTTAAAATGTCTACCAGGAACCTATACTAACCATATTGAAGGTGTCGAAAGTTTAGTTCCTTACAAAGGACCACTCAAAAATAGTATGGATAGATGGCTTGCTAACATTAGATCAGGTTATTCATATTGTGGTGCTAGAGATATTACAGAACTTTGGGAAAAAGCTAAATTTGTCAGAATTACTCCAAATGGTGTTAGAGAAAGTGAGTCTCATGATGTGATATTATTATAACAATATGTTTTCTAAACTTGGTGCCTTTTTTATGGATATTCTTGAAGTTATTGTCCTTGCAGTAGGAATATTTCTAATTGTTTATTTATTAATTCTTCGACCACACAAAATAAAGGGCCAATCTATGCATCCTAATTTTCCAGATGGAGAGTACCTTTTAACTGAAAGGGTAAGTTATTACAGACATGAACCACAAAGAGGCGATGTGATCGTTTTTAAACCTCCGATTTCAGAAGATGAATTCATAAAAAGAGTAATAGGCCTTCCTGGAGATACTGTCTCAGTTTCAAACGGTAAAGTCTTTGTAAATGGACAGGAGTTAATAGAAGATTATATAAAAGTTGATACTTCAGGAGGAGCTTTTCTTTCTGAAGGTCAGGTATATACAGTGCCAATGGGAAATTATTTTGTAATGGGAGACAATAGACCTCATTCTTCAGACTCAAGAGCTTGGGGGCCAGTTACTAAAAAAGTAATGACAGGCAAAGCTTGGCTTATTTATTTTCCATTTAATCTTGCAGGAGTCGTTTCCCAGCCTAGTTACTAGCCACTGCCTTGTAAATTAATTGAAGTGTATTTTCGGTTTCATCAAGCGAACCTTTTAAAATGAATGTTAGTCTTGTTTCTCTCCTACTTCTCGCAAGCCTTACTTGGTGTTTTTCCCCAAGTGCCTTTTCAAAGCCTGATTTCATATTATCAATTTCATCAGAAACAATATGCATTTTAGGTAAGTTTACTCTTGGTTTTTGTTGAACTTGAGCTTTCATACGTCTTGCCAATTCCTCTGCGCGTCTTACTGACCCTGATTCACGAAGAATTATCTTATAGGCCTCAACCATTAAATCAGTGTCGTCAATTGCAGCCAAGGCTCTAGCATGGCCTTCTGAAATTAGTCCCGAGAGAAGTCCATCTTTTAGAGCGTCAGGAAGTGTTAAAAGTCTTAATGAGTTACTCACATAAGCAACAGACTTACCAATTCTGACTGCTACTTCAGACGTGGTTAATCCAAACTCATCCATTAACCTTTCAAAGCCTTTTGCCCTATCAAGTGCGTTAAGATCAACTCTTTGAACATTTTCAACAATGGCCATTTCAAGCATTCCCTTGGGAGTTGTTTCACGAATTATTACAGGAACATGAGTCAATCCTGCAAGCTTACTAGCTCTCCAGCGTCTTTCACCTGCAATTATTTGATATCCTGCAGGAGTTAGAGCAATTACCAATGGCTCCAAGATTCCGTGTTCACGAATAGAATCTACAAGATCTACTAAACTTTCAGGTGTTATTGCCCCACGAGGTTGAAGGGGATTGGGCTGTAGTTGGTTTATATCTAATTGAATTATTTCTTCAGCCATATTATTTTGTAATTATGTTTACAAGCTTTTTACCTAATTTAGTTGAGAACTGTACAGTTCCGCGGGCAACGGCGTAAATTGTTTGGTCTCTTCCTACTTTAACATTTTTACCTGCTCCAATTTTTGTTCCGTTTTGGCGAACCAAAATTTCTCCAGCATTTACTTTTTGCATACCTGATACTTTTGTACCAAGCCTTTTACCAGAAGGACTTACATGTTGTTTGGCTTTTCCCGCTGCTTTGTGTGTTGACATATTAGATGACAATATAATGCACCTTTTCACACTTGTCAAGTGATCAGAAAATATCAATTTGATATTTTCTGTACCAGAAGTCTGGTGTACTTTGGGCGAAATCCTACATGTCTTCTTTCTCTTGATTTGGCTTTATATTTAAAAATATCTATTTTTACACCCTTTTCAATGTCAGTAATGACTTTAACTGTGACTTTTGCTTTTTCTAAGACTGGGGTACCAATTTCAACTCTTTCCCCATCAACAAAAAGTAAAACATCAAGTGAGATTTTTTTGACGTCAAACAATTTGTCAACTAAAATTTCTTCACCCTCAAAAACTCTATATTGCTTTCCACCAATTCTAATAACTGCAAATTTGACAATCTTATTCATAGATTTGTATTTTATGTTTTTTCGTACTAAAATACAAGACTAATATGACTAATATATATATATAAACCATTACCTGATGACATTAAAAACGTAAACACTTTACTTTCTAGATCAGGATCTCTGGGCAAGTTAATATTAGAAGTGACGAAACCATTCGATAATATAGTTGATAAGGCTATGTACATTGATAATGATCTTAGACAGTTGAAAGTTAGAATTGCGACAAGGAGAGAAATTGAGAGCGGTCATTCTGCCGTAGATAATCCCTGAAGTTTAACTTTTTTTTGTCCCCATCGCAATACCTAGGGAGGTCATGGTAGCCAACAACGAACTACCACCTGCAGAAACAAGTGGATAAGGAACGCCAGTAATAGGAAGAAGTCCCATATTCATGCCTACATGAATTGTCACTTGGGCAAAAAGTGTTAAAACAAGACCACCCAAAAAAAGTCTTGCAGGAATATTAATTGCATTTTCCGTGTAACTTATTAATCTATAAAGAAGTGAGAAAGTTAAGACTAATAGTACAATTGCTCCAACAAACCCCATCTCTTCTGCAATTGAGGCAAAGATAAAATCAGTACTGTGTTCTGGAAGAAAGGCAAGTTGTGTTCCAACACCTCGCCCCAATCCCCTACCTAATAATTTTCCAGAACCAACTGAAATTGTTGACTGAATTGCATTATACCCTGCTCCTTGTGGATCTTTGGATGGATCAAGAAAAGCTGTTATTCTATTTTTTTGATATGGAGCCAATATCGAAAAAATTATTGGAATAACAATAACCGCAATTAACCCCAAAAAGAAAAAGTACTTTTTATCTATTTCCGAAGCTAAAAATAATCCTAAAAATCCAATTGCTGTTAATGCAGTAACTCCAAGAGAAGGCTGAATTAAAATTAAAACCAAAGGAAATCCCATTAGAGCAATAATTTTAACAAGTCGTTTTAGATGTAATTTCTTTTGGGTTATATAATCTGCAAAAAAGATAAGTAAAAATGGTCTAACCATTTCAGAAGGCTGAAATGATAACGAGCCTATTGGTATCCATCTTACTGTTCCTCTTGTTACTTGACCAATAATTAAAGTCGCAATAAGAAGAACTATTGAAATAACGTAAAAATAATTTGAAAAGGCTGAGACTATTTCAAAATCAAAAAGAGAAAAAAACAAGAAAGCCAAAACACCTAAGCCAATATACCAGTAATACGCAGGAAAAATAGAAGGACTGATTGAATTTAAAATAAAAAAACTAAAAATTAAAAGTAAAAATATAGGTAAGACTAAAAGCCAATCAAATTTCATCTAACTTAAATTCTCCAACAGAAACGCTTGAAAGTAAAGTTTTCTTTATAAGCCAATTTTTTAATTTTTGATTGGATGGTAGCCATGGAGCAGTTAATTTAACTTTGTGGTTTATATGAACCCCCAATTCTTTTCTTGTAGCTTGTATTTTACGAATGAGATCCCTTGTATCTGCTTCTTCCTTTAATTCTGGTGTTATTGTTAAATCTAGTTTGTTCTCTTTTTTATTATATTCAATCTTTTTTAAATTTAATTCATCCAAAACTAATTGTTCTAGTTCTTTAATTCTTAATTCTTCATTCTTAATTCTTAATTCACTGAGTGGCTGGCGAACTGGAATATTTGATTCTTTACGTAAACTATGTCCGACCTCGACAATCTCTCTAACTTTTTGCATTTCTGACAATAAATCTAGATCTTCTTTTGTTAAATCTCGGCTTTCTGGCCAAGATTCTAAATGAACTGATTCGTTTTTGGTCAGATTAACATATATAGTTTCTGCTAAAAATGGAATAAATGGGGCTAACAATTTACATGTAGTAAGCAATATGTAACAAGTAGTACTGTAAAAATCTGAATTTCTACGATCTCTTGATCTTCTTAAATACCAAACTGATAAATCATCAACAAATTTATCAATTGCAGAACTTGAATTATAAGGATCAAACTTTTCCAAACATTTTGTAACTTCTAGGATCGTCTGGTTAAGTCTTATCAATATCCATTTATCCAAAACATGAGAGTGATTAGTGATTAGTGACTTGTGACTAGTGGGAACAAAACCATCCAAATTAGAGTAAGTTATAAAAAAGTTATAAATATTCCAAAGTTTCAAATGAAATTGACGCCTTGTTTCATCTGCCAATTTATAGCCAAAAAGCATATTTTCTTTAGGATCCTGTCTGACAAACATCCACCTCATGACATCTGATCCGATTTTGTCTGCAGCTTCGTTAAATTCTATAGCATTCCCCCATGATTTATGCATTGCACGACCATCTTCACCAAGTTGCGTTGCAAAACCCAAAACAGTCTTAAAAGGATTTTTATTTTCGAGAACTGTACTCATGGCAATCATTGAATAGAACCAATTTTTAAATTGTCCAGGGAAACTTTCAGTAATAAAATCAACTGGAAACCATTTTTCCCATTCTTTTCTATCAGTTAAATATAAAGGTTTTGTATCAGTAACTTTAAAACCACTTGCTTTATTATTTTCAGAAATTGTTGAAAATTGAACAATACCTGCATCAAGCCAAGGATTGCCAACCGGTTCAATTCTGAACATTACTTTTCCACATTTTGAACATTTAATTTCAACTTCATCAATCTGAGGTTTGTGAGGCGATTTTCTCTCCATTTTGTCCCATCCAGAAACTGCTTTTTCTTTTAATTCTTCTTTTCCTCCAATTACATCAAAATTGCCACAAACTTTGCATTCCCAGATGGGAAGTGCTAATCCCCAATATCTATTTTTCTTACTAATCAACCAATCATGCATATTGTCAAGCCAGTTAAGTTCTCTTTTAAGTCCAAATTCTGGAATCCAATTTATTTTTTTAGTAACTTCTTTCATCCTCTCCCTAAGTGTTTTTGAGTTTTTTAGGTTTTGATTTTTTGATTTTTTGTCCATTGCTATGTACCACTCATCTGTTACTTTCCAAACTAGTTCAGTTTTACATCTCCAACAAGCAGGATATCTATGAGTATATCTTTCGATTTTAAAAGCAAAATCTTTTTCTTTCATGATATCTAAAATTAATTCAGGATGTTTTTTTGCATTTTGACCACTTAAGCTTCCAAACCCTTCCATATATGATGCGTCATCATTTATTACAGGAATCATTGGTAGTCCTAGCTCGTGACCGAGCTTGAAATCTTCAGTACCTGCAGAAACAGCAGTATGCACCATACCCGTGCCTTCAGTTGTAGTTATGAGCATGATTAAATTATTTGTAGCTATAACCGTATGGAATTTGTCAGAAGTTTTAGAAACAGCAAAAACAGCAGGTAAATCATCAAAGGCTCCGAAGTATTTTAAACCAATCAATTCAGAGCCCTTTACCTTTTTAAGTACTTTAAAGGTTGAACCTTTAAAGGTCCTTTCTTTTGCTTCGTCAGCAAGCCAATATTTCGAACCATCAACTTCAATAAGTACATAATCTAGTTTTTCATCAACTGCAACAGCAATATTTGCCGGAATTGTCCAAGGCGTTGTGGTCCAAACTAATAAATTCTCATCACTATTAACAATTGGAAATTTCATATAAATTGTTTCGTGAGTTAATTCTTTATAATCTTCAGTTAGCATTTCATGCTGAGAGATTGCCGTTTCACATCTTGGGCACCAAGGAACTGAATCATTACCTTTATAAAGCCAGCCGTTTTCATGAACAACTTTTAGAAAGTGCCAAATCATGTAATTGTTGTCGTCGGATAATGTGTAGTAGGAATTGTCCCAATCAGCAAAATAACCTAGTCTTTTACTTTGTTCTGTTTGAATTCCAGAGTATTTTTTCACTCTTTCTTTACAAAGCTCAACAAATTTTGCGACACCAAACTTTTCAATATCTTTTTTATTCTTAAAACCCAATTCTTTTTCAACCTCGACTTCAACCCAAAGTCCTTGGCAATCAAAACCATTTTGATGCCTCTGCCTATATCCTTGCATACTTTTAAACCTTGGCCATAAGTCTTTATAAGTCCTCCCCCAAGCATGATGAACTCCCATGGGGTTATTGGCAGTTATTGGACCATCTTGGAAAGAAAAATATTTATCTGAATTTTTATTCTTTTTTAAATATTTATCTACTATTCCCTGAGAATACCAGTGGGCAAGTAAATCCCTTTCCATCTTTGGAAAATCAACCTTTGGATCCACAGATTCAAAATAATTTTTATTCATATTTTTCAATATTCTACAATAATTAGCTATACTATGCTACACTTGAGTGCGGCCACAGGCTCATTATTTGACTTTTACAGTCTGTGGCCGTAAACAAATTTAAGGAGTACCCTCGCTCCATTTCCCTCCTTCCTTATCATAAAGACCCATTGTTTTTTGATCCCAACCAAACGGCGTATCTCCCGAATTTAACAAAGTTTCCATATTCACACCATTTGAACTGCCAAAACTTTCAGGTTTTGGTTTTATAGGTTCGTCTTTTTTAGTTTCTAATTCTTTATCCTTTTTCATATATCTCACCCCCTTTTGTTTTAACTTCTGTTAACCATTTTTTATATTTGTTGTTTTTTCCATGAACTATTTCAAAATATAATTTTTGTAATTTAGTTGTTAATTCTCCAATTTCCCCTTTATTAATTTTCTTTTTATCAATCTGGATCACTGGAGTTATTTCAGCTCCAGTTCCTGTCAGGAAAACTTCATCAGCACATAACAGTTCTGATAATTTAACTTTCCTTTCTACTGTTTCTATACACAACTCTGCTTTGGCTAATTCCACAACAGTTCTTCTTGTTATTCCCTCTAAAATATCAGAATCCAAGTCTGGTGTTACTAATTTGTTATTTTTCAAAAAAAATATGTTTTCAGCACTACCTTCAGAAACATAACCGTCTTGAGTTAAAAACAAAGCCTCATCAAAACCTTTTGTTTTTGCCTCAGTATTAGCTAAAGCTGTATTTAAATAAATTCCAGTAGGTTTCGCCCTTGGTGGAATAGCGCTTGATGACTGCCTTCTCCAAGATGAAACCATTAATTTGACTCCATTTTTGACATTCAAATAGTGTTCTAATGGGACAGTAGTAATTGCTAAGGTTGTAGATAAATTTCTTAAATCGAACTTTAAATAGGTAAGTTCTGAAACAAAAACAATTGGTCGTATATATACACTAGTTTTATAACTATTTTTTTTGAGTAACTTAACAATAATTTCTGGCAAGTTGTTTAGATCGGAAGGTTGTTCTAAACCAAGTAATTTAGCAGAATTCTTTAACCTCTTCAGGTGATCTTTAACACGAAAAAGAAACATAGATTTTGTATTCGCATTCCAATATCCTCTTATACCACCAAAGAAACCAGTTCCATAATGCAAAGCATGTGTGTCAATATTTACATAGGCTTTGTTTTTAGTAACAAATTTATTATTAAAGTAAACAAAATTTTTCATACTTTTTAAGAAATAAAAAAACCTCTCTGGTGAGAGGTTTGACTTTTATTTTAATTTTTTAGTTTATTTTTTAGTTTCTCCCACCAAATTATGCCCCATTAACAATGAGGTTGACAATTTGAATAAGGGAAATACTTTTCATAAGTTATGAAATATTATATAACTTTGCATATCTATTACAATACCCTGTACTAGTTCGATACATATTAGACATTTCTCCTTTCTGTAAAAGATATTGCAGTGGTGTCATGTTGTTTAAGACTTGGTGTGGTCTAAGATTATTGTAGAATATCAGAAAATGATACTCCACGGGTTCTACTTCGCTTCCCCCGTGGTATTTTATTCCAGTACGATCTCTGATCGACCTGTATCTTGCTTCTCTTGATTTTGAATGTATTTTTTAATTATTCCTTCGTTAGTTCCCACGGTTGAAACAAAATATCCTATGGACAAACCAAAATTTGTTTGTTATACTAATCTATACGATACCGTTACATAAACGGTCACTTAATTAGCTTCAAAAGTATTTTGTAGTTTTTAGTGCTTGATAAAGTAAGTTCAAGAGATGAAGTTCCATTCAGT
>LBPF01000006.1 GCA_000990005.1 Candidatus Woesebacteria bacterium GW2011_GWB1_33_38 | reverse complement strand
TTTAAGTGTCTCTGGTCGGGCTGGAAGCCCGAGCAAAAATCGCGTAGTTAGAAAAAATAAGCGGAGGCGAGGCCATCAGGCCGAGCCGGAGCTTTCCGAGATGTTATTGAAATGAGTTCGAACTTTTCGGTATGTTTCGTGTGCACAATCATCTCAAAGTAGAATTGTAGCCTTTCTCATGAGCGTCTCGCCTAATTTTAAGTGTTAATAGGTTGTGGAGTGCTTGAAAAATGGTCTGTTTCCTACCCCTAGCATTAACCCATACAGAGTATTCATTTAAAGCATTATTGAAATTCTTGCTGTATGATTCAGCCTGCGAAGGATCTGAAATACCTTTTGTAAGGCCTCTGTCTCTCAGAAATGGTAAAAGTTCCTTTTCTTCTCGTTGAAAATATTCTGTTTGATAATTATGCTCAGGATCTGACATGGGGGATTATATTATAATGATCAAAAATAATCAAAATACGACAATTGAGATAGATAGTCCTTAATAAATATATGTTATGATTAATATAATATATGGATGTTATTCATACCTTCAAGAAAAGTGATAGGGGAACATTGGGAGTTTTTCTTTTATTCATTCCAATTGTTGTATTTTTTACCGTACTTGCAGTTTTTAAGATATTAAACTAATATTAAATCATGCAACTTAAGCTTTTAACTTTTTTTGTACTTTGTTCACTTACAGTTGTCCCTTCAGTGTTTGCACAAACATCAACTCCATTTAGTAGACGGGAAGAAAAAAGAATAGAAATACGTGAACAAATTGCCGTAAAACAGGCAGAAATTCGTCAACGATTAACTGCTGTTAGAAGAGAAAGAATTAGAAATTATTTTGGCAAGATGATAGTTAGACTTGAAGCAACTATTGAAAGACTTGAAAAACTAATTACCAGAATTGAAGCAAGAATTAAGATAATTAAAGATAAAAATGAAGAGATTAATACAACTGAAGTAGAAAAAACTGTTTCTGAAGCAAAGGCAACAATTGTTAAAGCCAAAACCGAACTTGCAAATCTAAAGACAAATCTAGAAACTATGCTTGAATCAGATGATCCCAAAACTTCATTTAAGAATGTAAGAGAATCTTTAAAAACAGTAATTACATTTATAAAAGATACACACAAACTTTTAGTCCAAACAATTGGAGATATAAAAGGACTTAGAGTAGGAGACACAGACAATGAAGAATAAGATTGTGATTGCACTACTTGCCATTTTAGTTTTAGTTTTGGCTGGTGTTGCCTATCTTTTTTCAACTAATACATTAGTTTCACCAGCAAAATTTGAAAAAGAAATTACTAAGGTTGAAGAAACATCGAAGTCAGATGAAGTTGTGGAAATCGAAGATGATTTAGATACAACTAATCTTGATAACCTCGATATGGAACTTGTCGATATTGAAGCGGAACTCGAATAATAAATGTTTAAGCAAATTTTTCTTCCTTTAATTGTCGTTGCAACTTTTATTACTTTGGTTGGCTTACTTGGTCAAGGAAAACTTAATTATTTTTTTAATCTTCCCAGTCCTACGCCTAAAGTTAGTTTAAAAACTGTTAAGATAGAGAACCTTGAAATTGATGTTGAAGTAGCTAAATCTGCAGATGAAAGAGCAAAAGGACTTTCAGGTAGAGATAGATTAGATGAAAATAGTGGGATGGTTTTTGTCTTTAGCAAAGATTCTAAACCAATATTCTGGATGAAAGACACTAAAATAGCATTGGACATTATTTGGATCAATTATAATAAAATTGTTGGAATTGAAAAAAATGTACAACCTGAAATTGGAAAATCTGATTCTGAGCTTGAAAAATATGTTTCACCTTCTACAATTGATTATGTATTAGAAGTTAACGCTGGTTTTTCAGACAAAAACAATATTAGATCTGGCCAAATGATATCCGGTCTTGAACAACTTTAGAATCCATATTAGTAGACCCTGAATGAATTGTATAGAGTCCCCATTTTTTATTTATGTCATCAATTGCTGTAATTAAATTTTTTCTTTTTTGACTATCCTCAAAGATCTCTAGTTGCAAATTGTTAAGTTTATTAAAGCCAAAAGTTGAAATGGAAATATTTCTAAAATTTTCCTTGATAGGACTTATTTTAAAAAGATTATTAATTTCTTTTTGGATATCACAATTTGAAAATATATCCTTTTTCAGTTTTCTCCCCATATGCCAAAAGTTTCCATCCCTGTCCTGAAGAGAAAGATGAACCCCAGAAGCTTTTAAGTTGTGGTTTCTTAACCTAAAGCCGGTTTTTTCACATAGTTTTGAAATAATAGATGGAGCCTCATTTGCCATGTTTGGTGGAGGAGCATATGAATTTCCAATCATTTTTTGATTTAAAGCTGCCTGCCTGCCGGCAGGCAGGTCAACTTCATATCCATGCAACCTCTGATACCAATAAAATCCTCCAATACCCTGCCTGCCGGCAGGCAAGGCTCCAAAGACAAGTTTTAATTTCCAAATAGGAGAGTTGTAAAATTGTAAAACTGTATTTATACCAAATATTTTAAGTCTTACCGAATTCCCCTTTTTGATTCCAGTCAAATTGGTCAACTTAAGTCTGGAAAAAATATCTAGAAAATTATTTGTATTAATCTCTGATAATCCATTAGGTTTGACTAAATTACTAGCTACTTTTGCTAAGTATTTATTAGTAGAAATTCCAATAGACACTGTAATATATTCACCAACTTCTTGTTTAATTTTTTCTTTTATCTCTTTAGAGACGTTAATAGGATCTACCCCTAAGGGAAGTTTAAAAACAAACTCATCAATTGACTTAGGACTAACATCACTTGAATATCTTTTTACGATCCGTAGGATCGCTTTATGAACAAACCTGTATTTTGCTGGGTCAGGTAGTAAAACTATTACTTTGGGGTAAATCTTTTTAGCATCCATTACTCTCATACCAGTTTTAATACCTAACTTTTTAGCAGTTACAGATGCAGCTAAAATACAACCAGAATTTGTAGTATAAGCTGCAACCACTACAGGTTTATCCCTTAAATGGGGATTTGCCTGTTGTTCAATTGTTGCAAAGCAAGAATTGATGTCTAAATAAATTATGTTTGGTAAATTTCCATTAAATTCCATGTTCTGAATAAAATATATGCCGAAGCCTAACCGAAGTCAATATGTCTTTTTATATCAAAAATTCATTAAACTCTTCAAAATAAGGATAATCATGATTTGAGGCTACTTTCATTTTTACATTACCAAAACTTTTTACTTGTTCAAATGAGCCATGGGGATCATCCATATTTTGAATCACTAAAACTTTCTCACCAAAATCTAAAATACATTTTTTGATAATATTTATTTCATCTTCCCTTATATCGTTAACTGGAATACCACAAAAGATAATTTTATTTATTTGGTCTGGAATTAAATTAGTGGTCATTGCACAAACTAACGTCCCAATTGATTTGGCAATAATATTTAATTTTTCATCCTTTACGTGTTTTGCAATTAGTATAACTTTCTCTGTTGCATTAAACTTCTTTGTTTCATCAGTCCAATGCATCCAATAAAAAGGTCTAATAATTCCATCAAATTTTAAATTATTAGCCGTCTCATCAACCCAAGTTTTATTCGTGGGATGATATCCAGGAAGTATAAGTGTCTGCATAGATTTATTTTAAACCAAAAGCAACAAAAAAGTCATCAGCAACTGGAGGTAATTCCCAAGATTTTTTAAGTAAATCGGAATCATATTCGACAAAAGGACCAGTATTTGGGTCATGAATCAAAATTTTATTATTATTAACTTCTGTTAATATTACAAAATGTCCATCATATGATCCAGATTTATCATTTAAAATATTCCAATTAATAGGAATGCAAACTAAAAAGCCTTGTTCAAATAAATCAATTAATTCTTCAAACGTAGTTTCTTTTTGTATAAACAATTTTTTAGATCTAAATTCTTTAACCATCCAGTCAAAACTTGGTAAATCAACAGATTTCATCTCATAATCAAAATCTTTACCAAACCATCTTCTAAATTGATCAAAATCTTCAGAAGAAGTCATAATACTATCTGAAGAATACGACATTGTCTTTATCCCATAATGGTCAAGAAGAATCGCATTCTGTGGAGGAAAAGTTGCCATTCCATTTTTATGATGAATTATTTTATTAAACTCATCGAAATCAGGTTCAAAATTAGGTTTAAAATATTTAATCATCATTGCAACACACGCCTGCCCACATTCAGATCCCCGATTTTTGATGAAAGGGATGTTTAGTTTTTTCATTAAAATAATTGTACAATAAATTATGCATTTATTAAAAGGGGCTGCTAAAGATTTTTTCAAAAAAAATAAGTACGTATATTCACCTACATTTCGTAAGGAAAAAATATTTCTAAATTCTAAAGGTATCAACCACTTGTTTTATAAGGGTTCTCGAAGCGGTAGAAACTTAAAAGAAGTTCAAACACGTATAAAATTACTCCCCAGAGCCATCACCTTATTAAAACTAATGCCAATAGCTCAAGAGGAAGATTTTTATATCCAAGACAAAGTTAAATATAAATTTTGGGCCTTTGAAGGTGTTGTCAAAGGTAAAAAAATAAAAGTAATAGTTAGACAAATAGGAAATGGAAATAAACATTTTTGGAGCGTAATTCCTTCATGGAGAAAAAATAGGTTTGGGATAGTTAATTCACGAAAAAAACTATCTAAAACTTAAAAACCTCTTTGATAAGAGGTTTTTACCTGCCTTCGGCTTACAATTTAGCCGAATAAACCTTTCGATTAACAGGTAAATACATTATATGGCATGGTAACTAAAAAATCAATAGTCTATATTCTAACTTCTTTAATCTTGTTTTCTCTTGGCTGGTGGGGAAGTGATATATACAAGAATTATTTAAATAAAGAACAAATGTTGCCAGCCTGGAACAAACCCAAACCTTTGGAAAAATATACAATTGAAAATTTGTCAAAAACAAACTTTGAACCTTCAAAAATTACGATCGATAAAAATATATTTAGCTTTAAAGCTAATGGCAAAAAAGTAACTGGCTTAATTAACATGCCTGAGGGAAATGGTCCATTTCCTGTAGTTGTTTTACTCAGAGGCTATGTTGATCAAAGTATTTACACAACAGGAACAGGAACAAAAAGAGTGGGAGAATATTTTTCTAAAAATGGATACATTACAGTTGCACCTGACTTTTTAGGATATGGAGGCTCAGACATCGAGTCATCAAATATTTTTGAGGCCAGATTTCAAACGTACACAACTACTTTAACATTATTAAAATCTATAAACAAAAAAAATTTCCCAGATTGGGATCAAAAGAATATTTTTATCTGGACACACAGTAATGGAGGTCAAGTTGCATTAACTGTCCTTGAAATTACTGGAGCTAATTACCCAACAGTACTTTGGGCTCCTGTCACTGAAAATTTTCCTTATTCTGTGCTTTTCTATACTAACGAATCTGAAGATCATGGTAAATTTATTCGAAAAGAACTATCAAAGTTTGAGTCTGATTATGACGTAGAAAAATATTCGTTAACAAATTATTTAGATAAAATTAATGCTCCGATTGAATACCACTATGGTACCAATGATGATGCAATTCCTGTTGAGTGGAGAAATAGATTTGTTGGACAAATGAAGGAACTAAACAAAGACTTTACAAACCACAATCACTCCGGCGCTGATCATAATATGAACCCGCTTTGGAGTGATGTAATTCTAAAAACTTTTCAGTTTTTTGAAAAACACAAGAGAACTTAACGGTTTTCTTGAGGTTTAGCCATGTTTACATTCATTGCTCTACCTTTAACTTCTTTTCCGTTTGCTTCTAATGCTTTTTGAGCCATTTCTTCAGTTTCCATTTCAACGAAACCGAATCCTCTTGACCTATTAGTCATTCTGTCCATAATAACGACAGCATCAATAACGGTACCAAAAGTTGCAAAAAAAGCTCTCAAATCATCTCCTGTAGTTTCCCACGAAAGATTTCCTATAAATAATTTTTTCATATTTTAATTAATTTATCACCTCGATTCCTTGGGGCCTAACCTTGGGGACTAAATATAATCTAACCTTACGGACGGCACTAAAAAGTATTATACTATAGATATTATGAAAAAGATACAAGTGGAGAAAAAGATTAATCCTTTGCCTACGGGAATCAAGTTTTCCATATTTGATAAGTCAAAGAACAAAAACAGTTTTGTTGCAAGAGATACCAGTGGACCACAGAAATCAGTTGTGATAAACTCGCCCCAATTTAGAATTAATCAACACAAAGGAGCATGATAACATCAAAATTTGAAAAGAAGGAAGCAGGAAATGTTGAGATTGTTTATACAATCCCCGCTGATTTAATAGCCCAGACAAAAACTATTGTAGTCTCTGAAATGGCCAAAGACATAACCTTACCTGGTTTTAGAAAAGGCATGGCTCCATTAAATAAAGTGGAATCATCAATCTCTGTTGATAAATTAAATGAACACATCTTAAGTCATTTGTTACCTACTGCTTTTTCAGAAAGTGTCAAGGAACATAAGTTTACTCCTGCAATTTATCCTAAATTTGAGGCTTTAAAAATAGGCCAAGGTTCTGATTGGGATATTAAAGCAGTAACTTGCGAACTACCTAAAGTAATTCTTGCCGACTATAAGCAAAATTTGAAATCGACAACAACTGATGAATTAATTAAGGAATTACCTAAAGTTGTTAAGTTAGAAATTCCAAAACTTCTGGTTGATGAAGAAGTTAATGAGAGACTTTCCCAATTACTAGCCAGAATTGAAAAATTAGGATTACAACTTGAAGGTTATCTTCGATCTGTTGGAAAAACAGTTGAAACACTTCGTGATGAATATCAAAAACAGTCTCAAGACGCGATTGCACTTGAACTTATTTTAAATGAAGTTGCCAATAGTGAAAAAATTGACGTTTCTGAAAAAGAAGTGGAAGAATTTGTAAAAACTACAGGATCAGACATCTCAAAAGTAGATGATGAGCAAAAGAAAATGCTTCAAAGAGTAGTCATGAGAAGGAAAGCATTGGAAAAATTAACAAAGAAGGTGTAAAATTGGCGCATGAAGGTAACGAACAACCAAAAGTCAAAGAAAAATAAATTTATCGAGAACAAAAACATTCTTGAGACTATTAATTCTATTGGTTCTCAAACTGTCGATACTATAAAAAATGAAGCAAAAGCAACCAGTGATGAATTTTTTAGACAACTTTTAGGCCAACAAAAACAACTCCAGGAAAAAAGATCTGGAAATTTAAATCAGGGAAAACCTGTTGATATTGAAGATGTTGTAACTGGAAGGGAAGAACAAAAACAAAAGTTTGATGAACAAATATTTTTTGAAAGAAGATTATTTAATGAAGAAAAAGAATCAACATCGCAGAAACTTCAGGAAATGAGATTTAGACTTCAAGCTATTATGTCTGAGGCTAACAAAATGGTCGCTTCGGCCCAAAATTTAGGAGAAACGGTTAAAAATGCAGTGATGCAAAATCCTGTTTCTGCAAGTGAATATCAAATTCATTTTTATGAAGATATCATATCTTTAATAGTTTCGTTTAGAAAAAAAATAGATAGTGCAGTTACTTGGCTTCAGGGTTCAAATACCAGAGCTCAAAAGAAAAATTTTTGGAGTCAATACAAGAAAAAGGGAGCAGGATTTCTTCTGTCAGGTGAATCTTACTCGCAAAGATCAGCTGGATAATGATATTCCATTGATAATTACCTCCATAGAGCATATCATAAATAGATGATATCTCGATGGTTCAAATTAAAAGATCAAGCTATTAAATTAAGAAAAGAGGGTACTTCTATTGGAGTGATCAATAAAGCCTATAGAATACCTAAATCGACACTTAGTTGTTGGTTTAGAAAAATACAATTAAGTAAACGTCAAAAAGATAAAATATACAAAGAAGCATCAATAAAAATGGATGGCGCTCGCAAGAAAGCATTACTTTGGCACCATTCTCAAAAAGCAAATCGAATAAAAACCGCAAAAAATGAAGCCGATTTGGTTTTAGAGAAAATTAACGCAGATGATAAATCAGTTTTAGAATTAGCACTATCTTTTTTATATTTAGGTGAAGGTTCTAAGTTAAATGAAACAAGCATTGGCAATGCTAATCCATTAGTTTTAAAGTTTTTTATAAATGCAATTAAAAAACTCTATCCGAATGCAAAACTTGGCAGATGCCAACTTCATCTGAGATCTGATCAAAATGAGCTATCCGCAATTAAATATTGGTCAAAAGAATTAAATATTAACGAGGGTGAATTTAGTTTTGTAAAAGATAAAAGAATTGCCAAAACAAAGACTTATCAGAGTTACCATGGAGTATGTGTAATTAGGTTTACAGAAATTGCTATTCAAAGAAGATTGCTGTTTCTATGCCATAAGTTTTGTAATATAATATCGGAAATGGACTCTTAGCTCAATTGGTAGAGCGTACCCTTGACGTGGGTAAGGTAACAGGTTCGAAGCCTGTAGGGTCCACACAATTTAACGGGCCTGTCGTTCAATGGTAGGACATCTGGCTGGCAGTCAGAGGACTGGAGTTCGATTCTCCATAGGTCCACCCAAGACCGACCTGTCGGGTCGGCGCCGAGCGCCGACCAAGCGTTTATCCCATCTCCATGGACTGTTTTGTTTTCTAGGAAGAGGTTCGAGCCGAAGATTTTTGAGGCGAGTACCTTTATTTGTTGTTTATCTTGTGTTGATATTATTTGATCTACTCCAGTAGCTTCAATTATCCAGTTTTTGAAAGGTTCAATCCAATTGCCTTGATTCTTTTTAAGAGAAAGGATTTGTTCTTCTAGCGTCTTACGCTTAGACATTAATTCAAACTTTTTATTTTGAAAATCATCTTTGTCTATAATCTGGTCTAAATAACTATCTAACAATAATTTTAATTTAATGTCTATTTGTTCTAAATCCTTTCTCTTGATACTAATAACATCAAGGCAAGACTTGGCTATGTCAGATTCTTCAATTTTTAATTTTAATAGCATCTGATTAACCCAAGTCTTTTTCAAGGTGTACTTTTTGATGAGTGTGGTGAGTTGGGAATGGAGATTTGTTTCACTGACATAGTGAGACTGTGTACAACCAACAATTTTAGATTTTTTAGTACAATGATAATAGGTATACTCAACACGACGATTAGTTTCTTTATAATACTTTGGCTGTACTTCAGCTGTAATTGCCATTCCACACTCACCACACTTTAGAAGTCCTACATAAGGCTTGGGGACTCTCTGGACGTTAGCATTAATCCATTGATGGTTACGTGAAGCAAGGACTTCTTGTACTTTATCAAAAAGTGCCTTTGAAATAATTGGAGTGTGTCTGCCCTCATATACTTCACCACTCCATTTAAACAAACCAAAATAAAAAGAGTTAGAAAGTATTTTCTTTGTGTTCTATTTCTAGTATCATTTAAATATCCACGAGGTGCAACTCCCGGAAAATTACCATTTCTAGCTTTTTGCCTTAACCCACGACGAGTGTTTTCAGAAAGTGAATCTACATAATATTTAGACTGCGAAAATGAAATTGACAACATGAACTTCCCTTGAGGAGTGGGTTCAAACCAAAAGGTATTGAACTTGAGGGCAGATATTTTTTCTGTGTCTACTAAATAAATTATTCTTCCTCCATCTACTGAGTTTCTTGCCAAACGATCTGGATGCCACGAGATAATGCCATTTGCACGGCCTTCTTCAATCATCTCAAGCATTTTGTTAAAGATTGGACGTCCTGGAACTTTGGCAGACTGTTTTTCAACTAATTCTTCAACAATAGTTATATTTTCCCGTTTGGCAAGCAAACGAAGTTCATCAAGTTGACCCTCAATTGATTGTACTTGCATATCCTCAATATCAGTTGATTTTCTTGCATACAGGAAAAATTTTTGAAGACTAGGATTATTTACAATATTGCTCATGGCAATATCATTTATACGCCCGTAAATAATCCGTATCAAGATATCAAATAATATCAATTTAGTTTCCGAGTAGAGTAGTGTTTTAATCCGTGGAGATGGGATAAACGCTTGGTCGGCGCTCGGCGCTTTAACCGTTGCAAAGATTTGACATTTAGATTCAAAAGATAAAAAATGGACAGTACCAAAGGAGGTAACTGCCCATTTTAATTAATGATACATCTTGTGGTTGTCTTTTCAAGACCTTGACAAGAGAGATTGAAGGAAGTTTAGGTTTGGTTGTTGAAAGATATGGAAGTGATAAATGGAGTAAGAAGTTAACAACTAAAGATCAGCTTGGAATATTGGTATCTGCCAACTTGGCACAATCTAAATCGCTTTCTGATATTTCATCAATGGTTGAGGCTACAGGAAAGTTTTCATTTGATGGTATAAACAAAAGTTCACTCTCAAGAGTTAATTCAAAAAGAAATTCAGGTATATTTGAAGAGGCATACAGGCACATTTTAGAAAAAGTAAGGAAAAGAGTTCCATATTCTAAAATAAGAGTAATTGACACTACAACTTCAGTTGTTGCCAAAAATCTATTTTCACTTTGGAAGATGGATGGTAATCGTGGTGCTATTAAAATTGGAGTTGAATATGATCCTTTTTGGCAACTACCTGATCAAATAATAATTTCAGATTGGAAAAAAGGAGACACTACACATGGAAAAGAATTTGAATATAAAAAGGGGTTAACTTACATTTTTGATAGAGGTTTTAATGACTACGGACTTTACACAAAAATTATAAAAACAAAAGCTTTCTTTGTAGCTAGGATGCATAAAACAAATAGATTTTCTTGGTTTAAACAAAAACATATTAAACCTAGTAATGTAATTTCAGATGAAACTGGAAAACTTGGTAGACCTGAGAGAGTAAGAAAATCTAGGGTAATGCAAGATATTGTTAGAGTAATTAGGTTTAAGAAAGAAGAAGGACATAAAGAAGGAATAATCATAGCCACAAATAGATTTGATTTAAGAGCAAATGACATTCGTGATTTATATAAAAGAAGATGGGATATAGAATTATTTTTTAAGTTCATCAAACAAAACCTTAAACTTAAAAAATTCTTTGGAACTACCCACAATGCTGTTAAATCTCAAATCTATTGTGCCTTAATTGCATACCTCTTGGTCTACTTAATCAAACCTAAATATAAAAACTTCACAGAATTCCTCAGAAAAGTTAGATACACACTTTTCTTTGACTTTCAACAACTGTCATTCATTACAGACACTTAGATTATTGGAGGTGATTTAAAGTTTAAAAAACAGTTAAAAACATAATTTTTTTGGACAAGAAGCTTAATAAATTTAGGCTAGTATTATTTTGTCAAAACTTTAAACCACACTAAAATTACACCTTCCAATAAAAAATTAACACTTCAAAAACTAATCCAATAACCATAAATTTTAATTTAACTCAACACAAAAAACATTAAGTTTTAGACATAACAATAATCTTTGCAACGGTTAAACCAGCGGACGGTAACACGGACAAAAGGCCGTATTTACGGCCAGTTAACGGTGTTCACCGACCTTCTTCCTGTATACCGTTAACTACCGTCAGGTACTGCAAAGTACCTGATTATAAATAACCCCTTTACCTTTCAATTGGGTTAGCGAACCCCACCGCAGTGGGGTGAGCGAGAAGTCCGACCATGCAGTGTTTGCGAAGCTCCGCGAAGCGGAGCTGAGCGGAAGACCCGAGCCTTCTCCAATTCATTTCCCCTTTAACCCCTTTTCTTGGAGAATGCTTTTAAAATCTGTTAAACTATGCATAGATTTTAGAAATTGTTTCTGAAATAAGTTCGAGCCTTTTTGTATAAGGGCACTTGTGATATAATAAATTATAGGCTAAAAAGCCGTAAATAACGGCTTTTATTTTTTGCTAAAAATATGAATAGGACTGCATCACATAGTGTGCGAAACGTTGCTATTATTGCCCATGTTGATCATGGAAAAACCACTTTAGTGGATGCACTTTTGCGTCAATCACATACTGAAATGGGGAAGGGTGACGCAGGACAAGAAGCTATTTTGGACTCAAATGAACTTGAACGAGAACGCGGAATTACAATTTTTTCTAAAAATGCTTCAGTAATGTATGGGGATACCAAAATAAATATCATTGACACTCCAGGACATGCAGACTTTGGCGGAGAAGTTGAACGTGTTCTTTCTATGGCAGATGGTGCATTGCTTTTGGTTGATGCCAAAGAAGGTCCAATGCCGCAAACCAGATTTGTTTTAAAACATGCTCTTAAAATGGGCCTTAAAATTATTGTTGTTGTAAATAAAATTGACAAAAAGGGGGCCCGTTCTGAATGGGTTCAGGGAAAGACTTTTGATTTATTTGTTGAATTAGGTGCTGATGAATCTACGGCTTTTTTTCCCACAATCTACGCCAGCGGACGAGACGGAGTAGCAGGTTATGAACCAGACCCTACCAAAATGAAAGATATTACCCCTATTTTTGAAGAAATTATCAAATATATTCCAGCTCCATCTGGAGACCCAGAAAAACCACTTCAGATGCTTGTCAGTAACATTGGTAAAGATAATTACAAAGGTAGAATTGCCATAGGAAAAATTAAAAATGGAAAAATTTCATTAATTGAAGATGTTACACATATTAATAGAGAAGGTGTACAAAAAAGAGCAAAATTAACTTCAATTACTACTTTCAAAGGTCTAACCAAACAGGACGAAAAAGAAGCTTTTGCGGGTGATATTGTTTCTGTTACAGGTATTCCAGAAGTAACCATTGGAGAAACACTTGCCAGTTTAGAAAATCCTGTAGCTCTTCCCTTAATATCAATTGAAGAACCAACTGTTAAGATGGTCTTTCTGGTTAACGACTCTCCATTTGGAGGGCGTGAGGGAGATTTTAAAACCAGTAGTCAAATTAGAGAAAGACTATATAAAGAACTTGAGACAGACGTTGCCTTAAAAGTTGAAGACAATAGTGACGGAACTTGGACAGTGTCTGGTAGAGGAGAACTACATTTAGCAATCCTCATTGAAAGAATGAGGAGAGAGGGTTATGAATTTTCTGTTTCCAGACCTCATGTTATTAATAAAATAATTGATGGTAAGACTTACACTCCATTTGAAAAGGTCTACGTGGACGTACCAGAAGAATTTTCAGGTGTTGTTATACAACACATGGGGATTAGACATGGCAAGATGGATGATATGTATAAAAATGAAGAAGGAATCGTATCCTTGGAATTTACTGTCTCCACTAAAGAGCTTATAGGTTTCAGAGGTGAACTGATAACTGACACTAAAGGCATGGGAATAATTAATACTGCCTTTTTTGACTATTTACCTGATGATGGTTTTGAAAGAGAAAGAGATAGAGGGTCAATGGTTGCTTTTGAAACGGGAGAAACAAGGTTATATGGACTTACAAATGTTCAAGGTCAAGGACAGCTTTTTGTAGGCCCTGCAATTAAAGTCTATAAAGGCCAAGTTGTTGGCCAAAACTCAAGAGCAGGGGACATGATAGTTAATGTTTGTAAAGAAAAACAACTAAGTAACATGAGAAGTAAAGGTGATGGCTCAGCAGAACATTTTAATACACCAAGGGTAATGGTTTTGGATGATGCCTTAGAGTATATTGACGACAGCGAACTTGTTGAAGTAACTCCACGATCCATTAGGATCAGAAAAGTTATTTTAGATGAAGTTGAAGCAAGGCGCAAAAAATCGATGGGGATTAAATGAAACTAATCAAACAATAACATCCGATTCCGGACCAAGACTTTGTAACGTAACTTTTTTGCCATTTGGCATTGTAACTACGTCTCCAGCTTTAACATTATTAAGGGCTAAACTTTCTATAGACCCACCAGCATATCGTGTTACTACACCAACTTTCAAACCTTGATCATTTAATATTGGCTCAGCTGGATGAACATTTGTCTCATTTGTCATAATAATCCAATATTACTCTCTCTCTCTCTGCAAAATGCAAATTTATGTAGTAATATATCTATATGAAATTAAAATTATCGAATACAAAAGAATCAGTTGAAAAAGAGTGGGACCACAAAAAGCTCGGCCGTGAACTTGATCTTTTTACCTTTTCAGACACTGTTGGAAAAGGACTTCCACTATGGACCCCAAAAGGGGCGGCAATCAGGAGAACTCTCGAGAGGTTTATTGTTGACGAGGAAATAAAACGAGGATATCAACATGTTTATACTCCAGACATTGCAAAATTAGACTTATATAAGAAATCAGGACATTACCCATATTATAAAGATAGTATGTATGCTCCGATTATTATTGAGGATGAAGAATTTATGCTTCGTCCAATGACTTGCCCACACCATTTTGAGCTATTTTTAGATAAACCAAGATCATACCGAGATTTACCGATTAGATACGCTGAACTTGCAAAGTTATATAGATTTGAAAAATCGGGAGAGCTGATGGGCCTACAGCGAGTCAGAAGTTTTTGTTTAGCTGATGCCCACATAATCTGCACCAAAGAACAGGCTAAAAGCGAAATAAAAAATGCCTTGGAATTGATTGATTACTGCAATAAAGTTTTAGGGCTTATAAAAGACAAGGATTATAGTTACAGACTTTCTTTAGGGGATAGAAAAGATGAAAAAAAATATTTTAAGGATGATAAATCATGGGATGAAGCTGAAGAAATATTAAGATCGGTTTTGATTGAAGGAAAGTCAAAGTACAAAGAGGCGGAAGGTGAAGCAGCTTTTTATGGTCCTAAGATCGATATTCAAATGGTAAACGCTAATGGAAAAGAGGACACCGCCTTTACAGTTCAATATGATTTTGTAATGCCTAAAAGATTTAAATTAGAATTCATAAATGAAGATGGTGGTAAAACTGAAGCAGTTGTCGTTCACAGATCTTCAATTGGGGCAATTGAACGAATAATCGCTTTTTTAATCGAAAAATATAAAGGCTCATTTCCAACTTGGCTTTCTCCTGTTCAAGTTAAAATATTGCCAATTTCTGAAAAGCATTTAGATTACTCAGAGAAAATATTCAAAGAGCTAACGGATGAAAAAGTTAGGGTTGAGTTAGACACGCGAAATGAAACGCTAGGTGCCAAAATTAGAGATGCTCAGAAAGAAAAAGTACCATATATGATTATTGTAGGTGATAAAGAAATTGAAAATAATGAAATTTCTATAAGAAACAGAACAGGTAAAAATTCCACGATGCAATTATCCAAATTTATTGATATAATAAAATCTGAAATTGAAAACTACCAATAATTATTGGCGCATAAATGAAAGAATTCCCGCTACAACTTTGCGGGTTTTGGATTCCAAAGGTGTTCAAATTGGAGTAATAAGTAAGGATGAAGCAATTAAATTAGCAAAAGAGTCAAATCAGGATTTAATTGAAATAGCATCAAAGGCAGAACCGCCTGTCGCCAAAATTATTGAGTTTGGCAAATTTAAATATCAAGAAGAGAAAAAGCAGAAGGAAGCAAATAAAAAAGCAAAACCCTCTGACTTAAAAGAAATTAGGTTTACCCCATTTATTGGAGAGGGGGATTACCAAACAAGACTTAAAAGAATTGATGAGTTTTTGACCGATAAAGATAAAGTAAAACTAGTAGTTTATTTTAAATTAAAACAACTAGGGTCAAAAACCTTTGGTTATGATATAATGGACAGAATTTTGAAAGATTTGGGAGAGGGAATCAATATCGACATGAAACCTAAGTTTTTAGGCAGAAACTTGATAATGATCATTTCGCCCACAAACATATATGGCAAACAAAAAAATAAAGATCAAACAATTAGTAACTAATAGAATTAGAGTTACTAAAAATGGAAAGCTCTTGCGTCGACAGGCATTTAAAAGACATTTGAATGCAGGAAAAAGTAAAAAAAGACTTCGAAAACTTTCAAAAATGGTTCTAGTTAAAGAAGTATTTGCTAAAAAACTTAGAAAATACTTAGGTACAAAATTAAAATGACAAGAGTAAAGTCAAAGGCTGCAATTAAACACAGGAAAGTTCTAAAACTTGCAAAAGGTTATCATTCTGCAAGACGTAGAAGATTTAAGCAAGCAAAAGAAGCTGTAATGCATGCAGGTCAATATGCATACATAGGAAGAAAATTAAGAAAAAGAGATTTAAGATCAATTTGGATTGTCAGACTTTCTGCAGCAGCAAAACAATTGGGTACTTCTTATTCCAAATTAATTGCCAATCTAAAAAAAGAAAAGATTGAATTAGATAGGAAAATATTATCCGATATCGCTTCCAAAAATCCTAGTGTTTTTGAAAAAATAGTTGCTAGCTTCAAGAGTAAATAATTATATTGAATACTGACTTGCATTAAGCACAGTAAGACTTACAATTTTACCATTTCTTTTTCTTCTTATAATGTTGTCATCTCCAAGAATTGAATCATCAGCTTTTTGTGGTTGACCAAAATTAACATATAAAACATCTGCTTCTCTATCAAAATCAACCCATAAACGCGAATCACCCAATAGAGATAATTTCATTAAATCGTTCACTGCCAATTTAGCAGAATTTATTATTTGTTGGTCCATATAATTTTTCTTTTTAATAACCATTTAAAGTCTGTCGTTATATAGGCAGTAATAACAAACCCATCAGACTTTAATTCTTTATATACTACCACAATCCATCTATTTTTATCAAATTTGGAAGTTGCCAATAATTCGTCAGAATTGCCTTCAAATATTGCAACAGGGTTTTCAATAGTTGAGGCTATTAATTTGAAATCAGGTAGGGAAATTTCTTTATGTGAATAAATAATATGTTTAAATCTTTCGTCCGTTAAACGGATTAAAATATTATTTTTGGATTTGGCAGTTGCAAGAAGCATTTTATATATTATAATACAATTTAGCATGAAATCAGTAAATACATTTGCATTCTTCTTTACTTCCTAACGGAGGTTTGAAGCTTGCGTTTATCAAACCTCCTAAAAAGGAGGTTTTTTGGGGTCTTATAATAACACCGAGTGAGTCTCGATCTCAGTCTAATCAAACACATGAAGCCCTAGGAAACTTACATGAACATCGTGATTCATGTCCATCGTGCATTAAACACTTTAGTAATGTAAAATAATATTAAATTATGAATACAAACCCCATATATTTAACAGATTCCTATAAAAGGTCGTGCAAAGCCAAAATTATCGACTTGAAAACTGAAAACAACTTAACGGTTGTAACTTTGGATCAAACTATTTTTTATCCATTCGGAGGTGGACAACCATCAGACCAAGGTTTTATTGAAGGCAAAAAAGGCAGGCTTGACGTACAGCAGGTTTTACTTAAAGGATCTGAATTAAAACACATTGGAGAAATTAATGGTAAATTTTCAACTGGCGAAACAGTTGAATGTACTATCGATTGGAATAAAAGATATCACAACATGAGAGTTCATTCAGCTGGTCATGTTTTACACGAAGCCGTTAAAATGCTATTTCCAGAACTTATTCCTGTTAAAGGAGAACATGGTAAAAAGGCATATATTAAATATAAAGGAAATATTGAAGAAATTTCTGCAAACATAATACTTAATAAGGCAAACGAGTTGATTAAAAAGTCTTTGCCTGTTTTTACCGAATTTGTTTCCCTTGACGAATTGAAAAAAAGATCACCCTGGGTTCCTGAACATTTACCAACCAATAAACCATTAAGAATTATGTGGATTGGTGGTTTTGCACCAATCCCTGATGGAGGAACTCAACTTAAAAATACTGTTGAAGTTGGAGAATTTGATTCAGTTGAAATATTAAACGAGGGTGAGTTTGTATATGTGTATTACAAAATCACAAAAGATATATCTGAAATTGCAGTAGATACTAAAACTAAAAATAATACAGTTTCTTCGACATCTCGTGAGGATTTGATCAATCTTAAAAATCAAGCTATTGCACAAATATCGGAAGTGACAACTTTTGAGGAACTGGAACAAATAAGAATTGATTTATTTGGCAGAAGCGGAAAATTTACTTCTATATCAAAAGAAATTGCAAAAATTTCAACTGAAAACAAAAGACAATTTGGTATTACTTTAAATGAAGTTAAAAATACTTTAGAAGTATTAATTACAAACAAGAAAAATAATTTATCTAATCTAGCCCGAGTCTGGTTTGACCCTACAATGCCAGCTAAAAAAACAAAACTTGGCCATCTACATATGGTTACAAAAGCAATTGATGAAATATCATCAGTTTTTGAAAAAATTGGTTTTAGTCGAGTAAGGTACCCTGAAGTTGAATGGGATTATTTTGCCTTTGGAGCTTTAAACTTCCCTGAAAATCACCCAGCCAGGGATGACTGGGAAACATTTTTCGTAGATTCACCTAATTCGAAAAAATACGGTCCAATGCTTTTAACACCCCACACTTCAAGTGGACAGATTAGAGAGATGCTTTCAAATACTCCGCCTATCAGAATGATAAATATTGCTAAATGTTATAGGAGACAAAGTGATGTTAGTCATTTGTCTATGTTTCACCAATTTGAAGGATTAGTAGTTGATAAAAATATTTCCATAACTAATCTTCGTGGAACAATTGATTACTTTGCCAAGAGTTTTTTCGGTCCAAAGAGAGAAATTAGATTAAGGCCTTATCATTTTCAATTTACAGAGCCATCATTTGAGGTAGACATCTCTTGCAATGTTTGTGACGCGCAGGGTTGTAAGCTATGTAAAGAAGGTTGGTTAGAAATTGGTGGCGCTGGGATGGTTCACCCAAATGTTTTAAAAAATTGTAAAATTGATCCTAACGAATATTCTGGTTTTGCTTTTGGCTGGGGAGTTGAAAGAGTTGCTATGATGAAATCTGGCCTTTCTGTTCCTGATATAAGACTTTTATATAGTTCAGATTTAAGAGTTTTGTCACAATTATAATAAAAACATGGATTTATTAATTCCACATTCGTGGTTAAAAAAATATTTAGATACAAACGCAAAACCAAAAGAATTGGCTAAATACTTATCTCTTTGTGGTCCTTCTATTGAACGAATTAGAGAAACTGAAGATAAAGACAGTGTTTATTCAATTGAAATAACTACTAATAGAGTTGATTGTGCAGGAGTTTTAGGTATAGCCAGGGAAGCAAATGCAATTTTACCCAGATTTGGAATTTCAGCAAAATTAGTTTCTCACAAATCACCAGTCACAAATCACTATTTATTCACTAACAGAGTTAAATATTTAGATGTTGTGGTAGATAAAAGTTTGTGTCCAAGATTTACTGCAATATTAATTAAAAATGTCAAAGTAAAAGATTCTCCAGATGAAATTAAAAATATGCTTTTAAAAGTTGGTGTTAGGCCAATTAATAATATTGTGGATGTCAGTAATTACATTATGCATGAATTAGGACAACCAGTTCATACTTTTGATTACGATAAATTAAGCGGTCACAAAATGATATTAAGGGAATCAAAAAAAGGAGAGATGATAACTACTCTAGATGACAAAACTTTTAAACTAGATGGGGGAGATATTGTAATAGAGGATGGTGGAAAAAGAATAGTTGATCTTTGTGGAATAATGGGGGGTAAAAATAGTGCAATTGATTCTGCTACAAAAAATGTATTATTATTTGTTCAAAATTATAATCAACACAAAATTAGAAAGACTTCAATGACTCTTGGCCAGCGTTCAGAAGCTGCAATTCTTTTTGAAAAAGGATTAGATAGTGAAAATGTAAAACCGGCAATCTTATCTGCTATAGAAATGATTGAAAAAATATCAGGAGGCATTGCAGAAAAGGAAATACTTGATCTATATCCAATACCATATAAAGAAAAGTTTGTAAAAACATCAAAAAAAGATATGGATAAAAAAATCGGTATTGAAATTAACATAAAAGACATAACAAACTACATGACCAGTCTAGGTTTTAAAGTTACGCAACAAGGTGACACCTTGTTGTTCACCGTACCTTCATGGCGAGCAAATGATATTAACATTTCTGAAGATATAGTTGAGGAGGTTGCCAGAATTTATGGATATCATAATTTACCTTGTATTCTTATGGATGGTCAATTACCCAAACCACAACCTACAAACGATTTTAAATTTGAATCAAATGTAAAACAAATATTAAGATCCGTAGGTGGATTTGAAATTTACAATTCATCACTAGTTGAAAAAGGTCAATTAAAACTTAAGAATCCTCTTGGGTCTGACTCGGAATATTTAAGAGATAATTTAAAAGATTCTCTCATACAAAATATTAAGGATAACCCACAACAAAAAGGTTATATACATTTATTTGAAATGGCAAATGTATATTCAGCTCGTAAAAATGACTTACCAGAAGAAAAATTAACTTTATCTGGAGTTATTAAAAATGGAAATAAAATAACAATCTACGATTTCAGAAAAAATAAAGGTATTATTAAAACACTTCTAGATGAATTATCAATTGATTATTCAGAGAAACTTGAAGACGGTAAAAGTTATTTAGCTAATCAAAGATTGGAAATTTATTCGGATAGGGAAAACATCGGGGAGTATGGAAATTTAGAAAATGGATTATTCTACTATTCATTCGATATGACTAAACTTATGACGAGTAAAATGGTAAATAGAAAATACCAAGAAATTGCCAAATATCCACCACAGGTAGAAGATTTAACTCTAGTTATTCCAGAAAAAACTTATGTGGGTGATGTAATCTCACAAATCACAGATCACCAGCCACTAGTCACAAAGGTTGAACTCGTTGATATTTATCAAAATAGTTTTACCTTTAATATTGAATATCAGGATAAAAATAAAACCTTAACAGACAGAGAAGTTGAAGAGACAAGAAGTAAAATCCTGTCTTCCCTTAAATCAAAATTTGGAATAACTATCAAGGTGTAGGGGAGGGTGTAGATAAATTAGAATCCCAAGGAACATTTACCCCAACTGTAATTGTATGTTCAGTTTCATGATTATCTTTATCTCTTCCTTTAACCTGTAGTTTATGTACACCATCACTTAGACTAATTTCACCTTCATACGGCAGGCTGTCAAAAGACCTTACCTTGACTCCATCTGCATATATCTCAATTAAGGAAATACCAGAAGTAGATGTTGCCTTTATTTTAACTGGAAAAGTATTAGAAACAGTTACTCTGTCAATTGGATTAGCCCACTCGACACTTAAGGGATTTGCAGTTCCGCAAAATTCAGATGGAGGTCTATATCTATCATCTCCAGCTCCATTGATCCAATTTAATATTGCTTCCTGCCATCTGTTTTTACCATCAGTGGAAACAGGATCTTCTTCCACAATTTTATAATATTCTTTCTCATCATAATTATTACCAGCGACATCAGCAGGAGTTGCCAGTTTCTCCTCATTTTTACAAATTTTTAATTTGACATGTATATCATCCCCGGTAGGTAAACTACTTTTGTCAAAAAACTCAGATCGTGATGTAAAACCATCATGGGCAAGTTTACCTGAAAAACTATCAACCTCGACAGTCTGAATTCCACTTGGCGATTCAAAACCTACAGGATCAAATCCCGATAGAGATTCCATTAAAACTTTCCTCCAAATTGGAGACGCCCCAGAAACACCCGAGGCAACATTCAACATGGGTGAATTATCGTTGTTCCCAACCCAGACCCCAACGGCTCTCTGAGGAGTTCCTCCAACTGTCCAATTATCACGTTTGTCGTTTGTTGTACCAGTTTTGACTGCCGTTTGACGACCAGGAACATTAAGTAATGAATTTGTTCCAAAAACCTCGCTTCTTGCGTTGTTGTCTGAAAGTATGTTACTAATTAAAAAAGCTTGTTCGGAAGTTATAACTTGTTTACCCTTCTTTTGTTTATGTTCCTCTAAAACTTTTCCATTACTATCTTCAACTTTTAATATTGAAATCGGATCTAATTTATATCCACCATTAAAGAAAGCTGAATAACTTGTAGTTAATTCCAAAAGCCTAACTTCACCGCCACCTAAAGTTAATGAAAGGCCAACTCTTCTTAGTGTCTCACTTGTTGGAGGTAGGGAATTTAACCCCATACTGTAGGCAGTTTCTAACACATCTTTAATGCCAACTAGAGCAATTAATTTAACAGCGGGGATATTTAATGAATTTCCCAATGCATACCTTAGTTGTACTGGGCCTCTATATTTTCCGTCATAATTTACAGGATTATAATCAGGTTGCCCTTCTCCTCCAGGAAAAGTTGTTTGAACATCCATAATCATAGTTGATGGAGTGTAACCTTCTTTAAAAGCAGTCACATAAGTAAACGGTTTAAAAGATGATCCAGGTTGACGGAGGGCAACTGTTACATTAACTTGTCCGTCATAATCAGGGTCGTCAAATCTTTTACTTCCAACCATTGACAATATCTCACCAGTTTGTGGATCCACTACGATAGCACCACCATTTGTAATCCTTTGTTTTTCAACCTTGGTAATTTCATCAGCTACTATGATTTGTGCCTTTTCTTGTAGCTCCAAATCTAAGGTTGTTGTAACTTTTAGTCCTCCTTGTTCAACTACTTTTTCTCCATACCTATCTTCAAGAATTTTTTGAACATACTGGACAAAATGAGGTGCTTTAAATGAAGATCCTTTAGTTTGAAACTTTACATCAGCGAGTTCAGAAAGTGCCGCTTGTTCTTGATCCTTAGTTATAAACCCGTCCTCTTTCATTCTACGCAAAACATCGGTGGTTCTATCAATATAGGCCTTGGGTGTAGATGAATATGGCGAATATCTCGATGGAGATTGAGGAAGACCCGATAAAATTGCAGACTCTAATAAATTTAAATCTTTGGAAGATTTACCAAAATAAATTTCAGAGGCAGTTTCAACACCTCGGGCATTTCCGCCATAAGGAGCTTCATTTAAATACATTTGTAAAATCTCATCTTTTGTGTATTTCCTTTCAATCTGAACCGCCAAAATAAACTCTTTAACTTTTCTCCACACCGATCTTTCTGAGGTGAGTAAAACATTTTTAACCAATTGTTGAGTTAAAGTTGAACCGCCTTGGGCATAACCTCGGGTGAAAACTCTTGATAAGCCTCTAATTGTACCTAAAATATCAAAGCCTTGGTGATTGTAAAAATTTTTATCTTCAATTGCAATTGTTGCCTGTTTTAAATAAAGTGGTACATCGCTAATTTTAATTGGAGTTCTTCGTTCATTTTCAAAAATATCATATAGAGGTTTACCATTTCTATCTAAAATTTTAGTTGAAAATCCTTCACGTCTAACAACTTTGTCGGGGGAGGGAAGTGTAAAAGCAAGAAGGGGGAGTATTAAAATCAGTGAAACAAACAATAAAACTATTCCCAGAAAACCAAATTTGGCAAACTTTGCAATATTTCTAGATTTTTGAAGTCCAATTAGTTTTCTTCTTCTCTCCCTCCACATATGAACTATATTAACATATATTAAATTACTTTTACATAAAAAGATGTAGTTGACTGATACAAAATTTGACAAAGAGGTATTATTTTAATACTATATAGATGTGCTTGTAGGGTAATTCCCGTAACTAGCTAAGAATTCTACGCTGGAAAAGCAGGCACACTAAAAAAGTCCCTCTTCTTTGAGGGCTTTTTTGGTTTTAGTACTAGTTCTTCGTATACTCCAAAAGTGATAGTTTCCGTCTTCTATTTTTCTAATGATAACCGTTATATGATTTTTTCCGTCGTTACATATACTTGCAATTTCATAGTATTTTACAGACCTTTCTTTACCTCGTTTTGATTTTATTGTCCCTTCAGTTTCTTTAATAATGTGTTTTGAATTTCTAACCACCTCATGCGAATATCTAAATAGGTTGAATCTAAGCCTTCTATCCCTTGAGGATCTTCTGTGACCTCTACTGTCAAATGATAAATGAATCCAACCATATCTATTAAAAATCACTTTTTGTTTTATAGCGGGACTCTTAATTGTTCTTACTTTTTTATAAATTAAATAAATCTCTTTTTTTAAACTGGGCATACTTAATGTTACTACAAATAACTAAAAAATTTGACAATTATCCAACTCTTTAAGTTAATCTAAGATTGCAAAAGCTCTAATAGGGGAACCATCTCCATCTTTAATTTTAAGTGGAACACCATAAAACATGAATTCTTTACCCTGGGGCAATTCATCCATGTTTACTAAATCTGTAATTGTTAGTATTCCTGATTGCAATAATTTTCTTTCTAGTTCAACATCAAACTCAGCAGTATTTCCGACTACAACAAATAATGGTTCTGCTTCTTTTAATTTTCCAAACAAACTTAAATCTAATTTATCTTCTTTGAAAGCTAAACCTACATTTTTGGGAAATTCATCATCTATCTTAACTAGTAAAGTTTTACCAATATATTTCTCGAGTGGGATATTATCGATAGTTGTACCGTTCTCATCCATATGCGCAAAAGCGTCTGCATGAGTTCCTATGTGCGATGATAGTTGTAAGTATCTAAGCCTCCAACCCTCTTTGTCCAAATTATGAATTTGTTGAATATGAACTTCTGGATCCCCAGGATAAACATCCATTCCATCAAAAATAGACTGTGATAAATCTATAATTTTCATAATTTATTTTAACATATCCTAGATAAAGCGGTTTTATAGTTATATACTTAAACGAACATGAACTTAACAATAGATGAAATTTTAACCAGGGGAGTGCAACAGGTTTTACCTGATAAAAAAGGCTTGGCGCAATTGATGGCCAAGCGAAAAATTAAACTTTATCAAGGATTTGATCCCTCTGCACCATCACTCCATTTGGGTAATTTTGTTGGCCTAATGAAATTAAGACAATTCCAAAAACTGGGTCATGAAGTAATCTTCTTAGTTGGAGATTTTACGGGCATGATCGGAGACCCGACTGACAAACTAGCAACAAGGAAGCAATTAACTAGGGAAGAAGTTCTAAAAAATGCAAGGGCCTGGAAAAAACAAATTGCAATGCTTCTTGAAACCACAGGAACCAATCCTGTTAAAATCATATTTAACTCCAAATGGTCTGACAAAATTTCTTTTAAAGATTTAATTGAGATTACTTCCAAAGTTACATATCAACAACTCATTGAGAGAGATATGTTTCAAGAAAGACTTAAAAAGAAAGAGCCAATTTTCCTTCACGAACTTCTTTATCCGATAGCCCAAGGATACGATTCGGTTGTTATGGATGTTGATCTCGAGATAGGAGGTAATGACCAACTTTTTAATATGATGATAGGAAGAACTTTGATCAAAGTTTTTAAAAATAAAGAAAAACATGTATTGACTACAAAACTTTTAATCGACAGCGAAGGTAAAAAAGTCGGAAAAACAACAGGTAACGCACTTTTCTTAGACTCAAAACCTGAAGATTTTTATGCAGGAATTATGTCTTTTCCGGACGAAGTAATCTATCTCAGTTTTGAACTTTTGACAGAAATTGATTTAACTGGAGTTGAATCAAAAATTAAAAATGATCCCATGTTGTGGAAAAAGAAATTGGCTTATGAAGTAGTTAAACTTCTCTGGGGTGAAAAAATAGCTTTAAAATCTGCAAATAAATTTGATAAAACTTTTTCAAAGAAAGAGCCGGAATTTAGTTTGGAGATTAAACTTTTTAAATCACTTAGTGAAACAATTGCACCTTACACGAGCTTAAAATCGTTATCTGATGCCAAAAGATTAATTCAACAAGGTGCAATAAAAATTAATGGAGATGTTGTAACGGATTTAAATTACAAAATAAAAAAAGGGGACAAAGTTAAAATCGGTAAAAAGATATTTGGTACACTAATATGATCACCAGAAAACAAAGAAAAATATTTACAATTTTGGCAATATTAGCTGGCCTTGCACTTTTAGCCGGGTCAATATTACCGTTCATTGCTTTTTTATAATTTATGAATCTTACTGATTCAGTTTCCACACTTCCCTTTGTCGGTCCTAGTTTTGAAAAAAAACTTAAAAGACTTGAGATTATAACAATCTCAGACTTGCTTCATCATATTCCTAATAGATATCTAGATTTTAGTAAGTTTACTAAGATAAAAGATATTAAACCTGACGAATTAATTTCGGTTTTTGGGGAAATTACTTCAATCAAAAATCAGCCTACAAAGTCCGGCAAATTAATGCAGATGGGAACACTTGAAGATGACACTGGAAGAATTAATATAATTTGGTTTAATCAATTTTACCTGGCAAGAATGCTCATCCCAGGAACTAAAGTAATAATTTCTGGAAAAGCGTCTTGGTTTAATCGAAAGATTGCTTTCTTTTCACCTCAGTATGAAAAGATGGACTATGAACACGAATCCGTTCATACAGGGAAAATTATTGGTGTTTATCCACAAACAGCAGGGCTTACAAATAAATGGCTTAAGGCAAGAATTAAATATGCTCTTGATAGGATAGAGATATTTGAATTTTTAAAAGATAAACATGGACTTTTGGATTTTGATGATGCAATCCACAAGATCCACTTTCCTCGTGACTCAGAGGAAGCAGAAGAGGCCAAAAAAAGATTAGCTTTTAATGAGTTTTACAATCTCTTGATCTCAGCAAAAGAAAGAAAGAATAAATTATTAAAAAAGAAAAGCATTAAATTAGAAATTGACAATAAACCTGTAAATGAATTTATTGAAAGCCTTCCTTTTAAATTAACTTCCTCGCAGAAGAAAGTAGTTACTGAAATTTTTAAGGAGCTAAGGAAAGATACTCCAATGAATAGACTTCTACAGGGAGACGTAGGAAGTGGAAAAACGGTAGTTGCCGTTATTGCTTCATTTGTAACATTTTTGAATGGTTACCAAACAATTTTACTTGCTCCGACTCAAATTTTAGCTAATCAGCATTATGAAACCTATAAAAAGTTATTCGAAAAGTTAACTATTAGAATCGCTTTAATAACAGGATCAAGTGTTAAAAAAGAATTAGGTAAAACCGATATCTATATTGGTACTCATGCTTTAATTAATAAGATTAAGGAATTTACAAACGTTGGCTTAGCAATAATTGATGAACAGCATAAGTTTGGTGTTAAACAAATTGATTTCTTAAAAAACAAAAATCCAAATAGGCTGACAATGACCGCAACTCCAATACCAAGAACCATAGCACAAACTTTATTTTCAGATATGGATTTATCAATCTTAGATGAGATTCCTGAAAACAGGCCTAAAATTAAAACATGGCTTGTTCCAAACGAAAAGCGTGAGAAGGCATATGAATGGATCAGTGAACAAATGATACAACACGGTTCACAGTGCTTTATTATTTGTCCCTTAGTTGAAGAATCAGACACAGAAACATTAAAAAATGTTAGGTCTGTTAAAAAAGAATTCGGGAGTTTAAAGTTAAAATTTAAAAGTTTAAAGTTGGGGCTGTTACATGGAAAACTAAAAGAAAAAGAAAAAAACCAAATTTTAAGCGATTTTAAAAATCAAAAGATTGATATTTTAGTTTCAACTCCTGTTGTAGAGGTTGGAATTGATGTTCCCAATGCAACAATTATGTTAATTGAGGGGGCAGATAGGTTTGGACTCGCACAACTGCATCAACTTCGGGGTCGTGTTGGTAGGGGAGATAAAGAATCATATTGTTTATTGTTTACCGAAAACGAATCCGGAAAAGCAATTCATCGATTAACGACCTTAACAAAAACTTCTTCAGGTTTTGAACTGGCAGAACTAGATTTTAAACTTCGTGGAGCTGGAGATGTTTTGGGAATAAAACAAAGTGGTTTTGGAAATTTAAAAATTGCCGATTGGTCAGACACCAAATTAATTAAGCTTGCAACAGAAGCAGTGAACAATGTATAATTGAAAATATGGCCCCATTACCAAAGAAAAAACACAGTCATGGAAGGACTGCGCAAAGAAGAAGTACCTTTAAAGCTTCTGTATCTGCTATTTCAAAATGTCAAAGTTGCGGAAAATTAAAAGAACCACACAAATCATGTCCACACTGTGGATCTTATAAGCGAAGCTTGCCACTGCGTGGTAAATAAGTTATGAAGACTGCGACTGACCCCAGACATTTAAAACGAAGGATAGCTATCAAAGTTTTGTTTGCTGAAAGCTTCACGCATCAGAAAAATTTACCAGAGCTTGTTAAAAACATTTTAAAACAGGTAAAAAAACTAAATAAAATAATTGTTGATTCAGCACCAACTTGGCCGATTGATAAAATAAATAAAATCGACCTAGCTATTCTTCATTTGGCAATTTATGAGCTTAAAAATAAAGACACACCACCAAAAGTGATTATTGACGAAGCGGTAGAACTTGCAAAAGAATTCGGGAGTGAATCCTCAGGATCATTTGTTAATGGAGTTTTAGGAACGGTATATGATGAACTTACAAAAACAATACAAAAATAATAATTTATTTGAACAAGCATTAACCCATAGATCGTGGGTTAATGAAAACATAGGGATAAGAGGCACAAATGAACGCCTAGAATTTTTAGGCGACGCCATTTTAGAATTTGTTGTTTCAAAAGAAATTTATAATATGTATCCTGACAAAGAAGAAGGATACCTAACGTCTCTAAGAGCAAATCTTGTAAATACTAAAAATTTGGCAAATTTAGCCATTAAAATAGGGGTTGGGGAAAAAATATTTCTTTCCAAAGGCGAAGAAGATGGAGGGGGAAGGAATAATCCATCACTTCTTGCAGATACTGTGGAGGCAATAATTGGAAGTTTATTTTTAGATCAGGGACTTGAAGCAGCGGAAAAATTCATAATTGAAAATATTTTAATTGACGCAGAAACCAAGGCAAGTTCATCTTTAAAAGACCCAAAAAGTCTACTTCAGGAAATTGTTCAGGCCAAAGGACTCCAAGCTCCTAAATATCAGGTACTTTCTGATGTCGGACCAGATCATAATAAAATTTTTAGGATTGAAGTGGTAATAGATGGTAAACAGCAAGCACAGGGAACGGGGAAAAGTAAATCTGAAGCTGAACAAAATGCGGCTACCAGTGCACTTAAAAGCATGGTAAAATAGAATGAACTATGTCAGTATCAATAAAACTCGCAAGAATGGGGACAAAAAATAATGCCTTTTATAGAATAATTGCTGGAACAACCAGATCCAAAGTTGATGGCAAAAATTTGGAAGTCTTAGGAACTTATAACCCGAAGCTCAAAAAGTTAGATATTGATAAAAAAAAGTTTGAGTCATGGACTAAAAAGGGTGCAATTTTAACTGAAGGTGTTAGAAAAATTCTTAAAAATAAATGATATGAAAGATTTACTTGAATTTATAATTAAAAATATCCTTGGTAAAGATGTTAAGTTTGAGATTTTAGAAGAAGATAATGGATCTCTAGTAACATTAACTGTTAAAACAAAAGATGAAGACGGGGGAATGATTATTGGAAAACAAGGAAAAATTATTAAAGCTATTAGGAACATACTTAGAATTAAGGCAACTTTAGAAAAGAAAAAAATAATTCTTTTAGTTAATCCTAGCAAGAATACTGACCTTGTTAGTTAAATATATCTTCTCTAGCAGGGAATTCATTAACAGTGGGTATTCCAAACTCGGGAACTTCATATTCAGATAATTCCTGTAAAATCATCATTTCCTCATTTGTCAATCCGTTTATCTGACCTGTTAGCGAAGGAATTTTCTTCAACGGACTAGCAGAATAAAAATCTAGCGTAACTGTTGCTAAATAATTTTCATCTTGACCGATTAACGACATCTTATTTACCTTGGCAAGCGGAAGTGTTTTTTCAAATGAATCTAAAAATAAAAATAGGTTTGAATTATCACCACTAATATCAAAAGAGATAGAAACCTTTTCAATCCCATTAGTTTCACCTGTCGCACTTGACACTTTTAAATTTTGAATTGTTAAACCTAATGAATCTGCCTTATTTTTAACTTGACTCATACCAAAAAGTATTACCCCTTTACTTGGTAGTGCAATTTCAGCAAAGCTTACCCCGTCTGAAATGACTTCTTGGACATCTTTTAAAACATCTATTTTTTGAACAAGCTGGTTATTCGAAACATTTGCAGAATTAACTTTTTGGTTTACATCATTTACCTGATTTATACCAAAAAAAATACTAAAAGTTAACATGGAGACAACGGCAGTTAAAATAATAATTGGTTTACTTAGATATTTAATTTTACTGTTAGTATTATTATATTCCATAAATTAAGTTAAGAGATATTCCACTTTTAGGATTTAATGAAAAGGATGAAATTGCCACGTTTGGAAATGCATCAAACTCTTTGATTCGTCGTAAAAAGGTTATGAATGAGACGGTATCCTTGCCTGAAATTAAAATCTCAATACCTTTTGAACTAATTTGCACTTCACCTAATATCAAATCAGGAAACTCTGGGATAATATTTTGTAATATTTTAAAATTATCTAAATTTAAATCAGAAGAATCAAATAATTTAACTTGATTTATTTTAGATATTTTATCCTTTGTTAATACAAGCTGTTGTTCTACTTTTTCTAAAGTAGTTACTTCATCTTTTAATAAAGAATTTGAAGCTTCAGCCCTTTTAAGATTGGTCAGGAAATAAAAAAGCAAAGAAACAATTCCTAAAACTGCGACTATTAAAACAACAGACATCACAATAGATAATTTATTAATAATCTTTGTTAACTTAACTACGGAGGCAGGAACTGCTAAATCTTCAGGTATTAAATTTATTTTTTTATCCATACCAATCTACTCCTCCCTTATTGCAAGACCTGTAGCTACCCCATAGTAGGATGTATATTGTATCAAGCTTTTAAGCGTTTCAGCATCCAAATGAAACCTTGTAAAAGGATCTCCTATTATTGTTTCCAAACCTAAAAGGTCTGCTAAATATGTTTGAATTTCTGGCATGAATGAAGCTCCACCTGTAACAACGACTGAGGTAGGCATATCGATCTGGCCTTCTGTTTGATAAAAATGAATAGCTTTTTTAACTTCATCAACTACCATACGCATAACAGGGTCGAGCGCATTTTTAACTTTTCCTTCAAGTTGACTTGAAGAAAGACCATAAGTTTTTTTATATTCTTCAGCCTGTTCGGGACTAACCCCAATGCCTTGAGCCACGGCTCTTGTAAAAGCTTCACCCGCAACTGGAATAGAACGTGTGAAAAAAACTTTTGTGTCTTTGACAATTGCCATGTTAGTAGAATTTGCACCCAAATCCAAAATTATTGATGTACCTTTCGGGGGAGCAAGACTTCTTGAAAGTGCAACGAGTTCAGTTTCAGCTGAGATAGGGTTTAAACCCGCAAGTCTTACTATTTTTATATATTTTTCAACCACTGTTTTTGGAGCAGCTACAAGTAAAACTAATACTTCACCTGACCCTTCTTTTTTCTCCAAAACTAAATGTTGGACAACAGCTTCAGTCAATGGAATGGGTATATATTGTTCGGCTTCCCATTTAATCGCCGATACTATTTCTTCATCAGTTAATGCTGGAAACTTAATAACTCTTGAAAAAACAAGCCTTTCAGGTAAACCTACATTAACGTCTTTTGAGGTTATCTTGATTTGATTTACCATTTTCTTAAGCAATTCACCCGCCTTGATGAACTCATCTTCATTAATCATTTTCTCAGGAGAATTACCTGTAAATCCAATAGCACCGGAAGTCTTAAGTTGCCAAGAATTAGAAGACTTAGTAGCCTCTATTATTTTAATACTTTTCGAACCTATATCTATTCCAACCATATGAGCAGTATATATTTAGTGTACCCAAAATTATTTAACAATACCAGTACCACTATAAAGAGCGTTTGTAAAAATCGGAGGAATCACTGGATGTAGTTGGTAAACACTTATTCTTCTATTGGAATCTCCATATTTACCCGTTGAATCAATCACAGATCCCTGGGTAGGTAGATTTGAGTTACCACCAAAATTGACATTTAATCCAACTTTATGACCAACAGCTGTATTGTAAAGCATTTTTACGGTAGCAAATTGAAGATTAGAACTAGCTCCAAGAGTGTTAAGATTAAAAGTTTGATTAAATTGAAAAACCTCATTTCCTATTGTACAAGTGGCATTTTGAGCAGAAGCAAAATTATTTAAGAAATCCCCTTGAGGTCTATAAATATATGGGTCAAAAGTAGCTCTAGCAATTTGCAGATTAGTAACAGGGCCATAATAAATACTAAATTCAATAGCAGGGGTTGTGGAACTTGACACACCAGTTCCAGCATCACCCCAACAAAGTTGTATCTGATTTCCCGTGAATGGTGTTTCTGAAGGCCTTGTAAACCAAAAGGTTGCTATTTCTCCTGATTTTAAGTTAAAAGGGTAAACAACTAACTTAGAATTTCCAAAACTAGAGACATCGGCGGTAAAACTTGCCCCTTCAAAATCAGAATCACTACTTGATCCTACTACTAAGGCTTTTTCTATCCCAGCCTCAGCCGCAGAAAAAGCACGAAGTGAATCATCGTCTTTAGTAGAAAGTGATATATCAGTAATTGAACGGGAGAGAATATACATTACAACTACCAAGACAACAGAAAGTGAAAGAAGAACAATTAAAACAGCCTGGCCAGCCCGATTATTACGATTCTTATACATACATTAAATATAACACAAATTTGTCTCTGTATGCTAATTTCTGGAAGTTTTTTCTTTTAAGGGATGGTATAATATCAGCATGAAAGTAAATAGTTTGGACGAAGCAAAAAAAATAATTAGTATGTATAAGGCTAACTTAGTCAAGAATTATGGTGTTTCAAAAATTGGTATCTTTGGCTCATTTGTTTTTAATGATTTTTCTCCAAAAAGTGACATAGATATATTAATAGACCTATCCAAAAAAAGCAATTTGGGTTATTTTAGTCTGGTTAGAATGGAAAATGAATTGTCTGATAAATTAGGCAGAAAAGTGGATTTAGTAACAAAAAATAGCCTAAAATCTTATATTAAAGATGATATTCTTAAATCAGTAATTTATGTCTAACGACAGAAAAGATTATAAACTGTACTTAATTGATATTAAAACTTCTTGTCTTCAAATCCTGAAATACACAAAAAATACAACAAGAGATCAATTTATCAAAAATCACATGTTGGTTGATGCAGTAGAGAGGAATATAGAAATTATAGGAGAAGCAGGAAACAAAATTCCACAAACAATAAGGGAATTGTTTCCCGAAGTTTCTTGGAAATTTGTAATAGGTATGAGAAATAAATTAATTCATGATTATTTTGACATAGATGTTAATGTTATTTGGGATACAGTGTTGACTGACATCCCAGCACTAAAAAAACAAATTGGAAAGGTTTTAAAAAACTTGTATAATAAAAAACTTAAGTTAAAAACTTAAAAACCTCCTCACAAAGAAGGTTTTTTTGTGTGATATAATTTAGACATGACTAAAACATTTAAGAACAATTACACTAAATATTTACAAAAAAAAACAACAGATAAACAATTCTTTAGTTTTTTTAGATCAATTATGCCTGAAATTATTGTAAGAACTACTAAACTGGAAGGTGAAAGAGTGAATAGAAAGTTTGTTTCATCACTTTTCTTGAATAATTAATGATATTTGGAGCAACATCATACAAAGACACTAAATTTGGAATTATTCCCCGAAACAAATCAATTAAATTAGAAATAGAAGGTATAACAAAAGGACTACATTTTATAGATAATTTAGCTGGTAAAAGAAATTTAAGTATAACTCCAGAGTTAATTAAGCAAATCCACAAAAAATCGTTTGGTTGGATATTCCCAAAATGGGCTGGAAAAGGGTAATTATTCGAATTTGGAAAAGTTGATTGCCACGGCTTTAGAAGAAGGTTTACAAATATTTGACAAATGAAGATAAATAGAATATTATAGGTTATTATATAAGCATATAATTTATGGTAAAATACTGCCAATATGATAAAGGATATTTTAAATTCGCGCTTGTGGCAGGTCGGTTTGGAGGGAATACTGGAAGATAAAGTAACTAAGAATATGGACAACGAAAAATTGGCCAGAGCAACAAAATGGGTAATTCGAGGGGTTACTGCTACATCACTAGCATTTAGTGCATGGGCATGTAATAATGGTTGGATTCCTGTTGATCAAACCTCTGAACCAACTCCAACAACTGAAATTGTCCCACCGATTGAAGTTATTACCGCCCACGGTGTCTTGACTGAAATAACTAATCCGATAGAAAAAGCGAAGGTAATAGACTCTTTACCAGAAGATAGACCCAAAGCTAAATATGGTGATAATGGCACTGATGTATTTCAAATTACCACAACCAATACCACATCTAGATTTGCTATGTATGAATTATCAGACGAAGAACTACGAAATGGTGTAGCTATTATGCTTGATGACGAAATCCTCATCCAAAGTGTTGCTCTTTATACTGAAAAAACCGATTTAGACAACAAGACAACATGGGAGAGGTTAGTTGCCGTTACAGTTCCTTTGCCCGAAGATAGTTCCAAAAAGAATATTGTGTGGCTTTATAACGAAGATGGATTTCCTACAGAAGAGTTTCAAGTTGTAAAAACTGAAAGACCAGTTTTAGCTTATCCAATTCCAAATACTACTGGTCGTGTATTATTTTCACCACTTCTATCAGACACTTCTCTTATTCAGGGGTGGGATGGATATAATCCTTTCTATGTAGATATACAAAGCGGTATGCCCGGCGGGTTTAAGGTAAGTGCAAATATCACACATATTGAAACCCCCACCCCAGAATATCCTGCCATCCCGCAAGAGATTATGGACAAACTCCCTGCAAAGTGGAATACAGTACAAACTGCAGGTGTTTGGTACATAGTTGATCAATCTACAAATTCAAATATTTATAGATTTTCAGAAGGGGGAAAATGGCAGGAAAGACATGATGTAACTGTTGGAGAAACAACCTATGAAGGCTGGATTAAAGACCATGGCCAAAAAGATATGATAGCAGGTGAAAATGTAAGAATGGATAAAATTATATTAGGAAGAATTGACAAATATCAGGTTGATATTCTTCCGATACCTCACGGCTATTTAACAGAATATCAAATTGTTGAGATCACTGACGGATCAGAAAAAATGGATTTAGCATTTTTTACAATGAGATATTTCTACGATGGCGGTAAAACTTTAGATATATTATTCTCAGCCGATAATAAGTCTATAATGGAAGGGTCTGGATATGAGGTAGATCTATCAAAAGAATTAGGAGAAAGATATGATGTGAACGCTCTAATGCCTATGGGGCAATCATTTTCGGAAACTGCAATATCAACTTTTTCAATAAATACTAAAACAGATGGGCTAAGAAAGCAAATTAAATACTATGGTTCAGGTGAATGGTTCAAAGCGCAAGATTTGTTAGCTCAACTTCAGAATCCTCAAGTAGACACTCTGGATTTGAGATTTAAAATATTGATTAGCTATTTATCTTCACACTAAAACAATCTCCAATATTAATTTTTTGTTGCTTGCATATAGTTTATTGTGTAATATGAAATTATGCAAATAAAATATGCTTGTATTTTTATATTTTTCTTCATATTATTGATAATAAACAGCGTCTTCCCCAAAAGTATCTTTTCCCAGAGCTGTTCCGAATATGTAAGAATTGACATCTATCGTTGTGATTTTGATCCTAATCCTGAAACAGGTGAATGTGGTGAAGTTATATATGATTATATAGATACAAAGGTTCGATGTGTTTGGGACAACGAAACCAAATCTTGTCTTTCCTTATGGGGAATATGCTCAAGTAACGATAGTTGTGTTAAAAACAATGGTAAATGCTTTTGTACCGCTTCAGTTGTTGATTGCAATATTATTGGTGGGGGGACGCCACCGCCGGGGGGGTGTACCACAACAACGCCGTCAATAACATCAATTCAATGGGGAGTGCCAAATGCAAACAAGGTAACAATTAATTTCAATGGTGGTGTGGGTGGTAATAGAAATGATATTGCCTTTGGCAAAAACAAAGGAAATGTAGATACCAAATGTGCCTTTTCAACTGTGGGGTGTGTAAGTGATCTTAATGTCACATCACCACTTATCGTTAATAAAAATTTATTTGCTACTGGCACAGTTTATTATTTTAAAGTTTGGAATATAGCCGGAAGTTGTACAAAAAGCAGTAATATAAAACAGGATATTTCTTCCTGTGAAATATCCCCAAACACAATGAATTTTGGAATTGGAGGCCCCTCTCAACTATTGACCTCTGAAGTTGTTTCAACTAATGTTTGGTTATCAAGCCCAACAGATGTCAAGGTTACTTTTAACACCAGCCCAACAGGTATAGCAAGTGTTAGTCCTGCTTCTGAAACAAATAGTTATCCATATCGAACAAGTGTTTCTCCTGTTAGTGTGGGAACTACCAATGCTAGCTCAAATGTCTATCTTGATAATGTTTTAAGTTGCACCGCAACAAATCCTACCGTTGTTAATGTTACTAGCAATACTCCATCTTGTACTCTTAGTCTGTCTCCATCCAATCTTATTCGCACAGAGGGGGCAAGTCCTGTTACTTTTACTGCTACAGTTACTCCTGTAAATGGCAGTGTTGAATCTGTCAGGTTTACATCAAGCAACACAAATGCGGCAACAGTTACAACTCCTGATAATTCAGGCCCAACTTATACAACTACAGCAACTATTGCTAATAATGTTAATTCGCAACAAGTAACAACGATAACAGCTTATGCAAGGGTAGGTGGTGTAGTTGACCTATGTTATGATACATCTATTTTAACAGTAAATGACTCTATACCATCAAACTCTCCATGGTGGCAGGTAGTGGATGGGGATGTAACCACAGAAGAAGATATAATTTCAGAAGTTCCAAGTGATAATGTATTTATAGCTGATGGAGCTGGTGGTTTTCCAGGAGTTCCTGTATATGGGACTTCTTTAGATACCGTAAGTGGCGGCATATCCTCTCTTTCATGGAATGCAAATACATTAACCTCCCAACCAAGGATTTTTGATTATGCCTATTTTGAAGCCCTAATACCAGATGCAGTAGTAGGGAATGGAGATACATATGATGGTTATGAATGGAATATAATTTCAAATCCCACCGCCACTCTCAACACAACTAATTTTGGTAACAGAAAAGTAATCTACTTTATAGACGGAAATTTGAATATTGACGGTAATATTACACTTGATAATGGTGTGGGTTTTTTTGTAGCTTTTGTATCTGGTAATATTACTATCAATCCCAACGTAACTAATATTGAAGGAATGTATTTAACAGATGGAACTTTTAATACATCTGGTACGATCGCCTTTAACGGTAGGGGGTCGTTATAAACCCTTCTGAAATTTTTGAATTTGCACCCGATCAAATTCTTCTTTTTCCTCCAAATCTGATGTTTAAACGCACCAAATGGACAGAAGTCGCTCCATGACCATTTTAAATGTACCTTACATAGAGGCTCAACCTAATAATTGTGGAATCGCCTGTATTGCGATGTTGGTTGCCTATAAAACAAATGTTTTCCTGAAAGTTAATAAATTAGCATATAAATATAAAAATTCAGATAATTATATTGACAATATTGGGTGGAAACACGATAGCCTAATTTCAATTTTAAATAAATTTGGTCTTCACGCTTATCGCGCGGGAGAACAAAGTTTTTTACAAATAATTGAAAGTGTCAAACAAAATAATCCTGTTATAGTTTCACTCATAGTACCCAAAGTAAATAATCTTTCTATAAAAGGAATATATATCCCTAAAAATAAACTACTATCATCTACAGGTCATCTTTGCGTCATTGTGGGAATAAATAACTCAGATTTAATGCTTCATGATCCTCGGAATATAGGCAAGTATAAAAATAATTTAAAAATAACCTTCAAAGAATTCCAAAGAGTTTTTACAGGAAGGTGTATTTATCTAAAATAATACCTTATTTTCTTTTCAATGGCATAATTAAACAACTTGGACCTCCTGTACCTTTTGTAAATTCAGATAAATTACATTCCCAGACAGTAAAATTAGCCTTTTTAAGTTTTTGGATTGCGTTTAAATTGTTTTTATTGGCAATCAAATGTTTCTTTCCAAGAGTAATAACATTACCACTTATAAAACCGTCGTTTGGAATCATTATTGTTTGAAAACCGGCAAAAAAATCACTTGGGAAGACTTTGTTTACACAAAGTATTGTATCTTCATTAATTATGCTCATGGCTCCACCAATATGTAAAAAGGGTGAAGGAATTTTTGAAATCCGTACCACATATCCTTCTTTTTCGAGTAGATATCTCATTTGAAAGGCACCATTTTCGTTTGTTCTGGTAGAAATACCCACAAAAGCAATGTTACCTCCAAGAATTACATCACCCCCTTCTACTGTTCCAGAATTGACAATCGAACCAATTTGAGGAATGTTTCTCTTGTTTAAATATTGACTCATCCATACGTCTTCACCAACCCTACTTAATAAACCCATGTTTAATCTTATATAGCCATAGGGGGTTGATACTGCAGTATCTTGAGTGAACACAGAGTTTGGATGCTTTACTAATTCGTTGATTAATAATACCTTTGCACCAAATTTTTCAATTAATTTGACTAGATGATTGTGCTGGTTTATGGCTTTTTCTCTATTTGCTAATTCAGTGATATTATGTTGCGCTTGTTTATCAACAAGAAAATATTCTTTGGCAGGAGAGCACATTACAACTTCCTTCAAGGTGTGTCCTTCATTTTGAAGAAAAATAGATTTTTGCATATATAATCACTTAGTAGAGTAACCTAGTTTTTTTGATAAATCAACAACTACAGGATCATTCGCATACAATGCAATCATATTACGGTTAGGTGCCTTTTCCCATCTGTTTGATTCACCATTTGTTCCAGGTGTTACTTGTACCTGGTGTATGGCAATCTGTTGGGCGGCTTTAAGCAAAGTAGAAGTTAATTCAAATTCAAATATATTGCATAATTGCGAAATTGCTTCAATAGGTTCAGATCTCAGCCATTCAAATCCAATTTTATCTTCATACTTATTACTAGATAACCGAAAGTAATTTAAATCATTTCCTACTTGGTTAATAATAGATTGATGTGCATCTATCCATTGTTGTACCACGATCTTTTCTAAGTACACTTCTTGATGACTTAAAAGAAGTTTCCATACTTTGTCCGAAGTTGAATAATTAACATACCAACTTGTCCAAGGTAATTCAATCGAAGTATATCCTTTTATTTGAATAGGTTGAGGCGATCGAGTAGTAATATAGCCATATGGAAAATTCCATCCCTCACAAAGTCCGTTGATGGATTCATATACATTACGGGTAAGATGTGTGTATGAAAGTGGAATCCGATTAAATATCCATTTCCAAAAAGGAATTCTCCAAGCATCCGATGGGTCTTTAAGTATTAATATTCCTGTAGAAAGATCGTTAATCGAAGCAAAATGCCAAGGAGAAGGTATAATAAAAGGTGGCTCTTCAATAAAAAAACCATATTGAGAAAAACTTACAGTGCTCGATGTATCAATTTTTGAATTTATACTGTCATAAAATCTTAAATCTATCTTCGAAAAATAAAGTTTAATATAGTTCATTAATTTTTCCCGAGATACAACTTCGTCTTTATATATCAATGTATTATCGATCACACAACTAACTTTCTCGATAGCCAGTTCGATCGTCCGTATAGCGTTATCTGGATCACCAAAGTTAATATTAGGCCATTGAAGCAATAGGCGACCATAAATTGCAATTGCAAATCCTTTTAAGTCGGTTGTTTGAGAGACGGGATATCCTATCTCAGATGTTAGTTCAGACAAAAAATATCCTACTTGTTCCTTATTTATAAAACTTTTATCCAATCGATCAGATAATATTTTTTTAAATGGTGGAGTTAATTTTGCTAATTCAAAGTATGGTCTTTGTTCCCCAGGTAAGAATAATATCCTTTTACCAACACTGGACACGCTTTGAGCTTGTTGTTTGAGTATGTCTACAGTAATACTACTGCCACCTCTTGAACTAGATAGAAGAAAGTTAACACCCGAGAGTGAGTTAATATCACTAGGTTGTAATAATTTGTATCCATAGATAACTTGAAGATGATTATTAAGAATTTCTCGGTAATCTGTTCTTTTAATTCTTGTATTTTCTATTATTCGGTTTCGACTCTCAATATATTGAGAATGATATTTTAATTGACTCATACTATTTCATCAGGTATTGGTAACATCTTTCTATCTACTTTTCCATTGGCATTTAAAGGAAAAGTATCCAAAACCTTGATAATAGTGGGAATCATATAACTGGGTAATTTTTCAGTTAAAAAAGAGCGTAATTCGCCAGTATCAATTTTTTTATTTTTATGGCAGGAAATGTAGGCTACCAATACCGTATCTTTACTCGTATTTTTAAGTCCACTAACTAAAACTTCTCTTACCAAAGGATGTTCATGAATAGCGGCCTCAACCTCGTTTACTTCTACACGTTTTGAATTTATTTCTACTTGAAAATCAACTCGTCCTAAAAATTCCAAAACACCGTCTTCTATTACACGAGCCAAGTCTCCTGAGTTATAAATTTTTTCATTATTATTTTTTACAAAAGGATTTTTTATAAATCTTTGTTGTGTTAATTCAAGACGATTAAGATAACCACGAGCGGTATTCGGGCCACCAAAATACATTGTGCCAATTTCACCTTCTTTTACTGATTGTAATTTGTCGTTAAGTAGATAAATTTTTGTGTTTGGAAACGGAATTCCAATAAGACTCTTGTTATTTAAAATTGGATCGTTTGGATTTTTAAGCATTGATCTGTCAAAATAGGTGCTATCAACCGCTTCCTCAGTCATGCCATATGAATTAATGACTTTTGTTTTATCATGACAATATTCGCATAACTCTTTGTCTTCTGTTAAGTACCATGCATCTGCTCCTACTACAATAATTCTTAAAAAATCCAAAGGTTTGTTGTTTGCTTTGACAAAACTAAATAATTTCCTAATAGTTGTAACATTGAATTCGGCAAAAGTTACTTTTTCTTCAATTAAAAGTTCATACATTCTATCTATAGAGGCATTTTGAGTCATTGTAAAATTTTCCTCAGATGGAACCATTGTGGCCCCTAAACAAAGGGATCTTGTATAATCGGCTGTAAATACATCAAAACCTAAACTTGTTGTTTGGAATAGTATATCTTCGTGGGTAAGTTTATAAATTTCTTTCCACGCATTAAGCGCATTAATTCTGTTTTTATGAGTACTTTGTACCCCTTTTGGTAATCCCGTAGAACCCGATGTATAAATAAGATCAGACAAGTTGTCTTCACCTATATCTACATTGAGATTTTGTTCATTTTTATCCTCAATTTTGGACCAATCGGTATCAAGACAAAAAACTTCTTGTTTACAATTTTTAAACTTGTTTTTCATTGTACTCTGTGTAAGTATTACAATTGGTTTACAATCTTCCACCAAGAATTTTAATCGACTTTCAGGATTTAAGGGTTCAATGGGTACATAAACGCCACCTGCTTTTTGAACAGCCATTAAAGCGATATAAACTTCATATGATCTATCCAACGAGACAATAACTGTTTTTTCTAGTCCTACTCCTAATGTTACAAGATACCTAGCTAACTGATTAGCTTTTATGTTTAATTCATTATATGTAAGACGTTTACCTTTAAATACTACTGCTGTGGAGCGTGGATAAAGCAGTACTTGTGTTTCAAATAGGTGAGGTAGTGTGGTATTAGTAATATAATCTCTTTTTTGAAATTTCCAAGGTTTAGTCATACCAATTTCTATTTTATACGATGATTCACTGTACATTATTTAATTATCATTATAAACCCTTCTGAAATTTTTGAATTTGCACCCGATCAAATTCTTCTTTTTCCTCCAAATCTGATGTTTAAACGCACCAAATGGACAGAAGTCGCTCCTTAGAATTTAATAATTTCTAGCCGTGATTTGCGTTTCTGTAGTTACAGTACCTTTTTCAACTGAGGTTGATGTATTATCTTCTGCAACTATCGAAATAGTTACAATTGGTGGCACATTTTGAGTTGCTTGAGAACAAGCAAAGGAACAAGAGGTTATCGAAATATCATCTGAGGTTAATTTGGCAGAACCTGAAGCAATATAACCATTGGCACCAATTGTACAAGAAAAGCTTGTACTAACTCCTTCTAGTGATATGTAGGAAAGTGTTGTATCTGTAGACGGACAATCTATTTTTTCAGCATTTCTAATTTGTCTTTCTATTACTGAGAATGCGTTATTTACATTTTCTCTAACTCTAATCAATGAATCACTTTTCTTTGCACCCCTAAGCGTTAAAAAAACTGATCTTGTTGAAAGAATTCCAATAACTGCAAAAATAGTTATAACTACTAAAATTTCCACCAGACTAAAACCTGAGTTAATTTTTCTTTTCATTGATCTCTTGTATCCGTAAAATATGTAACAGTTTTTGCTTCATGAATTCCTCTTGAATCATCCCAAAACGTAACCACATTGGCTGTTATAAGTGATTTACCAGCGACAGTTTCTGTTAAAAATTGCGCCTCTCTTCTAAAAATAGTTGTGCCTATTGTTTCTCCTGAAGTGCAAGCTCCAGAATTGGACCAGTCTAAAACATCCTTATAACAATAAATGTTACTGCTTATTATATGATTTTTAAACGCTCCATAATCAATTTCTTTTTGTTTCCTTAACCACTCAACTAACTCCTGTGTATATTTACTAGCCAGTGTCTTATTGCGTGAAGAAAGTGAATTTGAAATAGATTTTGTAGAAAGTATGACAACTGCAACAATTATCATACTTATAATAAAAAGGGCCAAAATAACTTCAAATAACGATTGACCTTTACAGTTCTTAATTGAATCTTTCAACGGATATCTCCTCCAATTCCAACATTTATCACTGAACTGTTACCAATCTTAGAATTAGTTATTGTAATTACTGCATCTGTGGTTAAATTAGTTCCCTGACCTAAAACTTTAAATTTAATAGGGTCAAAGCTAGAAGAAATAGTTACCTCATCTACGGCCAAATCAATTGTTTTTATAGTAATATTAGTTGAACAAACTGCCTGAAGATTGTAAGTTGTTGTAGAAGTTATATCTATTTGATATCCCGAAAGAACGGTACATAAATCGGGCTTTTCTCCAGATAATGCCTTTTGTTGCAATAATCTTAAATCTGAAATAATGCTTTTTGTAACACCAGTTAATGCTTGTCTTCTGGAAAAATCTCTATAACTTGCAAAACCAACAGAAAAAATAATTGACATTATTGATATTCCCACAAGAAGTTCTATTAAAGTGTAGGCAGATTTATTCTTCATGGATTAGTAACTATATAGGCACCACTTTGTTCTAGAGTTGCAGTAATTTGATAACCAGTAGCACTGCCGGAATATATATAGGCTAATTGTGTTGATGGATCAACAGGAACACTTGTGATATATGTATCACTGGTCAAACAGACATTTCCTGTTACTTTTGTACCAATAAGTGAAGAGGGGAGTGATGAACCAATGGGATATGTTCCACAATCAGCTCTGTAAAGCTCAAGACCTGACCTTATAGTTTCTAAGTCAGATTTTCTCTTTGCATCACGACTTGCTTCTCTTGCACCTGAAAGTCCAAAAATAGAAACTGCCACTAAAATTCCAATTATTGATATAACAACTAATAGTTCAATTAATGTAAAGGCTTTTTTTATCATATTGGGCATGTTGATGAACTAGGTGCTGATCCTGTCTTTTCTCCAATTTTCCCAGTTGAACAAACTACCCAATAAACTGTCGGTGTTTTATTCTCAAGACCTCCCCATATAACATATTTAAGACCATCGCTAATATAGCGATATTGAAGTGGAGAAATGTCTTTTGGATCAGCAGGACAAGTACCTATTGCCAATGCTGTACATACTGCCCCTGAGGAAAGGGGAGTAGATGCAGAAATTGGATAATTTCCATTATTTTTATTTGCATAATTTTCTAATGAAGTTTGATACTGTTTTAAATCTGACTTTCGAGTAACATCACGGGCTTGTTTCTGAGATGCTGTAAAAGATACAAGAGCAAGAGCGGCTAAAATCCCTATTAAAGAAATAACAACCAACATTTCAATGAGGGTAAAACCAGAGTTAATAGCTAAAAGCCTAATGTTAAGATTTGATGATTTCTTGTTCATTTTTTAATTTTTAACTATTAATTCTTAATTATTAATTTTATTATGGTTTGACTTCATATTTGTATCCACTTGGACAAGTACCATCCACCACTCCCTTGTCATCGCTCTTATTTTCCAGACAGGCTTTTAAAATATAGTTGTCAAAATCAATATAAGTGTAAACATAATCCTGGGCAGGGGAGAGGGGGTCAATAGGCAATAAATTCATATAAACTGATCCTCCCGTACCTGTCCAAGTTGTACCCCAAACAGCATCAACGACGGCTTTAAGTGGATAATTTCCTTCGTCGTTATAATAAAGTCGAAGCGCTGTTTGAATGTTTCGAAGATCTGACTTTCTCTGCGCATCTCTTGCCCTTTCTCTTGCAGAATTCATATTGGCAATAACCAAAGTTGCCAAAATTCCAATTAAAGAAACTACTACTAGTAACTCAATCAATGTAAACCCTTTTCGTATTTTCATTTTACTTATCACTTTATATCATATCACTATTCACTAGCATTGGTGTTTGCACTAGTGATTGCAAAGTTACAAGTTGCTCCAGCACCACATGATTGAGTTAAACCTGTAACTAAATCTTGATCTTGACTATTTTCCAATTTGGCAAAAAGTTGATATTTCTGAGTAGGAGCAGATGGTACAAGTCTATAGACATAATTTTGATTTATGGATGGGTCATCGGGAACTGATTTAAAATAAGTAGTTTTACCATCAGTAAATTCGCTACCAGCAGTAACTAAATTTGTGGCAGGGTAATGACCGTAATCGGCATAATAAAGTTCAAGGGAGTGGCTTATTTGCTTCAAGTCAGATTTCCTCTGAGTATCTCTCCCCCTCATTTGCGCAGTTCTAAAATTTGAAGCACCTAAGGCAACCAAAACTCCAATAATTGCCATTACCACAAGAAGTTCAACTAAAGTAAAACCATTCTTCATTATTTTAATCGCTCCATCTACCATAATTGCATATTTTATTACCACATTGCAAGTTTTTTACTTTAATAAGTTCAGAGTACTCGGGTTCATTTTTACCCTCAAGAGATACATACAGTTCATATTCTTTTCCATCAGAAATATAAAGATAACTAAATCCGTCTACAGATTTTGGATCTCTGGTCATTATTTTAATGTTCTCAAAAGTCGAAATTCCCCAATCACAAGGAACTGTATTTAAAGCAAACCCTGTATCTCTATCTAATACAGGATCTTCATTAAAACAACCAATAATTCTGCCGTCAGCAGTTGATTTAGGGAACTCTCTATATTTTTGGTAAAAAGTATCAATTGCCTTTTGCATTACTGCTAAATCATTTTTACGAGTAGCATCTCTGCCCTTTCTGAGAGAAGCGCTAATATTGATTCCCGTCAACCCAAACAAAATGATAAAAATTATTAAAATACCTTTTAATTCAATTTTTGTAAAGAATTTCATTACTTAATTAACACACTCATTAATAAGCAAAGAGCATTGGCCATTACAGTTTGATATTTGATAATTTGGTTCACAAATTGGGCCTGAGATTGATGAACAAACACCACTAAAACAGCCAAAATATTCAACAGTCGACCCACTACTAGAAACTACCTCAGGAGCATTTGGACTTCCTTGGTAGTAACTATATTCAGAACTTGGCCCAATATTGGCAATATAATCAGAATCTTCTTCATTTTCTAATTTTGAATATATTCTATACCATTTTGGGCAGGTAGGATTAGAAATATCTACTTCGTATGAATACGATTCTTCAGTTGTTGGATCGCATGGAATTTTATTTAAATAAGGTTGAAGATTTGTTCCAGGGTCACACGTAATAAGATTTGAGGGCGGATAACAATTATTATCTTTTTCATATTCTTCCAAAGCAATACTTAGTCTATTTAAATCAGACTTCCTTTTTGCATCATTACCTTTAAATACCTGAGTGCGAAGATATGCAGTAACAAGTACAAACAAAAAAGCAATAATTGAGACAACTATTAAAATTTCAGTCAAGGTCATACCTTTTTTCATATTAATAAAACTATCCAAAAGGCAATAATTAAAAATGGACCAAAAGCAATTTTAGTTTTTAAATTTGCCCTTTTTAATAATAGCAATACTCCCGCAACAATTCCACCTATTATAAAGGCTGTCATTAGCCAAGTCATACTTTTCTCTACACCCAGCCACATACCCAGAGCTATAGACAGCTTAACATCTCCCAAGCCCATACCTTTGCCACGAGTTATAAGATATAAAGTTAAAAGTAATAAAGATGAGAAAAAACCAGCAAAGAGACTAGAGAATAGGGGATAGGAGATAGGAGATAGTAAACTAAAAAACAAAACTAACCAACTCAACTCATCTGGAATAATTTGATGCTCAATATCAATAATTAAAATACTAAAAGTTAATAAAAATAAAAGAATTAAAACAAAATTAGGATATAAAAAAATAATACCCAAAACCGATGCGATTTCGATTAGTGGATAACGAATTGAGATCTTTTGATTACAACAACGAGAATTTCCCCTATACCACAAAAAAGAAAACAAGGGTATATTGTCAAACCAACTGAGGCTCTTTTTACAATTATCACAAAAAGACCTACCTTTTATAAATCCCAAACCTCTTGGAATTCTATAAGTAATTGCACTTATAAAAGATCCTAAAACCAACCCTAATAATGTAAGTAGGAACAATTCCATATACTTACATTATTGAGGTAAACATACATAACATGAATTTACGTCTGTCCATGTTCCTGTAGGTGCAGTACATGTAGTAGGTGCGCCCGTCGTCGAATCAAAGGTCAAATTGACTAAATTTTCAGATTTAGCTCTTTCTGACTTTGAAAGTGGTACATAACAGGCATAAACTGAAGCAGAAGCTCCAGCAGCCTTACCTACCCATATCTTTTCCATTGCCGTAGTAGCGTCTATAAAATCTCTATTCCTAAACTCGGTTTTGAGTTCATTTGTGGAAATAAGATAACCATCACCTGGGCAATTAGCACCAGCAAGACAAAGGCCAATACTGCTAGTGGCTGCACTGACAAATGTTAATGCAGAATCTGCAGTTAATGAGGAGGTCTCTGTCATCCAAGGAAATTCATTATTGGCTGCAAAATATCTATCAATTGCTGAAATAAGTTGTCCAGCATCTGCTTTAAACCTTGTATCTCTTGCACGGTTGGCTTGTTCTATAGGATTAATAGCAGCAATAACAATTAAGGCAATTGCTCCTAAGAGTCCTATGACTATCAAAAGTTCAACAAGTGTAAAAGCTTTTATATTTTTTAAAGTTTTATCACGTAGCGTTTTTATTATATTAATTCACCTCCCGTCTATGTTAAATATGAACCATTAAAATTGACTAGTCAAGTTGTATATCGGCAATATGATTGCAATAACCAAGAAACCAACCCCAAGACCTAAAATTACCATGACAATTGGTTCTACTGCTGCGGTCAAACTTTTTACTTTTTGATCAGATTCAACTTCAAAAACATGACTTACTTTTGAGAGAACTTCCTCCATTTTTCCTGTCTCTTCTCCAACTGCGACCATTTGAGAAAGTATAAAAGGGAAAGCGTCAGGGTGTTTTGCAAAAGCAAATGAAACAGGAAAACCTCTTTCAACTTGGTGACTAACATCTTTTAAGGCGTTTCCAATTACAACATTACTTACAACCTCTGATGTAATATTTAATCCTTCCAAAATTGAGACACCCGCACCTACCATTAATGATAGAGTGCTTGTTAATTCCGTTAAAATAACTTCCTTTGAAAGTTCTCCAATAATTGGGATTTTAAAAGCTATTTCATCCGTTTTAATTCTTCCTGCTTTTGTTTTTCTGTAAGCTTGAAATGTGTACAAACCCCCAGCAACAAGAGATAGGGTAATAGGCCAGTATTTGATAACTGCATCTGATATTCCTATCAATATTCTTGTGGGAAGTGGTAATTCAGCATTAAATTCTGAATAAAGTGAGGTTAAACGAGGAATGACAAAGATCATCATGATAAAAGCAACAATTACCATTCCAATGATAATAATGGTTGGATAAATCAAAGCACCTTTTACTTTTCCTTTAAATTCCTGCTGTTTTTCGAGTGAATCAGCCAATCTCACAAGTACAGTGTCTAAAACACCGCCAGCTTCTCCTGATTTTACAAGAGCAATATATGTAGGGGAGAAAACAGTGGGGTGTTTCAAAAAAGCCTTGGACATTGATTCTCCTCCCTCCACATCAGCTAAAATTTGAGAAACAACTTTTCCCATTGAACTTTTTGATTGACTTTTGAGAATAATTAAAGACTCAGTAATTGGAAGTCCTGCCGCAACCATTGTGGCAAACTGTCTTGTAAAGGTAGAAACATCGTTTGTTGTTATCCTATCTTTAAACTTTTTAATTAAGTTGATTGGATTTTCAATAGTTTTTTTGATTGATAAAACCAAAAGACCCTTGCCTCTTACCAACCTTGCAGCTTGACTCTCATTTCCTGCCTCAACTTCACCTGTAACAACTTTGCCATTTTTATCTTTAGCTTTAAAATTGAATCTCTTCATTTTATAAAATCATTATATTGATCCTCTAATTAGCCTATTTAATTCTTCTGGTCTAACTGACCAACTCTGAGCAATTTCCAGACTAATTTTATTAGTTTTTACTAGTGAAGCTAATGAATGTTCTAGTGTGAACATCCCCACTTCAAGAGAAGTTTGAATTATGGAATCAATTTGATGTGTTTTGCCTTCTCGAATTGCAGTTTTAATCGCTGTTGTACCTAACATAATTTCGTGTGCAACAACTCTACCTTTAGGAATTGCTGAAACAAGTCTTTGAGAAAATACTGCTTCTAAAACTGACGATAATTGAAGTCTGACTTGAGATTGTTGTTCTTCGGGAAAAACATCAACAATACGATCAACGGTTTGTGCCGCAGAATTTGTGTGAAGTGTAGCAAAAACCAAATGTCCAGTCTCAGCAATGGTTATAGCTGAAGCAATTGTTTCAAAATCCCTCATCTCACCAATCAAAACAACGTCAGGATCCTCACGCAAAACCGACCGAAGTGCAACCTGCCAAGAATGGGTATCACTTCGCATCTCACGTTGTGAGATAATTGATCTTATCGGTTTAAATAAGAATTCAATAGGATCTTCAATTGTAACGATGTGACACGATCTAGTTTTATTTATTTCATTTAAAATTGCTGCCAATGTTGTTGATTTCCCATGTCCTGTCGGTCCTGTTACTAAAACTAAACCTTGTCTTAAATTAGTAAAATTATGAACAATTTTTGGAAGTCCTAAATTTTCAATTTCTGGAATTATTAAGGGGATACTTCTAAATGCTACAGCTAAAGACCCTTTTTGGGTATAAGCGTTAACCCTAAACCTAGCTTTTTCAGAAAAAGATAATGAGAAATCGATTTCTTTATTAACATTTAGTCGTTCAAACTGTTCACCTGTTAATGTTTGTTTTAAACCTTCCAAAATATTCTCAGGGGTAAGGATACCAGAGTTAGCTAGAACTTTTAATTCTCCTTCAATTCTAATAGTAGGGGGAGAACCAACAATTAAATGAAGGTCAGACGCATTCAATTCAATCGTTTGTTGTAATAAATTATTTACATCAATCATGATATTTTTGCTTATTCTTGAGCAACCCTTAAGATTTCCTCAATCGTTGTCAACCCATCTAAAACCTTTAAGTAACCATCTTGCTTTAATGTCACCATTCCTTCTTCTTTAGCTTTTTTCTCGATAGCCGACGCAGGGGAACGCTCTAATATTAGTTTACTTATTCCATCACTAACTGGCAAGACCTCAAAAATGCCTATTCTACCGTAATATCCAGAATTACCACATTCTTGACAACCCTTACCTTTGTAAAGTTTAACATCTTGAAGTGATTGGGGCCAAAGTGGTCCCAATATTTCCTTCATATCTACAATTATTTTAGGGTCAGGTAAATAACTTTCTTTACAATCTTCGTGGATTTTTCTAGTTACGCGCTGAGCCATAATCGCCGTCATTGATGAAGCAAGTAGATAGGGTTCTGCACCCATATCTAGAAGTCTCGGTAAAGCACCTGATGAATCATTAGTATGAAGAGTTGAAAAAACCAAATGACCTGTTAACGACGCCTGAACAGCTAAGTCTGCTGTTTCTTGGTCTCTAATTTCCCCTACAAGAATTATATTGGGGTCCTGTCTCAAAAATGATTTAAGTCCTGAAGCAAAAGTTAAACCGACATTTGGATTAATTTGAACCTGATTAACACCTGCCATCTTATATTCAATTGGGTCCTCTAATGTCACAATATTAACCTTAGGAGTATTGACACGAGAAATAATTGAATAAAGTGTAGTTGTTTTTCCAGAACCTGTAGGTCCACAAATTAAGATAATTCCGTGGGGCCTTAGAATTGCATCCTGAAGATTTTTAATGGCTATACCTCGAAGTCCTAATTCAGGTAAATCGGGTACACCACCTGTTTTTTTAAGTAACCTCATAACAATTTTCTCACCCCAAGAAGTAGGAAGAGAACTAACACGAAGATCAGTATCTTCATTATTGGCCTTAAAATTAAATCTTCCATCTTGTGGAATTCTTTTTTCATCAATTTTCATGCCACAAAGAATTTTAATTCTGGAAGTTAATGAGTCATGAAGTTCTCTAGGGATAGTCAACTTTTCTTGCAAAATACCGTCTATTCTGTATCTAACTCTTGTTGATTTTTCTTGAGGTTCGATATGAATATCTGATGAACGAGATTTTACAGCAAATTCCAAAATATGGCTGACTATTTCTGCTATCTTTTCTTCTCTAATGAAACCAATCTTATAATTTACTGCAGGTGTAACTTTTCTGTCAGGTGCAACATCTTTTAATGCCTCAGTAACTTCCTGCGAAAGAGAGGTGGCGTATCTAGTTGTGATATTGTCCAAAATCTTTTCTTCTTCTGAAGCAACAGGTTTAACTCTTAAATTTGTTTTTCCTTCTACAAATTCTATAGCAGAAAGATCCATAGGGTCGGCCATAGCTAAAGTTAAAATTTTTAATTGTTTATCAACTGAAACAGGAAAGACTTTAAACTTAACTGCTACCTCCTGCGATAAAATTGACATAGCCTCGGGAGAATTTGGTGAACTTGAAATATCCAGATATGGAATATTAAACAATATGGCTTTAGCTTTAACCAAATTTTCATTGGATACTAAGTTTTGTTTTTTAATGATATCTTCCTGTCTGGTTCCATATTGAACTTCAGCCATCTTAACTTGTTCTGAAATTTCTTTGGTCAAAACTCCCATAGATGAAAGAATATCTGCAAGATTATTACCAGTAGGGGCAGTATTAGGCATTAATTCATGATATCATAGTTAGATAATAATATGCACGCTTTTATTTTAATTAATGCTAATCCTCTGGAATTTGCAAAAAAGGAAAATGCCAAAGTTTTAAATTTTGCTCTTCAGAAAATTGAAGATGGTCGAGATTTAAAAAAATTAGTTAAATTTTCATATTCTGAAAAAACTGCGATATTAATTGAAAATATAGATAATGCAACGCCTGAAACTTTAAACGCCTTTTTAAAAAATTTGGAGGAACCAAATAAAAATTTGATTTATATACTTACGGCTACAAATTTAAATAATGTATTACCAACCATAATTTCGCGTTGCGAAATTGTAAGAACTATAAAAACTAATGGTCAAAAGTTAATAACTAACAATAAAACGTCAAAAGATTTTTTAGAAATAAAAGACAGGGATGAAGCGATTAAGTATATTGAAAATGCCATTTTTTTTGATAAAAGCCAAAATAATTATAAGAATATGGAAAATTATTTATATACTCTAAAAAACTTAAAAGCCAACGGCAACGTCTCGTTGCAGATGACTAATTTACTTGTTACAATGGGTAGCCATGGCTAAAAGTAACGATTACAATGCAGATCAAATAACGGTTCTTGAAGGTTTAGATCCCGTTAGAAAAAGACCAGGAATGTATATCGGTTCAACAGATTCTAGAGGACTTCATGAATGTTTAAGAGAAATTATAGATAACTCAGTTGATGAAAGTTTTGCAGGAATTGCCACAGAAGTAAAAGTGATAATTCATGCTGATGGTTCGGCCGAAATTCGTGATAACGGTCGCGGAATACCAACAGACATGCACAAAAGTGGTGTTTCTGCCTTGGAATTAACCATGACCAAACTCCACGCAGGAGGGAAATTCGGAGGCGGAGCCTATAAAGTTTCAGGTGGACTTCATGGAGTAGGAGCATCAGTTGTTAATGCACTTTCAAGTTACTTTAGAGTCGTTGTACTTCGAAATAGCAAAGCTTTCTATCAGGAATATAAAAGGGGAGTACCAGTTAAAAAAGTAACAGAAGCTTCTATTAAACAACTTGAGGATTGGGGTATAACAGCAAAAGGTAGTGGAACTATAACTACTTTTATGCCCGATAAAGAAATATTTAAGGATTTAGTTTTTGAAAAAACAAAAATAAAAGCACTTCTTAGAGATAGAGCCTATTTAATTGCAAAACTTTTTTTTAATTTTAAAGACGAAAGAGATGGAGATGAAATGAACTTTTATTTTGAAGGCGGAATAAAGTCGTTAGTGGCACATTCAAATAGAGGAAAAAACATATTAAGTGACGTTATATATGTCGAAAATAAAGATGAAAATAATCACTGCGAGGTGGCGATTCAATATACTGATGCCTTCAATGAAAATGTCAAGGGATTTGTAAATGGAATCTATACAACAGATGGGGGAACACATGTAACAGGTTTTAGAACTGCACTTACAAGATCAATAATGGACTATGTCAAAAAGCAATCAAACGGAAAAGATGAAATTATTTTAACTGGAGACGATTTAAAGGAAGGCTTGTCAGCTGTAGTTTATGTTAAGATGCCTTCAGAAACTTTACAATTTGAAAGTCAAACAAAGGCAAAATTAAATAACCCAGAAATTCAAAGTTTTGTAGCCGTAACTGTCAAAGAGGGATTGGATCAATATTTTGAGGAGCATCCACAAGATGTTAGACACATAATCGATAAGGTAACACTTGCAGCTAAAGCAAGACTTGCAGCCAGAGCAGCAAAAGATGCAGTACTTCGAAAAGGAGCTCTTGATGGAGCATCTTTACCAGGAAAGCTTGCTGATTGCCAAAGTAGGGATGCTACAGTTTCAGAACTTTACATAGTTGAGGGTGATTCAGCTGGCGGAAGCGCAAAGCAAGGAAGGGACCGAAAGTTTCAGGCAATTTTACCTCTGGGCGGAAAGATTTTAAATACTGAAAGAGCACATCTAGATAAAATTGTTAAATTTGAGGAAATTAAAGATTTAATTATTGCACTAGGTGCTGGAATTGGGGAGAGCTTGAACTATGAAAAAGTGAGATACCACAGAGTAATAATAATGACAGATGCTGATGTCGATGGAGAACACATTAAAACATTGCTTTTAACATTCTTCTACAGACACATGCCAGAGATTATTCATAAAGGCTATCTTTATATTGCCCTACCTCCACTTTATAAAATTTCAATGGGTAAAGAATCAGTTTATGTCTATAACGATGAGGAAAAAGAAACATACATGAAGACGGTAGTTAAGGAGAAAAAGTTCACAATTTCTCGTTACAAAGGTCTTGGAGAAATGAATCCAACACAACTTTGGGAAACAACAATGGACCCTGCAACGCGTACTTTAAAACAAGTAACTGTAGAAAATAATGAGGAGGCAAGCAACATGTTTACAATGTTAATGGGTGAAGAAGTACCACCTCGCAAAAAATTCATCCAAACCCATGCCAAACTTGCAACTCTGGATGTATAGTTTAAGAATCAGAATCATTTTTTAAAGGTTTTTCTAAACGTTCGATATGTTCTTCCATTTGACCACGATCCTTAAACTTTTTGATCTGTTCTCTAATTATTTCATCTATACTTTTGCCCGTCTTTTCACTAATTCTTAAAATACCCTCAGCTGTTATGTTGTCAGCTCGCTTTCTTAATTCCTGTTCGTTCATTAAATCTTATTTTAATATCATTTTTCCATATTGCAAATTTGGGATTACAAAACAACAAGGTGACACCTTGTTGTTTGTGATATTATTTATTCATGCCCTCTAGAAACCTTATAAAATTTTATCTATCTAACTCTATTTACCACATATTCAACAGAGGCGTGGAAAAGAGGATTATCTTTCAAGACGAACAAGACTACAATGTATTTTTGTCATACATTAAAGAGTATCTTTCACCACAAGGTGACACCTTACGGTACAGAGATCTTAGGGGCAAATATTATACTGAAATTAAACTTTTAGCATTTTGTTTAATGCCTAATCATTTTCACTTACTTATTAAGCAGATTGATAAAAATTCGATTAAAAAATTCACCCAGTCATTATTTACCAGATATTCAATGTATTTTAATAAAAAATATAAACGCGTTGGAAAACTTTTCCAAAGTGCATATAAAGCTACAAACGTAATTGATAAAGAGCATCTTTTATATGTTTCTAAGTACATTCATTTAAATCCGATAGCTGACTCATCTGGAATAGTTGATGGTAAGAAGTTAATTAATTTCCATTCATCATATTCAGATTACTTAAAGTTAACAAATACAATCTGGTTAGATAAAAACATCATATTTCGAGAATTTAACAAAAGTTCATACATTAAATATCACAAAATAACCTCTTATAAGCAGTTTGTTGAAAAATATAAGCAAGACATGCCACAATATGAGATACTTTTGTAACAACAAGGTGACACCTTGTTGTATCGTTTCCATCTTGCAAATTGATAGCTACAGATTTAATATATCTATATGACACATTTACTCCACGACATCATTTTTGGTGAAACGGGAAAAACTGTTAACACATTTATTGAAATTCCAAAGGGCTCAATGCATAAAATTGAGTATAGATATGAAACCAACTTATTTGCACTGGATAGGGTAGAACCTGATATTTTTGCAAAACCTGTTAACTATGGTTTTATTCCACAAACATGGGACGAGGATAATGATCCGCTTGATTCATTAATAATTACTTCTGAGCCATTACCAACTGGAGTTTTAGTAATTGCAAGAGTAGTTGGAATATTAAACTTTGTAGATAGCGGAGAAAACGACCATAAAATAATTTGTGTCCCAGATGATGATAGAAACGATGGAGATAATGTAAATGATATTACAGACATACCAGAAGTCTTAAAAGAAAAACTTAAACATCACTTTATGCATTACAAGGACTTAAAGAAACCAGGTTCAACAGAAGTTCAAGGCTGGGGAAACAAAGAAGATGCTTGGAAAATAATTGAAGAAAGTAATGCAAGATACTTGGAAAAATTCAAAAAGTAGAAACTACTAAAACAAACTTGCTTGCACTTCCTCTTTATTTTCAATTACTGGATAGCTAAAATCAACGTCAATTTCACGAGCCGTATTCCAATAATCTTTAAAACGAAGTTTTTTATTTTTTAATCCATAGTCATATATTTCTTTTGTTAGCCTGACATCTTCCTCACAATAAAACTTAAGTTTTATTAAGGATTCTTCATCCCTTTTCTGCCAATACATAATTGCGTTTGCAGGATCATCAGCTTTATGATCTCCCAATGTTTCTTTTACAATCGCATTTAAGGAAACTCTCCTGCCGTTCACTTCCTTTACATGTTCTAAAATATCAAGATGAGGAATTTTAATAATTTCTAAAGGTAAGTAGGGTTTTAATGCTGGAACATCAAAATGTTTAGAATTAAAACCAATAATTCTATGTGCGCTTTTAAAATACTCCCACGATTTTGCCAGGTCTTCCTCGAAAAAGGAAATCATTTCACCTTTAGTTTCCACACAATTAGAATCCAAAGTTCTAACATACATTGAAAGTACAGAAACGCCAAGCAAGCTAGGATCAAATCCTTCTATCTCATCAAAAAACTTCTGTGTCTCCAGATCAAAAATTACCTCTTGGTACATATGTAGTTAACTATTATACTACTGCATATCATGGACTCAATTGCATATCACAAAAAATATAAAGGCAAGATTGGAACAGAATTAAAATCTCCAATTGAAAACAAGAAAGACTTAACACTTGCATATACTCCCGGAGTTGCAGAAGTTAGTAAACTTTTAACTAAAGACCCAAAACAAGCAAGCTTTTTAAGTTTAAAATCAAACACAATTGCAGTTTTATCAGACGGCTCTGCAGTTTTGGGACTTGGAAATATTGGTCCATTTGGAGCAATTCCTGTAATGGAGGGTAAAGCTGCACTTTTTAAAAAATTTGCTGGAGTTGATGCATTTCCAATTTGTGTTAATACCCAAAACAATGAAGAAATAATTAAACTCGCTCACAACATTTCTCCTGTTTTTGGTGGAATTAATTTAGAAGATATTGAAGCTCCCAGATGTTTTGAAATTGAAAGAAGATTAATTAAAGAACTTGATATCCCCGTTATGCATGATGATCAACATGGAACAGCGGTAGTTGTTCTAGCAGCACTCATTAATGCCATTAAAGTTGTAAAGAAAAGCAAAGATTTAAAAATTGTAATTAATGGTGCAGGAGCTGCCGGAACTGCAGTTTGTGAATTACTTTTGAAATATGGATTTAAAAACATTGTTGTTTGTGATTCCCAAGGATCAATAAATAAAAATAGAAAAGATTTAAATTCTGAAAAAATTAGACTCTCTGAATTAACAAACAAGGATAATGAAGTAGGGGATATACATAAAATTATAAATGGTAAAGATGTGTTTATTGGAGTTTCAAAAGGCAACCTAATTAACAAAAGTGATATCAAAAATATGAGTAAAGATGCCATTGTTTTTGCCATGGCCAATCCAACTCCAGAAATAATGCCTGATGAAGCAAAATTAGGTGGAGCAAAAGTTATTGCAACAGGAAGAAGTGATTTTAACAATCAGATTAATAATGTCCTAGCTTTTCCGGGAATTTTTAGAGGTGCACTTGATAACAAAGTTAAAAAGATAACAAATAAGATGTTAATTTCTGCTGCTATTAATCTTTCTAAATTAGTTAAAACCCCAACAGCTAAAAAAATCATCCCCAGCCCATTTGAAAAAGGAGTAGTAAAAGCAGTCTCTTCAGCAATTCGTTAAATTATTAGCGGGGGATATTATTATTTTATCAAAATTTTGCCAGTTGTAGATAGTAGATATTTTTTAGTACCTTTCAAGGGTGGAATTTGAACATCCAAGGATTCGTGCACAACGAGAAAAAAGAGAACACTTACTAGCTGGAATACAATTTTCAGAAAATCTATCAAGACAAGAGATGGCAGATAAGTATCGAAGAGAAGGTGAAGCTAAAGCAAAAGCTCTTTGTCCGAGTTCATTAGACAGTTTAGACTATGACGACACCAACCCTGCATACTACATATTAAGCTACTTGTCAGGCCAAAAGTAATCAGCTACAATGTTGAAGCTATGGACATAAGCAAAGCTTGTGTCCGTGTATTACATATATGGACATAGGTAAAATAATAAACTCCGAAATAACTGCAGAACTTTCAAAATCTTACGTTGATTATGCCATGAGTGTTATTGTTGCCCGCGCTCTCCCTGATGTTAAAGATGGATTAAAACCAGTTCACAGAAGAATTCTTTACGCCATGGCTCAAATGGGACTTAAACATTCAGGACCATTTACTAAATCAGCTAAAGTAGTTGGAGAAGTTTTAGGTAAATATCATCCTCATGGAGATACTGCTGTTTATGACACCATGGTTCGTTTGGCCCAAGATTTTTCAATGAGATATCCACTTGTTAGAGGTCAGGGTAACTTTGGTTCAGTAGATGGTGACTCAGCCGCAGCCATGAGATATACTGAGGTAAAATTATCCTCAATTAGTGAATATTTACTCATGGATATTGAAAAAGATACAGTTGATTACATCGACAACTTTGATGCAACTTTAAAAGAACCTATTTTCATGCCAGCACTTCTTCCTAACCTTTTACTTATGGGTTCTGAAGGAATTGCTGTTGGAATGGCTACTAAAATTCCACCACACAATTTAACTGAAGTAATTGATGCAATTACTATGATGATTAAAAAGGGAAGAGTTACAATTGAGGATGAAACAGTCCATGCTTCAGAAAATGAATTTGTTATTAAAAAGATAAATCTAATAGCATCAGGGGGAGAAAAAAGTTTTACACAAGAAGAAGTTGATCCTAAATCAATCTCTTTTGAGACTGATACAACAATTGATGAAATTTGTGAAATCCTACCTGGTCCTGATTTTCCAACAGGAGGAGCAATCTATGACGCAAACTCTCTAAAGGAAGTTTATGCAACAGGTAGGGGAAGAATTGTTGTTCGTGGAATTGCAGAAATTCAAGAAAATAAAAGTGGAAAAACTCAAATAATAATTTCTGAAATTCCATATCAAGTTAATAAAGCGGAAATGGTTGCCAAAATTGCAGAACTTGTAAAAGATAAAAAGTTAATAGGTATTGCTGATCTTCGAGATGAATCAGACAAAGATGGAATGAGAGTAGCAATTGACTTAAAAAGAGATGCCAAACCAAAATCAGTTCTTAATAATATTTATAAACACACCAGGCTTCAAACAACATTCCCTGCAAACTTTGTTGCTTTAGTTGATGGTACTCCCCATACCTTAAATTTAAAACAGATTTTGACAGAGTATATAAAACATAGACAAAAAGTAGTAGTTAGAAGAACAATTTTTGAACTAACTGAGGCCAAAAGAAGAGCTCATATTTTAGAAGGCTTAAAAATTGCACTTGACAACCTCGACGAGGTTGTAAAAACAATTAGAGAAAGTAAAACTCAAGAGGAAGCAAAAGAAAACTTGATGAAACGCTTTAAACTTTCTGAGATTCAGTCAATCGCAATTCTTGATATGCAACTTCGAAGATTGGCAGCTTTGGAAAGAGAAAAGATAGAAAAAGAATATGACGAAATTAAAAAGTTAATTGACTCACTTATTGCTATATTAAAAGACCCACAAAGAATATTAGAAATTATCAGTAATGAACTTAGTGAACTAAAGGCCAAATTTGGTGATAGCCGAAAAACAAAAATTTACAAAAGTAAAATCGGGGAGTTCTCTGAAGAAGACTTAGTTGCCAAAGAAGATGTTTTAGTAACTGTTACAAGAACTGGTTACATTAAAAGAGTTTCCAGAAACGCCTATAAGGCCCAAAGAAGGGGAGGAAAAGGTGTTATTGGAATGACTACCAAAGAAGAAGATGAAATTGATCATTTAGTTACCGCCTCAACCCATGATCAGATATTATTCTTTACTAATAAAGGCCGTGTCTTTGGTGCAAAAGCATATGAAATACCAGAATCCTCAAGACAGGCAAAAGGTCAAGCACTTGTTAATTTTTTAAACCTTGAGCAAGGGGAAGAAATAAAATCTATTTTACCAATGGATAAAGAAGCGGGGGCTAAGCATTTAATACTAGCAACCTCATCAGGAGTTATCAAAAAGACAGAACTTAAACAATTTGAAAACTTAAGGACAAATGGACTTATTGCAATTAAATTACAAGGTACGGACATGCTCATTTCAGCTCATTTAACATACGGCAGTGACAATATTATGCTTTTAACTCAAAAAGGTATGTCCATTAGATTCCCTGAAGGAAACGTTAGACCAATGGGTAGGGCTACAACTGGGGTAACAGGAGTTAAAATGGCAAGTGGGGACAAAATAATTGGTATGGAAGTATTTCCTGAAAAATTGGATATTCTTGAAGACAAAAGAAAAAAGGTCTTTCGCGATATTTTGACACTTTCATTTCACGGACTTGGGAAACGAACGAGATTTGATCTTTTCCCGATTCAAAAAAGGGCAGGAAAAGGGGTTAAGGTGTGTGTGGTTTCAGTAAAGACTGGGGATTTGGCAGTAGCCTGTTTAGTTACTGAAAAATCAGATCAATTAGTCATAACTAGCAAAAAAGGCCAAGTTATAAAACTTCCTGTTAAAAACATTCCACAATTAGGCAGAGCAACACAAGGAGTAATTATCATGCGATTTGCAGACAAGGAAGATTCAATAGCCGCCGCCACAGTCCTTGAAAAAACAGGGGATGAGGAAGAAGAAAGTTAAATTATTTTTTCTTTTCTTCAACAGTAATTGATATTATCTTACCGTCTTTACCAACTTGTGCTTGAACAGGCACAGCACCATGATTCAAACTAATTTGATTTAAAACTTGAAGTCGAACCCTTGCTTCTTCAAGTTGTTCCGAAGTTAATTGAGGTGGTTTAAAATCTAAAACATTTTTCTTAATTGTAATTGTTTCAAACATTTGGGGGTATTTTACCTCTTCTTACTTCTTTTTGTCAAATTTTTCTGATATAGTTAATATTATGAAGAAAATTGGAAGCGTATTTTTATTTTTTGTACTTCTCTTTGTTTACTCCAAATGGGGGCCAAGTATTCCATTCTCAGTCCTTTCTCAACAAAAGGGCGAACCTTTAACGGTAACTGAAACAGGAAAAGTTGCGGTTACTCCTGACATAGCCAAAGTTACAATTGGAATCGAAGAACAAGGTCCAACCTTAAAACAAGTTCAAAACAATGTCAACACAAAATCAAAAAAACTAACTGATGAATTGAAAAAATTAGGAATTGATGAAAAGAACATTAAAACGATAAATTATAACGTATATCCTGAATTTGATTATCAAAATAGCTCTTACAAAATAAATGGTTACAGAGTATCTGTCAGTTATGAAATAAAAATAACTGATTTTGAAGTAGTTAATGAAGTTTTAACAGTTGCTACTTCGATTGGTGCAAATATAATCGGAAACATTAGTTTTGAGGTAAATGACAAAACTAAGGAAGAGTTAACTAGTAAAGCTCGAGATGAAGCTGTAGAAAAAGCAAAAACAAAAGCGGAAGGTTTAGCAAAATCAGCAGGAATTACTCTAGGTAAAATAATTAATGTTAGTGAATCTGGAGGATTTGAACCAAGACCAATTTTAATGTATGACAAAGCAATTTCAGGTTCCGAACCCGTAACGGAAGCTAACATTACTCCAGGGGAAACTGAAATTGAGGTAACAGTTACTCTTTTCTACGAAGTTAGATAGATTTCTTACATCCTTAGATGATGTTTTTTATATATTCTTTGATATTTTGTCCCTCTCTTGTTTGTAAAATGTAAGCTCCCCCTGAACTTTTAGCTGAAACTAAAACATTTTCCTCAGATAGACCAAGATAGAAAATCGAATATTCCAAAGGGTTTCCGATTTCAGTAATCATTTTATTAACACTATCAATTGTAAAATCTGTTGTTACAAAACTGAAGGCTTCTGAAACTGAAGCTATGTTGGCTTTTTGAAGTATTGCTTTTAGTGCTTCAAATTGGTGCCTACTTCTTTCAAAATCATTACCACCATGTCTACTTCTAACATATTTTAATGCCTCTTCACCGCTCATATTATTCAAACCAACTTTATATGAAATGGTCTCATATCTACAAGTAAACTGTTTCTCTAGTTCAAAGTTTGTATAGAGTTTATGGACCTCGGCAATTTTTTCGTTACTCATTCCACATAATTCATTTTCCTTGCCCCTGACGGGGTAAAAATTGTCAGTATATGCTTTTTTAACATCCACTGTTATTCCACCTATAGAATTAATCATATTAACGAAAGATATAAAGTCTATAGATATAAAGTTAGATATGGAAAGTCCAGTAACCCCAACAAGAGCATCTTTAAGTGATGGGTCAGCGTTTATTTTATGACCTGAAAACCAAAAATCACGAGGAAAAGATATTATACTTGCTTTTTTATCAGTCACATTAACCGACACAACCATAATAGCATCCATTAAACCTCCACCAGAATGACCAACACCTCCATGACCAGTTAGTAAAACATTTAAAAATTTAGCATTTTTTGTAGTAACTCTATTTTCTTCTACTATTTCGGGTAGGGGATAGTTAGTCTCAACCTTAGTTGTTTTTGTATCAAAAGAAGTCTTTACAAACTTAGAATAGCCATAAGTACCAAGATACATACCAATTAAAAAAACTGGAAGAACTAAAAGAAATACAAAATTAGGACTTTGTAATAATTTTTTCATAAATTAAGTATAACAAATTAACAAATGATACGAAAAACGCATCAAAATAAAACGATACTTAGCCTCAAGTTGCTAAACTTTAATAAAAATGATACGATTTATACAACATGAATGATACGATATTAAACGATAGACAAAAACAAATGCTTAATATCCTAGAAGGAAAAGGTAGTCTATCACGTCTTGAAATTACAAAATTGCTCTCAGGAAAAAAGTTAATTTCAAGAATCACAGCAATTCGTGACCTTAATAACCTGATTGATCAAAACCTAATAATGCAGGCAGGTTCTGCGAGAGCAAAAGTATATTCATTGGAAAAAACTAATCCACTTTTAAAATTTATCGATATCGAAAATTATTTTAAAAACGACATGGATAATAGAAACGCCAAACCTAGTTTTGATAACGATGTTTTTAAAAATTTAACAAATTTATTTTTAAATAAAGAAATTGTGTTTTGGAATGATTCTTCAAAAGAATTTAAATTCAGAATCACAAATTTAGATAAAAGCATATATAAAAGAGAACTGGAACGATTTGTTATTGAATTTTCCTGGAAATCCGCCCAAATTGAAGGAAATACGTATGATCTCTTGGAAACTGAGACATTGTTTACACAAAACATAGAGGCAAAAGGTCATTCTCATGAAGAAGCAGTTATGCTTATAAATCACAAGAAAGCATTTGATACGATTTTAAAAAATAAAGAGAGTTTCAAAGAACTAAATTTTACGGATGTAATACAGCTTCATGGAGTACTAACAAAAAATTTAATTTCAAGCGGAATTAGATCACAAAATATCGAACTTGGAAATAATCTTAAGAAAATAATTGATGTAATAAATAAAACTGCTTTCCCTCCTGAAAAAGCACTAATTGCTTCATCTATGATTGCCTATTTACAACCATTTGCCGATGGAAATAAAAGAACCGCCAGAACACTAGCTAATGCAATTTTATTAGCATATGATTATTTTCCACTTTCATATAGAAATGTCGATGTAAATGAATATCGAAGATCACTTTTACTATTTTACGAGCAAAACAATCTTTTTTATCTCAAAAAAATGTTTACCGATCAATTAAAATTCGCTCTTGATAATTATTTTAGACTCAACTAATTCTATTTACCCCTCCCGTGAAATTGTTCATGAATTTCATGAAGCTGTTTATTGGTGACATGTGTATAAATCTGGGTAGTTGAAATGTTTTTATGCCCCAACATTTCCTGGACTGACCTAATGTCAGCCCCTGCTATAAGTAGATCGGTCGCGTACGAGTGACGAATACTATGGGGTGTAGCTTCAATAGGAAGCTTCATCTTGTGTACATATTTTTTAACCAATCGTTCCACTGATCGGGGAGTCAAGCGCATTTTTTCATCGGGAGTTGTTGGATCAACTGAACCTTTATGACGGATAAAAAGCGGTTTAAAATGATCTTTTCTCTCATTTAAATATTTTTTTAAGTAATCAGCAGATCGAGATGAAAGAAAAACAACCCTGGCCCTACCACCCTTACCTGTAATTCCAAATTCACGCCTCTCAAAATCAATTTTTTCAATATTAAGGTTTGTTAGTTCAGATACACGAAGACCTGTTGAAAATAAAACTTCAAGAATTGCTTTGTCTCTAATCCCTTGAATACTGGAAAGTGTAGGAGCATTAAGAAGCCTATCTATTTGTTCACCTGACAAAAATTTGACTTGCCTTTCAGGAATTTTTGGAAGATCAATTTTGTCAGGTGCTAAGACTTGATAATCGTTTCTTATAAGCCACTTTAAAAATGAGCGAAGTGCTATTGCATGGTATCCTTGAGTTTTTCTGCCCAAGCCAAGTTTTGATAAATATATGCGATAATCATGAACAACTTCTTGATTTATATTTTCTAATTTAGCATTTATCTTTTTAGCATTTAGCCATTTTATAAGCCTAGTTAGGTAATGTTTGTAATTTCTAATCGTTAGGGGAGAGGATCCCTTTTCAACACTTAAATAGTCCAAGAATTCATCAATTTTTTTTGCAATTTCTGAAGTTTTATTTTGACTGGGCATTGTCTAAAATCAGTTTACATGTAATCGAGGCGAGATGTCAATAACATTGTACGACATTGCAGGGTGAAACCCTGCAAGCTTTAATGATCTTGATGTAATCCAAATAACCTAGACCACAAATTCATATCTGGAAATTCAATAACTCTACCGTTACTTTTAAAATTGCCCATTTCTAAAGCTCGAGGAAAAATCATTAAATTAGCATCAGACTGTTTGAGTACTTCTGTCGCGGATAAGACGGAGTCATCAAAATGTAACATTGAACAATTCTGGCATGCTACATGACCCTTGAAAACATCACCATTCATAAGCACATTGGAACGAATAAAGATATTTTTTACATCTATCCATGGATAATTATTATCTAGCCAGCGTATAGTAACATCAGCAAGTTCTTTTGAAGCCTCTTCAAAATTTGCTCCTTTTGCTTTTGCCCAATGAGCCAGTGCAAGCCACTGATCGATTCGTCTATCTTGAAAATCAAAACCTGTTTTATTATAAAATTCTTGTTTAACTGGAGTTTGAGTATCGGCTAGTATTTCATCAAGGTCCCATGTTATTTTTCGAATTCTAAATTCGAAAAGATCACGAAGTAACACTATCTGCTTATTTGACAAGGTTTCTATAAAAATGTGAGGTCTTTCTGCAGTCATGTTTGGATAATACAGAAAATAATTAAATTGTCAAAATTTTCACGATTTTCACGAGAGATGGGAAAATAGGGGAGAGTCCCCCGCTGGGAATTAAAAATTAAGAATTAATAGTTAACAAATAGTATTGACAGAAATAGACTTAATTTACATTTAAAAATTAATTATTGATTTTTACTTTAAATATTTGCTCTATAGTGAAAAAATTTAGAATAATTAGAGTAATTAGAAATTAGAAATTGGCCACAAATATGACCTCACCAAATCGATTTTAAAAGGCCTCAGGGATAAAAGACGTAAACCCTAGGGCTAACTAGACACTTCTCTGTTTTATAAAATTTAGGGGAGTTGGATAAGTAACTAGAAGCTAGAAATTAGACACTAGTAGTAAGACATATATAGCAGTAAAACAGCAAGAAAAACCTTATTGCAGTATCATAAAAATAATTATTAATTCTTAACTTTTAATTATTAATTAATTTACTACACTACACTCAACAATTTACTATACGTCGTAAAAGTATTATTGTACGACATGATATTAAAGTTAATAATTAACAGTTAATAGTTAAGAGAACTACACATGCCGTACTTAAGAATATTGGGTGAAGTATTTTGTTGTTATTATTCTTGTTATTAACATCTAGTCACCTGTAGCTAGCCATTTGACTTATCCACATTGTGTATCAAACTATATCATCCGTGAAAATTACAATCACTCCCGTGAAAACACCCTATAATATTATAGGGGTTTAATACCCCACTTCCCCACTACCCGCCCCATCTAGTGGCAAAAAACATACCAATAAGCACAATCAATCCTAATGTTAAGTACTCTCTAGTGATTGATGGAAATAATCTATCTTCAAGTTTAGCTTGACCTAACCCAAGCAAGAGGTATACCCCACTGGTTAAAAAAAGTGATCCTACAACAACTGTTACTGGCCAGAAGAAAATTAACACTACAAGTTCTGAAATTATAAGACCTGAGGTCAAAGACAAAACTAAGATATTCTTTTCAAGCGTTTTCTCTAAGTTAATTGACCAAAATCCTTGGATGAAGAGAAGAAAAGATAAGACAAAACTTAGTGGAGCATTTATAAAAACTGATTGTTTAATTGAAAAAATAGCATCAAAAATTAAAAAACTAATTATAAGCGTCAGGACAAATCCAACACCCCTTGCTGCTCTTAAAAGACCAATTGTTCTTAAAGATGAAGACACTGTATATATATTCATCGTCGAAAAAAGCACATATACACCTAGGCCAAAAAAAATAACAATGGGGATTCTCGTAAAAATATTAGTCGGTAATAAAAACCAAAAAAGTCCAATGCTAAGTGTAAATAGCATGGGCAAAATAAGTGAAACCCAAGTCATATTTTTACCTAAACCTTCATGAAATGACCAAGCAGAAAATGCACCCGTCAAAATAACTAAAAGTGAGACAGCAGGAAATTTAAATTTTCCTTCAAGAAACTGTACCAATACAAAACCAGCTGATAAGATTATTGAACTAATTAAGAAACGAAGTTTTTTAGACATATTCTAAACGTTGGAATAAACTCTTTGGACATCTTCATGATCATCGAAACTTACTAAAAAATTTGTTATTTTAGCGATTTGGTTGTCATCAGTAATATCAGCGTATGTTTTTGGAACCATAGTTAGCTCAGTTTTTAGAATCTTAAAACCGATATTGGAAACTTTTTCACTTATTTCTTTCAAATGGTCTGGTGCTACAAAGACTTCTAGACCATCTTCTCTTTCCTGTATATCTTCGACCCCTAAATCAATTAGGGATAATGTCTGTGTTTCTACGTCGTTATTTTTTTCAACCAACAAAAATCCCTTGTCGGTAAAATTGTAAGCAACCGAGTTGGGCCCTCCTAATGATCCCCCACCCTTTTCAAACAAATTTTTTAATTCTTGTGCAGTTCTGTTTTTATTGTCTGTTGCACAATCAACAATTACCGCAATGCCAAAAGGCCCAAAACCTTCGTATCTTATTTCTTCATAATTATTAGCTTTCTCTGAAGCACTTTTTAGAATTCTATCAATATTCTCCTTAGGCATATTACTTTCTCTGGCTTTATCAATAGCTACTCTTAATTTGAAGTTCATATCAGGATTTGGACCTCCACCAGACTTAACTGCAATAGTAATCATTTTGGAAAGTTTGCCAAAAATATTGCTTTTGGCTGCATCCTTTAAACCTTTCTGTCTTTTAATGGTTGCAAAATGTGAGTGTCCTGACATACTATATGTCAATTATACTATAAAAATTTATGGATGATACACTGACCCAAAAAGCAATTAACTTAGCCTTAAAATGTGATTGGTCTGAAGCCATCAAAACAAATTTAAAAATTCTAAAAATAAATCCAAGTGACATTGATACTTTAAATAGATTATCAAGGTCATATTATGAAAACGGCGATTTGACTAAAGCTAAAAAGACTTCTCTCAATGTACTAAAAATAGATTCCACTAATAACATTGCTCTAAAAGCTGTAAAAAAATACAAACAGTCAAAAGTTAAAAAGATTAACCATACGAAGAATATTGATACATCAATTTTTATTGAAGAGCCAGGTAAAACAAAACTAATCAACCTAATTAATGTTGGCTCAAGTTCTACCTGCGCCTGTCTTAATTCAGGTGATGAAGTTATTCTAACCACCCATACCCACAAGGTGTCATTAATAGATTGCGAAGGAAGGTATATAGGAAGACTTCCAGATGATCTTTCGGCAAAATTAAGAAATCTAATTAAGGGGGGGAACGAATACAAGGCTTATGTAAAATCTGTTGAAGGTAAAGACGTTAAAGTTTTAATCAAGGAAGCGCGTCGAGGCGAGGAATTTAAAAATGTTCAATCTTTTCCACGAGAATCTTTAGAATCTATCACTGAAACTTTTTCCGATTCGGATCTTTAAATCGATATACAAATTTAAGTCTAAGATATTAGTACAATCAAAGATTTTAGATACAATATCATTGTATTTTTTATTTTTACCAACCACTTCACAGTCCAGTTTATCGTCGTACCCCCTTGAATAATCAACAGTCTTAAAACCTACAGTCTCTAAAATTTTCGAAACCGTTTCTGTAACACCTTTTTTGCCTGTTAAATCCTCTATTCTCATTTTTGGTAAATTTAAAGCTACGTAAGGATGGACAAAATTAATAAGAATTGAGTCTTTAGGAGTTTTCGAGTTTAGTAAATAATCATCGTTATAATTTCTTGTATTTAACAGTAAAACTTTTACTCTCTGGTATAAATTTAAGTTTGTTAAATCACCGTCTTTCCAAAGATAAATTGGGATACCGAAGTTTTTAACAATTGATTCAGATACAAGCTTCCCCTTATACTTTTCTTTTTGACCAAGCACCCAAAGACTTGACAATCTATATTCACCTAAACTTCTAGACGACTCAAGTTGAAAATCCTTATCTATTAGTATTTTTACAATCTTGTCTTTTTGAGGATCCACAACGATTATTTCGGCGTTTCCATCTTTATTGTTTACATAACTAAATTTCTCAAGAGAAGAAACTTTGTAACTTATGAAGCAAAAAATTACTATTAAAAAAATAAATATAGAAACTACAACCAATTTATATGGCTTAAATTTTGTATTTTTTGATTTATGTTTTAAATATCTAGATCTTCGCATGAGAGAGCCTTACACTTTTAATATTTTTGTTAACTTCCTCTTTACTCTTGCCCATACTACTCAAAATATTTTTAATTATTGAGGTAGCCGCTTCAAATTCTGGTTGGACTAATTTATCTACCCTTAGAAGTTTTAATTTTTCCCAGTCTTCATCTAAATGAACTCTTGAAATAATCTTTGCATTTGGAGCTAAGTTTTGAACATGAGTAATAATTGATTCCTGAGAGATTCTATCTGGTATTGCAATAATAACTGCTTTAGCAGATGCTACATTAGCCATTTCTAGAACTTCTTTTTCAACAGGATCTCCATAAATTGCTTTAATTCCTTTTTGTAAACAGCTTGCAACTGTTTCTTGATCGTAATCAACAACTATAAAACCAATCCCATTATCACTTAATGCCTTACCTACCCAACCCCCCACTCTACCAAAACCTAAAATGATGATGTGATCTTTAAGATCATTTTCAGTATTTGAATTTCTTTCAAGAGACGAAAATACTTTAAATCTGTTCTTTAAAAATCGCCATAATTTAAATGCGTTGGCATAGATGAGCGGAGAAAGTAAAAGGGTAACTAAACCAACCGCTACTCCCATTGAAGAAGTTTCTTTTGAAATTAAATTTAGTAATGCACTGGATCCAAAAATTATAAATGCAAACTCTCCTACTTGAGAAAGTCCCAAGGCAGTTAGTATCATAGTTTTACCATTAAATTTGAAAATATAATTAATAAATAGAATTACAACAAACTTAACTAAAATAATAAGAATTGATATTGCAATGATCATCCCCAAATTCTCAAAAACCACTTGAGGTGTAACAAAAAATCCCAATGTCACAAAAAACAGGGCAACAAATAAGTTTTTAAGTGGTCTTGTTTCAGCAAAAACAGCATGATTTTCTTGTGATTCAGAGATTACAAAGCCCGCTATAAAAGCGCCCAATGCTGGCGAAATTCCAAAAAAAGTTGCTAACATAGCAGTTCCAACTGCTAATGAAACAGAGGTTAAAAGTAAAAGTTCTCTTGAATTAAGTACTGCTATTTTATGAATAATAAAAGGGACTACATTCTTACCCAAAATAACGGCTACAAAAATTAAAAGAACTGACTTTGCAAAGGCTAAAATTCCAGGTAGAAGAATTGCTTCTTCGCCACCAATTAAAAGGGGTAATAAAATCATTACCGGAATAACGGACAAGTCTTGAATAAGAAGCCAGCCTACCATTAGTTTTCCATGAACACTATCACTTTCACCCCTGTCAAAGAGCATCTTAATAATTACAGCTGTAGACGACATTGAAAAGCCAATTGATAAAACCAGTGATGATATATTATCAACTCCAAAAAGTTTTAGTAGAAAATATAAAACTATCGTAACAATTACCATTTGTAAGATAGATGCGGCGAAAATTCTCTTTAATAAACCTTTAAATTTATTAATTGAAAACTCTAATCCTATTGAGAACAAAAGTAGTATAGAACCTAGTTCAGCCAATTTTTCTAAACCATAGTTCTCAATTGGAAAAATTGCACCCGCAACTACTCCGGCTAAAATATATCCGACAATTGCTGGAGCTTTAAGTTTTTTTGCAACATAACCACCTAAAAGTGCAAAAACAGTAACTAAAAAAAGTCCTAGCGTGAAAGAATTTTCCATTTCTAATATTAATCTTATGTTAATTTAGATAACTTTGCTAGGGTTTCACGAAGATCTTGTGGTAAGTCTATTTCAAAATTTATTTTTTTTTGAGTTTTTGGATGATTAAAAGATATTCCACCTGCATGTAAAAAAAGTCTGCTACACCATTTTCTATCATTTCTAGCTGTTTTTCTGCCCGCATAAAATTCATCGGCTACAATTGGAAAACCAATATGTTTTAAGTGGATTCTGATTTGATGAGTTCTACCTGTTTCAGGTTTAATTTCAAGAAGAGTATATTTTTCGTTATTACTATTCACTCTATATCCAATCACTTTATATCTTGTAACTGCTTTCCTACCACCAGGAAGTACTCCAAAACGATCACGTCTCCAAGGAAGTCTACCAACTTCTGCGTTTATTTCTCCACTTCCTTTAACGTGACCATGAACTAAGGCAATGTATGTTTTACTAATAAGTCTCTCTTTAAATTGTCTCTGAAGGTCCTCAAATGCTAACTGGGTCTTAGCAACGAGCAGTATTCCCGATGTTTCTTTATCCAACCTATGAACTATTCCATCTCTTAACTCACGATTTTCCTTTAGAGGATATTCAAAATTATCTCTAACCCATTTCTGGATAACTGGCTGATTTGTTGTTGTATCAGCATCGTTGGATATCCATCCGGCGGGTTTTTCAAGGACAAAAAGACTATCGTCCTCAAAAATTATTTTTGGATTTTGCATATTTAAGTAATTTCTAAAATTATAAAAATAATATACATCAAAACTAAAATTAAAGCTTCAAATCTGTCCAACCTATGCTTACTACGAATAAAGAACCAAAAAGTAATAAAAATGGTTATAAATGCAATAATGGCATTTCTATAATCTCCAAAAGATACTATAGTAATTGGGCTGATAACTGCAGCCAAACCTACTATTAAAGTTGAATTTGCAATTGTTGAACCCAACAAATTTCCAAAAAACATTTTTGGCTCTCCCCCCTTAATACTTCTTAAAGAAAAAACAAGTTCAGGTAGTGATGTGCCAATAGCTAAAATAGTTAAACTAACCACAAAAACTGGTATTCCCATTAAAATTGATAGTTTTTCAGAAGTAGAAATTATCACCTGGGAAGAAAAAAGCATTAAAGCAAGGCTTAAAAACAGTTTTCCGTACTCTTTACTTATATCAAAATCGATATGGTTTATTTCTCTAAAGAACTTATAAAAAAAACTTTCACTACTATGTTCATTGGTTATTTCATTAATCTTATCTTTAAAAAAACTAGCAGTATAGGAAGCATATACAAAAAGTAAAACCAGACCATCAACTCTACCCAATATCCCATCAGCCATTAAAGCAAGGGGTAATAATCCGGCAACAAGAGCCATGAATACGTCCCTTTTAAGATATTCTCCGTGAACATTAATTTTGCCTAAGATCAAAGCTACCATCCCAGTTATTAGAGCCGTATTTGCAATGTTACTACCTAAAACAACACCAAGAGCAATGTTGGGTGTACCTTCAATTGCAGAGGTAATACTTACAAATAGTTCAGGGAGTGATGTTCCAACAGCCAAGATAACTGCTGAAATTGCAAAAACTCCAATTTTACTTTTTCTAGCAATTCTTCTTAAAGATAGTATTACCCACTCAGCAGCCTTGATCAATACTAATGAAAAAAATATCAAAGATAAAACCTGAAAAAAAGCCATGAAGAAATTATACTATATTTACTTTTCTCTTTTCTTCTCACAATTTATGCACATTGTAGCCTCAGGAAAAACTGCTAAACGGTCTGTATCAATCATTTTTCCACAATCTTCACAAATTCCATATTTACCAATCTTAACTCTTGCAAGAGCTTTTTTAATTTGAGCTGACTTTCTATTAAGTTCTTCTTTAATAGCCGTCACTCGTGCATGGCCAAATTGTTCTTCAGCTTCTGTATCAGTTGCAGCATTATCAAGATCTCTTGTTTTATCATTGAATGGATCTTCGGATGAAATTTTCTTTTTGTTTATTTTTAAAGAAGCAAGTCTAGCCTTTAAAAAGTCGCCCACTGGTTTTAATAAATTAGTTGGAAATGTAAGTTGTTTAGCCATCTTGTCTTGACAGGTTAAATAATAACAAAAAACTAATAAAAGCAATAGTCCCAGAAATAATTTTTTCAACGAACAATGAGGGAAACAATATCTTTATCAAAAAAAATATCCCCAAAGTAGCAAGCCCAGAAAAACCTACCCTACCAGATTTATACCAAGTAAAGGTTCTATAGAAATGATCAAACAGAAAAAACATAAATATACAAGTTAAACTAACCCAAAAAATTAAAAATGAGGCAAGACTTGTGTTAACTACTGAATCTGTTAAATAAAAAAAGGATAACCAAGGTAAGATTGAAATAACCAAAGCATCAAGACTTTCAAAGAATTTCAATTTGAGCTTGATAACTATTATTCCTTCAGAGATTAAAAACGACAAAATAATTATCCAAAGCCAGAAACTTGGAAAGTTATATTTAGCAACAATTAAGCCAAGACAAGCTCCAATAATTATAATAAAACCTGCATTAAAAATTCTTTCACTTGAATAATCTTCCTTCAACCTCTTCCAGTACAAATAGAAAAAGACAAAAATTCCTAAAATATTTGCAATTAACATCGTAAAGATAATATCATATAGCTTGCATGTTAGAAACACCACACGTGGCACTAGGGATTGCAATTGCAGTCAAATCAGGAAATCCTTGGGTCGCAATACCATTATCTCTTGCAAGTCATTTTTTACTTGACAAGGTCCCCCACTGGAATCCTCATTTTTATTCAGAAACTCAAAAATTTGGACAACCTAAAAAAATAAGTACTTATATTGCAATTGCGGATGAGGTGATTGCAATCGCTCTTACTTTGTTTTTGGCATATAAATTTATGCCCGATGTTAATAAGTCATTTCTTATCCTTGTTTGTTCAACTTTATCAGTACTTCCTGATCAAATTAAAATTCCCTACTTTTTTTATAATATAAGATTTGGATTAATTAAAAAATGGGTAGATTTTGAAAGAAAAATTCAAATTGAAATCAAACCGTTTTGGGGAATTGTAACTCAGATATGTGTTGTTGTTGCTTCTTTGTTTTGGATTTTTAACTAGTCCTTTGCACGCTCTACATATTCTCCACTTCTTGTGTCCACTCTAATTTTCTCTCCTATTTCTATAAACAGCGGAACCTTAACATCAAGTCCATTTTCCAATTTTGCTGATTTTAAAAAATTACTGGCAGAGTTTCCTTTTACACCAGGATCGCAATCAATAACTTTTAAGGTTACCTTAGGGGGAAGGTCAACAGACATGGCCCTGTCAGACCAAAAGAGAATATTAACCTCTTCTCCCTCTTTGACATAAAATATATCTGATCCAAGTATTGCTAGTGGGACTTCAACTTGGTCATATGATCTAGAATCCATGAAGGTAGCGACTTTAGTATCTTTATATAAAAATTGCAAACTTTTCTTTTGAAGTTCTATCTTTTCAAAACTTAAATTACTTGAAAATGCATGTTCAATATTGGCTCCATTTTCAAGATTAATACAATTAACTCTAACGGTTGCTCCTCCCCTACCCATTTTAATTAGATTATATTTGGTAACTTTAAAAGGCTTACCTTCATACAAAAAGGCAATCCCAGCTCTTAAATCAGTTGCATTAACATTTGCCATGTTGTGGATATTATAACCTAATATTTGGAGTTTTTCACTGCATCTTTATGAATTTTTTCCCAATTCTTTTTATCCATCCAACATTTTTTACAAAATAAAGTGTTGCTTCGTCCTACAGAAATATGTTCTTTGGCCTCTTTATTACAAATATCACAAACATATCTAAATCCCATATGTTTATATTAATTTCTTTAACTTTTTTGTCAATTGAATCTTTCTAGTATAAATGCAAACAAAAATGATAAACACAGCTTGCCACTACGTGGTAAAATACTGTCATTGGCTGGGTGGCGCCTGCCTGCCGGCAGGCAGGGAATGGCAGACATAATGTACTATAACTACATATTAAAATTAAATAATAAAGCTTTTTATAAAGGTCAAACACAAGACTTAAATAAAAGACTAAAAGATCACGAAGTCGGTAACGTCCGAACTACAAAAAATAAACTTCCATTTCAATTAGTTCACGTAGAATTAACAAAAAATAGGTTTGAGGCGAGAAATTTAGAAAGATTCTTTAAATCCGGGTTTGGTCGTGAGATAATACATGAATTGGCTGGGTGGCGGAATGGCAGACGCACAGGTCTCAAAAACCTGTGAGGATAACACCTCGTGAGGGTTCGACTCCCTCCCCAGCCACAAGATTCAAAGAATATCTACCATATCCTGTGATTTGGTAATAAACGAGGAGATATATTCATTATAAATATCAACATATTCACTTCCCTTCATTTTAATTATTTTACTTTCATTTGACTTGTTAAAAACTGGCATTAAAACTAGATTATCAGATAAATAAACAGAAAAAGGTGTAATCAAATGATCTAAAACATGAATTTTTATGTTTGGACATTTGGATAGGTTTTTCTTTATAACTTCAATTTCATCGCTCTTAAGAAAACTTTTATATTTTAACAAGGCATCTCTGCTCATTACTTGATCTACATTTTTAGTGTTATATAAATTTAAATAAGCCTCTCTTTTATTTAGTAGGTCAAATTTATTTGGAGAAGATCCAATTACTCTTTGTTTAGCAATCCTTTCCCTAATTTGCAAAAATTTCTTTTCATCAAAAAATACATATAAAAACCAAGGTAAACTAACATTTTTATGCAAAATCCTAATCCACTTTGCTTGTTCAAACATATTTATAATATGGATATCAGATTCTTTTTTATTACCTGTTAAAATACCTATTCTTTCCTCGTCCCCAAGCATCTCCAGATTGGAAATTATGGCACTTTGAGAAGACAAACTTTGCTTTAATTTTCTATCCACAAAATTTCTAATGTTTTGAGAAAAATTTTGCATACTATAAATACTGGGTTTTATACTGGGTTTTTTAAAAGATTTATTAATAATTCCAAATTCTTCAAGTTCTCTTAAAATTTTATAAATTCTGCCTGATGAAATTCTAGTTGCTTTTAAAATTTCCTCAGCGTTGGAATCTCTACTAGTTAAAAATTTTAAAATTGATTTTTGATTGTCTGTTAGTTGATAGTTTTCTGCCAATTGATCAATTATTTGAAGTTTATCCATTACATAAATAATAACCCACAATCTTGACATTATCAAATATCATGTTATAATTCAAAAACTTACTTATTTGAAGTGGGAGGTGAACAATTATGTATGAGCAACAAATAAACGAGTTTACAATTATTGTTGAAGAAGCTAATGATAAACCTAATCAAGCTTGGGATAGAGTTCAAATTTTAGTAAAAGAACGTAATTTAGCAACCTATGATGTTACGGTTTCCCCAGCGGTAGCTGGAAAAGGCCTCAAACGATACCAAGTTCCAAACCGACATGGCACAAAGATAACAAATGTTCCCTAATTTATTATATCTATTTTGTATGTTTTGTATCTCTCGGGAAAAACTTGATTCTATCTCCCTTGAAGAATAATGGAACTGAAGCAAGGGGTCCGTTTCTGTGTTTGGCAATATCAAGCATTATATTTTCAAAATCATCCTCATTTTCACGCCATAAAAACATTACAACGTCAGCATCTTGTTCAATTGATCCAGACTCACGAAGGTCCGAAAGTTGGGGCTTTCTTGTCCCCCTTTGTTCAACTCCGCGTGACAGTTGAGATATACCAATTACAGGAACTTTAAGTTCACGGGCGAGATTTTTAAGTCCTTGAGAAATTTCACTTACCTCTTGTACCCTATTTTCCAAGTTTCTACTTCTTGCAAGTTGTAAATAATCAACAACTATTAAATCCAAACCATGTTCTACTTGGAGCCTTCTTGCTTTTGTTCTCATTTCAAGTATTGAAAGAGCTGGTGTATCATCAATATAAAGAGAAGCTTCTGCCAAAACTCCCATGGCATTTGAAAGTTTAGTAAAGTCATCCTCGGTTAACTTACCTGTTTTTAACCTCCAGGCATCAATATCTGCTTGGGCAACAAGAAGTCTATCGACAAGCTCTTCCTTGCTCATTTCAAGAGAGAAAAAGCCAACATTTTTTTTATTTTTGACGGCTGCATTTTGAGCAATTCCTAATGCAAAAGAGGTTTTACCAATACCAGGGCGCGCCGCAAGTATTATTAAATTACTTTTTTGTAATCCGGCCAGTGCATTATCCAAACTTTCAAATCCCGTTGAAATTCCTCTTAAACCTTCACCTTGTTTATGAAGTTCATCTAATCTATCAAAACTTTCAGCCAAAGTATCCCTGACTGATGTAAAAGCTTTAGTTAAATGTTTTTGGGTTAAGGAAAAAACTTCAGCTTCTGCTTTATCTAATAGTTCAGCAGAAGAAATACCTTCATCGGTTGAAAAGTCTACAAGTCTTGAAGCAGCTTTCATTAAAGCTCTTTTTACGGCCAAATCCTTGACAATCTTCCCGTAATGTTCAACGTGAGCTGCAGTTGGAACTTTATTGACAATATTAGTTAAGTATGATGCTCCCCCTATTTTTTTTAAATTTTTGTTTTTCTTTAACTTTTCTGCAACTGTTAAAACGTCAACAGGTGATCTTTCTTCATAAAGAGTTAAAATGGCTTCATATATTTCATTATGACGTTCATCATAGAAGTCCTCTGCAAGTAAAAATTCAGCAACAGCAATAACTGCATCTTTATCAAGGAGTAGTGCCCCCAAGACACTTTGTTCAGCTTCAATACTATGCGGTGGTACTCTAATTTGATTATTATCAGCCATAATTTAAACTCGGGGCAGTTTAAATAACTATTATTTCAGTGGTTTGATCCTCTATTATTTCCTCTTTTTTAAGGACAAATTTAGATATTCTTTGTGTGACTAAGCCACTTTCTTTCAAGAACTTTTCCAGTTCCTCCTCTGATTTTTGTCCAAATGGAATTACATAATAACTTTCTAATTGCTGCATCATTTCAATTGAACTTGCTCCAACAGGAAGAAGTAAAATATCAACATCTCCAACTGCTGAAACTTTTGAATCAGTAAGTTTTTTAGTTAGATTGTTTAAGTTACAAATTCTAAGTCCATCAACTTCATATACAAAAATTATTTCTTTTTCTTCAGCTTGTATTCCAATTACAGAAATTCCAGAAACTTCATATTCCCCTGCCCCCAGAAGCTCTTTTGAGGCTATACCATCTGGTGTTTCTATCAACACACCATTTGGTTTAGAGTACAAAACTCCAGTCTTTCCCTTAACTCTAAATTCGTTATTTTTAATTGTTATCTCCATACTTTATCTGCTCTTTACTTTATATCTTAAAACTGAAATGTTGACAAGGGGGCACTTTTAACCGTATATTAGCAAACGCATGAGAAAAGAAACAATTCTTGCCATATTTGCAGGTATTTCAATTGGTCTAATTTTTGCTTTTGGAAGCTGGAGACTTATTAAAAATATAAAAAGAGATGTACCTATTTTAACTTCCAGACCCACTCCTGTACTAAAAACAAATCTATTTGTATCCTTAGATAAACTAACCAATTTTGATGTAATAATAGATGAAGAATACACACTCACGGGATTAACCAATCCCAATTCAAATGTTTTAGTAATAACTGAAGAAAAAGATTTTTTAAGCAAAGCAAAAGAAGATGGTTCTTTTGAAATTACTGTTACTTTTCCATCAGGTTTAAGTGAAGTTAAAATTAATAATACAAAAATAAACTTAGTATTTTCATCTGAGTTTCCAGAAAAAGGTGCTACCTCATATGTTGGGACGGTTACAGATATAACAGCTGAAACAATTCAAATTAAAGATCCTCAAGGTGAGATTAAGCAGGCTTCAACAGAAAAAGATACAAAATATATAAACATTTTGAAAAAAAATGTGGAAGTCAAATCAACAGATTTGGCAATTGGAGATTACATAGTAGCAATGGGATTTATTAATGGAAACAAAGTTTTGAAAACCAAACGAATTTTAATAACTTCTCCAATGGAAGAAAACAAATTTGAAGCCAAGAAAATTGTAATTGAAACTATATCAAAAACAAAAATAAACGATATAATACTACCTAAAAAGTGGATTGGCCCAAATGTTAAAGATTTGGAAATTGGACAAGAAATAATTGTTACAGGAAAAGCAGAAAATGACATTTTTTCTTTACGAAGTATCTTTGCCCCGACCTTGTAAGGTCAGACCTTAACAGAAGCTAAATTTGACAGGGCTGAATTTCTTGATATAATACAAAATACATTTTAACAAATCCGTTTTACCGAAGTCACGATTCGGGAGGAGCTAGCCAAAATGCTAGACAGAAGACAAACTGTAAAAATTAGTCAACCATTGTCACCGCAAAGTAGAGATGGAAATAAAAAATATTTTGACCGCGGTTAGCGGTCTTTTTGTTTTTATAGAACATCTCGTTTGTTTTGACAAACGGGACTTTTTGTTTGGTGGAGGTAGTGTAGTCGGAAACACGTCGGCTTGTGGAGCCGAAATCAGGGGATCATTCCCCCTCCCCCACCCCAAATGAAATTTATAAAAATGGAAAGAATAAAAGATAACAAAAACATAAATATTGAACTGTTATTTGGACGATTTTTAGATCGTCAGCTTTTTCCGTGGTCAAATCAAATTGTATCACTAGCAGAGTCAATTAAATCAGATATTCAGTTAGAAGTAGATTCAACAATTCTGCGTTTAAATCAAAATAAGTCTGTAGTTGCAAAACAGATTATTGAAAAAATAAGAAGTCGGGCTGAAAGTTGGAACTACATAAAATACTTGGACCATTTTTGGTTCTCGAAGATTCCTCAATTCCGGAATTTTCAAAGAGCCTAAGCAAACCAAAAAAGAATCTTAACGAAGGTGAAAAATGGATTTTAGATAATTTAAAGTTCGAAACAAAAAGAATTCTAAAATGGATCAATACTAACGACAACGAATACGAAAGACTCAAAAGGGAAGCTTTGGATTCCAAAATTAATTACCTAAAACAAACGCCCTCAAACGATTCATACGGAGATAATTTTAATAGATTGGTTTGTCAAACTGCCGACAAACTTGATCTAAGTTTGCCTGATGCAGAAAAAGTTATTAAAAAAGATATAGAAAATAAAATTACAGATCAAGATATTGAAAAATATTTAAACACCACTTTATATAACCAAAGGATAAGTCAGCTAAAAAGATCGCTTCTTAAATACATCGAGGATATGGGAGATGAAGAAAAAGGACTAACATTAACCTCAATTCAATATGAAATTAATAGAATAAAAACAGACAATATTTGGGGCTCGAATAGATTTGAACAAATTATTTTTAATGGATTAGAAGGTGGAAAAATCAACTTAATAACGGTGCTTTGTCTTATAAACGAATTTGATTACAAAGGTGGATACACTTCAAATCCGAACCTGAATGCTTATCTTGACAATCCAAAACTTGAGGCCATACCACTTATCATTGATGAGATGTTACTTATTCCCAATTTTTTTGAATATTACGGGATTCAATCTAACTTAACAATTTATATTGCTGATACAGATTATTCAGAAATTGGAGAATTTGGACCAGTTAATTTAAAAAATCTTCAAAACATAAAAGATTACATTGTGAATGTAAAGCAATATCTACAAAATTCACGAGGGATAGTAATTAAACCAATTTCGGAACTTACAAATGAAAATCCTGTTTATCAAAAAGTAAAATTGGAAATTTTAGAAAAAGTTAAAAACTTTAAAGATTACGATTTTGCAAGAGAGTGGTATCAAAAATTTGAGGATGATGTTGAAAGACGATTTGAAAGTCAAACCAAACGAAAGATATTTGCCGAAAATGAAATCAGGCAAAAGACACTTGAGTTAACAAGAAGTATTTGGGCATGTAATGCTGCTCAAGGGGTAATTTTGGGAACATTAGATCAAAATACAATTCTTATTAGTACAGAACGTCGAGAAAGAGATGTAAACTATACAATAGGCAAAAGTTCAAGAGAAAACTTTCCACCAGTTTTATATATTTTAAAGGCTGCCGAAAATTGGAATCGTAAACTCGTTCAAAAAGGAACTTAAAGATGATAATATAAATCCATGTCTACAAAAAGAAAAAATAATAAAAAAACATTTTTATATATTGACGGAACAAATCTACTTGCTGGGCTGATTGATATTTTTGGATTTGATAAAGTACCCAGTTTTAAATCGATCGTAAGTGATTTCAGAGAACTTTATAAATTTGACAAAATATATTTTTATGCTTCATATACACCATCAACAGCTAAGAATTTAAAGGTTTTGAAAATAAAAAGACAAATTAAAGAAGAATTGGTCTTTTTTAACGATGTGTTAAAAACTCCCAATTTAGTGTTTTACAAAGGCTACAGATCACCAACTTCAGGAAAAGAAAAGGGTGTAGATGTACATTTAGCAGTTGATCTAACAAAAGACGCTTTTCAAAAGAAATTTAAAACTGCGATTATTGTCTCAGGAGATGCTGATTTCGCGTATTCAGTTGAGATTGTTAGAAAATTAAAATATAAAGTTTATTCTATTTTTATACCTAATAGATTTTCAATTGCAATTGCATATCAATCAAATTTCGCTAAAATTATTGATTATAAAGAAACGTTTTTCAAAAGTTATAAAGCAAAAGCTAAGTTAAAAGATTTAAATCTGGAAATAGTCAAAAAAATCCTCGTTCGTAACCGAACGAGGTAGGTTATTGATATAATAATATAGAAATAGATATATGTCAAGTAAAATACAAACATTAAAAGGATTTAGGGACTTTTTGCCCAGTGAAGTTTATAAACGAAACTGGGTTAAAGATATTATGATCAAAACCGCAGAAAGGTGGGGTTATGAACCAATTGAAACTCCAACACTTGAGTCATATTCACTATTCAAAGGTGAAGTTGGTGAAGATGAAAAAATGTTTTATAAGTTCAAGGATCTGGGAGATCGTGAAGTAATGCTTCGTTATGATCAAACAGTTCCAACATGCAGGTTTGTTGCAAACAATCAAAACAGTTTGGTTTTTCCTTTCAAACGTTATCAATTTCAATCTGTATTTAGAGCAGAAAATACTCAAAAGGGAAGATATAGAGAGTTCACACAATTTGATCTTGATATTTTTGGTGTTGCTGGCCCTACTGCTGACGCAGAAGTTATTGCAGAAAATATTGATACTTATCTTTCCATAGGTTTTAAAAAACCTGTAATCATATTTAATAATCGTGATCTTATGAAAGGTGTCTCCTACGAAGCAATAGTTGCCATAGATAAGTTGAAAAAGATAGGTCCAGAAGGGGTAATAACAGACATGATCAAAAAAGGAATTTCTAATTCAAAAGCTAAGGAATACTTAAAATTTGTCTCTCAAATAAAACCAGATGAAACTATAAAAATAATTATTGCATATTTAGAGAAGTCAGGTTTTAGTCGTGAGTTTTATCGTTTCGAACCTACCCTTGCCAGATCATTTTCATATTCGGAAGGTCCAATATGGGAAATCGTCATCGAGGATTACAAAGTAGGTTCTGTTGGTGGTGGTGAACGCTACGACGGGATGATGAAAAGATTAACAGGCCTTGATATGCCAGCAACAGGAATTGCTTTTGGTTTTGATAGAACCGTTGAGGCAGCCGATGAATTAGGATTAATCAAGGTAGATAAAGTTAATACTAAAGTTTTAGTAAATAAACTCGGAAATTTACCCTGATCCTAACACTAAGCTTGATAAACAACTAAAATATGCAGATAAAAAAGGTATTCCGTACGTAATTATTATTGGTCAAAACGAGGTAGAAAATAAAATTGTTACTCTAAAAAACTTGCAGACAAAAGAACAAAAGAAAGTTACAATTGATGAAGTATGCAAATTACTCCTAGAGTAAAGGCCTATTTGATGCTCCTTGGAGTTGCCCTAATTTGGGGAATTGCAGGTCCTGTTATTAAATTAACCCTAAACGGTATTCCCCCACTTTTATTTATAACTTATAGATTTTTAATAGCTTCAATCTTTGCACTACCCTTTTTACTTCCCAAACTATATAACCTTAAAAAGAATTTTTGGTTACTTCTACTTTATGGTTTCTTAAATTCTACAGCCACACTTGGACTTCTCTTTTTGGGAACAGACAAAACAACACTTCTTGACATGAGCTTACTTTCTCTTTTAGGACCAATTTTAATGATTTTGTTTGGTTATTTTTTCTTACACGACCATGTTACAAAACGCGAAAAAATAGGCATATTAATTGCTTTCTTTGGTTCTCTTGTTATTGCAGTTGAACCTATAACTTCAAATGACCATGGCCCTGACCGATTGATAGGAAATATATTAATACTAGGATCACTTCTTTGTGGAGCAATGTCGGGACTTTTGACTAAAACATTGTTAAAAAAGGGGCATGAGCCATTTTTCTTGATTAACCTGTCATTTGTCGTTGGTTTTTTAACTACTTTGCCTTTTGTTTTGTTTAATTCTTCTATATCCGAAACCCTATACGCTATTCGCTATACCCCATTTCCTTACCACCTGGGGGTGGTATACATGGCTTTTGTTTCTGGAACTTTAGCATATTATTTGAATGCAAAAGCGCAAAAAACAATTGAACTTTCAGAAGCTGCGCTTTTCTCCTATATTCATCCTGCAATTTCAGCTGTATTTGCTTTACTCTTGTTGGGCGATAAAATAACCTCACAACTTATAATTGGTGGAGTAATTGCAATTGTTGGAGTAGGCATTGCCGAAATCAAGAAAAAACGATACAATATCTGATATGAAAACAGCTATTCATCCTAAATGGTTTAAAGATGCAAAAGTTACTTGTGCTTGTGGAAATACTTTTACGGTCGGTGCTACAACTGAAGAAGTTCGTGTTGATGTCTGTAGTAAATGCCACCCTTTCTATACTGGACAAATGAAATTTTTAGATACTGCAGGTAGAGTTGAAAAGTTTAAAACCAAAATGACAGGTAAATCCACTAAAAATGTCAGTAAGGCAGATAAGAGAAAGTTAAAAAGAGAAAAGAAGATAAATGAAGAAATGAATAGACCAGACACACTTGAAGCCCTTCGTAAACATGTATCCAAATAACCAAATAGTATATTTAGAAATCCGTGGTGCTACTGGTGGAGATGAAGCCAAGCTCTGGGGACAAGATCTACTTCGCATGTACGGAAGATTTGCAACTAAGAAAAATTGGAAACAATCTCAAATTGATGAACTGACCTTAAAAATAACAGGTTTTGGTGTATTTGACGATCTTAAAAATGAATCAGGAGTTCATAGGGTTCAAAGAGTGCCAACAACAGAAAAAAGGGGAAGGATCCACACATCAACCGCAACAGTAGTAGTATTACCTGAAGTTAAAGAAACTGATGTGCAAATTAACTCACAGGAGTTGGAGTGGCAGTTTACAACAGCAGGAGGTCATGGAGGACAAAATGTAAATAAGGTAGCTACTGCAGTAAGACTAAAGCATATCCCAACAGGTATTGTGGTCCAATCAAGAGAAGAAAGATTCCAAGAACAAAATAGAATAATTGCATTGTCACTTTTAAGATCCAAGCTCTGGGAAAAACAAGAAGAAGAAAAATTAACTAAAATTACAGGTTATAGATCAGCAATTGGAAGTGGCAAGAGAAGCGAAAAAATAAGAACATATAATTTTCCACAGGATAGAATTACAGATCATAGATTAAAAAAATCCTGGGGCAACCTTGAATCAATTGTAGAGGGAAACTTAGAAAAAGTAATTGAGCTTACAAAAAATCTAAATTCTAATTCCTAACTTCTAGTTACTTGTTTTATAGCTTCTTGGAGTTGCTCGTCGATGATGGTATCAGGATTATCTTCAATTACTAAATCAGGAGTAATCCCTTTTTCATTAACCCACACACCCTTTGGTGTTAACCATTTTGCAGTTGTGATGTGAAGACTGCTTCCTTTTTCAAGTTGTAGAGGTTCCTGAATTGTTCCTTTGCCAAAAGTAGTCTCCCCTATTAATTTATAACCCTTAGTTTCAGACAAAGCTCCCGCTAGAATTTCAGAAGCTGAAGCACTACCAGCATTAACTAAAATAATAACATTTTTGTTTGTAAAACTCCCAATCCGATCTGTTTTAAAATCATTTTTGAGTACTCCCCTGTCTTCAATAACAACAACTGAACCTTTGTCTAAAAATTCACCTGCAATATCAACCGAGCCTTGTAAATAACCACCTGGGTTATTTCTAAGGTCAAGAATAATTCCAATTACCGTTGGTTTATGATTTATAACTTCTTGTACAGCCTTGTTCCACTCAGTGTCAGTATCTGCACCAAATTTAAGTAATTTTATATGGACTATAGTCCCATTCTCTACAAATGAAACAGCAACAGAAGGCACATCAAGCTTGGCTCTTTCTACAGTAACAGTAATTGGCTCATTTGACACATCTCTTAAAAGAAGTAGTGTTACTTTAGTGTTTGCCTTACCTCTAATTATTTTTACAGCATCGCTAAGTGTAATTCCTGAAGTTCCCGTATCAATCTTTTTAACTTCATCTTTAATGCCAACAATAAAATCCCCTGCCTTAATTCCAGCTTTTTCTGCAGGTGAACCAGGAAGTGGAGCGATAACTGCTAGGTTTTTACCTTTAAACCCTATTTGAATTCCCACTCCTTCAAACGAACCAGACAGATCTTCTTCAACTACTTTATTTTCTTCAGGAGGAAGAAAAGCTGTGTAAGGATCACCCAAAGACGCTACCATACCAGAAATTGCACCATAGACCATTTTTGATACGTTTATTTTAGACTTGTCATAGTATGAAGAATCCAAAGTATCCCAAACTCTCCAAAAAAGTGCAAAGTCAACGTCCTCATGATTATTAGGGATTTCTCTTGAAATTTTAATCTTTGGAAAACCACCAGTCTCAAGCTTAAAACCATTAAGACCAAATATATATCCAGAAGAAAAAATAATACCAACAAAAAGGGTAATTAAAATTGTCTTTCTAACAAATGAAAAATTTACTTTTAGAGAATTCATACAAGAATTAATAATACTGTAGATTTTAGTAAGGGAGAAGTGCCAAAAACCTTGCTCTTTTTACTTCTGATGCAAGTTTTCTTTGATGTTTTGAACAAACCCCACTTCTTTCTCTTGAAAAGATTCTACCTCGGTCGGACAAATATTTTGATAAATCAGCATAATTTTTGTAATCAGGATCTTTTTTAGCTTCACAGAAAAGACACTTGGTTGAAAGTGGTCTTTCTTTTCTTATTTGTTTCTTAAATTTTTTCTTGGCTGCCATGGTTTTTCAATTATTAATTATTAACTCTTAACTATTAATTTAGAACGGTATATCGTCTGCTGTTACTTCTTCTTCTTCTTTTACCTTTTCTTTTTTCTCTACTTCTTCCGCTACAGGTGATTCAGTTGGTTCTGGAACATTAAAGTCACTATCTCCTGTTGGCTTTGAATCAAGTAAAATCATATCATTAATTACAACTTCTGAAATATATTTTGTTACCCCATCTTTATCTTGATAACTCCTATTTGAAAGCCTGCCTTCTACATATACTTTTCTTCCTTTTTTAAGTAAGTTTCCACAAATCTCAGCTAATTTTTGCCATGCCACAATTCTGGTAAAATCAGCTTCTTCTTTTTTCTCTCCCGTATCTGTTGTCCAACTTCTGTTTGTTGCTACGGTAAAACTACAGATGGCAGTTCCGGTTGGAGTATATTTTAATTCTGGATCGCGGGTTAAATTTCCAATTAATTGTACTTTGTTTAATGATTTCATGATTTTACTATTAAATATCTTAATATATTTTCTTCAGCTTTCAATTTTACTTCCAAACTTTTTAAACTACTAGGTTCAAATTCAAGAGGAATATGTAAATAAGTCCCTTCCTTATTTTTCTTTATTTCATGAAACATTTCTTTTACTCCCCAATCCTCAACTTTCTCCATTTTACCTTTAAACATTTTGACAACCTTCTCCAAAGATTCCAAAACAGCCTTTTTCTTGGCAGAAGTCGCTTTTCCCTCTAAAATTAGTGTTAATTCATAGTTTTTCATGTAACTTGGTTAGTATACTAAGAACCAATCTTAAATTCAATAACATCTCCGTCTTTTACAATGTAATCCCTTCCCTCACTTCTAACTTTACCTAATTCCCTATTCTGTTTCCACCCACCATTATTTACAAAATCATTAAAATCACAAACATCAGCTTTTATAAATTTATTCATAAAATCAGTATGAATTACACCGCTTGCGTCTTGTGCCGTAATCCCCTCATTAATTGTCCAAGCTCTAACTTCTTTTTCTCCTGCTGTCAAAAATGTTATTAACCCCAATGTCTTAAATGCTTTTTGAATCAATTTGTCCAAAGCTCCTAAACTGGCGCCAATTTCTTTTAAGTATTCTTTTTGTTCTTCGAGTAAAAGATCTGCAAGTTCTGACTCTACTTTGGCGCAAATGGCTACTATTTGATCCCTATTCACTCCAAGTTCATTTGCATACTTTTCCTCTAATTCTGCGCTTTTAGCAACATCAGTTTCATCAACATTTAAAACAACCAAAAAGGGCTTGTCCTTAAAATACTGAAGACTTTCAGTATCTGCGTTTTTTTTCTTTAAATGTTTTTCTTCCATCTCTGCGTCTGCAAGATCTAGTTCTAATCGTAATATCTCTAAATCTGATTTTGGATCTTTTACACCTTGCTTGATTATGTCAGGGTCTGAAAAAGCTCGAAGTACAAAACAAATAGCATCAACTTGTCTGATATGATTTAGGAATTTATTTCCCAAACCTTCACCTTTGCTGGCTCCTTCAATTAAACCTGCAATATCCACAAATTCGCAAGTTGCAGGAACAATAGGAGCATTATTGTATATGGGACTTAATTTGTTTAATCTTTCATCGGGAACTGGAACCACTCCTATGTTTGGTTCTATTGTAGCGAATGGAAAATTGGCAACATATGCCTGTTGCTTTTTTAAAAGAGCATTAAACAACGTGGACTTGCCCACGTTTGGTAACCCCACTATCCCAACTGATAGGCTCATATTTTAACCCCATTTCCTTGACTTTTGTTATACATATAAATTATAATTACATAATCATTAGGAGGAATACGAACATTAGACTACGTGTCTATTCGCAACGCCCTCCGATTTTTTTTGGTTCAAAATAAGTTTGTTTTTTGATAAAAACAATAAACAAAAATGCCTTAGTAACTCTAAATTTATCAGTCAGATACTTTTTAAATCTTTTAAAATCTAGTTTCCAACCTTTGTATACCAACCTTCCATTCTTAACAATATCTTTACCTGTACCTAAATTTAAATTTTGGCTGTCTATAAATGCATATACAATTTCCCTTTTATTTTTATTGGCCATAAATTTATTTTAACACTTTCTACACTTCTCCAATTCTATCTATAAGTTCATTGTCCCAATAAACCATTCTATGCTCTGGGAATAGATATGCTTTATCAGGTTTTAGTTCTTTCATGAATTCTGGCGAGTGAGAAACTATTATCATTGTCCCTTTATACTCTTTTAAGGACTCTAAAATAATTCTTTGACTCATCACATCAAGATAAGTTGTTGGTTCATCAAGAATAAGTAAATTATTGTCTTTTCCTGTAAGACAGGCAATTGAAAGTCTTGTTTTTTCTCCTCCTGATAAACTTCCAACTCTTTGAAATACTTTCTGACCAGAAAGCATAAATCTAGCTAAAAAACCTCTAGCCATTCCTTCATTCATTTTAGTAAAATCAGTAAAGGCTTCAATTACGCTATTTTTAAAATCAAACGTTTCAAATTCCTGTGAATAATAGCCAACTGATAGATCTGAATTTCTATATATTTCTCCACCATCTGGTTTGGTTATATCCATCAAAATTTTAATAAATGTTGACTTCCCTGTTCCGTTTGAACCAATTAAGGCAATCTTTTCTCCTCTTAAAATTGTAAAATCTACTCCTTTTAAAACTTCTAAATCTTCATAACTTTTCTTTATTGATGAGGTCTTTAATGGTACTTCTCCAATCCGTTTTGGTTCAGGCAGACGAATTGATATCTTTCTAATTCCAGGTGGAACCTCTGGTAAATTTTCTCTTTCTCTTTCCATTTTCTTTCGAAGTATTGATTTTGTAGCTACTGCCCTTGAATTATTATATCTTTCTTCAGTTCTTTTTAAGTGTCTTGATTTAATTTCTAATTCTTTTCTTAAATTTTCTTCTTTCTGTTTTTTAAGGCGGATATAATCTGAATAAGTTCCTTTATATTCAACTATTGTTGAGTTATAAGGAGTAACTGCAAGTATTTTATCTATTGATTGGTCCATCAATTCCAAATCATGCGAGATTACAATTATCGCACCTTTATAATTTGCTAAAAATCTCATCACCCAATCTTTTCCTTCCTTATCCATAAAATTGGTTGGTTCATCAAGAAGTAACAGATCTGGATTTTGAAAAAGTGCTCGAGCAAGAGCTAGTTTAGTTTTTTGGCCACCTGATAAAGTTATTGGGTTGTGATCTAAGCTAATATTTAATTCCAAACCTTTAAACATTTTAATTATTTCAAAATCTATAAGTTTATTTTCAGAATCAACATAATTTCTTACCGTTTTGGAATTTTCCATAATTGCGTCATATTTTATTTCTTGTGGAACTAATCCAACTGTTGCATTAATTTTTACACTTCCAGTAAACCCATTTTCTTCACCTTTAATTATTGAAAAAAGTGTAGACTTTCCTGAGCCATTTGGTCCAACTAAGCCAACTTTTTGACCTTTTGATACACGAAAATTGACCCCAGTGTATAGAGGTTTTTCTCCAAAGCCAAATGATAAGTCAATTACATGAAGCATAGTTTGCTATTATATATTATTTAATGTTCATGAGGGATTAATAGTAAAGTCAGAATAATAATTGCGGAACCTAGAATTAATGGAAGTATTGATTTAAGCTTATGAAGTTTTTGTTCTTTGATTTTTGGCAAAAAGTCACTTGCTCCTAAATACAAGAAAACTCCAGCAGAAACTGCCATTAAAGAACCGTTTAAATAATCGTTACTATTAAAGAGGTAAACTAGAAAAGCTCCAATTATTGTAGTTAATGATGAAAAAATATTAATTAAAAGAATCCTAGAATTTTTCCATCCCGCTTTTAATAAAATTCCAAAGTCCCCTATCTCATGAGGAACCTCATGCAAGAATGTTGAAAAGGCTGTAATTAATCCTAAATTTGGGTTAATCATAAAACTTGCCCCTATTGCTACACCATCAATAAAATTATGAATTGTGTCACCAAATATGACAAGTCCGATTGAAGAATCCTTAATCTCATGATGATCATCTCCGTCACCATGGTGGTGAATACCAAAAAACAAATGTTCAAAAAGGTAAACTCCTAAAAAAGAGCCCAAGACTATCCAATGTGATATTTCCCCTATTTCATGTTCAGATTCTGGAATTAAACCTAAAAGTGAAACTGTGACTAAAACTCCTGCAGCAAAAGGAACAGAATACTTTTCTAAAGTTGACGACAATGATCTGTTGTACAAAAAAACAACTCCGCCAAACAAAGCAATTACACTACCTAAAAGAGCCAAAAGAAAGAGGTTTAAAACTTCATTCATCAGAAAAATTGTAGCATCAATTAGATAAACTGCCTAGCCTCAAATCTTGAAGCATTTTGCGAGCCAGGCTTATTTGTAATATCATATACGTTGCCTTCAATCCGCAAAACCTAAACCTACACCAAGCAATAACAAAGAAGTTTAAATCCTAAATATTAAAAAGAAGCTTAAAAATTTATGAAGTAAATTTTGTTTTTCTCTATCCAAGCTAAATATGGATTAGGTTCATTAAAAACAATTCTTGGAATTTCATTATTTACTGCATCTTCTGGAATACTATATTTTTTTCCGATTATTTGGTCAGCAGAGCCAAAAACTGCTTGGGAATAATCAAAACCTAACAGTTCAGCTACTTTTTTAATTTCTTCTTCTGAAGATCCCTCAATTTCTGTGTAAGGTTCTAAATATGGCCATTCATCAATTGTTATTTCTACATCATTTAATTTCCAGGTTTCTCGCTTTGTTTCTTGATATGCTTTTTCTATACAGCCAATATCTTTTAGCAACTGTCTTGCGTTATCGTAATTATCTACGATCACCATTGTTTCTTTTTGATTATCGATACTTCCATTAACAGTAGCTTTTAAACTCATTGTTATCCTATCTCCTTCATCTCTAACTCTAAGCCAACCGCCTTCAATCTCGTGTCCTTTTGGTAAATAAAAAACTGCTCTTTTGAAAAGTGTTTCAGGTTTGATTAATTTAGCTCCAGTTGATTTAAGTTTTTCTCGAAGTTCATCCCTATTTACATTTAAAAACTTTGCTTCCCATTCGATATCCATATATTTTCAATTATACAACTAATAAACATCGTTATGGGTTCCGATATCTAAAATAAATATTTCATTATCATGAATTTTTAAAATCATTCTAATACTTTTATTAACAGAGACTGACCATTTTTGATTACTTAGTTTGTGCATTCTAAGTGAGGGATGGTCAATATCAGAGTATATCAATTCAACTGTCTTTTTAGCCTGAAATTTTAAGGGTTTATTTGAAAATGTTAATTTTTTTAATCTTTTTTCAAATTTATTTGAAAATACTAATTTGTACACTTTCAATTAGTTTAAAGTTTTTTGAAATAATCGTCAATGTCTTTTTGTGTTTTTAACACAGTCGCCTTACCGTTCTTATAATCTCTTTTGGTTCGTAAATATAAAAGGTCATATTTAGCATCGGAGATTAATTTTCTAATTGAATCTCGTACCAAATCACTAAAAGACACATAGAGCCCGTTCTCTACTAAAAGCTCTGCATCAGACTTTAATTGAATTGGTAAAGATATATTAATTGTAGTCATACAATAATTATACAATAACCATACAATCTGTCAAGTGTTATTTCACAAAATACATTACTTCAAAGAGGATGAGGATGATGGTAAACAAAGAGACAGCAGTTGCAACAACAACCTTAACAGCTTCTTCTTTTTTGTTTTGAAAAAATAATAAATATGGTTTATAAAATACTAACAAGCCACAAACAAGTGCAGAAACTGAGAACATCAATAAAGCAGTTATTGGAGCTATAAAAGTATCTACTTTGCCAAAAATTTGATCACCATTCCACATAATCAAACCAACAAGACCACAGTAAATGGTAACACCCAAAGCCTGAATAAACCCCTGCCTGCCTGCAGGCAAGCCAATATTAAGCTCTTTTTTCATGTAATTATAAAGCTAGGGCAAGGGAAATCAGAATCATAAGAATACCAAAACCTGCACCAATCATTGTTGGTAAGTTCATTCCAGTTACTGGAATAGGCGCTGACGATGACGTTGATGTTGCGGTGGCTCTAGCTGTTGGAGTTTTTGTCGCACTTGTTGATGATGTTGATGTTGAAGTAACTGTTGCCGTGGCTGTTGCAGTCCTCTGCCCAGTTGCTGTTGGTGTTGCTGTTCCGACCCCTGTTGCAGTTGGTGTTGTTGTAGGTGTTCGTGTTGGACTAGAAGTAGGTGTGCTAGTTGCACTTGCTGTAGCTGTTGGAGTCGTTGTAGCAATATTACCAGAACAAGAAATTTTAAAGTTATCATATTTAACAAGTGTATATTCAGAAGCGATATATTCTGTGTTCATAGCAGATAAATGAATTTTTTGAATTGGCTTTGTTAATGTTAATGTTGGTTCATCAAGAAGTATATAATTAGCTCCAGTTTTGTAAAAAATCTTAAATTTTCCCGCTTTTCGTTCTACTTTAAATGAAACTGCCCCTTGTGCTAATGTTTTCAATCCATTATCAAAGTTAGTACCTACATTCAATCTTGAAGTAATTTGCCAAACACCAGCACCGCCCCTGTTATTCTTTCTTTGTCGAACAACCGACAAACCCTCTGTTGTATCTGTAGTAAATAAGATTGTAGCACCACCACCACCATCACCTGATTTATTAACTTCAGGTACATCAACTTCGACTGTAAAATCATCTGTAAAGGAATTCTTTGTATATAAACCATCATAACTTGTCGTACCTGGCTCATCCCTTTTAACTTCCAGTACTCCACCATTTACATTCACATCACCTTCTTTGTTCCATTTGGTCAAATCGATGGTATCAAAAGAATCCGTAAAACCTTGAGCACAAGAAACTTCGGCTTCCGCGGGAATTAAATCTACTTTAGGAAATACATCTAAAGTACAAACGCTCATATCAGTTGTCCAAGATCCACCTACTGATGGGCAACAATAATTCTTATTGCCACAAAAAGAGATTTTTCCTTCTTCATTGCAAATACTTTCAACGGGGGAGTTGTCAGATTGAGGCGGATGGCAATTTCTTAAAACATCAGGTTTACCAGCTACAGGACACTGTTCAACAGTTGGGTCAACACAAGAAACAATTTCAGCCTTTTCCCTAATATCCTGTTGCTGTTTAACGAGAAGGATACCAGCAACAATACCTAGAGCCAAAACAATAATCCCGATAATTGCACCAATTATCTTCCAGTTTGTTTGACCGCCCTTTTTACTTGAAGACAAACCCACAACTTTAATGTCCCCTTCTGTCATAGATTAATAATGTCATATTTTAGGTCTTGAAATCAAGTGTCTAAATCTATTAAATGATATGGGTATGGCTACAAAATATAAAGACTACTTTGACAGGATGATATCAACTGATAAGTATAAGTTTGATGAATTTAATAAGTTGTATAACGAATACATTAAAAACCAAGATGGTCTTCAAGAAAAATACAACGCTGAAGGTAAAGAAATACTTAAGATTATTAGGGAATGGGAAAACAAACTTTGCTCTCAAACAGAAAAGGCGGGTTTTGGTAATTATTCAACTAACCTATCAGAAAAATTTTGGACTGAGGTTAGAAAAACATATCCCTTAATTGATTATATTGGAGTGGTAACCAAAAAAGAGTCAATGTTTTTAATTAAAAAGATTAAACTTTAAGTCTTAACCCTAAAACTTCATCAAAAAAAATTGCTAAATCATATTTATCAGGATTTGGAATATTTGATTTTAACATTTCAAACATTACCGCCATAGCTTTACTTGTGTTTAAATCGTCGTTAATTGCTAGATTAAACTTAATTCTATAATCTTCCATTTTTTGATTTTTTTCTTCTGAAAGTATTGTTCTGGCCGAAATTTGTAGATTGTTGACTGTTTGCTGTAGTCGCTTCAAGCCTTTTAAGGCGCCGTCTAATGCTTGCCAAGTAAAGTTCATTGGCTTTTTGTAATGTGCCCCAAGATATAAATATCTTAAGGCAATTGGGTTATAACCTTTAGCAATAATATCTTCAATCGTGAAATAATTACCCAAAGATTTACTCATTTTAGTGCCATCTACAGTTAAAAACGCAGAATGTATCCAAAATTTACTAAAGGGCTTCTTACCTGTTGCACCTTCACTTTGGGCAATTTCATTAGGATGATGAATTGACAAATGATCTTCCCCCCCAGTATGTATATCTATCTGCTCACCTAAATACTTCATACTCATTGCAGAACACTCTATATGCCAACCTGGAAAACCATCCCCCCAAGGGCTATCCCAATGCATTACGTGATCGGCAAAATTTCCGACTCTCTTAAACCATAGTGCAAAATCCTGTGGATTTTTCTTGTTTGCATCAATTTTTACTTCATTCCTAACACCCACTTTCTTCTCAGAAAGTGGTTGTCCAAACAATTTTCCATAATCGGCAAATTTTGCAGTATCAAAATAAACCGCTTCAACTGTATCGTAGGCATAACTATTTTTAAAAAGTTTCTCTATTAATTCTATCTGTTCTTTGATATGGTCGGTGGCCTTACAAATTGTAGTTGGGCGTAGAAAATTAAGTGCGTCCATAGATTCATAAAAGCTTTTTGTAAAATACTCTGCAACCTCCCAAACAGTTTTATTTTGTTTCTTGGCACCTTTTTCTAATTTATCCTCACCATCATCAGCATCAGATACTAAATGCCCTACATCTGTAATATTTTGAACATGATTAACCTTGTAACCATTAAATTCCAAAGTTCTTCTTAAAATATCATCCATCAAAAATTTTCGACCATGTCCAATGTGTGCATAATCATAGACAGTTGGTCCACAAGTATATAATCCCACTCCCGATGTGGGATTTATTGGTGTAAACAACTCTTTCTGTCTACTAAACGAGTTGTATAAATATAAATCCATATTTTTATTGTAGCATTTTATGTACCAAATTTACTTTATGTTTTTTCTTTAACAGTTTTCGAGCAAAATTCTCTAAATCAATATTACTTACACTCAAGCCGAACTTATTATTCCAATAATCAATATTAAGCCAAATTATCATACCTGTTTCATCAACAGCTTTATACCTTGCCTTATATATAAAATATTTTTTAATCATAAAAAAACCCCCTTATGAACATCTTTCGATGTCGGGAGCTTAAAATAAAATGCAAAAAGCTCCCTACAAAAGGAAGCTACAACAAACAAACTTTATATTTAATTTCATATATTTATTTTACAATCCTCAACACGATTGAATTGCCTTCTACAGTTAAAGAGACCACCGTACTTCCAACAATCCCTGACTCTTTTCGTAATTTAACTGGAATAATTATACTTCCCGATCTTGAAACTGTTGCGTAAAATATTTCCATGTTTATATACTAAATCAAACTTGTGCCAAAATCAACCACTAGGGGGTACTGGTTTTTCGACACGGGTAGTTTGTTTTTGGGCTGACTGTTTTTGTCCAAACATTTGTCTGCCTTTTTTGGCACCAGGTTCAATTAATTGATCAGTTACGGGTTGCGAGTTACGGGCGCGAACAGCTTCAATTTGGGCTTTTAAGACATCCTTTTGTTCATATGAAAGTTCACTAAATTCCTCCAAGGGAATATTTTCACCGTTTTGGATTCTAGCCATTAAGTCATTAAATAATTTTTGTCGTCTAATATCTTTAAGTTCTGATTCAAGAGCTTGCAAAGTTCTACCTTCACTCTCAGCTTTTTGTTGTTTATAAACTTCTTCTTTTTGTAAATCCTGATGCGTATCAGGATCTGACTTTTGACCATTCTGAGGAATCTCAGGGCCTGAGTTCATTTCCTCTCCCGTTATTTGCTTTCTTGCAGATTTCAGAAGTTCCAATGGCTCATCAGCAAAAGTTTTTGCAGATTTCTTAATAGCTTGTTTTACTTGGGCAGTAGCAGTATTCATAATTCTCTTCGCCCTTCGAGGGCTTGAGTTAATGTTACATCATCTGCATACTCCAAGTCAGCCCCAGTTGGAATTCCCATCCCGAGTCTGGTTATTTTTAAGTTTTGATTTTTTTCAGTTTTGAGTTTTTTCGCCATATACATTGCAGTTGCCTCCCCTTCCATGGTTGGGTTGGTTGCAATAATAATTTCTGTTATAACTCGTAACTCGTCACCCGTCACACGTTTTAACAAGTCCGCAATATAGATTTCATCTGGTCCAATATTATCAAGCGGGTTAATAGCGCCATGCAAAACATGATAAAGCCCATGATATTTACCACTTCTTTCGAAGGCAATTAAGTCAAGTGGTTGTTCAACTACCAACACAGTCGCTTTGTCACGAAGTGTGTCAGAACAAATGTTACATGGATCGGTTTCACCCACATTTTTACAAACTGAGCAAAGCATGGTATTTTTTTTAAGGTTTGTAAGATTTTCAGCAAAGTCATCAAGTTCTCTTTGTGGGACATGTAAAAGATAATAAGTTAAGCGCTGTGCCGATTTTGGTCCAATTCCAGGAAGTTTTTCAAAAGACTCTATTAGAGAAGAAATTGCCTTGGGGATCTTCATAAAAAGCTACTTTCCAAGTCCACCCAAAAGTCCGGAGAGTCCACCGCCCATTTCCATCATTTTCTTAGCAGATTCTTTCTGAACGTTCTTCATGGCTTCATTTATTAGCTCAACAAGTTCGGCAAAATCTTCTTCACCACGCTTAATATACCTAACTTTTTGATCTCCAGTTACAGAAACTGTCCAACCTCTTTTCTCAATTGTTTCAATAATTTTCTCAAGCTCTTTTTGTAAGGCATTTGCTTGTTGTCGCATTTTATTAAACTCGCCTAGTTGTTTAAATTTGTCAAACATAGTTAACTAAAAATTTCTTCTGCTGCTGTCATTATATTTTGATTTGTTACCCCAGTCAACTCGGACTTTACAGGAGCATCTACTAATCCAATCTCAAGTGTTATTTGTTTTGAAAGAATACTTAAAATCGAATCCTCAATTAATTTTTTGTTTTTATTTTCCTCTAATTTATCCTTATGAAACTTATAGTAAACAACCAGTTTTAATTTATTACCATCTAAATTTTTGAGTTGTGAAGAGCGAAGTAAGGCTTCAATTGATGGACTAACTGGCTTAATATTATTAAGTATTTTGCTCCAAACAGCTTCGTCCATTATTTATCTAGTTTACACCACTTAACTATTGCCACTTCAAGTGGCAATTCTTCAATAGGTGTAACTTTATTAAATTCTTGAGCTTCTAAAATATATTCTATTAAAGTAACTAAATTCCTATCCTCTGTTTCAATAAGTTTTGATTGTAGTTTTTCTAAAATTTCTTCAGTAGTGTTAACAATAGTACAACCACTTCTTAGAGCATTTTCTATTTTTATAATTGCTTCCTTAAGATTTTTGGCAAGTAACACTTCTAAAAAATCCTGAACGTCAAACAACTTAATACTTTTTAGAAAATTACTATCTTTAGAAAACTGCTCTAAGAGTTTAACTGCATCCCTAAATGAACCTTTTGACATTTTTATAATCTCATTCAACTCCTCGTTTTTAATTTTTAATTCTTCTTTCTTAATTATTCTAGCTAGTGATCTTTTAGTTTCCTCGGGTGTTGCCTTTGTAAAACTAATAAGTACTGTTCTACTTTTTACAGTCTCAATTAGCTTTTCTGGGTTAGTAGTAGCTAGAATAAAATAAACATGGCTTGGCGGCTCTTCTAGGGTCTTTAAAAGGGCGTTGCTAGCTTCTATAGTTAACATATGGGCCTCGTCTAAAATATAGATTTTGGCTTTAGCTTTAGATGGGGTAAGACGAATTGTATCTTTTAGTGCCCTAATATCATCAATTCCACGATTACTAGCAGCGTCCATTTCAATAATGTCAATATTATTTCCATTTGTTATAGACAAGCACTGTTCACATTTATTGCACGGGGGGTTTTTGGACTCACAATTAATTATTTTTGCAAGAATTCTTGCCACTGAAGTTTTTCCAGTTCCCTTGGGACCTGCAAATAAAAATGCGTGAGGGATATTACCTGATTTAACAATATTAGTTAAAGATTCTCTGACAGATTGCATATCAAGTTCTTCAATAGTTTGTGGTCGATATTTTAAATAGTATGTCATTCTTCGTGATGAATTCCCAATAAATGCAATGCGGAGTGTTCAATAAGTTCCAATACTTTTTCTTCAATTAACTTCCCTTCAGTGTTTGCCTCTTTAACAACAATTGGAAAGCAAACAACAATTTCACCCAAATTAATTTTATCACCAGGAAACTTCATTGATTCCGAATCAACAAAAGAAAATACATTGTGAATTCTTAAGTCATTTTTACCAGCGGAGCTAGCCAAGCTTCGCCTATAATATTTCTTCCCGATGTCCTTCATTTTTGCCTCGTTTACAAATGAAACAAAAACTTCAGCGTCAGACACTATGCCCTTTTCTAAAAAAAACTTTTGTAAAAAGTTTTTTAAATTTACTGTACTTATTGGATAATTTGTTTGTTTGGACACGTTAATCTTAATCATATTAACCTAACTTCTCTCTAACAATTTGAGCTACTGTAGCTCCATCAACGCCTGAGGATTTAGATTTAACTAAAGCTATTACCTTACCCATATCTGCAATTGATTTTGCATCAATTTCTTTAATTGAATCTTCAATCAGTTTAATGACCTCTTCGGGAGAAACACCAGGTGGGAGGAATTCTTGCAATATGTTAAGCTCTTTGGTTTCTAATTCAACTCGATCTACTGCACCAGCTTTCGCAAAAGCCTCTATTGCATCTTTTCTTTTTCTGACCTCTTTCCTAATTACTTTTTCTTCATCACTTTCTTCTAATTCCTTCTGTAATCTTATCTTTTCATAGTTAAATTCTGAAGAAAGCATACGGAGTGTAGAAAGTCGAACACCATCATGAGCTTTCATAGCCTCCCCTATTAATTTAGTAATATTTTGCGAAATCATATTAATTAAAATTAGCCATAAAATGAAAATGCAAATGGTTAACTTCCAAAAGTTTACCCCAGTTTACTCTAAACTGGAATTCATCTAAACTTAATTCATTTTGTAAGTCCAAAGCAAGGTTTTTTGCTTCAACCAACAAATTATCTTCAGCGAATTTTAAATCCGACACGTGATTTTTGGTAATAATTAATAAATGCGTTTTTGCGGACGGCTTGATATCTGGAATTACAATAAAATTATCAGTTTCTTTTTTAATCTCAGCTTTAATTTCCCTTTTTACAATCTTACAAAAAATACAATCATCCATAGACTTAAGTATAGTTTTTTTGACTTTTGAGAACAAGAGGGATAAAATATCCCATAATATGGAATTTGGTGAGCTTGTTAGAAAGCTAAAAGATTTAGGGGGGGGAGCAATTGATTGGTATAAATTACCCCAACATTTAATTAAAGCGTCTGAGGGCGAACCAGATATATTTCAACAAGCACTAGGGCCACAAGTTGATAAATTAGCAAATTCAACATTATTTAAAAATATTGCTAAAAATCTCGGAGCAAAAGATGACGAAAATTAAATTCTTTTCCACAACTTTACTTTAATTTCTTAATTATTTCATCAAAACTTAACAATTCTGTTTTATCTGAAGTTCGTTCTTTAAACTCAATTTTCTCACAGGTTTTCTCTGAAACTACAAGTCTTACAGGAATTCCTATAAGATCAGCGTCATTAAACTTCTGTCCCGCAGGAAGATCTCTGTCATCAAACAAAACGTCAATATGATTTTCTTTAAGTTTCTTGTATAAATCTTCACCCTTTCCATTAAGTCCTACCAAATGAACGTCAAAAGGTGCTACTTCCCTTGGCCAAATTATACCTTTATCATCGTGGAACTTTTCAACAATAACTCCCATGGTTCTAGAAATTCCAATTCCATAACAACCCATGATAGGATAGACTTTTGTTCCTTTCTCGTTTACGGCTGTTAATCCAAATGCCTTGGTATATTTTTGACCTAAATCAAAAACATTACCAACTTCAGAAGCAAGTGATGCTTTTAATTTCGCTTTTTTGCAAAGTGGACAATTATCCCCTTCATTATATTTTTTAATGTCATCAATATTTACACAATATTCGCAATTGTTGCAGTACAAGATATTTGCTTCACCAGCCGAAGTCAAAACTTCAAATTCATATGAAACTTTTTCACTAAATCCTCCACCTGAAGCTTCTGTAACTTTGGCAACCAACCCTAATCTTTCAAAAACTCTCAAGTATGCTTTCTTGGCAGTTTGATAATATTTGTCAAAATCTTCCTGATCAATATGAAAAGAGTAAAGGTCTTTCATTAAAAACTCACGACCCCTTAGAATTCCTGATTTACTCCTTAACTCATCCCTAAATTTCCAATTAATATGATAGATAGACAAAGGTAAATCTTTGTAAGTGTGGATGAACTCGGAAGTTAATGGGGTTACTGTTTCTTCATTACTTTGAGCCAATGCGTAATCTCTTTTTGTTCTTGATTTCACTTTAAACAAAACATCAATCTTATCCCATCCACCTGTTATTTTCCAATTTATTGCAGGATGGAGAATCGGCATCAAAACCTCAGTTGAACCAATTTCATTCATTTCTTCTCTAACAATTTGACTAATTTTATTTAGAACTTTTAAACCCAATGGAAGATATGTATAAACCCCAGCCATTAGTTGCCTAACGAACCCTGCTCTAACCAAAAGCTGATGATTAATTGTTAATGCATCCTTTGGCGCATCTCTTAATGTTGTTACAAAACTATCAGTCAACTTCATATGCAGTTATTGTATCACTTCATCATGTTCTCAAGAAAGCCTGAAATGGAGCCAGCGGAGATTAGACCTCTTATATCTTTGATGGTTATTGCCAGAATTAATCCCAAAAGTATTATCATACCAACAGAATGAATAGCGGCCTCCACTTTGGGAATTACTTTTTTACCTATTACTTTTTCTATTAACACAAAAAGAAGTCTTCCCCCATCAAGTGCTGGGAAAGGTAAAATATTTATAACTGCCAAATTTATAGATATTAAACCCATGAAATCAATTAATGGATAAATTCCCTGTTTTCTAATATTATCAACAAGTGCTAAAAGTCCAACAGGTCCCGTGGTCCCTTGAACAAGTTCAGTTCTTGTTTCTTTTACAAAAATACCAGCCAAACTTGTAACGATCCCTTTTGTAATTAGAAATGAATTTTTAACTCCATAATAAACACCGTAAAACGGTCTTTGCCAGACTGGTGGAAAATAAACACTTTCTGAACTTAGAAGAAAACCCATATACCATCTTTTGTCTTCTTCACTGAATTCTGTGTTTATTGTAACTTTTCGTAAGTCTTTGGAATCTGAATCTTTAGTGCCAACTAATAGAATATGCTTCCCTCCTTTACTTGAAATGTCTGTCACTTCAGCTTTTTTAGAAACCTCTTTACCATTGATTGCATATATTCTCTCCCCAACTACTATTTTGGAAATAGATGCTGGTGAATCAGGTAGTACCCCAACAACTTCAACAAATCCCTGTTCTTTTGGAATACCATAATGAGAATAGACAATAGCAAAAGCAACAATTGCTAAAATAATATTCATGACAACTCCTGCAACAATAACGGCAATTTTTATCTTTTTTGATTTATAAAGAAAGGCCCGTTTATTTAAAGACTTGTCCGCCTCGGGCGGATCAGTTAATTCACCATGAAGTTTCACAAAACCACCAAAAGGTAAAAGGTTTATAGACCAAAGTGTCTCACCTATTTTTTTACCAAAGATTCTAGGTGGCAAGCCAAATCCAAACTCTTCAACCAAAATTCCATTTTTCTTGGCTACAATGTAATGACCAAACTCGTGAACAATGACTAAAATAGATAAAACCAAAAAGAAAATCAAAATTGACCAAATCATATTTGAAGTAAATCTGCTTTTTTGGTTTCTCCTAAACTTTCAATTTTTGTAATATGAGAATCGGTTAAATCTTGCAAGGATTTTTCATCTGCAAATTTTTCATCTTCAGTTATTTCTTTTCCTTCAAACTTCTTCTTTATTTCGTGCATTTCATCAGCTCTAACCTGCCTCATCATTACCTTACCGTTTTCAAGTTTAGAAGAGAGGAGCTTGACATATTTTTCTCTATCCTCTGTCGTCATTGGAGGAATTGAAATTCTAATTACTTCCCCATCAATTGAAGGGTTAAAACCCATGTTTGCTTCTAAAAGTCCTTTTCTAATATCTCCAATTATTGATTTATCCCAAGGTGAAATTACAATTTGAGTAGGATCACTTACAGTAATAGAAGCCAATTCCATCACTTTTAAAAATTGTGTGCCACCGTAAGCGGGGCAAACAATATTTTCAACCATTGCTGAAGTTGCTCTTCCCGTTCTAATTCCTGAAATATCAACGGCCACAAGATCTACAACTTTTTGAAATTTTTGAGTTATTGAAGGATCTATCATTCTTTGCCCAGTTCTATTCGAACTACTCTACCAAGTTTAATATTTTCACCAGTTTTTGCAATAACCTCTTTAATTAAATCTAAGATTGTTTTACTTGGATCTTTAATGAATTCTTGTTTTTCAATATCTTTTTCACCCATCGAAGCAACCTGAAGTGCAATATCTTTACCCAAACTTTCAAAAAGTTCATTTCTAGCTACAAAATCAGTTTCAGCAAATAATTCAACCAATACTCCAACTTTTCCAGTATGATGTGCGTAAGTAAATATTTTACCTTGTTTTGTCTCTCTTTCCGATCTCTTAGCTACTTTTTCAAAACCCTCTTTTTTGAGTATCTCAAGAGCCTCTGGCTTTTTCCCATTTGTCTGTTCCAAGACTTGTTTAACCCTCATAACTCCAGCCCCTGTCTCTTCTCTTAACTTTTTTATTAACTCCGCATTTATTTTCATTTTTTTACTTTTGAAGTTTTTGGTACTTTTTGACCCTCAAGAATAGCTAATTTAATATATTCCAATACCAAGTGAAGTGCTTTTGTGGCATCATCATTCATTGGTATGGGGAAATCTACCATGTTAGGATCTGAGTTAGTGTCCACAATTCCTACAACCTTAATTCCTTTTCTATTAGCTTCGTGAATTGCAGTTATCTCTTTTCTAATATCGACAACAATTAATAAATCTGGTATTGCTTTTAAGTTCGTAATACCTCCGAAAAATCTCTCAAGTCTATCTTTTTCTCTTTCTATTAATACTCTTTCTTTCTTTGTGTATTTTGCATAGTACCCATTTACAAGTTTTTCTTTCATATCTACAAGCTTGTCAAGTGACTTTTTAATTTGATTAAAATTGGTAATTGTTCCACCAAGCCATCTTTCAGTAACAACTGAGATTCCTGTTTCATTTAAAATTTCCAAAGCTTTGTCTTTGGCTTGTTTTTTAGTAGCAAGAAGTAAGATAGTTTTACCTTCTTTAATATTTTTTGTAATTTCAGCCAAAGCAATTTCGAGAGATTCCTTTGTTTTAACCAAATCAAAAATATGAACGCCATCTTGTTCACCATATACAAATTCTTTTACCTTTGGATTCCAACGTCTAACCTGGTGACCAAAATGAGCCCCGCTTTCAAGTAAATCTTCAAGTGATATTTTAACAGCCATATATATTAATTATTTGTTTCCTTAACCTTCCACAGATTTCGTAAGCTTCAGGAAACTAAAATCTGTGTGCTTATGGAGTATTATATTTTAGAAAAAGAAAGTTGACAAGTAGATGTTCTGTTAAGGTCCGACCTTATTACAGATTTGTCTTCAAAGGTCGGACCTTGATAGATCTGCCAGTGACTTTTTGTTTATTTTAATATTCTCCAGTGCAGATTTTCCAGAAGCATGGGCTAAATAAATTGCAGTTTTGGCATCGCTTAGAGCGTTTTTATTGCCAATCTTGCTAATCCTGTAAGCTAATCTTTCAACCTCTTGGCTAATTTTTCTAACTTCCATTGGAACTGCAATAGCATATCTTAGTGCTTTTATTATTTCTTGTTTTCGTTTTTTGTTTTCAGGCTGTAGTCTATAAGCTATAAGCACCTTATCATATGCTTTTTTATCCTCCTCAGCCAATTTAGTTAGTTTTTCCTTTAGTTCAAGCACATCTTTATGAATTTTAATAACATCTTTTTTATTTTTTTCATATTTTTCTTTACCAAGAGTTAAATTACAAACCATTTCAATTAAAGATGCAGCAAAGGCTCCAGAAAGTGCAGCCACAACTCCTCCTCCAGGTGTTGGATTTTTACTCCCCAATTCTTTTTGAAATTGTTTTAAGGTTTTGGAATTAATTACTCCCATAATTTTTTTTCTAAAATCTGATCACTTCTAAAGATTGTACCTTTAAAGGTAGTTTTGACTGCTCTGACTAAAGCTTCAAGCGGAATCATACCATATATTTCAGAATTTTTAATCCCAACTCCTAAGTTTTTAGCCTCTTTTTCAATTTCTCTATATGCCTCGTCAAAGTTTGTAATTTCATAATCAACTAAATTCATAGAGACCTGAGCCATCCCATCAACTTCAAAACCTAATGCTTTAACCGCCTTAAGTCCCCCGTCTTTTTCTCTTATCTTTTTAGCAATCTGTTTTGCAACATTAACATCTGTAGTGTCCAGATCAACATTATAGGCAATTAAGTATTTTCTAGCTCCAATTACCATAGCTCCAGCTGTTGGATGAGTTTTTAAGGGACCATAATCAGGCTTTCTCATACTTTTCTTTAATCCTTCATATTCACCAACTCTGACATCTGCCAAATTTCTATATTCCTCTTTTTTGGCCGAGGCTTCATACATAAAAACAGGTAAGTTAAGTTCATCTGCAACTTTTTTAGCAAGTTTATTACTAAGTTCTACACATTCTTCCATTGAAACACCCGAAACAGGAACAAATGGAACGACGTCAGTAGCACCAATTCTGGGATGTTCTCCAGTGTGCTTATTCATGTCAATTAATTTAGTTGCAATTTTTATAGATTCAAAAACTGAATTTAGAACATCCTCAGGAGAACCTACAATGGTAAATAGCATTCGATTGTGAGAAACGTTATATTCAAGTTCAAAGGATTTGACCTTACCAGTTTGAGACACATCAAAAATCGCATTGATAACTTTCAAATTCTTGCCTTCCGAAAAATTCGGCACACACTCTACAATCTTTTGCATAATTTGTATTATATATTATCTTTCTGCGCTTTTCTTCACACCCTCTACTAAATTTAGAAATAATTCTAACCTTTTATTTACACCTTCAAGTAAATCTCTACGAACTTCTTGAATTCCGTTATTGGCATTTATAACTATCCAGCGTGCGTCAACCTCTGCCATTTTTAAATAACCTTTTCTAACCCGCTCATGAAATTCTTTGTCCATTGCGTCCATTCGGTTCCACTCATCACTACTTTCTTTACGACGCTGGCCCACTTCTACATCTACATCTAGTAAAATAGTTAAATCGGGAGTTAAACCGCCCGTTGCATAATCAACCAGCCGATGAACTGCTTTAATATCTTGCTGATGTCCAAAACCTTGGTAAGCTATTGTTGAATCATAAAAACGATCACAAATTATAATCTGGCCCTCCAAAAGTTTGGGTCTTATTACTTGTTCCACTATTTGAGATCTTGCAGCTTGATATAAAAGTGTTTCGGTCCGAGGATGTATGTCAACATTTTTAAGGTCATGAATTACATCTCGTATTTGCTCTCCAATAGAAGTTCCACCAGGTTCACGGGTTGGATAAACAGTAAAACCTTTCTCTCTTAAATACTCTACAAGATACGGAACATGGGTAGTTTTTCCACAACCTTCCCCCCCCTCAAGATTTATTAAAAACCCATCATTTAACTTTTGCATATCTAGGCGCAAGATACCCTATTGTAGATAAAACTTCAAGGTGGGAAAATATTTTAATTTTAAAAAGATGTTTTGAGGCCTACTTTTTTAAAATCAGAATCAAGAGTAAAAACCTCGTCAAGTTTATAATCTTTAACTAAATTATAAATTGATGCGTCAACAAAAGACAATTTATGCTCTGCAAATTTAGTCATAGTTTCAGCTGATTTATTAAATAAAACTTCATCCACGTCAAGCATTTTTAATTCGTTATTCTTTACCACTTTATTTATTTGTGCAACAACTTTTTTAAGTTCTATTTTTCCAAAATCATAAACCAATCGTGTATAAAGTTCATTCAAAACATAATATGATGTAAAAAATTGATATCTCCCTTGAATATATTTTTTGAATGTTTTAGCTACAATTGAATGTTTAATATCACTTCCTATAAAAAGTGCCAAATAACAACTTGTGTCTATAAAAACTTTTTGCATTAATCAATCAAATATTTATTATCGTCTTTCATTGCATAATTTGTCCCTTTTTGACCATCTACATTAATAATTCCAATTAATGCTTCTAAGGAAGATTTTTTGAAAGGTGTTGTTCTTGTAACCGAAAAGATTTGTAATATGTTTTGAGCATAACGATCAACAAGATCGCGAATAATTTGTGATCTTGAAATACCTAAATATTCTTCAACTTCATCAACAACAGCAACCGATCCTGAATTTAAATAAACTTGATATCTTGTCATATTATATACATTACTATATATGGTGTATATTTGTCAATTGAGAAAATTTTTTACCACCAAATGGCAAGCTTTGCTTATCTACTTTTTGATTTTTTTAAAGTCTACAAGTAATCCACTATTTTGGAGCATTGCATCTAATTGAATCTTCTTTCCTAAAAATCCAAATTTTCGTCTTATTTCAACTGGGATTGTAAATCGTCCATTTGTTACTTTAACTGTATAAGTTTTATTAATCATTTGATTTACTATCTGTTGTCCCCACTACCATGAAGTACATTTCTTTCCATTCTCGATGCAAGTTTTTCGACATTAGCCTTGGCTACCTCTGAAAGCTTAATTCCTAAGTCAGTAGACAACTGAGCTAAGTACCACAAAACATCGCCTAGCTCTTTTTTAATTTCAATCTTTTTTTCTTCTGTTAAAACTCCCCCATCATCTCTCATTACTTTTTTAATTTTACCTACCACTTCACCCGCCTCATCTGCTAAGCCTAATGTAGGATATACAAATTTAGCTCCAAGTACGGGATAAATTGCTGTTTTGTTTGCTTCTTTCTGGTATTCATCAAAATCCATAAATTTAATTTTAACACTTTAATTTTTGTTTATTAACTGTTAAAAATATAAAATGCAAATAATTGGTATTACTGGAACTTTGGGAGCTGGGAAAGGAACTATTGTTGAATATTTAGTTAAAAACAAAGGCTTCATACACTATTCCGTGAGTGGTTTTCTAAAAGAAGAATTAATAAAGCGTGGGTTAGAAATAAACCGAGCCAACCTTCAGGATGTCGGCAATGCACTGCGCGAAAAGTTTGGACCAGACTACATTACACAACAGCTGTTTAACCAGGCAAGCAAAAAGAAAGAGAATTCAATCATTGAAAGTATCAGAAACCCAAAAGAGGCTGAGTTTATTAAATCACATGGCGGAATTATGTTTGCAATTACTGCTGATCAAAAAACAAGATATGAAAGAATTCAAAAAAGGCAATCTGAAAAAGACTCTGTAACTTTTGATGAATTCACAAAACAAGAAGAAAGAGAGATGCAAAATACTGATCCCAATGCACAAAACCTTCCAAAGTGTATTGAAATGAGCGATCATTTATTTAATAATGATGGTAGTTTAGAAAGGTTATATGAAGAAATTGAAAAATGTCCGCCCATCATGGGATAAATACTTTTTGGAAATAATGCAAACCGTATCCAAGCGAGGAACTTGTGATAGAGGCCATGCTTCTTGTGTCTTTGTCAAAGAAAAACAAATCTTAGTAACTGGCTATGCAGGTTCACCTGTTGGTTTTCCACATTGTGATGAAGTTGGACATCAATTAAAAAAGATAATTCACGAGGACGGAACCATTACTGAACATTGTGTAAGAACAGTTCATGCGGAACAAAATGCTATTTGCCAAGCTGCTAAAAGAGGTGTTTCACTTGAAGGTTCTACAGTTTACGTAAACATGACTCCCTGTAGAACTTGTGCAATGTTACTCATTAATACTGGCATTCTAAGAGTTGTAGCTGCAAATAAATACCATGCAGGACAAGAATCAGAAAGCATGTTTAAAAAAGCGAAAATTAAATTAGAGTTTATCTCCACTGAAACAGTAAAGTACAAATAAAAAATTAAAATCCCCTGGTAGAGTATTCTTTTTCTAAAAACGTAATTTCGCTGTTTTCAATAGAATCAAGAATTTCTTTGACTTCATCTACAGGTTTTTTAAGATAGTCCCAAACTTTGTTTTTATGAATCCATTTATATGTGCCTTCTGGATTATTTCTTAAGACCCCTTTAGGGTCGATGAATTTGCAGGCAAAAAAGATTTTATCTTCCAACAGATTCTTTGATAAATCATAAATTTTATAATGCCTAACTGCAAATAGTTTTGGGGTACCAATTAAACCCGTCTCTTCTTTTAATTCTCTTTTTGCTGCTTTTAATATATTTTCCCCATGTTTAACTTTCCCTGTAGGAAAACCTTGATATCCAAAGAAGGGTGATTTTAATCTCGTATAAAGAAGTATTTTATCTTTTTTAATACAAACCATTAAAACAGAAACTTTAGCTTGAGTTTCTATTTTCTTATCTCCCAAATCCATTCTGTTTGCCAATTCTTTACCAAGAAGTGTCAGTTTATAGATAGTTCCAATTTTGTTAACAAATTTAAGTTTGAGTAGTTGATCTAAATGAAATGCAAATTTACTACCCTCTATTTTTGTGGGTTTAATCTTTGAGTATCTTAAACCATCTGAGTACAACAATTTTTGAAGTATTTTTAATTGTAATGGATGAAAGTCTTTCATGATATTTTAACAAGCTCTGCTTATGATATTCTAACAAGCTCTGCTTATGATATTCTAACAAGCTCTGCTTATGATATTCTAACAAGCTCTGCTTCTTATTTTTTAACAAATTTTAAATTTAATCTGTACGGCTTTTTTTGAAATGCTAAATAATCAGGGTATTTTATCACGAACGAATCAGGAACCCCAGTTTCCAGAACTACCTCAAGATGAAACCCATATTTTGTGAAGGTATTAATATAAGTTTGAATCGTTCTAGATTTAAAGGTCACCTTAAGATTTTTATCATTTGCAATCTCACCAGGGACAACATCCTCCTTAAGATATGATGTTTTATCCATCCATTTCATAGGGTGCGTTACAGACACAACTAAAGCGCCGTTTTTGTTAAGTATCTTATATGTCTCACAAGCTAAATTTTCAATATTTGTTAGATACATTAACACCAACTTACAGGTAATTAAATCAAACTTTGTATTAAATTTTGGAAATTTATTTTCCAGATCTACTTTTAAAAAAGTTGTGTTAAGACAAACTTTTTTCGCTTGCTTTAACATTGAATCTGATAGGTCAACTGCAAAGGTTTTTTGGCACCTTACTTCAAGTTCTTTTGTAAACCTTCCATCTCCACAACCTAAATCTAAGGCAACACCTAAGTTGTCACATAAACTTAATATGGATAAAGTATTAACTAAACTTTCATATGCAAAATCTGCATTTTCATCTTTTTTTACGCTTTGTTCGTATTTTTTAAACAATTTATCCCAAATATAGTTATTCATAATTTGGGCAAGTTAAACGCGAGTATATTTAAGAAATTTAAAACAATCTAGTAAGGTCGACTTTACTAACTAAAATTAATCTCTAATCTTTTTCCAAAAGCTGTGGCTAATTTTTGAAGAAGACCAATTGAAGGATTTATTGTCATGTTTTCAATACGTGAAATTATTGCTTGAGTTGTTTTTGCCTTTTTAGCCAATTGCCGTTGAGACATTTTTGCCTTGATTCTTGATTGAATCAAAATCCTTTGTGCCTGATAAGCAGGCTCTAATTTATCCCATTCTTTATTAAATTTAGGATTTTTTAGCTCCTCTTTTAAGATGTCATCAAAATTAGTTCCTTTTAACATAAAATGTATGATATTCGATCGGATATCATTTGTCAAGTACAAGTTTATACCGTTCAATTGAGGTTTTTAAATCTTTTGTTGAAGTTTTCTGTGACTTTTTGGTAAAGATATGCAGAACCATTATTCTGTTACTTGGTAAAGACACACAAATAATCCGAATATTGTCCTTACCAAGAATTCTATATTCCCAAAGGTGCGTTCCTAACAACTTCCTTAAGTTTGCAATGGCTTGGTTTATTCCGTATTCTTTAAGATTTGCCATTGACTTTGCAATCTTAGCTCTTTGTTTGTCTGAATACTCGAAATATGTTTTCTTTACAACTTCTTTTCCATTTGGAGATTTATAAAACTCAACAATAAACATTAAATTAATGATACTACTTTTCCTCTTTTTTTGGCAGTTTCCAAGAAGCGAATTTACATTCAGGATATCTTGAGCAGCCATAAAACTTTCCTTTTCTACTCTTTTTTACAATTATGTCACCTTCTTTACAGTCAGGACATTTAATCCCTACTTTTTCTAAAAACTTTTCAGTATGCTTACAGTCTGGAAATCTAGAACAACTGATAAACTTTCCAAATCTTCCAACTCTTATGACAAGCTCCCCATCCTTACAATCTGGACACTTAATGTTCAACTTTTCTGTTTCTATTTTTACCCTTTCTGCTGTTTTTTCAACAGATTTTAATTTCTTTTCAAAGGGAGTCCAAAACTTTTTCATCTCAGTTTCCCATTTTATTTTTCCTTCTGCAATCCTATCCAAATCTTCCTCCATTTCCGCTGTAAAACCAAAATCTAGTTCTGTTGGAAAATTTTTAACCAAAAATTCTGTTACAGCAAAACCAATTGTTGTGGGAATGAATACTTTATCAACTTTTTCCACATAACTTCTAACTTGAATTGTTGTAATAATTGGTGCATAAGTGGAAGGCCTTCCAATCCCCAGTTTTTCAAGTGTTTTAATTAGTGAAGCTTCATTATATCGTGGAGGAGCTAAAGTGAATTTTTGATCTGCCCAGACCTTTTCTTTGTCCAAAGATTCATCTTTTACAACCTCAGGTAATAAATTCACATCTGGAGAGTCAAAGCCCACTCCCGATGTGGGATTGACTGGAAACAATTTTCTCCAACCATCAAATTTCATTATCTGTCCTGAAGCTCTTAACTTGTAACTCACAACTCGCGAACTTGCCAACACATTTATTGTAGTTTCATCGTAAACGGCAGGATTCATTTGACTTGCTAAAAACCTTCTTCTTATCAAATCATAAAGTTTTTGTTCCCCTTGTTCATTGTTCACTGTTGACGATTCACGGCTCACATCCGTTACACGGATGGCCTCATGCGCCTCTTGTGCAGATTTACTATGCGTCTTATAGAAATGTGGCTTTTCTGGTAAATATTCTTTTCCATATTCTTTTTCAATAAATCCTCGAGCAAGGTTCACAGCATCAGCCGAGAGGTTTAAGGAATCAGTTCTATGATAGGTAATTAAACCCTCTTCATATAATTTTTGAGCTACACTCATTGTCTTTTTAGCGCTCCAGCCAAAAAGCCTTGATCCAGCTTGTGTTAGTGTTGAAGTGGTAAAAGGTGGATAAGGGTGTTTTGTAATTTGTCTTTTCTTTACATCAGAAACTTTATATGTAGCTTTTTCTAAATCAGAAAGAATTTTATCAGCAGTAGTTTTATTATGTATCTCTTGCTTAATTAACTGTGCTGTAAATTTAGTAAATTTTGCAAAAATTTCCCAGTACTCTTCTGGTTTAAAAGCTTTTATTTCCATTTCGCGGTCAACAATAAGCCTTACAGCAACTGATTGCACTCTTCCAGCTGATAAGCCACGTCTTACTTTTTTCCAAAGAAGCGGGGAAAGTTTATAACCAACCAGTCTATCCAAAACTCTCCTTGCAATCTGTGCATCAACAAGGTTTCTATTTACTTTGGAAGGATTGAATATTGCATCCTCAACTGCTTTTTGAGTAATTTCATGAAATGAAATTCTATGTGTTTCCACTTTTAACTTTATATCTTTGTCACTTAATATCTGCTGCACGTGTGAAGCGATTGCTTCTCCTTCTCTGTCAGGGTCTGTCGCAATATAAACTTCACTGGCATTTTTTGCCTTTGACTTCAAGTCTTTAATTACTGACTTTTTCTTTTCTATTTCTTGATAATCAGGTTTGAAGTTATGTTCTATATCAATACTTAACTTGCTCTTGGGCAGGTCTTTAATGTGGCCACGAGTCGAATCCACTTCATAGTCGCTACCCAAAAACTTGGATAATGTAGAAGCTTTAGTCGGTGATTCAACAATTATTAATTTCATAATGTATCTAAATAATCTACTATCTCGAATGCCTTTTGTACAGGTGTTGCTCCATTTTCAATTAAATAATCAGTTGCTTCAGAGCCTGGGATTGCAAAGACCTCTACTCCATCGTTAGCTGCATGATTAGCGGTGGAGATTGTACCAGATCGTGCTTTACCTTCAATAACTAAAACTGCTTTTGATAATTTTACAATCAACTGATTTCTGGCCAGAAAGTTTTTACCCTCAGGTTTTGTGCCATATGGAAAACCTGATACCAAAGCTCCATTTTTTGAAATTTCCTCTGCCAGCTTTTTATTCTCAGGAGGATAAATAACATTAAGACCTGAGCCGATTACTGCAATTGTTCTGCCTCCACAATTTAGTGCTGCAAGATGCGCAATTGTGTCAATTCCGCGCGCCAACCCTGAAACAATTGTTATTTCGTTTTTAACAAGTTCTTTAACAAATTCTTCTGTTAATTTTTTTCCTCTTTCAGTAGGTAGTCTAGTTCCCACAATTGCCACCGCCCTCTTATCTTCTTTTTTTAATTTCCCCAAAATATACAAATTCATATTTTTCTAACAAGGTCCGACCTTTATACTGATTTAACTTTCAAGGTCGGACCTTAAAATAATCATCAAAAATACTTCTAGCGATAGGTCCAGCAACTTTACTACCTTCTCCCGATTTCTCCACCATTACAGTTAAGACTAAATCATCTAAGGATGCAATAAACCAAGCATGAGTTTTATTATCCTCATTTGTTTCTGCAGTACCTGTTTTACAAAGTACATTTTGACCATTATGTTTGGTTTCCCAGTCAAAAAAAGTATAACCAGTACCCCCAGTCTGACACACCATTTTCATTCCTTCTTCTACCAATTTTAAATTTTTAATTAAAGTAACCGACTTCGTCGTTAAATTTATGCAAGTCGTATCTCCAACAATTTTCAAATTACAAAGTTTACCGCCATTTAAAACAGTCAAATCTGCTCTATGGATTCCAACTGGAGTCGTAGCCAAATCCCCCTGACCAATTGAAAAGTGATATGTATTTCCCAAAAACCATTTTTCTTTTTTTACTTTTTCTTTCCAGTCTGGTGAAGGGATTAAAGATAAAACTTCGCCATTTAAATCAATATCCGTTAATTTTGTTAACCCAAATTTTTTCATCCAATCAACAAGTAAATTAATGCCCACACGCTCTCCGATCGTATAAAAAAAAGTGTCAGTTGATCTGGCAAGAGCACGGGTTACATCAACTTCCCCCTCCATTCCACCATACTGGGTATAGTACCAATTAGTATATGAATAGTTTCCATAAATTGATTCAACTGTTACTACCCCTGTGTCGTTAAACCTAAAATCGGCATCTATCTTTTTATCTTCAAGGGCTACAATTGCAACTAAAGGCTTAAAGATAGAACCAGGGTGATACAAGCCTCCAATTGCTCTATTAAAAAGCGGTAATTGTGAATCGGTAAGTGCCTTTTGTATGTCATTTGGATCAAAAGTTGGAGATGAAAATAAAGACAAAACATGCCCTTTTTTGTCTGTTGCCACAACTGATCCAAGTTTTCCTTCCATTTCTTTTGCAATAGTTTTTTGTAAATTGTAATCAATATTAGTTTTTACGTCGCTTCCTGTGACGGGCTTTTTAATACCAATCTCTCTTATTTTTTCTCCCAGACTATTAACTTCAATTAGTTCTTCTCCATCTATGCCAGACAAAATACAATTATATCTTTCTTGTAATCCTCCTCGACCAACAATCTGACCTAATTTAAAAGGGCCTTTTTCTATACAATTAGGATCAATTTTACCCACTTCGTTTTCATTAGTTTCTGCTAAATAACCCGTGATATGAGAAAAATCAGATCCTGTCAAAACTTCCCCACCACGAGCCAAAATCTTTCCCCTTTGAGCTGGTATTTTAATTCTTTCAATTCTATTTCCTTCAGATAAGTTTCTATAAAAATTACCCTTTATTATTTGAAGTTCAACAAGCCTGCCTACTAAAATTAAAAACCCCAAAATTAAAACGCCTCGTAAAAACCACGAAAACCAAGATTGATTTTGCTTAGTTGAAGCATATGTCTGCATGAATCTATAATACTACTTGTTATAGTCCTTTTGTAATTCTAATTCTATTAAGAAGTGTTGGGTTTTCCAAAAGCATTCCACAACCTCGAACTACACAGGTTAGAGGATCTTCTGCAATATATACTGGCATTTTGGTTGCATCAGAAATTGCTTTATCAATTCCATGAATCATTGCGCCACCACCTGCTAAATAAATCCCTCTTTCCATTATGTCACTCACAAGTTCAGGTGGAGTTTCTTCTAACACATCTGATATAGCTGTGATTACTTCGTGAATAATAGGCCCTAATGCTTCTCTAATCTCACTGTCTGTTATTTTTATTGACCTAGGAAGCCCGTTTTCCAAATCTCTTCCTCTTATAACATGAGATTTTTCCTTCTCTAAACTTATTGCCGAACCAATTGCAATTTTCACCGCTTCTGCAGATGGTTGACCCAACAGAAGTGAATATTTAAGTTTAACGTAGTTAATAATGGCCTCATCCATTTCATCCCCCGCAACACGTAAAGATTTTCCAATTACTGTCCCACCCAAAGAGATAACAGCAATTTCAGAGGTTCCACCACCAATATCCACTATGAAATTACCCTCAGGAGAATTAACCTCTAAATTGGCTCCAATTGCAGCAGCCATTGGTTCTTCAACTAAATCAACTCGCCTGCATCCTGCATCCATACAAGCGTCAGCAACAGCTCTTCGTTCAACGTCTGTAACTCCCGACGGAATTCCAACTATAACATGAGGCCTAGGAATTTTAGGTATGTTTCCTCCAGTTTCATGAACTTTTTTAATATAATGAAGAAGAATTGAGGCGGTTGCATCAAAGTCAGCAACAACTCCATCTTTCAAAGGCCTGATTACTTCAATAGAAATTGGAGCTCGACCTAACATCTTTTTAGCACTTGATCCAATTGCCAAAATCTCCTTGGTCTTTTTGTTTCTGGCAACCACTGATGGTTCACGAACAGAAACACCTTTACCTTTAATATAAACAAGTGTGTTTGCTGTTCCTAGATCAATTCCTAAGTCAGTTGAGAAAAACCCTAGGATTAAATTTACTGGATTTGGTATACTTTTAAAAATAGACATGATTCCTGTACTTTTTAACATATTATTCGCCTTTATTCCACTTCTTTTCTTTAAAACAACATCAGAACTTTTTGAATTTAACAAAATAGTTTTCCTTTACATGATGACCACATTAATTGTAACTACTTGGTCCTATCAATCAATACTCCAAAAGAAACTTATCTTTCGTCGCACAATACTAGATATTCCACTCACTTTATATCTTTTTTTCTTTTTACTTAGTACACTTTTTTCCATTGACCCACGAACTTCAATTTTAGGCTACTATTCACGCTTTAATGGAGGCCTAATTTCTCAAATCTGCTACGTCCTATTATATTGGGCCTTCGTCAGCAATTTAAGCAAAAGGCAAGCTTTACATACTACATACTACGTACTACTTTCTACTTTTATAGCAAGCATACTTGCGATCCTCGAACATTTTGGCCTGTTTATAACTTGCGGATTAATGAATTTGGGATGGACAGAATCTTGTTGGGTACAAGATGTACAAACCAGAGTTTTTTCAACCCTTGGGCAACCCAATTGGCTTGCTGCAATATTGGTTGCATTAATTCCAATTACTTGGGCATATAGCATGAAACATATAGCCTATAGCCTGTTTTCTATTTTATTTTTTGTTACATTATTATTTACAGGATCAAGATCTGGTCTTTTGTCTTTTGGTATTGAATTTATAATTTTCTGGGGATTTATATTTTATAAAAATAAATTTAAGTTTGTAAAAGGATTCTTAATTCTTAATTTTTCTTTCTTAATTTTATTTTTTATTTTTTCTTCACCGTTCACTGATTACCGTTCACTGATTACTGTTTCAAGCGGTCCAGCCCTTGAGGTTGGTGGTACAGAGTCAGGAACCATTCGAAAGTATGTTTGGCTGGGTGCCTTCAATGTTTTTAGATCTCATCCAATTCTAGGAACTGGTCCTGAAACTTTTGCATTTTCCTTTCCAGTCTATAAACCCATGGAACACAACTTAACTTCTGAGTGGGACTTTATATATAACAAGGCACACAATGAATTTTTAAATTATTTGGCAAATACTGGAATATTAGGATTTTTAAGTTACTTAGTAATTATTACTTTTACTCTTTACGTTTTACTAAAATCCAAAAGATATGAATTTTTAACAGGATATGTTGGAATATTAATAACAAATTTCTTTGGCTTTTCAGTTGTTCCAGTTTCACTTTTGTTCTTTTTGTTCCCAGCTATGGCAGTAGTAAGTAGTAAGCAGGATGTAGAATGGCAAAAACTGAAGCAATCAAACATAATGCAATGGGTTTTTATTGTTGGAGTTATATTTATTACTTATTACTTATTACTTATGATCTCTAGATATTGGCTGGCTGACATTCACTACAATAAAGCCAAACTCTTTAATAAATCAGGAAATTTACCAATGGCTAAACAAGAAATTTTGAAATCTTTAAAGTATTCTCCTAACGAAGCCCTATATATCAATGAACTTGCGGTATCTCAAGGGAATATCGATTTAGCTAAAAAGGCAGTCTCACTTTCTTCCTATAATATAAACCTCAGAAGATCACTATCAAGTATTTACTCTAGAAACGCTAAATATCAAGAAGCTATTGACACTTTAAAAGATGCCAGCAAAAATGTCCCCAATGATCCAAAGAATTATTATCAAATTGGTATTTATTACTTAAAAATAAATGATTTAAACAACGCAGCCGTTTATTTTACAAAATCAGTAGAATTAAAACCAAATTACAAAGATGCAAGGTTTGCATTAGGACTTACCTTTATTGATCTTCATGAGTTTGAAAAGGCTGAAAATGAGTTAAAATATATCTTAGAAAAAATAGACCCTAAAGACGAATTAACAAAAAAGTATTTGGGTGAGATTCAATAATTTGATATGATATAATTCAAACATGGACACAAATATTCTTACATATAGAATTATTATAAAAAGGGATGGGAAATATTATCATGCATACGTACCTTCTCTTGTTGGTTGCCATTCGCAAGGTAAAACAATTGAAGAAGCTAAAAGCAACATCAGAGAAGCAATTACTGGGTATTTAAAAGTTTTACAAAGTGAAAATCAAACAATAACTAAAGATGAAGGTTTAGAAAGTGTGGAAACATTTGATCTGAGTAAAATTTTCACTAAAAATCAAAGTTTTTCTTATGCCTAAAATGGCAGTTTTTAATGCGAGAAAGTTAATTAAAATTTTGAAGAAGGATGGATTCAGATTATCAAGAACTGAAGGAAGTCATAATATTTTTTACCATTCAGTCAAAAAAGTTATTGTGAGTGTCCCTGTTCATAAAGGAAGTGATTTGGGTCGTGGTATTACAATGTCAATTCTCAAAGATGCCAAAATTGATATATAATAGCTTCACATGATACAAAAAATTATCCAGTCAGGAGAGAAAAAACTAAGAGAGATTAGTAAACCCGTAGATAAATTTGACAAAAAGATAATAGCTTTAATTCAAAACTTGAAAGACACGCTAGCAATTCAAAATGATCCTGAAGGAGTTGGTCTTGCTGCACCCCAGATAGGCATAAATTTACGAGCTTTTGTAACCAACTTCAAAAACTTAAAAAGAGTTGTTGTTAATCCCAAGATTTTAGAAATTAATAACTCGTTACCCGTAACCCGTAACAAAAAGGCTAAATCTGAGATACTAGAGGGCTGTCTATCACTACCCCATTATTACGGACCATTAAAAAGAGAGGATACAGTAAAACTAAAATATTTGGACGAAAACCAAAAAGAGATCATTGAGGAATTTAATGGATTTAATGCTCAAATAATCTTGCATGAAATTGATCATTTGAATGGAAAATTATTTGTAGATAGACTTCTTGAACAAAAGAAAAAACTTTACAAATTAGACAAAAATGATGAGTGGGAAGAAATAGAAATTTGATTATATGAAAATTGTTTTTTTTGGTACACCAGATTATGTTTTACCAGTTTTAGATCTTTTGAATAAATACCATGAAATTGTCGCGGTGGTGACGCAATCTCCAAAACCTGTTGGCAGGGAAAAAACTATCGAATATTCTGCCGTTGATAAATGGGCATACAAAAAAGATATAAAGATATTAAGTGAATTAGATATACAGAAATTTCCACAGGCGCACTTGGGAGTTTGTGCTGCATTTGGCATGATTATTCCACAAACTACACTTGATCATTTTAAACATGGAATATTAAATATCCACCCATCAATCTTACCTAAATACAGAGGTGCCTCGCCTATTCAATCGGCAATCACAAATCTTGATAAAACAACGGGTGTATCCATAATTAAAATGGATGAAAAAATGGATCATGGACCTGTATTATCTTCATTTAAAACGGATATTCTGCTTACTGACACTTTCGAAACCCTAAGTGTCCGATTGTTTGAACTAGCTTCTGAATTTCTAATTAATCTAATACCTAATTATTCTAAAGGCAAAATAAAATTGAAACCGCAGGACGAAACTCAAGCAACTTATTGCAAAATAATAAAAAAACAAGATGGATTTGTAGATTTAGAAAAAGATGATCCAAAACAAATTGAAGCGAAATTAAGAGCATATTACCCTTGGCCAGGAATTTGGACTCTTCTTCGTCAAGACTCATCAGGGCAAGCAAAGCGACTAAAAGTTTTGAAATGCCACCTAGAAAATAGTGAATTAGTTTTAGATAAAGTTCAACTTGAAGGAAAAAACCCTGTAAGTTTTAAACAATTTATCGCGAAGTGACAAGCTTTGCTTATTTCTTCGTACCCTTCAATTTTTTAAGACAACTTGTACAAAGTTTTTGGCTTTTATACATTTGAAGATTAGGAGAAAACAATCTTTTAGTTTCTTGCGCTCTTTTGTTCCATCTTTTTCCAGCAACACCACGTCCATGGGATTGGCTAGATCCAAAGACTTTTACCTTGTTGCATTTCTCACACATCATACTCATAGTGGCAAATTATACTAATTATACTAATAAAATGGTAAAGTTACAATTATGACTTTAATTTGGATTTTAGCTTTTGTTGTAGCAATCACTATTCATGAAGCTAGTCATGCCTACATGGCAGATAGACTTGGGGATCCAACAGCAAGACTTATGGGAAGACTTTCTTTAAATCCCCTGGTTCATTATGACCCAATAGGCACAACACTACTTTTGGTTCTTTCAATAATGAGGTCTCTTGGAGCTCCAGTTATTCCTTTTGGTTGGGCAAAACCTGTAGAAATTGATCAATATAATTTAAAAAATCCACGACGTGATTCTGCCATAATTTCTTTTGCAGGTCCTGCTTCAAATTTAATTCTTGCCTTAATATTTGCAATTACAGCTCGATTTGTACCAATTTTTGCAATAATTGCAGTGCCTTTTGTTATTTTAAATGTTTCTTTGGCAATTTTTAACCTAATTCCAATTCATCCTTTAGACGGAGGAAAAATATTAGTAGGTATTCTTCCAAAGCAGTATGCATACCAAGCCGAATCCTTTTTGAGTAGATTTGGGACAATTATTTTGATTTTTTTAATTTTACCTTCGTTTGGTGGATCCTCTCTTGTTTCCTCCATTATTTCTCCTGCTATTAATTTGTTCTTGAAAATATTGCTTCCAAATTTGATATAATATATTTGGTCCTGTTTGATTAGGGTTGAGGTCAGATTTTCCTGACTAAATCGTTGAATTGGGAGGACAGTTTCTAGGATTATAATGATTTTAGATAGTTCACCCACCTGGAGTAATTCAGGAAATTCACCGAGGCTCTTTTCTGACGGGACCAATTTTTAACAAAAAATTTGATATAATTCACTTTGAGTTAAATTAGCCTGGGTAGCTCAGTGGTAGAGCAGAACTTTTGTAAAGTTAAGGTCGCGAGTCCGACTCTCGCCTCAGGCTCAGTCGTACAATATTTTGTTAGCCAAGGTGGTAGAGTGGTCAATTACACGAGTCTGTAGAACTCGCTCCGAAAGGATACCTAGGTTCGAATCCTAGCCTTGGCACAATCGATCTAGTCTGATATATTTTGTTCTACAATTTCGGGCTGGCCGATTTTGGAGATATAGGTTTTAAATTCTTCCCTTTTGACTAATTTTACATCAGCCTCACCTTCAGGTGTGTCAAATGTCATTTTAACAATCAAGCCCTTTTTAGTTTCCTCACTCCACATCTGATCAAAAATAAAATTCCCAAGTGAATAATAAACAGGTTTGCCGTTTATTTCTTCAAAATTTTGCACCCAATGAGGATGATGACCAATAACAACATCTGCCCCAGAATCAATCATCGAGTGTGCCGCCTTTACTTGAAAATTATTAGCAATTGATTTGTATTCATCTCCCCAATGTGGACCTACAATTAAAATATCAACTTTAGAATCTGAATCTTTTATAACTTTCAGATCGTTTCCTAAGTTAGTTGTGTTAAAAGTGTAGTTAAATCCTAAAAAGCCAAATTTAATTTCATTTTTTTGAAATTTTTCTAGGTTGCCATATCCAACTGATTTAATCCCTAATGTAGTTAGTTGAGATTTTGTTTCTTCCAAACCTTCTTTTCCGTAATTTTCTGAATGATTATTGGCAAGAGTTACAACATCAATACCTGCAAATTTGAGTCCCTTGGCAATTTCTGGTGTCGTGCAAAAAGTAAAACCCCCTACATGTCTTTTACAGTTTTCAGTAATTGGATTTTCTAAATTTGAAAAAGTGATGTCTGCTGATGATAAAAAACTATTAAGTTTTCGAAAAGGGTAAAACGGATCATTATTATCTAAGGCAGCACCCATTACAGACCTTCCAAGCATTATATCCCCCGTAAAAATAATTGTTGTCTGGTTAGAAACAGGAATAGAATTAGGATTAGATCCTGTTGAAACAAAGGAAAGAAGAAAAACCAAAAGAGAAGAAATAAGCTTACTCATAGTATATCTTTAAGCCTAGATAGCTCAGTTGGTAGAGCGTGCCCATGGTAAGGGTAAGGTCGCCAGTTCAATCCTGGCTCTAGGCTCTGATGATTTTTTGTGTTAAGATACCCTCATGGCAAAAAAGGGCGCAAGAGAATTAGTAGGAATGATTTGTACAACCTGCAAATCACAAAACTATATTACTAATAGGAATAAAGTTAATATGGATTTAAAAGGCAAACCAAAACTTGAATTAAAAAAATACTGTCAGACTTGTAAAAAAGTAACTAACCACAAAGAAACAAGCAAATTGAAGTAGTTTTATAAGTCTTCTTTTAATAATCTATCTATCTCAATTTCCTCGTCCGCCAACCAATCAGCTGGTTCATTATTAGCAACAATATAATCCTCTAGGTTTCTCCACTCGGTACTTTTACCTTGTAGTTGACCAAGCCTGCCTAATTGCATTAAAAAATTAATCAATTCTTCCCTAGTTCGTTTTGCACCACGATACAAATTTGTAGTTTTATTTTCTGTCATGTTTATTGAAGTATTACTGATCCTCAAGATTTTGACTAAAAACTTCTCCCTTTGCAAATCCTAAAGTTGAACTGCCTTGTCCACCTGTTTTAGCACGAACTACATATCTAGGGTCAGGAAGGTCAACCTCCACAGATCCTGCAGTTATTCTTGCCCCACTAGGTTTTCTTTTTTTATTTCTGGTTGCTTCCTGTTGTAACCTCAAATAAGCTTCACTATCAAATGTAAGTATATCCATTATAAGTTTAATTATCTCATTTTTTTCCAAAATTACAAGATATAAAGTATAATTACCATATCGCACAAAAGGGTGTCGGTCAGTGGTAGGCCTCCTGTCTCCAAAACAGGTAACGAAAGTTCGATTCTTTCCACCCTTGCAAAGAAGGTAAACTAATCAGCTTCTAGAGGAAGATTAATGAAATTATAAATTTCTTCGGCAAAGTCAACTATTTCTACACCCTTAATATCACTTAAACCGTCCCAATTTAATGTGTTTCCTAAAATATAAACATCTGCTCCAATTCTTTTAATTGCACTAAAACCTTTTGAAAGAACAGGGTGTGTTGCTACAAATATCTTTAAAATGCAATTGGGATAAAAATTAGATATAAATTTAAGATCTTTTTCTGCTGTTCCACCTGTATCTATCATATCGTCTGAATAAACAATTACCACACTTCTAAAAACTGGTTTTGGGTGTATTTTAACTTTTCTGACTTTAATAGTTGTGTCAATTTTTTTCCATTCTTCTATTTTAGAAATAGTAGTATCTGTTACCATTCCAGCTGAAATTCTTTTCTTTTCCATGTAAATAAGCTGAATACTGCTATAGATTGATTTTTCTGCAAACAAAATATTACTAGCTAACTTCTGTGTTCTTGGAATTGCTCCTTTATCACAAGCAACTAATTTTAGGGGTGCCTTAATTTTCTTTTCAACAACTACTGTAACCAAACCCTTCGCCAAAACACTAGAAGAATTTATAGAAAAAAATTCCAAGCCAACTTCATTAAATGTATTTTTAGGATATTCATCATTATGAATATCAATTGAAGAAAACCTGACAATTGGCAAATTTTTAATCTCATTTTTAAGACGTTTTAAAATGTCTTCAGTAATAAGTGAAAGCATTTGTGCATTAAACCCAGCTTCCATTACTTCGTAACCTGCTTCCTGGCTTTGGCCGAATCTATGGCCTCTTGACCCACCAAACATTGGAATTACAATTTCTACTTTTTCAGTTCTTTTTGCTAAATCATTATTCCTGATAAGTTTAATAACATTAGCAAGCACCGACACGCTTCCACCAAGTTTTGACTGGGTGGAAGACAAAATTATTAAGTTTTTTATCTTTCGAAAATACTTATAGGGCCCAATAACTCTTGTTTGACCATCACTATAATGACCAACAGGATTAATAACTGCAACACTTTTTCCTAAATGCTTGGCATAATCCGCTAAAGTCCAAAGTATAGCTTCAGGAAAATGACGCCCACTTAGGAGTAACAAATCTAAATCCTTCCCACCTCGGCCAACAGAACCACGAATTCCCACAGCATACTCGATTTCAGGAATAAGAGGCTCTAAATATGTTTTATTAACTAATAATTGAATTAATTTTCTGCCCTTTATATGAAACCTATGACTTACTTTTTTATAATCGGGATATTTTTCCCCAAGCAATTCACGTATAGTAACAATAAGTGTTCGCCAAGAAACAGTATCTTTTCTGTCACGAATTCCACGATAAAGATCGGCATACTTTTCCAACAAAAATTTGTCAATTTTGACATTTGGGGCAGGGATATTTATTCCAAAAATTGGAACTCCCATAGATTTTTACTTTAATCTCGCAAGATGGGCATCAACCATAATTTTCACAAGTTCTTTAAATTTTGTTTTTGGTTCCCAACCTAATATTTTTTTAGCTTTTGCGGGATTTCCAACCAATGGGCCTGTTTCTGTTGGTCTAATAAACCTCTTGTCAACAATTACATGGTCTTTCCAATTTAAATTGACATAACCAAAAGCCTCCTCACAAAGTTCCTGAATTGAGTGTGTTTCCCCCGTTGCCACGACAAAATCATCAGCAGTATCGGCCTGCATCATTAACCACATTGCTTCTACAAAATCTCCAGCGTATCCCCAATCTCTTTTAGCTTCCAAATTTCCTAAAGATACTTTTCCATTTTTGACAACTAATTCCCCTTCCTCATTTAAATGATCAGAATTATTAATTCCTAGTCTGGCACAAGCTGCAGCATAAGTTACTTTTTGAGTAACAAAACCTAAATGCCTACGGGGTGACTCATGGTTAAATAAAATTCCATTGGTTGCAAACATGTTGTAACTCTTTCTATATATTTTTGTCATAGCAAAGGCATATAGTTTGGCTGCTGCGTATGGGTTAGCAGGATTAAAGGGGGTTTCTTCCGTTTGCGGAATTTCCCTTACCCAACCAAACATCTCCGAAGAACTAGCTTGATAGAATTTTGTCTTTGGATTGACATCTAAAGTTGCATCAAGTACTCTATGTGCTCCAATACCTGTAATTTCAGCAGTATGAATTGGTTGTTTAAAACTTTCTGAAGGATGGGATTGTGAAGCTAAATTATAAACTTCGTCAGGACCAATTTTCTGAATAATTTCGCGAAGTGATACAGGATCAAGAAGATCTCCCTGATAAAGTTTTAGGTTATCTTGAATATGGCCTATATTGGCATAGTCTTCATGTGAAGTCTTTCTAACAATTCCTGAGACTTCATATTTTTTCTTTAATAAAAGTTCAGCTAAATATGATCCATCCTGACCAGTAATCCCTGTAATTAATGCTTTTTTAGTAGCCATTGACATTATAATAACATAGTATAAACATGTTTCACAATTGACATTGTGATAGCATATTTCTATTATTAGTTATATGCCTCCTAAAAAATTGGGGTTAATTGGTTTGTTAGTAGCTTTTTTAGTAGCTCTTCCTATTTTTGTGTGGTCAATTATTAATTTAAATTTAAACCCAAAAGAAAAGGCTAGTGAAGTAATTCAATTGTCTATTTGTAATGATCTTTGTGATCCTGACAATATTTGTCTAAACGAAGAGCCTTGGCCTCAGGAATTAACATGCTACCCTGAAGATGTTGACAGCGGATTATGTAGAAACAAGGCGTGCCCTGAAAACCCTGATTGTATCTGCCCCGCCCCAACTACTACGCCGACACCAACCTCTACTGCAACAGCCACAGCAACAGCTACTGCAACTTCTATACCAGGGATTCCCAATTATTGTGGTGGAACATGTGGAAGCAATTTCAACTGTCAAGCAAATTACTATTGTTACCAAGGTTTTTGTAGAAATCCTGTTTGCCCATCCGACTCCAATTGTGATTGTGTAGCTACTCCAATTAAAACAACAACCGCCAAACCGAAAACAGCTACACCTAAACCAACAAGCACGTTAAAAGGGTCAACGGTCCCATCTGGATCGGGATATGGATTATCTTTTAAAACTACAACACTTAAGGCTTCGCCTACTGAATCTGGTAAATCCGCTTTTTCATATGAACCTGAAAATAAATTCTTTACTAAATACGCACTTCCATTATTCGCAATGTTTGTCTTAATCGTGATTTCAACAATTTATTATGCACTTAAGAAAAACAAAAAAGAAATCTCTCACATCTCCCCACCTATAAATATCTAATTGAGTGTGGTAAAATAGTTTCTAATGTTATTCTTGAAAGGAGGCGATTTTACTATTTATGTTCATTGTAACAAAGAAAAAAGGAGAGTCGGACGACTCATTACTAGCAAGATTTCGCAAAAAGACAATTATGTCTGGTCTTTTGCTTGAACTTCGTGACAGAGAGAGATTTAAAAAGCCTTCTGAAAAAAGGAAAGAGAAAAAATATAAAATTGAATTCCAAAGAATGCTTGAGAAAAAGAGGAACTATTAATCTAAAATGAATAAAATCTTTTCTTACTTTTCCGAAGTTTTAATTGAACTTAAAAAAGTCTCTTGGCCAAAACGAAATGAAGTGATACAATTGCTAAGTTTAGTATTGGTAATTTCTGCAATTGTTGCAATCTTTATAGGTATAGTTGACTTTGGTCTAACAAAAGCTTTAGAGAATTTAGTAGCGAGGTAAATTAATAAATATGGATACTAATCAAAACGAGGCCCAAATTAGCGAAAAAGGAACAGGAAGTAAAAAGATTCCTGGTCACATGATTATCTCAGCATCTGAGAACCCAATGGCCAAATGGTTTGTTGTTCACACATCTTCAGGTCATGAAGTTAGGGTAATGGAGCAACTTCGTCAAAGAATTGAAACGATGGGACTAAAGGATAAAGTCTTTGAAATGCTTGTCCCCACTCAAGATAAAATCGTAATTCGAAGTGGCAAAAAATCCCAAATCAAAGAAAAAATCTTCCCAGGATATTTACTTGTAAAGATGATTTTGGATGATCCTACATGGCTGGCTGTTCGCACTACAGCAGGAATAACAGGTTTTGTGGGCGCAGGCAATAAACCTACTGCACTATCAGAATTAGAAGTTGCCAACATTCAAAAGTTCGTCAGCTCCCCTGCACCAAGATATAAAACTAAGTTTATTAATGGTGAGGCTGTTAAAATCACAGATGGTCCATTTACTGACTTTTTAGGAACAATTCATGAAATTGACGAAGAAAAAGGAAAAGTAAAAGTTTTAGTATCAATTTTTGGAAGAGAAACACCAGTAGAACTTGACTTCTTGCAGATACAAAAGATTTAAATCTCAAAAAAATCTAGATTCCAATTTTCCAAATTCCTTTTTCCCTGAATGCTGGGATAGTTTGACGTTTAGCAAAATTAAATAAAGAAGATCCTTTACTTTTATTTAACCTTACATATTCTGATAATCTAATTATCTTTAATCCTTTTAGATAGGCAAGGCGTTTATATAATGATTCGGTTAACGCTTTACTTATTATCTCAAACATAGTTTTAACTTTTTTTGATTCATTATATTCATTAAAGGCTAGATAATAATTAAGTTTTTCTTTATTTTTGACAATAATATTGGGAAAACCAAGACATCCTAGTTGAAAATTTAGTAAAACTCGACCCATTCTTCCATTACCATCGTTAAACGGATGGATTGATTCAAACTCGAGATGAAATTTCGCAACCTTTTCTAAAAAGTAACTATTATTATTGCTTGAATATTCAATTAGTAGATTTTTAATTAATTCAACTATTTTTTGAGGAGGTGCCCCAATATGAGTACTAACTCGTACATATTCATTATTTTCTCTAAATCTGCCTGAAATACTAGAATTAATATTTTCTAAAAGCATTTTATGTAAAAAAAACATGAAATCAGTATTCAACTCAGCTATATTATTTTTATTTCGAAGATACTCCATAATTCTAGCCAGATTCTTAGCTTCAAAAACTTCTCTTAAATTTAGATCTTTTGAAACTTCAAGATCCATCAATATTTTTTCGGTCTCTTTTAAGGTCAAAGTCGAGTTTTCGATTGCATTACTGTTATATACACTTTCTGCAATTTCAGCTTCATCTATTAAATTAAGAAGTGGTTCTTTATCAATTTTAAGCTCATCAAACTCTTTCTTTAACTCATCAATTTTAGTTTTTATAGAATTTCCTAGAATCATGAAATGATTATAATATATTCACGCTAATTTGTCAAGTTTACGTGAATTCAAGTCATTTCTCACCCAAATTCACACCAAAAAGAAGTGTTTATCCGTTTCTTTCAACTGCAGTAGAGTCAATGTTACCTATATTTTCAATTGCACGATCTCGCAATTTTTCTGCCAAAGGAAGCCATCTTTTAAGTCCTGTATGTCTTGGGGAAGTACAGAGTATATCTCCACCCTGATGCCAATCTGTAGTTTCATTTGATTTAATTTCAGCCTTAGTTGCATTTACATCTTTAGCAAAAACTTCGGCCACTGTAAGTTGATCACTCACCATTTTTCCATATGCCCCCAAACGCCGTGCTCTGTTAAATCTTGCAAATGCCATATTGGTGTGAAGTATATTACTCGTCTATTGAAAAGTCAAATTTTCTATGTTAGTATTCATCTACCACAAATTAATGTGGAAGACTTTAAGTCGAAGTGTTTTTATCCTTCACTTAATATCTTTATATCAAATCACTTTATATCTTGTTATATGGCAAAGAAAATTAAAACATTAGTTAAGATAAACCTCAAGGGTGGTGAAGCCACACCTGCACCTCCAGTTGGTACTGCCTTAGGACAACATGGTATTGCCATTATGGATTTTGTCAAAGCTTACAATGACAAAACCAAAGACATGAAAGGTCAGATAGTCCCTGCAGTCATCACAATTTATGAAGACAGAAGTTTTGATTTCATAATCAAAAAGGCCCCAGTTTCAGCAATGATTAAAAAAGTACTTGGTCTTGAAAAAGCATCTGGCACTGCAGGCAGAGAAACAATTGCCGTATTAACTAAAAACCAAGCTGAAGAAATTGCCAAAGAAAAAATGGATGACTTGAATACTAAAGATTTAAAGATGGCTGTAAAAATAGTTGCAGGAACTGCTAGAAGTATGGGAATTAAAGTCGATAAGCAAAGCTTGTAAATAAATTTATGGGTAAAACAAAAACTGCTTTTGTAACAGAAACGGAAGAAATCAAAAAAACTTCAGCCGAAAAGTATGCTGAGAAAAAAGCTAAAAGAGATATAGAAAAAGAAAAAGTATTAGACGTACCAAAAGTAGAACAGGTATTACAAGATGAGACAGCACAATCAGAGATTAAAGTAAAAAAAGAAATAATTGAAAAACAAAGAGGTAAAAAATATTTGGAGGCTAAATTAAAGATAAACAAGACAAACTCATATAAACTAACTGACGCAATTAAACTTGTTAAAGAGACTTCATACTCTAAATTTGACGGCACAATGGAAATGCATTTAGTAGTCAAAAAGACAGGAGTAAATATTAATGTCACACTTCCCTATTCAGCTGGAAAACAAAAAAGAATAGAATTTGCTACTGAGGAAACTTTAGAAAAATTGAAAATAGGGAAGATTGATTTTGACGTACTTTTGACAACAGCTGATATGATGCCAAAACTTGTAATGTATGCTAAATTACTGGGCCCAAGGGGCTTAATGCCAAATCCAAAGAATGGAACAATTGTTAAATCAGTTAAAGACAAAGAAAAATTTGGTGGAAACACAATTAATTTGAAAACTGAAAAGGAAGTCCCTCTAATTCACACTTCTTTTGGAAAAGTATCACAAGATTTGAGTGAGCTTGTCAAAAATGCAGAAACTATTTTAGATAAACTTGGAGGTAGTAAAACAATAGTCAGAACCTTCATTAAATCCACCATGTCCCCAAGTGTAAAAATTCAAATTTAATCCCAATTCAAGGATTTTATCTTTTCATAATAATTTTGGGTTGTTATTACTTCAGTTCTGTTTTTAATTGGAAATATATCTTGGACTCTGCCAGTTTTTGATTTGACTTCAACAGTTATATAATTTTTTTTGTAGTCCTCTATAACTATATCAATTTCTTTACCCCCATATTCGCGGTAAAAATAAAAATTTATTTTTGTATTTGTAATTCGACGCAGTTTTTCTAATTCGATAATTACAAAATTCTCAAAAACTCCACCTTTATCTTGACGCAAATCTAAATCTCTAAAATCTTGAATTAGTGCGTTGCGAATCCCTAGATCATAAAAGTAAAGTTTACGATTCTCAGAAACAGCTCTTCTCATGTTAGTTTTAAATGACGGCATTGGTATCAAAATATAGTTTTTGATAAAGATCTCAATATAATTTGAGACGGTTGCAGGATATGCATTAAGTGATTTGGCAATTTCATTAAGTGAAACTTCGGACCCCAGCTGTAAAGCTATTTTAGTGAGAATATCCTTGGCTAATTTTTGGTTTTTTAGTTCGTATATATCGACAACGTCTTTAAGTATATAAGTATCAAGTATTTTTTGAAGCAAATCAATTCTTTTGCTTTCTGATAAAATACTACTACTTGAATAGACTTCCGGATACATCCCCCATATTTGTGAATTAATAACCATTTTTTTAGTAAATTCTGTCATCTCTGAAGATTTTGGACTCTCATTATTTACAATTTCAGAGATTGATAAAGGTAAACAATAGATCTCATTAAATCTTCCAGCCATAGTATCAAATTCCTGACCTGTTTTTTGACGAAGTTCTGAACTCCCCGTCGCGATAACCTTCTTTTTAAATTCATCATGTAATAATTTAAGCATTACAGTAGATGCAGGATAATTTTGTACTTCGTCGATTAGTATTACTTTATTTTCAGAAGCAATTTTCTCAAGTATATCTCTACGTGGTTGAAACTTATCACGATCAGAAGCGAGATCAAAGTTGTATTTAGTAACCTTCAGTTTTTTGGCTAAATTATCAATTAATGTGGTTTTACCTGAACGTCTGGGTCCCCAAATAAATAATGTCTTTATTCCATCGCTTTTGAGATATTCTTCTATATCATCCTCGATATCTCGTTTTACTATATTCATACAATATATTTTAGTACTAATCTATATTTTGTCAAGATATAGATTAATATCATTTTATATTACGTTAGGCTCGGGGAACTGTTGTTATAAGCTACCATCACCACACTTAATTTAAAGCTCAGGTCTGATTGCAAGAGCACTATCTGATAAACCATCGCCTCCAATCGCTCCACAAATAAATTCGTGTCTATAAGCTTTATATAATTTAGTAGGATCTTGACTCAATTCTATAAGTTTTTCTGGAGTATATCTCCTCAGTGGATCGGCTCCTAAAAATCTAATTACTTGTTCTCTCCAATCAGGAAATGTAGCATCCATTTCATCTGCTGAATCAAGTAGTTGTAGTACATCTTTTTTTTCTGTATTCATATTTTCGCCTCCTTTCTTCCTTTCTTGTTTCTAGCTTTACTACAGGGTATAATATCAGTACTCAAAACAAACATCTTGAGTGAGTATATGAATTATCCTAAAGTAAATATAGTAACCGATATTACGGGAGATTTGGAAGCACAGTATCTTTGTTTTTTGGCTAAAGGTATAAGCACGGGAGAATATCAAGATGGCGGATTTGCAGTTACTCCAAATCTTGAAAGGGGAAATCCTAAAACAGTTTACTTTCCCAACCTCCCCTATTCCAAAAATTTCTGGAGAACTATTAATTTTAACCCCAACAAAAACTTTTCCACTACATATCCGCAATCCGCAATCGATGAAATTAAGTTACATCTTATAAAATTTAAAAAAGATAATTTGAGAAGTGGCATAGAAAAAATTAAAAAAGACTGGCAAAAAATTGAAGAGTCATTTTTTAATGATGTTGATAAATTCCTGGATTTTAAAAAGGCTATTTCAAAAGTACACGAAATCAATGTTTTGATTACACCTTTTGGAACACTTGGTTCATTTAACCCTCCAAGAATCGGTAACAAATTCAATTTATTGGTTACATCTCGAGTTGATCTTCCTGCTGGAAATATTGGAGCTGGTATTTTACAAAATTTATATATTGTTGAAAATTGGATAGGTGGGGAGATTAATGAGGAAAAATATTTAAAAAGAATGTCAGCAATTTCATTCATTTTTGAAAACACTATTTTTAAAAAATATTATCCTAATTTTAAAAATATAATTAGATCACAATTTTCTTTTTCAAAAGATACAATAACTAAATCAAATAAATATTTAGTAAAATTAGGTTTTCCTCAAAAAGAAATCAAAATTAACTTAGAAAATATAATATTCTCAAAACAGGAAAAGGATTTACTTACTGCATTAATTAAAAATAAAGGAAAAATTTTAGACTTTGATCAAGTAGCAAATATAATCTGGAAAGATAAGGCAGATGATAAGTTTTCTCTCGAAGCCATGGCTAAACTGGTTGAAAATCTAAGGCGAAAAATAAAAACTTTAGGAATTAACAAAGAAGTCATCTTTACCAAAAGAGGAAAAGGATATATTTTTAATTAACCTATTCTTCGTTCAGCAAACCCGGAAGATAAAGCTCCTGCTTTTCCAGTAGTTAACGAATAAGATACTTCAACTAGTTCACCTGATTCTTTTTGAATAACTAAGATTTCAGTATCTGGACCTGGATCGTTATGCTCAGTTCGTTTTTCAAGTACTTTCCCCAAAGGAACAGGTCTTTTTGAGAAGGTATTTGTTAAATGAACCAAAAGATTTACTCCTGGCCGTAAGTTACGCGGATATATAAAAGGCATATTTGGTTATTATCTAATTTGGTTATTATATTTTCTTGAGTTTTTGTTGAGGAAAAATTTTTTTACAAAATTTTTTTACCACTTGACATAGATTCTACAATTAGTATATATTTATACTAATTATGGCGTCTATATCTACAATTAAAGCTATCTCGAGGCTAAAAGAATTAGATCTAAAAGTTATATCCCCAACGTTACTTTCTAAAGTCCTTAATATCGAAAATCGTCACACAATTTACAAAATATTTGAAAGAATGGAAAAATATAAACTTATTCAAAAATTAATAAAGGGTAAATATATTTTATCTGATTTACAAATGTCAGATTTTGAAAAAGCAAATATTATTTTGTCTCCTTCATACATTAGCCTTGAATCAGCACTATCTTATTATGGAATATTACCGCAATTTACCTATTCAATTACGTCAGTTACTACTCAAAAATCAAGAAAATATAAGATTAAAACAAAAGAATATGATTACACCAAAATTCAAAAGGCAATTTTTAGTGATTTTGTTAAGAAAGATAATTTTTTAATCGCTATACCTGAAAAAGCATTGATTGATCTAATATATCTCGCAAGTAAAAATATAGGGAGTCTCAATTTATCTGATTTGGATTTAAGTATTATTAATTGGAAAACTTTTGATAAAATAAAAATGGGGATTAATTACAAACCATTTCAAAATTATATAAAGACACATAATTTAGATAATAGATAACACTACATGATAAGTAACAACATTTTACAAGAACTATCAGAAGGAAAAGGTATTGATAAATACTCAATCTTAAGAGAGATTATTCAAATCCAATTTTTGAACGAATTATATAAAAATAAAGACAGTAAACATTTATTTTTTAAAGGAGGTACAGCATTAAAAATAATTTTTGGCTCGAACAGATATTCTGAAGATTTGGATTTTACAACCAACCTTACTCTAAAAAAATTAAATATATTAATAGATAAAGCTATAGTTGAATTGAAAAAAGAATATCCTGATGTTTATTTAAAGGATTTAGATACAATTCAAGGAATCTCTAAAAAGATTATTCTTCCTGTCGATATATCAAGCCAACCATTAACAATTAAGCTTGATTTTTCTAAAAGAGAAAATGTATTAGATCCAAAATTGGGAACAATATTTACCAACTTACCCATAACAACAACAAGCATAATAAACCATTTATCGCTTGAGGAGATTTTGGCTGAAAAATATAGAGCAATAATTAATAGACAAAAGGGGCGTGATTTATATGATTTTTTATTCATACTTAAAAAGAATGTTAAGTTTAATATCAAATTAATAAACAATAAATTAAAATTTTACAATGAAAAATACAACCCAGAAGAATTTATTGAAAAGGTAAAAAAATGGAATAATAAAGATTTGGATAATGATATTAGAAAATTTTTGCCACTAAAAGACAGGAGTATAATTCCTGAAATCAAAAATTTGATTCTAGCCAAATTTGATGAAGTAAAATAACTCCTCCTTATCATTTGAGTTTCTGTTGAGGAAAAACTTGCTATTTGGGGTAGTAATTTGATAAAATACGTGTATATGATTGATAAGCAAACAGCACCCGAGGAGGGCGCGATACCAAAAGTTATAGCAAGATTGTTTGATGATGGTACTCCACTTAGTTTTGAAGCAACTGATACAACAAGCGTTTGGCAAGGATATGGCTATCGTAATAGCGATAAGCATGCAAGCACAACAACAGTACAATTGTTGATTCCCCTTAATGCATCCGAAGGTCAAATTTTTGAAAAAAATGGTATTAAATTTGAAGTTGCTAAGCCACACAATTCAAATCTAAATACCCAATTCCCAAACTCAGTCTTTGTCAAACGAATTTCTTCTTCAAATTAACTCTTTTGTTTTTTTGTTTTATCTATTACAGCATTTGCAACTTGATTTTCTATAAATCCAGTCACAATCTGACTTGCCCCAATTTGAATACTTTGTTCGAATAAACCAGGTTTTACTACTGGGTAACCTTTAGGTGTGGGGGGGGTATCGGGTATAGCTTTATCTAATTTCTTTCTTAATTCATCCTTGCTTTCCATAATATTTGTATTATATAATACTTTTAGTCCAAAGAAAACTTGCAGTCAATCAACGTAAGCCAAGTAGAGGAAAATATGTTAAAACAGCAAAAAATTGATTTAGTAGTTAAACTTACCCCAAAATTAAAATCTTCTAGTTCTGTTGTTTTTGTTAACTTTGCTGGCCTTTCGGTTATGTTACAACAAAAATTAAAAGCTAATCTTAAAGAAATTGGGGCTGATATGACTGTTATCAAAAATACCCTCATTAAAAGAGCAGGCAAAGAGGCAGGAATAAATGATGAAGTATTAACTGATGAAGTGTTATCAGGCCAAACAGCTTTAATTCTGACAGAAGGCGATGGTGTAGCTCCAATACAAGTAATCGGCAAATTTGCCAAAGAAAACAATGTCCCCCAGTTTAAAGTTGGAATAATTGACGGTAATTTTACTGATAAAGAAGGTTTAACTAAAATTTCTATGTTACCTACAAAAGATATTCTATACTCTCAAGTTGTAGGTTCTTTAATGTCCCCTATATATAGTTTGATTGGAACACTAAATGGAAATATGCAAAAGTTAGTATACATACTGAAGGAGGTGAGTACACGTGGCTAAAAAAGTAGATGAATTAGTAGAAGAAATTTCAAAACTTACGGTACTTGATCTTTCGGAACTTGTAACCGCACTTCAAGATAAACTTGGAGTAAGTGCAATGGCACCAGTAGCCTCAGCCTCCGCTCCAGCAGGAGCTACGGCAGGAGAAACACCAGTAGCAGAATCTGGTGGAAATCAAACCGTAGTAATGACCGCTTCAGGAGCAACAAAAATTGCAGTTATTAAAGCTTTAAGAGAAATTAATCAAACATTAGGACTTAAAGAAGCAAAAGATGCAACAGATAATGTTCCTTTTGAAGTATTAAAGGATGCAAAACCTGAAGATGTTAAGAATGCATCCGAAAAGTTAAAAGCTGCAGGCGCAACAGTTGAGTTAAAGTAATTTAATTTGCACAAAAAAATCCCGAGAGAAATCACGGGATTTTTTGTTAAAAAAAATGGTTTTGGGTAGCATTATGATCAGAATATCCGTCTTTCACTGGCCATTTCTTGATCGCTATTGTTTTTCCTACTTCAAGTGCACCAACTACATCGCCACTCCGCCATGTTGTAGAGGCAAAGTCGGCAACTCTTTCATCCTTATCGCCCACAACATGGGAAGCTGAAATAATAAGCTTATAAACTCCCTCGCGTTTCTCCTTATTTTCTTCTTTTTCCATAAATTATTTAATAAAACATTACCAAATTAGTGTGGCATTATAGTTTTCTTCGGCTTGTTTAGCCTCTCCTTGTAGTCTTTGTGCTCTTTTACCCACAGCAATTGCTAACCCTACTGCAATCTGTGCTTGATAGGTAGTATTAAAATTAGTTATTTCAATTATATAAGCTAATCTCAGAAACTCTTTTTTGTTAGCATCTGCCTCTTCTAAAAGTTGTCTTTGCGTTTTTGATTCCATAATTTAATTACCTTTTCGAACAAACCTCCAATTTTTGTCTATATTGTCATACTTAATTGATCCGTCTGCAACAAGATCAAAAACAACAGAAACTGCTCGTGCGGAAATACCACCTAGCCTTTTTCACGAAAATGCGTTAGCTAAATCTATTGCTGTTACAGGTTCAGCTCTAGCTTCAAAAAAAGATAAAACTTCCTCTCTCAAACCATTTCTGTTTTCTTCTGCTTCCATAAAGTAATTATTCTATAATTCCCTGTTCTTTTAAAATTTTGTCTGCCATAACTGCAGCTTCGCGATGATTAACTGTTGGTGGAACTTTAACAACAATTCTTTTGTACCTACTCCAATCTTTACCATCAGATGGCCTGCCTTCCTCGTATATCAATTCTGTTATTGGTTGTACTTTATCTTTTTTTTCCATATATTAAACACCTTCTTCCTTTTTTTCATAATTATGATTTATCTTTTTACTTAGGTTGCGGTCCAAAAGATTTATGGATTTTCCACGCTTCTTTAGACCCAGGCTTCTGTCTTGTTTCGTTTTTTTCATCCACAGGCTTTTCCTTATTTTTGTCCTCGTCACTATTAACAACAGCAACCTTTGTCGTATCTTCTTTTTCTACTTTTTCGTTATCTTTCATATTTTTCACCTCCAAATTAAAACTATAGGGGAATAATACAGTAAGCCCAAAATTCTAGCTTGACGGCCACCTATCAAAAGTTGACATTCCTGACAGAAAAGTGTATTATTCCTGACATATATGCAGACTATAGGGAGTATTGATGAACAAATTGCCCGATTTTACGCCCCTTTAATTTTAGGGTCATTAAAACATGGCGAAAATAGGTTATGTATCTGGTTCCCCTATCTTGGTAAGACTAGGACTATTAACAACATATTAAATTCAAATAAAACTTTAAGGTTAGTGTTGGGTCAATCATTTTCGAAATACAAATTTATTTATTACGTTGGTACTGTATCCAAAAACAATAAAGCTTCCGAAATATTAGAAAATATTGCGATAAATCTTAATATCAATATTAAACAAAACAATTCAAATTTAATAGATACTGTTTCTAATCGATGCCGAGAACTTATAAACAAAGGCTTAAAAGTTGTCTTTATCGGGGATACATTAGAAAATTTAGCTACGATTGAACGTCAAAGATTATTTACCGGTATTAGCAATATTGTTCGTTCAGACCAAAATAATATTCATTCTATTCTAAACATTAATTATTTTGAACAAATTGAGTCGATTATTAATCGACAACCCAGTATTATAACCCTTATAAATTCAATTGAAACTGTTCCATGTTTACCTTCAGAGATATTATCAAATTTTATAAAAAACCAGTCTCAAAAGTTGAATTTTTCAATTACTGAAACAGAAATTGAAAACATTAAAAACTATACAGGAGGGATATTAACCCTTACCAGAGCACTTCTTCGAAATAAAGACAAAAACAACTTAGAGCTTGACTTAAAGTTTAATGCTATTTGGAAACATCTTCCTGATAATTATAAGAGTGTTTTTGAAAAGACCATAACAAATACAAAAGTAATAAACCCCAATGAACTTAGAATTTTAGAAACCTTAAGAAAATCAGGAATTGTTGATCTTGACATATTTAAGGATAAATTCATATTAAGTCAAACTAAAAATCCAAATGTCTTAAGAAGTATATTAAACGACTGGGAGTTGGAAGTTTATAATCTTTTACTTAAAAGCAAAAATAAAGTTGTAAGTAGAGAAAAAATTGCTTCTGCCATATGGGGTAATAACGAGGAAGTAGATTACTCGGATTGGGCTGTGGATCAAAAAATTTCTAGGTTTAGAAAAAAGATTTCAAGATATGGCCTAGATCCTAATTTTTTAGAAACTGTTAAAGGAAAGGGGTATAAATGGCAATTATAGATTTTGATCGTTCCGATGTAGACGAACAATTTGATAGATATGACGATTTACCTGAAGATGAAATCTGTGGTGTAACTTCTAGCAAATTTCTAAATATGCTGGATGCTCGAAAAAATTCGCACCCTGATCTTTCCGCTTTTCTTACCCAACTAGGAAATGAACAGACTGAAGTTATAGCATTTTTAGAAAATAATGTATCAGACGGAAAAGCAAACGTTGTAGGTGGAATAGCTTTTGCATTTTTAGGGTATCAAATTAGGAAGATCTGTGGTTTTTACCAAGTAGTTGGTAATTTACAATATTTTCCAGTTGATGATTTATTAGCTTCAGCAAGACGAGATCAGAAGTACAGAGATCTAAAATTTGACCTCGATATTGTTCGACCAAATATAGATTCCAGTGTACTAGGCACAACAGACTTACCTAACTGCAAGATAAAGACAGATCCGAACCGTGTATGTTTCGGCGATGGATATAGCATATCAATAACTGAGGATAGCCCTGAAGATCTACAAAATGTAAGAAGTTTAAATAACTTACATACATCTTTAGATGAAATAAGACTGCCAATTGATTCTGGCATGAATATCCAAGTTATACCAAATTTATTGACACAAGAACTAAAATTAGAACTTAAGGGTGATCTTCAAAAAGCATTTAGGGAAACTGATGATAGTCAGATAAGATTTATCAGTATTGTTATACTAAGATTTATTGCTCAAACACTTCTAACCAGAGACGGAAAACAAATTACAGTAAACTTTGGTAAGAATAAAAAAGAAGACCATCTATTGTTAGCTTTAATGTTAAAATCAATGGCTTATATCATGACACATAAAGAAGCGGATCGAGGTTTATATGATTGGTTTTTGGACATCATAAATCCTAATTTCCCACTATTTGATAACAGAATTCAAAAAGTAATTGATCTGGCAGAAATGTATAATTAAAAATTACTACAACCTTACCAAGCGACCATTGTTTTCAACTCATCTCGTTTTTTCTTAAGTCTTTCAACCTCTCGACCTTTAGCATTGGCGTCCCTTAAATCAGCTAGTAATAGCCTAGCAGATATCTTGGCTTCCACTCTAGACCCACCTTGTTTTTTTGCTTTATACCAAGCAAGAGTATCGGATGCCTCTTTTCGAGCTTTTCTCGCCGCATCTTCTGCTTGTTCCAAATCTGTTTTTGTCGCTACGACTACTTCCATTTTGTGAATTATAAATATCAATAAAAATATCGCTTGACGGATACCTGTCAATCATTACAGATTCCTGACATATTTACTTCAAAACTGACTTTAAATAATCTGAAAAGGCCTTTAGTTCCGGAGAGGTTTTTGCATCTGGGACAATTCCTGGGCCTTTATTTACTTCAATTAAAAAGTTTTTATTTGTACCTTTTTCAATGGCGATATCAACTCCAGCAATATCAAGATTTAAAATGCTGGTTGATTTAATTGCTATTTTATTAATTTCTTGACAAACAGTATCAAGTTTTAAAAACACTGATGGTTCATCAGGGTCTAAATACTCTACCTTAATTTTTTTGTAATTACGAACTGATTTTTGCTCCAAAACAACAACCTTTCCACCCATAACTAATAATCTATATTCACTTTCAATATCTATGAATTTTTGAAAAATAAATTCCTTCTTTGATCTTTTCAAAAGTTTATCAAAGTCTAAAGAAGACTTTAAGATAAATATGTTTTTATTTCTTTGAGAATTAATTGCCTTAGCAATTATTGGCAGACCCAAGGATAGGATAATTTTTTCTTTATTCTTCACAACTGAAGATCTAAAACAAAAATAACTATCTGGCATTGGAATTTTTTTTATCGCCAGTCTAATAGCACTTGAGGCCTTATCCATAGACATACCAATTTCCCTAAATGCAGGATCTATAAACTTTACCTTTTTGAAATCTAAATATTTTGAAATTGCTCCCATGTAGCGGACATACTTTCCAGCCCGTCTTACAAAGACTAAATCATATTTAGATAAATCAACACCTCTCGCTTTAATTTTTACTTTTCCAGTTTTTATTTCAAAAAATAAATCAGAAAAGGAACGAAGATCGGCCTGATATAAATTACTTGAATTTTTATTTAAAAATCTAGTTAATTTCTTTTTACTTAAACTCAACCTATCAACTAATACTAATATTTTTTTCATTGTCTCATCATATACCCTATATTATATCACGCTCAGAGTTAGAAAATTTAATTAAAACCTTACCTCAACAAAAACTCAAGAAATTGATTTATTACTACTTTAAACTACCTCCATTATGAACAAAGATTTGAAAAGAGAAATGGAACAGGTGATTGGATCTATTATTTTAGCGCAGGTAGTCGATAGCAAAAATATTGATAATGATTGGATATCAAGACTTGCTGATTATCAGGGAGATGCAGATGATGGTTATCGCAAAATGGTAATGGAAAGTGTAAAAATAGTCGAAAAAGCGTTAGCTAGTGGAAAACTCGATGACAACGCAAGTGCGAGATGTGTGCAATACATAGCAAAACATGGCAAGGAAATTGCTAAGTGGCACTCAGAATCACTTAGATTTGTTAATTAAAAAATTCAGTTACTTCCTTTGCAACATTAATCTTTAAAGCCTTTTCAAATCCCTTGAACTGGCAAGCTCTATTTACTTCCAAAACTTTCCACTTATTGCCATTGCCAAGCATTATGTCAACCCCAACATAATCAAGTTTGAAACGTCTTGCAGTTTCGACTGCTATGTTTCCTATAATTATTCTTTTGGAAAAGTTTGAAAGGAATTCTCCCGATCTTGGAGTCCTTTTCATAATTCCAACCACTTTAGAATCGATTACAATGACTCGTAAATCAAAACCTGCTTTTTGAAATTCTAGCTCTTGAGTCTTTTTGTCCAAGACACTCCACTTTAGATAGGATTTAGAATTTAGAACATAGGTATTAGAATTCAGGTAATGTCTCAAAACTTTGTCTCTTAATCTGTAAAGATCTTTTTTTGGATTCGGTTCCCGAAGTATCACATATTTTGTTTCTGGTAAATTTTCAAATCAACATTACTATAACTGATGACTTGCAGGGTAAAACCCTACAATTGGGCCTCATTTTCGAGCCTTTTTGGAGCATAGGCCATTGGATATTGTGTAAAAATAATTAGATCACACATACATAAAAATTGTAAAGTCTTTGGGATGATAATTTGCTCGTAATATGACGCGTTGTGATAAACTCATACAGTACTCTATAATTTCTAAACTATCTGCATACCAAACATTTGAATCTTCATCATTTTTAGGTTGAGGATGGCTTCCTAACATGTTAAAGGCAAGACAATTATTAGTTAACTCAAACATCTTTTTGATTGACTTTTCGCGATAATCCATATTATTTGGGATGTTGGAGTTTAAAACACCACTAGCTAAAACAATGTCGTACATTATGCCACTATAACTTACGGTGTTTGTTAGCTCGTGAAAATCATGAATCTCAAGGTCCAACTGTGGGTAAAGTTTTTTCCCACTTTCAATGAATTCGGGCATTATATCGACACCTTTGTAGGTAACATTTTTATATCTTTTCACAAGAAAATTGCCCATTTCACCAAAACCACAACCAATATCTAACACTTTTTTGTTGTTAAAATCTATTTCTTTCCAGAACTCTCTGAAGCGCTGATGTGCAGCACCCTTAGTTTTCCAGAGTAATGATTTATGATTACTTCCAAACTTTTTAAATTTTGCTTGATAGATATTTAATGATTTCATCTTCAACTGATACATCACAATATTTATTAATTAATTTCCATGAAGGCGCAGCATTTGCTTCAATAACATATAACTTTTTATTCTCATTAATCAACAAATCAACTCCACACACATCAAGCCCGACTGCCTTTGTAGCTTCAATTGCAAGCTTTGCCATATCAACTGGCACTGGATTCAATGTCTCTTTTGTTTCATCTTTATTCCATTTAGTTTGTCTTAAAATTCCCCCTATTACTTTATTACCTATTATTAATAAACGTGCCCTCTTAGCTTTTGATATAAACTCCTGAACAAAGAAAAATTTATTTTTGGGAAGTTTTTCTCTCAAACTTTTTAATTCTTCTTCATTGTTTACAAGCCATACTTCTCTGGCCCGCGAAGAAGTTGTCGACTTGACTACATATGGAAATGGTAACTTGTTAAATGTTCCAAAAACAGTTTTGGGGGTCGTTATACCAGATTCTAAGAGTTTTTTTAGCTCAACTGACTTTCCCAGAGTTATGGGCATAAGATTAGATTTAGTATAAATTCCATCTACTATTTTTATATTATTTTTAATTGCATAATCAGTAACTAAAGTTGCAACTTCTAAACTTTTCCCAACCATCCGAAAATATATCAGCGTATATTGCTTTAGGTCTACGGCTTTCAGCCTTAAAGCATTTGAGTCGGAATCAAAATTAACATCATCAAACGATCCCAAATCAACACCTTTACCAATAAAGTTATCAAGTTTTGAAACTTTACCACTTGTTAATATTAATATAATATTCATGACCATTTTGCCTTTACAAGTTTATCTTTATCAATTTCTGGATTAACTAAAAAGCCTTGTAAGTCGATCCTACCTATCAACACATCATACCTCAATAATTTTCTATCAGCCACAGTCATGTTTGTTTTTATTTTTCTACCAGAAAGGTAAATGGTCACAGGGATAACAGGCCTTGCTTCTTTACCCAAACTTGATAATTTATCTCTAAACCAAAGTATCCTATCCTTTTTTAAAAGTCCTAAGGCTTTTGCATATTTTTTGTCAATTGCGGATGACCATGCACCTGTGTCAATTTTGGATAGAACTTTATGTTTTTTGCCATCTATATCCTTTATTTTGATTTCTTCAACAGCTTTAATTAATTTGACTTCATCAGGGCTATCTTTAATTTTTCCCTTATACCTTCCACCAAATAAAGCTTTGGCAATCCTAACCCCATGCCCAACATCAATTACATCCATATCATCAACTCTTTCTAATCTTTTCTTAAGCCCTTCCATGTTGGCTAGTTGAATAGATAACCCAGGCTGAGCATTAAGCTCAATTATCATGGGTCCTTTATCAGGATGAAGGACTACATCCACCCCAGCATAGCCCAAGCCTGAGGCAATCTGAGCTTTAACTGCAATTTCTAAGATCTTTTGCCAGTATGGCACCTTCACTCCTTTTAGCTTCGTTTCAAAGTCGGGAGATTTTTCAATTGGGTTATTGTGCCAAATTGCATTTGTTGTCATTCCACTTCCTATATCAATACCTAAACCCAATGCTCCTTGATGTAAGTTTGCTCTTCCTCCCGACTCTCTTGTTGGAAGCCTTAGCATTGCCATTACTGGAATTTTATTAAAAACAATAACTCTAATATCGGGTGTTCCACGAAATGCTAACTTAAAAAACCTTCTATGTTTGCCAACATACTCCTGAACAAAAGCTGTGTCAGGCTCATTTCCCATAGAATAGGCACCTTCTAAAATATCTAAGGTTTGAAGTTTTAAGTCTTCAGCAGTTATTTTTTGCCGTGAAGTTGTTGACCAATAATTATTTATTTTCTTTTTGACAACAATTATTCCCTCTCCTCCAAGCCCTCGGGAAGGTTTTAATGCAAAACTACTAGGTAGCTTGTTCCAATCGTAATCAATAACATCTTCAGGATTTTTAAATTTTTTATAAATCTTAGGATGTGGGACATCAAATCTTTTTAAAACGGCATGGGTTAATAATTTTGAATCGGCAATTTTTTTAGCACTGCGAGAATTATACTTGGAAGTATAAAGTACACCTCTTGAATTTAAGCCCAAAATTGATGATATTTTCATAATGAAGTTTTACTTTCCACTTATTAATTTTCTGAAACGTTTGTATTCCATAAATCTTAAACCTATGTAACGACCTAATATGATATCTATCGCAAAAGTAATAAATAAAGAGATCTCGGGATTTAGAAGTACATACTTTTGAAATGGTGCAAAGGTTAAAAAGAGGTATGATAAAAGGGCCAATAGTAAAGTTTGGGAAGTAATTCCAATTGCTGTTTTAACAGATTTTCCAAGCTGAATTTTGGTAAAGTCTTCAACTAAAAGCGTTAAAACAAGTACAGGAAAAATTGATACGTTTTTAAGTCCTTCTATGTTTGCATATGGAGATATAAACAATACTCCTAAAATTCCGAATGAAACAAACCATAAAATAAGTGCCATTTTAGGTAAATATTGTAGTCTTAATTTTAGTTTTCTAGTTAAAAGTCTAACCAGCATTGAAATAGCTCCAATTATTAAAAATAATATAATTCCAAGAGCTGGGCCAATTGCGACAAAAGTAACGGAAAGTGCGGCTGGCAAAAATATACCAAAACCTCTTATACCTATAAGTTGACGGGTAGCGGCTATAACCGTAGCTACAACGGGCAAAAGAAGTAAAAGTACAATAGTGTTAGCTGGAATACCACTATTAACTGCATCTTTTATTGCGTATTTTAAGGGATTAAAAGGCCAAATTGAACTTAAAGTTTGTTCTTTAATAAGTTTCTCTAAAGGACCAACTGCTTCTTCACTTTTCTGAGTTATGTCAACTCTTGAAATTTCAGTTGGAATAGGACTTGGTAAAATTGTAGCAACAGGGCTTGGAGTTGTTTTGGCCATAGTACTCGTAACTCGTAACCCGTAACTTATAAACTGAAAAGTTAGAAACAATAAAAATACTAAAATTACTTTCTTCATAAATAACCAATGCCACGCATTGTGGAATATGTGTGTATTATATCAAATTAGATGTATTTAATGCTACTTTTAAGTAATTCTTGAAAATTATCACAAAATTGTTTTACATATATATCATCTTTAAAAAAGTTTTTCAGATCATAATACAAATCAGTGCTTTTAATTACTAATGATTTTTTAAGTATTTGATTTTTTAAATCATCGGCATTGTTAAAATTTACATATTCTTTTAATCTAGTAAAATTTATATTTACTTTTTTTGAATTAATCTCACCAAACATCCAAACAACATCAAAGGCATCTCTACCTTTAAAAGATTCTTGTTGAATACCACCTTTTTTATAGATTCTAGTCAAAAATGCAGCTATTTTATTTGCGATAAGTGTCGAAAAATCATAAGTCTTAGCAACAAAACTGTACTCGATTGAATCAAAAATTTTAATCTCTATTCCGCAACTTGATGTGTATGAATTTGAAATATCAATTCGTAACATAAGTATTTCACTATCATTTGGCCCAGCATAACCAATTTCTCGAAGCACCGGTAATTTCAAAAAGACTGTCTTGTATTTTACTTTTGCAGAGATGTTTTTATATTTCAGAACAGAATTAAAATATGTAATTAAATCATTTGCAAATTTATTATAATCAAATTCTTTACCAGCAAAAGAGTAACCATCATGGGTGTCAAAGTCAAGATCCTCAGAAAGCCTGCCTAAACCATAAAATTTCCGTAGACAGGTTCCGCCTGTAAAAATCAAATCTTTATACTTGGAATTTGTATATATAAAATTCAAAACAACAATTTGAAGCTCTTCTTTCAACAAATTACGAAGATAATCTTTTGATTTAATATCTTTATTTTTTGATAATATTAGTTTTAAGTTTTCAACTACCATTTCATTATTTTTACGATACTTTTCATTTTAGATGAATTTGAAATCATTGCAAATCGTTTAAATTCTTTAATATCATTTTTATCAAATTCTAACCAATTAATCCGAAGCCCTTCATTTATTTCATATTTCAACAGATCTAAATTCTTAATTTTTTTTAGATACAAGAAATCAAACAATGCTTTAGCCTTTGTCGCAATTCTTATTCTCTTTCCACCATCAAATTCTATAACTTCAAACCCTCCAAACAAATCATCTTTGATGGTTTGATAATTATATTTACCTAACTTGTTTTTAAAATCTCTCGTAGTTTTAAGTGAAATCGAGGTATAACTATATATAGCCTCGGGAATCAAATTCTTGAGACTTAATACATATTCTAATGATAAATATGATGGCTGATATATTATTCCAGCTAAGTATTGAAGATAATTTTCTCTTAACCTAAAATCTGCTTGCAAAGCTATTAAGTAATATTTCGATACAAATAATCCCTTTTTTAAAGCAATAATTTCACCACTTTTAAGCCTTGTCTTAATCCAGTAATCAAGATTTTGACCAGATTTACCTAAGGCAACACCTGCCGTTACTTTATTAAAAAAAGGTAATTTTTCAATCTGTTCCATAATTAGTTAAAAACTTAACTAATTGTAGAATAAAACAGAACTTTTGTCAAGGATTAACTAAAGGTTGCACCATATTTTTGTGCACATGCAGGATTTGCAGTTAAAAACTCAGTTTTGGTTAAACTTGTTCTTGTGACAACTTTGACCCATGCCCCTGAAAACATACCACCTGTACCCACACGAACACCAGTACACTTAGCACGAAATGGACAAAATTCACAACAATCTTTTTTTATTTTTTCAACTTGTAATCCTGCCGATTCTTCCTGAAGTTTTAATTGTGAAGTTTTGGGTAGTGTATCCATATTTTGAGGCCAACGATCTCCTGTTCCATGATATGTTCCCCCACTGTTTTCATCTCTAACACTTAATGGAAAATTTATCTCAGCCATGAAGTTTTATTTTATTTCAGCCCCTGCCCTAACACATTGAAAATTCATCTCATGCAAATATCCAGAAGAATCATTAGTTGAAGCCTGTAAAGCAAACTCTTTCCACGACATACGATTTCCACGATAAGCAGAGACAGTTATTCCTGTACAGCTTCCATTAAAGCCAGATCGGCTACACAAACTACACTTTGATGTCCATTCCTCTCTAGAGAATCTTTCCTTAGTAGATTCTTCACCAAAATCACTATCTTGAGGTAATAAGGTAATTTCAGTAAACATATTTTATCTTCCACTTCTTCGAATTTGCTTATTAATTGTTTTCATCATGTTTGCCTGACGACGAGATGATCTAGTATTTTTATTTGGTTGATTTTTTCTACTTTCTCCCGAAACAAAATATTGATCAGTCATTGTCTTATCATCATAAATACCCACAGCTCCTTGAATAGCGTTAAGATCAGATATCTCCCAATCTATTCCGGGAAATTTTTGAGTTAATCCTGCAATAACTATAGATCTTTCTGTCATATATTAAATCAGGAATTTTCTCCTAGAATCACATCTCCCATTGCACCTAATAATCTAAGACCTCTTACTGCATGTGGTGCCATCTTTTTCCTAATCTCAGCTATTTGTCTGTTTGCATTGTAAGTTAAAACTCCTAAATAATCATCCGTAATTTTTTTGATTTGAGCTTCATACTGCATCATTATTGCTCGTTCATGCTCAGCTGCAGCTAACGATTCAGCCAAAAATTCATCAGAACTAACTCTAAGTATTACAACCCTTTTCTCCATATGTGTTAAGTATTTTAACTATAAGATTTTAAAAGTCTTGACAAAATGTGTCATTTTTTTGACTTTTCTGACAGTTATTAGTATAATAACTGTCATATGGATCAACAAACTCTACTCACCATAGGGAAAAGATTAAAAGAACTAGAAAAACTTTTTAATAATTTGTCTATAGCCGATATCAATAACCAAAGCAAACTTAGAGGTAAAAATAAAATATTACTTGATCATTTTGAGAATAATAAAAGTAAAATTATCAATAAGGACGAAATTGCTGAAATTATCTGGGATAATCCCGATGTAACCGATTGGGCCATTAATCAAGTTATTTCAAGGTTCAGAAAAAAATTGAAAAAATTAGGAATTAACCCAAAAAGACTTGAAACAATCAACAATAGAGGTTATATGTGGAATTAAATTAATAATCCAGTAATTATTTAAATTTTAAATGGATAAACAACTCCCTGAGTCTTAAACTTTGGTTTTTCAAGACTAATAACATACGAGCTATCTAACTTTAAATTTGAAGCAAATTTATTGACTCTTCTGACATCGTTAGAGGTGCCTGTTAATTTAACTTCATAGCCAACATTAGCTGATATGAAATCGATTTCGGCCCCACTCTTTTTCTGGAAGTAACTAACTCTAGGTACAAATATTTTTGTCTCCCTTTTAAAATAGTCGCTTATAAAAAGTTGGTTAAAAATAGTATTTTCAAAAGTTTGCCCAGTTGAAACTTTATCAATTCGATTTAGTAAACCACTATCAGAAAAATATAATTTTGGATTTTTCCTAATTATAATATCTGAAGAATTTGAATAAGCTGGAGCTAGATGTATCAAATATGTTTGTTCAAAAAACTCAAGATAATTGTAAAGGCTTTGCCTTGAAACCCCTAAACTTTCTGACAATTTGCTGATATCTAATTTACTTCCAACCCTTGAGGCTAACAAAAAAAGAAGCGATTTTAGTATTTTTATGTCTCTAAATGTGGAAAGATTAGCAACATCAAGTTGGAAATATGATCCCAAGGCATCATCTAGTTTTAGGTTTTTAGCTTCAATTGTACTTTCCAAGACAACTCCCGGTAATCCACCAAAATTCATATATTCATCATATAAATGCCTTAATAAATCATAATTTGCCGAAACAGTTACTTTTTCTCCCCTAAACCATAAAAATTCTTCAAATGTTAAAGGCATAAGTTCAAAAATGAACTTTCTACCCGAGAGACTTTCTGTAAAATAATTTTTTAGATAAAAGCTACTTGATCCAGTCAAAACAAACTTTATTTTATAATGATCGAATAAATATTTAACAATTGAAGGCGTATCTTTAACAAACTGAATTTCATCCATAAAGATATATGATTTTCCTTTAATATTTAAACCAAGTTCTTTAAATTTGGTTGTAATAGCGTCATAATTTTCCTCTTGAAATATTTTTTGGTTAACTGGGCTTTCCATATCTAAAAATAATTTATTACTCGTTTTTAAGTTATCAAAAAGATATTTAACCAACGTGGATTTCCCAACCCTACGAAACCCTGTTAATACAATCGCTTCTGGATATTCCAAATATTTTTCTAAAAGAGGTAATATTTTACGTTTTATGAACATAATTTACTTATTTTAGACAAAAAGTATACTTTTTGTCAAGTAGAATATACAAAGCCGGTAATAATTTAATTTTCTCCCCTTGCAACTTGATGAAAATTTTGTAAAATTAGGCATTAATGTCACACGGCAAAAGACAACAAAGTGGATCACGACACTACAAACCACACAAGAGGGGGGGGTACAGACCAAGACATGCTGACTTATCGTTGAGAGAAGCTGAATTGGTAGCCATGGCTGTTACCAAGCCTGAAACAAAAAACGAATTATTGAAAGAAAATGACATAGGACTTCAAGCTACTCCAAATTTTAAAACTGAGAGAGAAAATTAAACTTCAAAACTTGCTTTTGTGGTAAAATTTACACTTCTCTATGTCTATTTTTAAAGTCTTTGCGACTTTTTACCACTATTTATTAAAAAATAAGCCTCTTTTTGGGTTTTTTCTTCTATTGGTAATAATTTCTAACATTGCCATGAATTTAAACCCCTACTTTTATCAACTTTTTGTTAAAGCAATCCCCTCTTTGGATCAAAACTATTTAATTAATCTTTTATTTATATTTATTGGAACAAGATTTTTGGGAGTAATTACTGATATTTTTGCTTTTTATGTCGGTGATTCAATTCTATTTGAAGCTGCCAAAAACGCTAGAATAGATATATTTAAACATGTCCAAAATTTAGACTTCTCATTTCACACCAATAAATCAACAGGAAGTTTAATTTCAGCCTTTAAACGAGGAGACGGAGCCTTCTTTTCTTTTTTCCATGACGTTCACGTCAGAATGTTTGGAGTATTAATTGGCTTTTTAGTCATGGTTTATTTCTTACTCAACTTAAATCCTTTAATCGTTGTTCTAACTACAGCTTCTTTGATTATAACTATAATTGCAGCTAAATTTTTAGTTGCCAACAATGTTGCCAAAAGAAAAATTTTTAATCATGAAGAAGATGCAATTAGTGGAATTATAACGGATAACTTAATCAACTTTGAAACAGTTAAACTCTTTGCCAAAGAAAAATGGGAAAACAAAAGGCTTACAAAGTCATTTATTCCTTGGAAAAGGGCACTTTGGGGATATGGCAATTCTTTCCGCTTAATTGATGCTGTAATGGGAACATTAATTAGTTTAAGCATATTTTTAGTGCTTTATCTAACCATTAATCAAGCCATAGATTTAAATTTGACAGTCCCCGATTTTGTCTTAATTACAGGCTTTCTATCAGCCTTTTATCCTAAACTTTGGGACTTAGTCTGGTCAACCCGTGATTTAGCCAAAAATTATGCAGACATTGAAAAATACTTTGGTCTTTTGGAATACAAAGAAGAAGTCTTAGACCCTATAAAACCTAAGTTACTTAAGTCACTTAAAGGAGTGATTGAGTTTAAAAATGTTTCTCATTCGTATTTAGGTGGAACCAAAAATGCAATTAAAAAATTAAATTTAACTATAAAAGCTGGAGAATCTGTTGCCTTTGTGGGAAGAAGCGGATCAGGTAAAACTACAATCACAAAACTTCTAATGAGATTTTTTGACCCAACAGGTGGAGAGATTACAATTGACGGAATTGATATCAAAGACTTTTTAAAAACTGATTTAAGAAGTTTTTTTGGAGTTGTGCCACAGGAGGCAGTTTTATTTAACAACACAATTGGATATAACATCGCTTACGGTGGAACCTCACAGCGGATCTTACAGGGTCGGAACCTGAAAGGCCTATCTGCAGAGGTTCCGACCCTCATAGAAGCTTCCCGAATGGCCCACCTTTCTGATTTTATTGAAAAACTCCCTCAAAAATACGAGACAAATGTAGGTGAACGGGGAATTAAACTTTCAGGTGGACAAAAACAAAGGCTTGCCATAGCCCGCATGATTATGAGTAATCCTGACATTATAATTTTTGATGAAGCAACTTCCCATCTTGATTCAGAATCAGAAAAATTAATTCAAGATGCTTTTTGGAATTATGCCAAAAACAAAACTACTATTGTAATAGCCCACCGCCTTTCAACAATTGCCAAAGCAGATAGAATAATTGTCATGGATGATGGAAAAATAATTGAAGAAGGAAGTCATAAAGATTTAGTTGAAAATAAAAACGGACTTTATAAACACCTTTGGAATTTGCAAAGTTAAGATTGAAAAAATTAATGTTTATCTTGTTATAAAGTTAAATATTCTCCCAATTGCTGTCCTTACAGCTAAACCACCTGCGGTAACAACAGCTCCCGCCGAAACAGGAGCGGCAATCCAATAAACAACGGATCCTGCAATAATAAGTGTTGCGGCAATTTTTTTAACTGCTTCCAAAAGATTTGGATCTGGATCAAGAATTAATCCTTTTTTAAGAGCGTCTTCATACCTAATAGCCAAAACCCCCTTAATACTATCGTTTAATCCCCAATTTCTTACTCCATTCCAAAATCCAGACTGAGGATTAGCTCCCCATTCGTTTAATGCCATATTGGTGGCATTTTCATCTTTCATAATTGGCCCCACAGTAACAAATAAATCTCCTCCAATATTAATCAATCTGGTTGTTGGTACCATCTCACCTTTTTTAATTATCATTCTTGTTCCGTCATCTTCTAATGCAGATCCAACTGAAACAACATCTTCTTCTGGTAAAATGTCTTTGCGGAATAAATTATTTGCCATTTTAGCTAATTTTTTAATCCAACCTGCATAATTATCTGCTGTTAATTGGTAAACTTCTATATCGTCAACCGCTGTCAACAAATTTGTCTCTTTTAATTTACTGCCTTTATCATCCACTAAAACACCATAGAACCAGTCCAGTAAAACAGCCTGTCCTCTGGAACTAGACCACATCCAAAACTGATTCCGCCTCATCACGTCGTGATAACCTATCAAAAATCTTGATAACATTTCGATTGGAGAACAAGCCCCAATTCTTGATATTTCATGAACCCCTAAATCAAGAAGTTTATTTGCGCTCTCAGTCCATTCCGTAATCCAATTGCTCCAAACCTGATCTCGTGGTTGAATTGATTGAATACCCAACTTATCCCTCATCATTTCTCTAAACACCATTACTTTAGGCTCAGGAACTTGCAATTGTTTACCTTCAGAATCGAAATTATCCATAAAAACTGGCATTCCAAAACCTCCAGAAACTTTGGAGTCTCCGATAAATTTGTTTGGAACTAAGAAATATGACATCATATCTTTCTTTACTCTCAAAATTCTTTGTACTTCTCCTCTTATCAAATTACTTTTGGTATTAATCCTAAAAAAATCAACAGCATCTTGGTATTCAAGAGAATTTGGATCGAGCACCTCAAAACAGCCCTTTTCTTCCCATTGTTTAACCATATCAGAGTTTGAAGTTGCATATTTACCATCAAGGTCAAATACACCGTCTTTTTTTCTATTTTCCTCTAAATCTCCAGGGTCGTGTCTAACCATTACCTTGGATGTAAGACCATACATAGTGTGTCTTTCTATAAAATAGACCTCAGGTTTCCTACCTAATTCCATCTTTAATTTCTCCAGTGCTTTTACTCCTTCATCGTATGCTGTTGCTCTGGGTATAAAAACCGCATCTGCATAACCTGATTTTACAGCCACGTTATGAAATTCATTAAAGGTATCTGTCCCAGAAACAGGACTAAGTCCAGCTCTTAAAATATTTACGGCAATATCTAACGGTACATTTTCTGGTATATCGGCCCATAAAGATCTCACAGCAGGTAAAATCTCTTTAACACCTATATTCCTAATTGGATCTTCTATTAATCGATCTACAATCTCATTAGCTTGCTCATCAGTTGTTGATCTTGGATTAAAAGCACCATACATTCTAGCTTTAGCTTCAATTACCTCAGGAGTCTCCTTTCCGTTCTCAACTCCAAATAATGACACCAGATAATTGCTTATCTCGACTGAAATTTTTAACTGGCTGACAGAAGTGGGAAGAGTCATAGGTTCCCACCCATTTAGTCCTTGCTGTTGCAAGACCATAACTGCTTCAGCTCCGTCATATATTTCTCTAATTTTATCTCTTAATTCCTTTTCTGCATCACTAGGAAAAACTTTATTAGACGCTGGGTAACAACTGGTTTCATCAAATCTATCTCTTGGAAGTATAACTGCTCGATATTGATAAGTTTGACTTGACTTGTCAAAAGGCCCAAAACTCACAACTTCAAGATTTGTATTAGATAGATACGCATCTCTAAGATTATCTACATTTAGTGCATGAATATTCCAAGCAATATCAAGTTCATCCCCAGAAAAACCACCACTATCACCTTCTTTGCTATTTCCACAAGCTGTGAGGACCAAGGACCCCGCGGTAATACCCATCAACTTTAAAAAATCCCGGCGAAAAAATGTAGTCATATATTAATGAGACTTGTATTATAGGGTAAACTTTAAATTTGTCAATTTTATACTTCTAACTACTTGAAAATTAAAGTAAGAAAACTTCTTCTTCAGTAAGAAGATTAAATTTTTTGTTTAATTTTACTGATATTTTTTCACAGTTTGTTAAATCATGAGTCTCCCTTAATTTGACCTCAAAACAATCTTTTTCGGTTACAAAGTCAATTTCTTTACCATCAACTCTAAAATATTCTACTTTTTCATATTTATCAATTAATCTTGTATAAACATAGTTCTCAAGGTATTTGCCATAAACTCTGGAATCATTTAAATAACTTATATCAAAACCGTTTACATTTAAAGTTAGGTTTGAATTTAAAGCATATATTTTTTTAGATCCAGAAAGCTTTTTTCTCATACTCTTAAGGCCGAAGTTAAAACAAGTATTAAACAAATTAAGTTCTGATAGTATCTTCACATATTCTCCAATTTCTCTTCTGTCCGAATTCAAGATTTTAGCGACATTATTCACACTAAATTCTTCTGCCAAATCAAACGACAAAGTTTTAATAGTATCTAAAAACAATTGTCTATTAATTTTAGATAAAAAATATAAAGCATCAAAATTAATTATTTGATCTGCTAAATCGTGTATATACTTCTTGTAATCAAGTTCAGAATTTGCAACGACTTCAGGATATTGTCCAAAGGATAAATATTTTCTAAATTCACTCCTATAAATATTTAGGTTTGTTATAAATTCAGCCCTATTATTCGACGGCTCATCTATTTTTTTAAATCTTAAGTATTCGTGAAAATTTAATGCTCCAAGTTTAATTTTATAAATTCTCCCAGCCAGACTCTCTACTGATCTCTGTTTATAAAAAAGTGAAGTTGACCCGCTAACAATAATTTTAATGTCTTTAAATGTATCGTAAAGAAACTTTACTTGATCCTGCCAGAAATCAACCAATTGCACTTCATCCAAAAACAAATATTTCTGTCCATCTATTGAATATTTCTTTAAAAAAATGTCGGCCAGCTTAATTATTATCTCTTTATCATTTAAAATACTTGAGAACTGAAAATAACTGACATTTTTTGGGCTTACTCCATTTTCAATCAAATACCTCATTCCTTGTTTTATGATAAAAGTTTTACCACTTCTTCTAGGACCATTAAGCGTAATAATTAGTTTTTTATTTTTTAACTCATGGCAAAATTGTGGGAAAATATCTCTTTTATACCCTACTTCATCTATTTTGCCTGAAATAAATTGAGGATTCTGACTGACAAGTAGTTCCTCTAAGTTGTACAAATTCATGACAACTATATGGTAATAGTTGTACAAACTTTTGTCAAGAAGCAACTATAAACACCTTTGAGATTTACAAATTGAAAAGTAGATAACTATTTTTCTATCTCTTAACCCTTCTTTTTTTTATTCATTATATACTCACCATACTTGGTCCAAACAGCAGGTGAAACACGACCTTGTACTATTCCGGCTATTGCGCTTTTTCTAAGTGATTGTTCCCTGCATATCTCTTTCATTAATTCTATCTATTAGATCATTAAAATCATTGGCTTAATTAGTAATTTGCGTTGGTAAAATTATTGTATATGTCCTCAATTACGCCCAAATCTCAAATTTAAGTTTTACTACAAAAACTCCTGCAATCTG
>LBPF01000005.1 GCA_000990005.1 Candidatus Woesebacteria bacterium GW2011_GWB1_33_38 | reverse complement strand
CAGATTGCAGGAGTTTTTGTAGTAAAACTTAAATTTGAGATTTGGGCGTAATTGAGGACATATACAATAATTTTACCAACGCAAATTACTAATTAAGCCTGGATGTGCATCTTGTGGTTTACCTATACTTGCACTTTTAGGTTTAAGTGGAAGTATTGCCTATTTGCCATTTCGTGGTATGGAATTGTCATACTTAGCTGTAATGTTACTTTTGTTTTCGCTTTATCACTTAATTAAAGCTAACAATAAAAACGAGTGCAAGATAGTTAAAAACTAAATGAATAAAATATTAATAATAGCGATATCAATTTTAGTTGGAATGATTGCAATTTTGGGTTACAAAATTAATTCCGCTTCAAGTTCTACTGGCGGTGGCATCACTATTTCTACTAGCCCAAATCCTCTAACAATTGGACCTGCTACATTTATAATAACCGTTAAAGATAAAGCAGGAAAATTAGAAAGTGATGCTACTGTATCTTTTGATATAAATATGACAACATAAATTTGTTGCAGAAAATATGGCGATATAATTATGCTACAATATCTTCGTTTTAAAAAAGAATATTTATGAATTTTGATTACACAGTTATAACAAAGAAATTATTTGATGAAGCCGTAAAAGCGGTTGAACAGGAAACAAAGAATGCCGGATTTCGTGTTCTTTACATACATAATGTCACAACCACCTTGAAAGAGAAGGACTTTGAGATTGAACCCTTTAAAATTATCGAAATCTGCAATGCCAAAAGTGCCTACGCTGTGCTTCAGGCTGATATCAAAATAGGTCTTTGTTTACCCTGTAAAATAAACGTCTATCAGAAGGATGGAATAATGTATATTTCAGGTATGCGTCCTGTTATCCTTTCCCGATTCTTCCCTCAAGCAAATCTTGGTAATCTTCCTACTGAAATTGATACAATAATTAGAGAGATTGTTGATAAAAGTAAATAGACGAAGGATAGGGTATTTATTCTCTTCAAAAAAGGATTAGTTGGACCAAAGCCATATCGTGTTTATGACCGTATATTAAATGGATGGTAGTAAGTATACTTCACTTATGAGATTATTAATTATTGAGGATGAGATAAGACTAAACGATATTATTAAAAAAGGATTAGTTGAGGGTGGTTTTGCTGTTGATCAGGCGTATGACGGTGAAGAAGGTCAATATTTAGCAGGCAGTGAAAGCTATGACTTAATAATTCTCGATTTAATGTTACCCAAAATTAATGGTATTGAGATATGCAAGAATTTAAGAAAAAAAGGAAACAAAACTCCAATAATAATTCTTACAGCAAAATCTACTACAGAGGATAAAATAACAGGTTTGGATAGCGGAGCTGATGATTACATAACCAAGCCATTTTCATTTGTAGAACTTAAATCTAGAGTACATGCGCTAATAAGAAGAAGCCATCAAAATCCATCTCCTGTGTTAAAGGTTCAAGGCTTGATTTTAAATCCACTCAGTCATGTTGTAACTAGGGAGAAAAAACAAATTAAATTAACACCTAAAGAATTTGCAATTTTGGAACTTTTAATGAGAAGTGAGGGAGAGGTTACAACAAGAACCAAAATAATTGAGCACGTTTGGGATTATAATTTTGATGTAATGAGTAACATTGTCGATGTGTTGGTTGTAACACTGCGAAAAAAGATAAATAGCGGATATGAAAATAAATTAATTAAAACTGTTCACGGAGTTGGATATATCATATGAATACAAAGAGTATCCGCTTTAAAATAATTATTCTTTTTAGTTCAATTTTAATTGTTGCAATAAGCGTTATTTTTGCAAGTTTTTATACCGTAACGGATAAAATTATTTACCAAGAAGTAGACAAAAACTTATCGCTTCACACCCATAACTTAGATCAGTTTAATGATGTCTCTGGTATGGTAACAATACTTCTTGATCAGAATGGAAATGTAACCAAGAGTTCAATCGATTTGAATGCTTCATCTATTGTTTATAATAATTTGTTTAAAATAGCGCAAAAAAATAGATCGATTACTTTTATTAATCAAAACATGGGCACTACACCTATGAGATTTTTAATAAAGCCTACATGGGTTGACAATAAATTAATTGAGGTACTTTTGGTTGCTCATCCAATCGAAGCAATACAAAAATCTTTAAATTCATTAATGTCTACTTTAATTATTATCTTTGTTATCTTTATATTACCTATAATTTTTGGTGCAATATTATTTACTCAGCGGATTATTAAACCAATTTCATTGATAATTAATAAAATGGATGATATCACAACAGAAAATCTTGACATCAGGTTATCTAATCCCAAATCAGGAGATGAAATAGAAAAACTTTCATTAACTTTTAATAATTTGTTAGATAGATTACACCAGTCTTTTAAAAGAGAGAGGCAATTTATCGAAGACATCGCACATGAACTTAAAACACCGATTGCGACATTAAAAAGTGGAATAGAAATTTCTTTATCTAAAGATAGATCAAAATTGGAGTATAAAAGCACGTTAAAAGAAACGTTAATAGATACAGATAGGATTTCAAAGCTAGTTAGTAATCTTCTCGATCTTGCCTGGATCAGCATGTCTAAAAATACGATTAATAACAAAAGGTTTGATTTGTCAGATACAATTAGTGAACTTTCAGAAATAGCTTTTAAACTTGGTTTACAAAAAGAAGTTGATGTAAAAGTTGATGTTAGCAAAAATATAAAAATATATGGTGACGAAAGCAAAATTAGTCGAGCAGTTTTAAATTTAATTGATAATGCAATTAAATACACCCCTAGTCACAAATCCGTTTTAATAAGATTAAAACAATTGAATAAAAATGCTGTCATATTGATTACTGATGAAGGTGTAGGTATTTCTAAAAAAGATTTATCTCATGTTTTTGAAAGATTTTATAGGGGCAGAGCCCCTTCAAGCTCAGCTTACAGAGGCTTAAAAACAGCTAAAATACTAGGTTCGGGATTAGGTTTAGCTATAACCCAAGGAATTATAAAGACCCAAGGTGGAGAGATAAAGATTGAAAGCCTATTAAATAAAGGAACTACTGTGAAAGTAATATTACCAATCTATCAACGAGTGAAGTGAGCTGGTGGGAAGAATTGAACTGCCATCGATGGTTTACGATACCACTGCTCTACCGTTGAGCTACACCAGCGTAAGGGTAATTATATCATTTCGTCAGAAGATACCTTTTGTATGGAAGGTTCCATTTACTTCCATTTTTCTGATCAAATTCTTTTAATATTTTAAAACCTGTTTTCTTAAACAAATTTCCATAGTATCGTGGTGTGTAGCAAAGTCTAGTTAAGTTTTCTTCTGCCCTAAATTTCCATGGCGCACTTCTAGTTGATTTATTTCTTGGGTCAATAACAACTGAGATTATGACTTGACCATTATTTTTTATAATTCTAAATATGTTTTGCATAGTTTTAACGTTTTGATCATTGCTGGTATTAAAATTCAACCTAAAGTCGTTAATTACTAAATCAAATAATTTATCTTTAAAGACAGAATCTCTAATATCATCCAAAACTGTTGAGAATTTATTTAATTTTAGTTTTTCAATTTCATTCTGATGTAGCTTTAATGCCCTACTGTCAAAGTTAGAAAAAAAAACCGAAGTTTTGGGTAAGTTTTTATTTACACTAGCAACATTATCAAACGAATATGAATTAATAACTAACACATTTTTGTATTGTCGGTTTAATTTAATGCTTTTAAACAAATCTTTTAATACTTTACGTTTGTTTTTTGTGTTATTCATATATTCAAGATATTCGTGGGTTGGAAGAGTACCTTCAACTATATTTATCTTTGTTTGCGGAATGATCACATCTGAGTTAGAAAGTATGTATCCACTATTTCTCAAGGTTTTAATTTTATAATTAGAAGGCAATTTATTTCTAAGTAGATATATAAGTCTATCAATTTGCCAATCTGAATACTTAGAAAGCCAATTTTCACCCCACACAGCCTGAGCTATTTCATCACGATTAACTACCAAATCTGATTTTTGAAGCAGTAAATCGAATGTCTTTTGCTCTGATTTAGTTAGGACTAAATTATTCATGCCTATAGTATATCAAAAAATCAGATATAAATCAAGAAACAAATCAATAAAGTATTAATATATCGCCATATATGTGTAAAAACAAAGAAAAAGTAGTAATTGAATCGGGCCTAACAGAAGAAGAATTAAAACAAAGTGACACTAATATTTACAATTATCTTGGACTATTGCCTAAACCAGAAGGCACTATTACACAATCTTTATTTAAAATTGCTAAGATATATGCTGATTACAAATTGAAAAGCAAAAAGATAATAGTTGAGGAATGAATTAATATCCTGTGAATTTCTCAGTTTTGATTTGATCATTTGAGATTTTGAGTTCTTCTAAGATTTCTTCCATGGCATCGATGAAGATGTTGGGACCGACAACCCAAAAAACAGAAGATATAAAGTGATCAGATATTAAGATATTAAGTTTTTGGGCGTCAAGATGGCCAGAAACAGAGGAATTAAAATAAGTAACTTTAATATTTTTATTCTCTTTTTGCCACTCATCCAATTCTTTTTTGAATGTGAAGTCAGAGTCGGAATTAGAATAGATTAAATACATAGGTATATTTAGTCCTTTGTCAATATTATATTTAATCATTGAACGAAAGGGGGTAATGCCAATTCCACCAGCCAAGAACAAGTGATTAGTGATTGGTGAATAGTGATTAGTGAGAACAAAGCTACCCATTGGACCACGAGCTTCAACAACAGAACCAACAGATAATTCATCAAGTGTTTTTTTGTAGCCTGACGCTTCTCGTATTCTCGTTGTTACTTGAATCAAATCTCCTTCAGTGGGGGAAGATGAAATTGTAAAATGACGTGTTGCTCCTCTTTCGTCTGGATAATTAAGTGTAGAAAGAGTTATATAAATATATTGTCCTGGAATCCAAGATATTTTTTCATCTGATTTGAAATAGAACGATTTTGTATTTTTAGCTTCTTCTATCTTCTTGACTAAAGTTAATTTCATTAGAATTATGATAACATAAATATAAATTCCAATAACCAAGCATCAATGAACAAACAATATCAAAATAATAATGACAAAAATACTAAACATTATGATTTAGAGGAGAGAACATTTGAATATTCAAAAACTTGTAGGGATTTTATTAAGAAATTATCACGAAGTATTACAAATATTGAATACGGAAAACAACTTGCTAGATCTTCTGGTTCTGTATCAGCAAATTATATCGAAGCAAATGAATCAATAAGTAAAAAAGATTTCTATCATAGAATTAAAATATCAAGAAAAGAAGCCAAAGAAAGTAGATTGTGGGCTAGGTTATGCGACATTGGTGACGATTTAAGTTTAAAAGATATCCAGAATTGGATAATTGATGAGTCGATGCAGCTAATTAAAATATTTACAGCAATAATAAGTAAAAACAAAATTTAGAGTTTTAATGCTTTCATTTTTATTTATTGTTTGATAAATTGGTAATTGGAATTTGATAATTAAATTCCGAAGAATTTATAAATATGTGTTATAACTGTGGATGTGATATTCCCGATGACAATATGGGTAAACCTGATGCTACAGGATCCTCTTTGACAAACAAATCTTTTGAAGAATTGGCCAAGGCTTGGGATATGACAGTTGAAGAAGCCAAGAAAAACACTTACAAACTTCCTAAGACTCAGTTCGGTGAGAAATAAGTTTCCAGTGGTATTTATAAAGTGGAAGACCCACAATTAACATAGCAAGAGCTGTTGAAGTTTGGCGTTGTCTAATGTTTATGCCTAAATCTACAAGTTGGATGGAACCGATAACTGACACAAGTAAACCTATGAAAGCAAATAAATAAAGATATAATAGTCTTATACTAAATTTCATTAAATAAATTATAACATATGGCAAATACAATCAAATGTAAAAACTGTGGGACAGTTATTGATGTTGCTGAAGAACTTGCTCATGATATTAAAGAGTCTGTGGGTTTGGAGGAAAGAAGAAAAGCACGAGTGGAAATTGATAAATATCTTGATGAGATAAAAGCTTTAAGAGAAAAAGATGAAACCAGAGAGATTGAAATGAAGAAAAAACTTTTGGAAGATAGGGAAAAAATAAAAGAAGAAGAAAGGCAAAGAATTGAGGATGAACATAAACTTAAAGATTTGGAAAATTTCAAAAAAATGCAAGATGTTTTAAAGGCAAATGAAGAATTAAAAAGAAAGTTAGAACAGGGTTCACAGCAAACACAAGGGGAAAGTTTGGAATTAACTCTTGAAGAAGAGCTAAAAAAGGAATTTCCTCAAGACACAATATCTGAAGTTAAAAAAGGGGTTAAAGGTGCTGATTTACTGCAAGAAGTTGTTGATAAATTAAATAGAAATTGTGGAACAATTATTTGGGAAAGTAAAAATGCCAAATGGTCAGATATTTGGATCTCTAAACTTAAAGAAGATCAAAGGCAGGCCAAAGCTGACCTGGCTGTATTGGTTTCAGTTAATCTTTCTGAAGATTTAAAACAGAAAGGCATGGGTTTTAAAAATGGAGTATGGATTTGTAATCCATCAAACTTTATTTTACTTGCTATGTCACTTCGCTTTAATCTTGTGAATATCTACCATGAAAAACAAAATGGTGTAAATGTAGACGAAAAAATGAAGGTTCTTTATGAATATTTAACAGGCAATGAATTTAAACTTCGTGTTGAAGGAATTGTGGAAAGTTTTAGTATTTTGCAAGATGATATTGAACGCGAAAAAAGGTGGTTTAGTAGTAAATGGGCGAGACAGGAAAAAGAAATTAGAAAAGTAATTGACCACACTCATGGAATGTATGGAGACCTTCAGGGTGTAACAGGCAGAGCCTTGCCAGAAATAAAATCCTTGGAATTAAAAAATGAAAATGAATAATAAAATAGCAATTTACAAAAGTATTGATAATAATCAGAAAATCTATGTTCGAATTGAAAATGAAAATGTTTGGTTAACACAAAAACAAATTTCTGAGTTATATCAAGTTGACATTCGTACAATTAACGAGCATTTAATCAACGTATTTATCGAAAAGGAATTAGATACAAAATCAACTATCCGGAATTTCCGGATACTTCGCATGGAAAAAGAACGATCAGTTTCACGAAGTATAAAACATTATAATTTAGAGGCTATTTTAGCTGTTGGTTATCGGGTTCGGTCTGAACAGGGAACCCAATTTCGTAAACGGGCAACAGAAAGACTTAGAGAATACTTGATAAAAGGTTTTACTATGGATGATGAACGACTTAAACAGGGCGGTGGCCGTGCAAGATACTTTCAGGAACTCTTACAAAGAGTCAGAGACATTAGAAGTAGTGAACGAATGTTTTACCAAAAAGTTACTGATATCTATGCTACTAGTATTGATTATAAAGTTGATACAGAGTTAACACATAAGTTTTTTGCTACTGTTCAAAATAAAATGCACTTTGCAGTACAAAGAATATAAAAAATATAGAAAAGATAAATACAAAAACTATATCTCAGATTTTGATCGTGAAGTAAAGAAACTTCTAAGTCATAAAATGCCTAAAACACGGGATAAATAACCAATTGAGCGGGATACGAGGGTCGCACTCGTTTCTCTACCTTGGGAAGGTAGCGTTAGGCTGTTTAACTAATCCCGCAATTTATTAATACTTACGAGACTAATTATATCATCCTCTAGGTAGTACCAACATATTCCCGACATGTATGATATTTGGGTTAACCAACTTGTTTTCACTGGCAATTTTCACCCAACTATATCCATCTCCATAGGCTCTAACCGCAATGTTCCAAAGAGTATCTCCTTCAACTACTTCATATGTTGTTGATGTTATTGCTTCAGTCTCTTTTGTTTCAAGTTCTGGAATAACTAATTTTTGTCCCTCTTCAATGATTGAGGCGTCAGCTAGTTTATTTTCAGTTGCAATGTCTACCCATTTAAATCCATCACCATAATATTTCACAGACAAATCCCATAAATTTTCACCCTTTGCTACCGTGTGAGTTTTTTGAGTTAATTCTATAGAATTTGGTTGACCTAATAATTCCTGAGGTATAGTTCCTTTTGCATTTTTTATATATTTAATAACTAAGCTTCCTACAATTACTATAACTAAAGCACCCAAAATCATTGAAATTGTAGATTCGTTAAGCTTAATAGTTTTTAAGATTTTTTTGATATCTATATTTTTAATATAAATCACCCCTATTTCTTCAGGGCAGAAGTTAATAGTAGCAATTTAAACTAGAAGCTACTTGAAGTCAAGAGGTATAAAATTTAGAATTTTAAGGCTTTCAATGACTGAGGAATTATTGACATTTTTCATATTAACTCTACTGCTCCATCAAAATCTACCACTGCCTAGACGTAAAGATATAAATTTTCCCTTTTTATCCCATCGTTGAAGGGTTTTGATAGAGACTCCCAGAATCTTTGCCACTTTGCCGATTTAGGTAATTTTTGCCAAAAATTATTATTGGTAGAGATTGAGTGCTTTTTATAGTAAAATTGATAAGTAAAGTTCTTGGCGGGGTCGTAGCTCAATTGGTTAGAGCGCTTCCCTGTCTTTAGTGGCAGCTCTTTCTAGCAATAGTTAGATGTAAACCTGGCTAATTCGGGGAAATCTTTAAAATGATAATCCCGAGCTAAATCGATACCATTCGTATCGTAAACGTGTAGAGACTATATACCTGGTCCGCCACTGGCGGAATGAGATAGTCCAAGCTTTTTGGAAACAGAAAGATTTTTGCACGGAAGAGGTTGCGAGTTCGAGTCTCGTCGATCCCGCCCAGAACTTTTATATTGAAGCTAAAATGTCCATTATTTTTCTTCTTCCTGCTCGGTAGGTTTTGCAGATAAAATAGTATAAACCTATTCTGGTATAATTATTTTTAATGACCAATCTCCAAATTGCTGAACTTTTAAGAAATGTTGCTTCTAGTTACCAATACAAAAACGAGCAAAAATACAAATTTCAAATTATTGCCTACAATCGTGCTGCAGATGCAGTAGAACATTCAACTTCAGAACTTAAAGATCTCTGGGATGATGGAAAGTTAGATCAAGTTCCATCAATTGGACCCTCAATTGCTTCCCATCTTGATGAAATTTTTAAAAATGGTAAATCTAAACATTTTGAAGAAGTCATGAAAGGGATACCTGATGAAGCATTTAGACTCATGGCTCTTCCAAAAGTCGGTCTTAAAACCGCCATGAAAATGCTTCAAGAACTTTCAAAAAAGGAAATTGATGAAAAGTTAAAAGAATCAGATAAAATAATAAACAAAACTAAAAGACATCTACTTCCATATGCCGAAAATATTGCATCTGAGGTCATGGAATGGCTAAAAGAAGGCTCTAATGTTATTAAGATTGATACTTTAGGGTCACTACGACGTAAAGTTGCAACAGTAGGGGATATTGATATATTAGTAAAATCAAAATTTAAAAATCAAAATGCAAAAATAACTGAATATTTTACAAAATATCCAAAAACTCAGAAAGTTATTGAACAGGGTGAACATACGGCTTCAATTTTACTTCCCGGAGATGTGCAAGTAGATTTACTTGTCACAACTCCAGAACAGTATGGTTCAGCATTACAACATTTTACAGGTAGCAAACATCATAATATAGCCTTAAGAGAACATGCTTTGAAACTTGGATATTCGTTATCAGAATATGGAATAAAGCCAGACAAAAAGTTTAAAACAGAAGAAGAGTTATATAACTTTTTAGGACTAGACTACATTGAACCAGAACTTAGAGAGGATACAGGGGAAATACAGGCGTCAATAGCTAATAGTCTACCGCTTTTGATAAAACAAGAAGATATTAAGGGTGATTTACAAATACATTCAGACTTCGATATTGAAACGAGTCATGATTTAGGAGTATCTACTGCTGAGGAATTAGTAAAGAGGAGTAAGGAATTAGGGTACGAATATATAGCTTTCACAGAACATAATCCCAGCAAAAGTGGACATAGCCTTGAAAGAGTAACTGATTTACTCAAACAGAAAGAGGAATATGTTCGTGAAAATGATTGGGGACTTAAAGTATTCAACTCTCTTGAGATTGATATTAATAAAGATGGTAGTTTGCCTGTATCTCTTAAAGGGCTTGAAACCTTAGATTTTGCCTTAATATCAATCCATTCGGTTTTTGATCTCTCAAGAGATGAGATGACTAAAAGAGTTTTGACTGCACTCTCCTACCCTAAAGTGAAAATTTTTGCCCACCCTACTGCAAGAAAAATAAACGAGAGAGAAGGAATTGAACTTGATTGGGAGAAAATTTTTGACTTCTGTTTAAAAAATAATAAATGGCTTGAAATTAACGCTGATCCTATGCGTTTGGATCTGCCTGATACTTTGGTCAGAGATGCTGTAAAACTAGGAATAAAAATGACTCTCGGTACAGATACTCATGAGATTACAATGATGGATAATATGAAATATGGTGTAAATGTAGCCAGACGGGGTTGGGCTACTAAAAAAGATGTGATAAACTGTTTATCGTTAGAAGATTTCAAAAAGGAGGTGAATATTTAAATGAATTTTATTTACATATTATTAGGATTACTTGTATTAGTAGTTTTTTGGATAGTTAGTACATACAATTTTTTTGTATCCAGTAAAACTAGAATTAAAGCATCAATTCAAGAAATTGGAAATCAACTTAAAAGACAGGCTGATTTAATTCCAAACCTTGAAGCCTCGGTTAAAGGTTATTTAACACACGAAAAAGGAATTCTTGAAATGTTATCTAGCGCTCGCAAATTAGTTTCTAAAGGTCAAGACGCAACGAAACAAATATCAGAAGTATTATCTGGTTTAAAGATCGTAGTTGAAAGCAATCCAGAGCTTAAAGCAAATACGGTTGTAGAAAACTTAATGGGAGAACTTCGAGATACATCAGATAAAGTTATGTATTCAAGAAGACTTTTGATCGACTTAACTGCTGACTACAATGTTAAAAGAGCAACGGTTCCTACAAATTTAGTAGCCAATCTATTTAAATTTGAAGAACTAAAAGGTCTAGAAACACCAGAAAGTGGAGATTTCTTGAAAGTTAGTTCTGATGAAATGAAATCTATAAAAGTAAATCTTTAAGAAATGATATAATATCTTTATGTCAAAAACAGACTTGAAGGCGATTGTGTGGCAAGAATTATTGCTTGAAGATGAAGATGTAAAAATTCCAAATTATTTTGTACCAACAGAACCTGAGATATCTGCTATATATGCCTAAATTATATACTTCAAGAGAAACAGTAAATGCTTTTAGACGAGCTAATTTTAGTCAGATATCACAAAAAGGAAGCCATTTAAAGATGCGTGGATTTTGGAATGGTAAATTACAAACAGTAATTATTCCAATACACAAACAAATTGCCTTTGGTACTTTTCAAAGTATTTTAAGCCAATCAGGGATGAGTAAATCTGAATTTGAGCAATTCATAAAGTAATATGAAGAATATATATGAGGTGCAGTCGGCAAACAAGATAAAGTCGGCAATAATTGCTGTTTTGTTTTTTGTGTTCGTGGCTATTTCTACTTATTTTATAACTTCAGCCATTGGAATTTATAATGGTTATGAAGCAAGTGGACTGGGGTTTGCGGGTATTGCCTTAATAATTTCAGGTATATCTACTTTTATAAGTTACTACTATTCAGATAAAATAGTTCTTGGTATTTCAGGTGCAAGACCTGCAACTAAGCAGGAAGACAATTTATTTACCTCAGTTGCTGAAAATGTTTGCATTGGAGCAGGGCTTCCACTCCCAAAATTATATATAATCGAAGATTCAGCTCCTAATGCCTTTGCTACAGGCAGAGATTATGATCATGCAGTTGTCTGTGTTACAACTGGTTTAATTGAGAAACTCACAAGAACTGAACTTGAAGGTGTTATTGCACATGAACTAACTCATATTAAAAATTATGATGTCCGTTTAATGTCAATTGTTTCCGTAATGGTTGGCTTAATTGCGCTTCTTGGAGATTTTTTCCTTCGTAGTAGTTTTCATGGGAGAAGATCTTCAAATAGTAATGAAAAAAGTGGTCTTGGTGCTGTAGTTTTGGTTTTAGGAATACTGTTTGCAATTCTTTCTCCTATTATTTCCCAGCTTATACAACTTGCAATTTCAAGGAGAAGAGAATTTATGGCAGATGCTGGTAGTGTTGCAATTACAAGACAACCGCAAGGATTAATTACTGCTTTAGAGAAAATCTCAAGTGATCAAGAACCACTTGAGGCTGCAAATAAAGCTACAGCCCATCTTTATATAGTTAGCCCCTTTAAAATGGGAATTAAAGGTAATGTGGGCCGATTTGCAAATCTTTTTAATACCCATCCTCCAATTTCAGAAAGAATTGCCATACTACAAAAAATGAGTTAGTTGAAGTATTATTAAGTAATGATCCAGTTCAAATCTCCAAGTAAACACTTTGAAGAAATCAAGAAAATTGACGAAAATGGTGTTGAATATTGGCTCGCTCGTGAATTGATGAGTCTAATAGATTATTCAAACTGGCAAAATTTTGAAAAAGTGATTGAAAAAGCAAAAATTGCATGTAAAAAGAGCAATCAGACGATCCAATACCATTTTATTGATGTCAATAATATGGTTATTGTTGGGTCAGGCGCAAAACGAGAAGTAAAAGATTATCGATTGTCTAGATACGCATGTTATTTAATAACTCAAAACGGAGATTCTTCTAAAAAAATCATAGCTTCTGCTCAAACTTATTTTGCAATACAAACCAGAAAACAAGAGATATTCCAAGGATTAAAAGAAACGGAACAAAGATTGTTTCTCCGTGGAAAGATCAAAGTTCATAACAAAGAATTAAATTCAACCGCGCAAAGTGCTGGTGTTAAAAATTTTGGAAAATTCCACGATGCCGGCTATTTAGGCCTGTATGGAATGCACAAAAAAACATTGCAAAAGAAAAAAGGAATTGGAAAAGACGATGTTTTGGATAGAGCAGGTGCAACTGAACTTGCCGCAAATTTATTTAGGATTACTCAAGCTGATGATAAAATCAGAAATGAAAAAATAAAAGGTGAAGGGCATGCGACATTTGCACATATGGTTGTAGGTCAAAAAGTGAGAAAAACAATTCAAGAAATCGGTGGTACAATGCCTGAAGATTTGCCAATTGAGGGAGATATTAAAAAGATTAAAATTGAAAGGAAAAAATTACTCAAATGACTGATGTGAAAAAAATTGCAAAATTAGCCAAGATTGAGATATTACCTAAGCATTTAAAAAAATTTTCAGATGAATTTGACTCGATTGTCAAACTTGTTTCTAAAATCCAAGAATTAAATTTGAAAGACATAAAAGGAACTTCAAACTCTACAAATTTAAAAAATGTAACAAGAGAAGATGCAATTGATACTAACAGGATTTTGAGTCAAGAAGATGCCTTGAAAAATGCGAAGAGAGTTCATAATGGTTATTTTGTTGTAGATGCAATACTAGAATGAAGCAATTAATTGATAAAAGTATTAAAGAATTAGCAGTGGGCTTAAGAAATGGTGACTTTTCATCTGTCGATCTTGTTTCTGAAAGTATTGCAAGAATTAATGAGATAAAGACCAAGACAAACTCTTTTATCTCTACAGTTTCAAATGAGCTAGTTTTAAACAGTGCAAAAGAAAAAGATAAGAATATAAAAAATGTCGATAACCCACTTTATGGTTTACCATTTACCATGAAGGATATTTATCAAGCTAAGGGTACAAGAACAACCTCTGGTTCAAATGTCTTAATTGATTATCAATCACAATACGACTCAACTGTTTATAAAAAGGTAAAAGACGCTGGGGGAATTTTACTTGGCAAAAACAACTTAGATGCTTGGGGTCATGGTGGAAGTTCAGAAAATAATGATATAGGTCCTGTGAAAAATCCATACAATTTAGAACTTTCAGCAGGTGGGTCAAGTGGTGGTCCAGCAGTTAGTGTAGCAACACGATGTGTACCCTATTCAATAGGAGAAGATACAGGAGGATCTATAAGAAATCCATCCTCATGGTGTGGAATAACTGGATTAAAAGTTACTTATGGACGTGTTAGTAGATATGGTGCTATTGCTTACGCGTCATCCTTTGACACTGTTGGACCTATGGCAAAAACCGCCGAAGATTGTGCATATATTTTAGAAAATATTGCAGGTTATGATCCATATGATGGTAATACATCAAACATAGAAGTTCCAAAATATTCAGAAATAATTAATAATAAATTAGATTACACAATCGGTGTGCCTAAAGAGTTTTTTGTTAAAGGACTTGATAAAGAGGTCGAGACTTCAATTCAAAATGCGGTTAAGGAACTTAAAAAATTAGGTTGTAAAATTAAAGAAGTATCTTTCCCCCTTTTTGATTTTGGTGTAGCACTTTATTATATTATTGCCCCAAGTGAGACCAGCTCCAATTTAGGTAGATATGATGGTATAAGATATGGTAACGGGAGAGACAAATTTACAGAAGAGACAAAAAGGAGAATATTAATAGGAACATATTCTCTTTCTTCTGGTTATTACGACGAATATTATAATCAAGCTCAAAAAGCTAGAACTGTTTTAATTGAAACATATAACAATATTTTTAAAAGTTGTGACGCAATAATTTCACCCGTCTCACCTACACTACCGATTAAAATTGGAGAATTAATTAATGATCCTATTAAAAATTATTTAGCAGATATTTACACAGTTACTCAAAATCCAGCTGGAGTTCCATCCTTAGCAATCCCAACAGGATTTTCAAAAAATAATCTTCCTATTGGTATGCAGATAGTTGGACCTCACTTTTCAGAAGACAAATTACTAAATATTGGACACCAGTTTCAGTTGGTAACAAAATATCATGAAATTAAACCAAACATATAAACCAGTTATAGGTCTTGAAGTACATATTGAACTTGCAACAAATTCCAAAATGTTTTGTGGTTGTCCTGCTGATCATTTTGGCAAAAAACCAAATACACAAACCTGCCCCGTTTGTTTAGGATTGCCCGGAGCATTACCAGTTCCTAACAAAAAAGCAATTGATTGGTGCATTATGTTAGGTCTTGCTTTGGGCTGCAAAATAAATAAATATTCTACTTTTGACAGAAAACATTATTTCTATCCAGATCTTCCAAAGGGATACCAGATAAGTCAGTATGACGACCCGTTTTGCTACGAAGGAAAATTTGAAGATATTCGGATTCGCAGAGTTCACATGGAAGAAGATACCGCAAAACTACAACATACTGAGGTTAATAGAAAGAAAGTTTCATTGATTGACTTTAATAGATCAGGCGTACCTCTTGTTGAACTTGTGACAGAACCAGATTTTTCTGATGTAGATGAAGTTATTTTATTTTTACAGGAACTTCAAAAAATAATAAGGTACTTGGGAATTTCTACTGCTGATATGGAAAAAGGGAGTATGAGGCTGGAAGCAAACATCTCGTTACTTCTATTAGGTTCGGAACCTAATACAGGTTCCGAACCTGTAACGTTGCCAAATTACAAAGTGGAACTTAAAAATATTAACTCTTTTAGGTTTTTGAAAAAGGCAATGCTTTATGAAATTGAAAGACAAAAAGACTTACTTTCAAACAACAAAAAAATTGTTCAAGAGACAAGAGGCTGGAATGAGGCAAGGTCAGCAACTGTTAGTCAGAGAATCAAAGAGGAAGCTATGGATTATAGATACTTCCCTGAACCAGATATTCCTCCAATAGAGGTAAGTGATAAAGATATAAAGATATTAAGTGATAAAGTGCCGGAATTGCCACAAACAAAACGAGAACGGTTTTTAGAACAATACAATTTATCAAAAGAATATATAGAAATTTTAGTTTCAGATTTGACAAAAGCAAACTATTTTGAGGAAGCTTCAAAATTATCCCCAGATATGGCTAAAACCATAGCTAATGCAATGATTAATCAAAATTTAGATAAATCATATCCTGAACCCGCAGGGTTAGTTAAAAAATTAGTAGAACTTACAAAAACTGATTTTAGTCCCACTCCCGAAGTGGGATTGGCTATCAAAAGTGTACTAGTTGAAAATCCTGAGGTAGTTAAATCTTATCAAAACGGTAAAGGTCAAGTAGTAGGATTTCTAATTGGCCAAGTACAAAAAATATTAAATGGCAAAGGAGATCCGAAACAAATAAATACAATACTTCTTGGAAAACTACATGGGAATTAATTTTTACCGTTTGTGGGTTTCACAAATTTTGTCACAAGTTACTGTAAATATGATGAATTTTCTTCTTTTGGCTAAACTTTTTAATGCAACAGGTTCATCGATTGCAACTTCACTCCTTTGGGTTAGTTATGCTCTCCCTGCTATATTCTTTGGTCCAATTGGGGCAGGAGTGGTTGACTTGGTAAGTCGCAGGAAAACTTTAATAATTACAAATTTTTTACAAGCCGTGGTTATATTTTTATACATTTTTGGTCATAATTATTCTGTATTTTTACTTTTTGCTGTTGTACTTGCCTATTCATTTTTAAATCAATTTTATGTTCCTGCAGAAAATGCAAGTTTACCTTCACTTGTTTCCAAGGAAAAACTAACTAAAGCCAACAGTCTTTTCTTTTTGACTCAGCAACTAGCACTGGTTATTGGTTTTGGTTTTGCAGGAATAATTGAGAAGCTGATAGGCTTTGAAGGAAGTTTAATTTTAGCATCAAGCTTACTTTTTATTGCGTTTTTAGCTGTTTATCTGCTTCCTAAAATGCAACCAAAGAAAGAACTTCCGCAAAATTGGGAGGATCTGATAAAAATCTTTTTTGATCACTTGATAGATGGATATAAATTTATCAAAAATAAAAAAACTATTCTTTATCCAATTGTTCTACTGTTTTCTATTCAAGTTGGTTTAGCCATAATAACTGCAAACCTTCCCAGTATTGCCAGTGAGATTTTAAATGTATCAACAAGTTATGTGGGACTTCTGGTGGTAGTTCCTGCGGGGATTGGTGCAGTAATTGGTTCATTATTCCTTTCCAAATTATTAAAAATCGGCTGGAGAAAGAAAAAAATTATTGATTTATCCTTAGCAATTTTAGGCTTGTCAGTTCTAGGATTAGTATTTGGGAAATTAGCCTCAACTCCAATTCTTGTTGTATTGGTTGGAATTGGATTTGTTGGTGTAAACATTCCCACACTTACTTTTTTGCAAGAAAATACGCCAGAATGGTTACGCGGTAGAGTTTTTGGAAATTTGTGGTTTTTAATTACAATTGCCACAATTTTTCCAGTTATGTTTTCAGGTGTAATCTCCGAGTTTTTTGGTGTCAAAACCCTCTTAACAATTCTTTCACTTGGTGTTATCCTAATTTTAATGTATTCACTAAAAAACGGTCAAAAATTAATTGAGGAGAATTTTAATTAAAATATTAAATGGCTAAATTTGTTCACCTTCACAATCACACTGAATATTCACTTCTTGATGGACTTTCAAAGATAAAGAAATTGATGACCTTTGTTAAAGAAAATGGGATGGATGCAATTGCCATGACAGATCATGGGGCAATGTATGGAGCTATTGAATTTTTTAAAGAAGGTAAAAAACAAGAAGTTAAGCCAATTATTGGTCTTGAAGGTTATGTAACTCGCGATATGACCGAAAAGGTAAAGGATAATTTTCATATAACTTTACTTGCCAAAAATTACACTGGCTACAAAAATTTAATGCAATTAACTTCAATTGCTCACATGGAAGGTTTTTATTATCGACCCAGATTTACAAAAGAAATATTAGAAAAACATAAAGATGGCCTTATTTGTACTTCTGGTTGTCCAGCTGCTGAGATACCTCAGTTTATAATTGATGGTAATTATGAGGAGGCCAGAAAGTTAACTCAGTGGTATGCAAATACTTTTAAAGATGACTTTTATATAGAAATCCAAAGACATGGATATGAAAAGATTTTAACTGATATTCCCAATTTAGAACTTCGAAATGTTTTACAAAAAATGGCCGATGAGGGCAAAAAGTATGAAGAAGGTGCAGTTAAACTCAGCCGAGATCTGGGAATTGCCTTAGTTGCAACTAATGATGCCCATTACATTAAAAAGGAAGATGCTCCAGCACAGGATGCTTTAGTTTGTATCGCAACCGGTAAAAACGTCTCCGACATAAAACGCTTGCGTTATATAGATAATCCCGATTTTTATGTAAAAAGTCCTGATGAAATGGTTGATATTTTTAAGGACTTACCTGACGCGATTGAAAATACTGTCAAAATTGCTGACAAGTGCGAACTTGAGATTCCAATTGGTAGCTGGTTTTTTCCTAAATTTAATCTTCCCCAAGGGAAAACTGACAAAGAATATATAGAAGAACTTTCTTGGGAAAAATTACCCAGAAAGATAGATAAAATAACAGTAGAAGTAAAAGAGAGGCTTAAATATGAGCTTTCTATCATAAATGCCAAAGGTTATGCTCCTTATTTTTTAATTGTTATGGATATGGTTAATTGGTGTAGTGATAATGGAATTGTTACCAACACAAGAGGCTCCGCTGCAGGAAGTCTTGTTTCATATGTTTTAGGAATTACAACCGTAAATCCATTAACCTATGGTTTACCGTTTGAAAGATTTTTAAATCCCTACAGACCATCACCTCCTGATATTGATTTTGATATTTCAGATAACAGGAGGGAGGATGTTATTAAATATATAACAGATACTTATGGTGTAGAAAAAACGGCTCAGGTTTGTACTTTTGGAAGAATGCTGGCTAAAGCTGCTGTCCGCGACATTGCTAGAGTTTTGGGATATCCGTATGCAATAGGAGACAAAATTGCAAAATTAATTCCTCTTGGCTCTCAGGGTTTTCCGATGACTATGGAAAGAGCAGTTAGTGACACTCCAGATTTAAAAGCACTTTATGAAAATGATGCAGATACTAAAATAATTATTGATCTTGCAAAAGCCGTTGAAGGGAATGCTAGACACCTTTCAGTTCATGCTGCAGGAGTAGTTGTGGCTCCAACTAAACTTACTGACTTTGCGCCAATTCAGCTTGAACCTAAGGGTCAAAAGGTTATTACTCAATATGAAATGCATGCCTGTGAAGATGTCGGTCTAATTAAATTTGATGTTCTGGGGATTAGAAATCTTTCAATCTTAGGTAATTCCATAAAAATTGTTAAGGATACGCGTAGCATTGATATAAATCTTTATAAAATTCCAATAGACGATGCCAAAACATTCGAAATGCTTTCCCGTGGTGAAACTATGGGGACCTTTCAATTAAACGGTTCAGGTATGACCAAGTTTTTAAAAGAACTAAAGCCAACTAGAATTGAGGATATTATGGCCATGGTAGCGTTATATAGACCTGGTCCAATTGCTGTTATACCTGAATATATCAATCGAAAAAACAATCCTAAGTTGGTTAAATATTTAGATCCTCGAATGGAAAAGTTTTTACAAAAATCATATGGACTAATTGTTTATCAAGACGATCTTTTATTTTGTGCGCTTGATTTAGCTGGTTATACCTGGGAAGAAGCTGATAAATTTAGAAAAGCGGTGGGAAAGAAAATTCCTGAGGAAATGGCAGCCCAAAAAGATAAATTTGTTAAGGGAATTATTACAAATGGACAAACAGAAAAATTTGCTGAAGAACTATGGAAACTTTTTGAGCCTTTTCAGGCTTATGGATTTAACAAAGCTCATGCAGCCAGCTATGGCATGGTGGCTTACTACACAGCCTATATGAAAGCAAATTATCCAGTTGAATACATGAATGCACTACTCTCGGCAGAAAGTAATGATAGTGAGAAGGTAAGTCAGGCTGTGCATGAATGTAGGAAAATGAATATTAATATTTTACCTCCTGATATCAATGAAAGTGGAGTTGATTTTTCAATTATAGACAGCAAAGACATAAGATTTGGATTGTCAGCAATCAAAAATGTTGGTAGTGTTGCTATAGAAATAATTCTTGAAGCTAGAAAAGCAGGAGTATTCAAATCTTTTTCTGATTTTATAAATAGGGTTGATGCTAGAAAAGTAAATAAAAAAGTATTAGAGAGTTTAATTAAAGTTGGAGCAATGGATAGTTTTGGCAAAAGAACTGCTCTTTTATCTGCTATGGATGTAATTAAAAGTAAGCTTTCTAAACCTAAAGAAAATAATGGCCAATCAGGATTATTTTCAGTAGAGGATGAAGAAAAAATCTCTGCCTTTGTATCTGATACTTCTATTATTGACAATTCAGTTGATGATTATGATGATGAAGAAAGAGAAAATTTTGAGAGAAATCTCTTGGGTTTTTCTATCTCTGCAAAACCTTTAAATGAACTCCTAGATCCTCTTGAAAATGAAATTAATTGTAAAATTTCAGAATTAGACCCAGTTGAGCAAAAAGGGGAAGAGGTTAAAATTGGGGCAGTTATTAGAGAGGTAAGAGTAATTACAACAAAAAGGAGTAACGCTGAAATGGCCTTTGTTAAAGCCGAAGACACAACTGGAATTATTGATATGGTAGTATTCCCCAAACTATATCAAGATTGTAAAAATTTACTAACGGACGGAAAAGTAGTTTTAATTATAGGCAAAGTTGAATCAAGAGAAGAAGAGATATCATTCATAGCTGAAAAATTAGAGGAATATAAAGTTGAAAATAATCATTTAATTAATATTCCTGCTAATACTTCCAAAGAAAAACTCTTGGAACTTAAAAATCTATTTGAGGAGAATGTAGGAGAAGATGAAATTGTATTGTTTTTCGAGGAATCCAGTAAAAAAGTCACCCCAAAACAAAAAATTGCTTGGAGTAAAAGTTTTGAAAAACAAGTAGAAATTGTTTTGAAAGAGTGATGTATAATAGATACATATGGGAATAACAAATTTGAGAGTAAAGATTGCAAATCCACTAAAACCTAATGTTTTTGAGAGTGTCTACTTCATGGTTGATTCTGGGGCAGTTTATTCTGTGGTTGATGCCGAAATTTTAAAAAAACTTGGCATAAAACCAATGTCTGAAAAAGAGTTTTCTCTTGCTAATGGAGATTTAATCACTAGAAAAATGGGTGGAGCTTTATATTCATACGGCGAGGAAAAAGGCCATGCTCCAGTTATTTTTGGAGAAAAAGGTGATAGTAACTTATTAGGTGCCGTAACGCTTGAATCAATGGGTCTTATTCTTGATCCAATCAGAAGACAGCTTCTAAGTTTACCAATGGTACTAGGCGGGCTCAAAAATAAATAGTATAATACTTCTCATGGCATTAAAAATTAAACACAAGGAAGTTGAGTTTGGAATTGGGGACAGAATTAAAGTTTTCCAAAGAATTAAAGAAGGTGACAAAACTAGAGTAGCTTTCTTTGATGGTATGGTACTTGCTATTAAAGGTGAAACTGGCCGTAAGATGTTTACAGTTAGAAGAATTGGTGAAGCTGCAATTGGAATTGAGAGAATTTTTCCAGTTGATCTTCCTACAATTGAAAAGATTGAAGTTATCAAAAAGGGTACAAAAGGAGTAAAAAGAGCAAAACTTTACTACACCAGAAACAAAGCACCTAAGGAGATTGATAAAATTTACTGGAGGAGTAATGCTAGAGAAAAATCAAAATTACAAAAAGAAGTAAAAACGTCCAAAAAAGTCAAAAAGACCAAAACTTCAAAAGCAAAAAAGTAAGACTTCATATATACTTGATAAGTATGAAAATTCTAGGTATTGATCCAGGGACAGCCACTACAGGTTTTGGTTGTATAAACGTAACTGACGTATCAGCAATTACAGGCAAAGGCCTTGAGGTTATTGAATGGGGATTAATTGAAACAGACAAATCACTTCTAAAGGAAGAAAGACTTGAAATAATTTTTGAGAAAACCTTAAAACTTATTGAAAAGTTTAAGCCTGATGTTTTTGTTTTTGAAAAAGTATTCTTTGCCACAAATGCCAAAACAGTAATTGCAGTTGGTCAAGCTCAAGGAGTAATGCTCCTGGCTGCTAGAAAATTAAATATCTTTGTAGCTGAATATGCCCCCGGAACTATAAAGAAATTAATAACAGGATCAGGGAGAGCCAAGAAAAAAGAAGTTCAAGCTCATGTAAGAAAGATTTTGGGCAATAAAGTTAAAAGTGAAAACAAGAAAAAAACTCACTTTGATAATGCTGCAGACGCGCTTGCAATTGCTATGACTCACGCCATGAAAGTATTTTCTAAAGATGTTTAAAATAGGTACAGTTTCAAAATATTATGAAAAAACTGGTGTTTCGATTGTTACCTTGATTTCTGATCTCTCAATCAATGATAGTATTCGTGTCATGGACAGGCTTAAAGATTCAATTCAACCAAAAATAGAGTATATTCAAATTGGTTTTAAAAAAGTAAGTTTTGCCCCAAAGGGTGAAACTGTTGCTATTAAATTTGATGAACAAATTAAAGAGGGGTCAGAGATCTTCCGGGGTTAAGTGGGATCTTGACTCTGAAATTCAAGCAAGAGTTAAAAAGCTAATAACAGATTTGGATTTGGAGTGGCTTAGTTATGGCAGAATATTTTTCTATAGATCACATGGCAGTAAGGCCAGAGCTTATGCTAGAACTTGGGGTTTGCCGAGACTTTGGCAAACAACTTTAAATGTAGAGCCTGCTTACATCGTTGAAGTTATTTCAGAGTATTTTGATAAACTTGATAAAAGAAAACAGGATGAAGTACTTTTGCATGAACTTTCCCACATCCCCAAAAATTTTTCAGGAGCATTAACACCACATACGAGAAGAGGGCATAATAATTTTAAAGATAAACTTAAACAAATGATTGTCAAATTAGACAACCTTTAAAGGTTGAACCTTACAAGTATGAAAATAATAGTTTTACATGGAACAGATACGGAGAAAAGTTACGCAAGGCTTACTAAATTTATTACAGTAGCCAAAAAAAGAGGTTGGGAGATAGTTAATGACAAAATTGAAGACACACCGTCACTTTTTGGTACGGAAAAGTTAATTATAATTAGGGATTACAAACTAATAGGTAAGAAGGAACTTAATCTAATCAAAAAACTTCCAGGAACTCTGGTTGTTTACATAGCAGGTTCTCACCCTGCAAGTGCATTAAAGATGTTAAATCCTGATAAAACAGAAAAGTATGAACTACCGATTCTTCTGTGGAAATTTTTGGATAATATGACAATTAAAGGTTTCCATGAGCTATTAAAAACTAACGCAGTAGAATATATATTTGCCATGATTGCTTGGAAACTTAAGAAAAGATACCAAACAAATCCCACCCCAGGGGTGGGATTATTAATTTCAGAACTTGCAGAAATTGATGTTAAGTCAAAAACGAGTAAGGTTGATTTAAAGCTAGCTCTTGACTTATTTATACTAAAACGTTTAAGCTAAGTAACATTAAAATCTATGATAATTGACCCTTCAATTTTTAGGGATTACGATATTAGAGCAGTAGCTGGTAAGCAATTAGATGAAGAAGGTTTAGTGAGAATTGCTCAGGCAATAATAAAATTATTCAATCCTAAAAGAGTCCAAATAGGACATGATATGAGAGTGACCTCTCCTAAATTTCATCAATTGTTTATGGAGACTTTTATAAACTCGGGTGTAGATGTATTTGATTTGGGCTACCTTTCGACAGATATGCTTTTTTATGCTGCTGGTGTATACGATGAAGATCTCTCAATTACTATTAGTGCTTCACATAATCCTTCTGAATATAACGGTATTAAAATGGCAAAGAAGGGTTCACTCCCTGTGAATGAAATATTAAAAATTAGGGAAATAGCTTTGTCTGATGAAAATTTAATGATTAACTCAGATAAAAAGGGAACTCTGGAAAAGAGAGATGTTTTACAGAGATGGATTGATCATTTATTAAAATTTATAGATTTATCCAAAATGAAATCGTATATTGTGGTTTCAGATACAGGCAATGGGATGGCTGGCTATTATTTACCCAAATTAGAAGAAATATTACCATGGAAGGTAACTAGATTATTTTATGAGCTAGATGGCACTTTTCCTAATCACGTTCCCAGTCCAATAGAAGAAAAAAATCGATTAGATTGTACAAATAAAGTAAAGGAAATAAAAGCTGATTTTGGTTTGATTTTTGACGGAGACGCTGACAGGGTTTTTATGATTGATGAAAAAGGTAGAACTTTATCTGGAACGATAATGACTGCAATTATTGCAGAAAATATTTTAAAAAACCATCCAGGGGCAACAATTTTATACAACGCCATCGTTGGACGTGTGGTACCAGAAATAGTACAAAAAAATGGTGGCAAACCTGTTCGTGTTCGAGTAGGCTATACACTTATTAAAACTGCGATGAGAGAAAATGATGCCGATTTCTGCGGTGAGCATTCTGGACATTACTTTTTTAAAGAAAATTTTTTTGCTGACTCAGCAATAATAGCCGCGTTATTGGTTAGTGAGCTTATGTCTATCAAGAATAAGAAATTATCAGAATTGTATAATGAATATAATAAATATCGTGATTCGGGTGAAATTAATTTTATAGTAGAAGATAAACAGGATGTTATGAAAAAAATTGAAGAAAAATATAGAGAAATTTCTAAATCTGTTGATTGGCTTGATGGTGTAAGTGTGTGGTTTAGTGATTGGTGGTTTAATGTTCGACCTTCAAACACTGAACCTTTACTGCGATTGAATGTTGAAGCTGATAATGACAAACTTTTGGAGGAAAAAATAAAAGAATTAGTGACAACAATTGAGTCTCTGGGTGGTAAAGAAAAAATATAAATATGACAAACACACTTGATTCGTTAGGGATTGAGGATTCGCTTAATTTATTCCCTGAACAGATTAAAAAAACGTTCGAGGAAGCTATGAGATTCAATTTAACAAAATTTACTCCCAAAGCTATCGTAATAAGCGGGATGGGGGGCTCATCGAATGCGGCCAAAATTCTTGAAGGTTTATATGAAGAAGATTTTAAGGTGCCTTACGATATTGATATCCATAATGATTATGATCTTCCGATTTGGGTGAATAAAGACACACTTGTTATATTAAATTCATATTCAGGAAATACTGAGGAAACTCTTTCTGCTTTTAATGACGCCAAAAAAGTTGGAGCAAAAATGATTGCAGTAACGACAAATGGAAAATTAAAAGACATGATTATTAATAAGGAAATTGAAGGTGTTTATGTTGAAAGTAAGTCTGTTAATCCTTCAGATTATCCCAAGGTTGGATTGGGAATATCTTTTGGAGCTCTTTCTGGCACTTTAGCTAATTTGGGGATTCTAAAATTGAGCAAGGATGAGCTTTTTGCCGGACTTGGGGAACTAACTAAAATTAGAGAAGTCTGGAATGTATTAGAAATGGCAAAAAAATTAAGTGACTTTTTGCCGATACTGTTATCTGGAAGACCTTTCTTAGGAGCATTAAACGCAGGCAGAAATGCAATGTGTGAAATAGGTAGGACATTTACCCAATTTTATGATTTTCCAGAAGTGAATCACGTTTTAATTGAGGCCACCCAACAACCTAGTTATATTAAAGATAAATTTAAATATCTATTTTTTGAAAGTGATTTTGTACACCCAAGAGTCAAAGAAAGGTTTAAAATAACCAAGAAGATTTTTGATGAACAAGGAAATAACTACCTAACCTATTCACTTAAGGGGTCTACTAAGCTGGTTCAAGCACTGGAACTAGCGCATTACTGTGCTTGGTTAGGCTTACATTTATCATTATTAAGGAATGATGACCCCGGACCCGAGCCCTGGATTATTAAATTAAAAGAATCTCTTTCCCAACCGGTCCATTAGATGATATAGTTAATAATATGACTTCACTGCCTTTAGTTGTTAAATTTAAAGATATTGATAAAGAAGATCTTTCTTTGGTTGGTGGAAAAGGCGCAAATTTAGGTGAGATGACCAAAGCTGGTTTTCCTGTTCCTGATGGTTTTGCGGTTACTGTGCCGGCCTATGATTTATTTTTATCTGAAAATGATATATCTTCTAAAATATATGATATCTTGGCAGTAACTGATGTTAATGATCCAGCCCAGCTTGAGAGTGCCTCTAAAAAAATACAAAAGATAATTAATAGCAGTAAATTCCCTGAAAGTGTGTTTAAAGAAGTAAATATTGCATACAGAAAATTATCAGGAAGATTTTCCCATGCTTTGGTAGCTGTTAGATCGTCAGCAACAGCAGAAGACAGGCCAGGAACGAGTTTTGCTGGCCAGCAAACATCACTTTTAAATATTAAAGGTGAAGCAAATCTTCAAATTGCAATTAGGGAGTGTTGGGCCTCGCTTTTTACACCCAGATCAATCTATTACAGAGTACAAAATAAGATAAAACACGAAAAGGTCGGTATTTCTGTGATTGTTCAAAAAATGATTCAATCTGAAGTGTCTGGAATTATGTTTTCAATTGATCCTGTCACCAACTTGAAAGATAGGATTGTAATTGATGCTGTTTGGGGGTTGGGAGAAATGATAGTTCAGGGAAGTTACGTTCCTGATCACTATGTGGTCCAAAAAGATACTTTTGCAATTCTTTCCAAAGAAGTAAATACCCAAGAAAAACTTTTGACCAAAAAGAATAATATAACTGAGGAAATTGCGGTTAATAAAAAACTTGTAGAGAAAATTAAATTATCTGATGAAGAAATTATTTCACTTGCTAAACTTGCCCAAAAACTTCAAGAGCATTATTACTATCCTCAAGACGTTGAATGGGCTAGAGAAAAGAATAAATTGTATATTGTTCAAACAAGACCAGTTACCACGATACAAGATATAAAGTCCAAAAGTGATAAGGATATAAAGGGCACTAATAACTCTATATCTAATAACTTATCACCTGTTTTAAAAGGCATACCTGCTTCACCTGGAATTGGAACAGGTGTTGTTAAAATTTTACGATCTCCAAAAGAGATTGATAGAATAGAAAAAGGAGATGTACTGGTAGCTCCAATGACCTCTCCTGATTATGTTCCTGCAATGAAAAAGGCTTCTGCCATTATTACAAATGAAGGAGGGATGACTTCTCACGCCGCAATTGTTAGTCGTGAAATGGGTACCCCGTGTGTAGTAGGAACAAAAATGGCCACTAAAATATTAAAAGAAGGACAAATTGTGACAGTAAATGGGAAAACAGGGGAAGTGTTCGAAGGAGGACAAAAATTGTCTACAGCTGATAGCCTACAGTTGACAGTAGACTCTAAGCCATTAACTGAATTAAAGACTGCCACCAAAGTTTATGTTAATCTGGCTGAACCTGATAGAGCCAGAGAGGTTTCCAAGATGAATGTTGACGGTGTTGGGTTACTTCGTGCTGAATTTATAATTGCTGATATTGGAATCCATCCCAAAGAAGCAATAAAGCGAAAAACACAAGATGTTTTTATTGAGAAACTAATTAAAAGTTTAACTACTTTTGCTGACTCGTTTTACCCCAGACAGGTAGTTTATAGAGCTACTGATTTTAAGACAAACGAATATAGAAGTTTAGAGGGTGGTATTCATTGGGAACCTAAAGAACCTAATCCTATGTTAGGTTTCAGGGGTGCATTTCGATACATTTCAGATCCTGAAGTATTTAATCTAGAACTTACAGCATTAAAAAGAGTCAGAGAAAAATACAATAATCTTCACATTATGATTCCGTTTGTCCGCTCACCCGACGAATTAAGAAGAGTCAGAAGACTTGTTAACGCTGCTGGACTTTTTGATGACCCAACATTTAAATTTTGGATGATGGTTGAGATACCTGTTAATGTTATTTTACTTGAAGAATTTATTAAAGTTGGTATTGATGGAATATCAATTGGTAGTAATGATTTAACAATGCTACTTCAGGGTACAGATAGAGACAATTCAACTGTTGCAACTGAATTTAATGAAATGCAACCTGAAGTAATTTGGGCCTTGAAAAGAATAATTAAAATATGTCATAAGTATGGAATAACTTCATCGATTTGTGGCCAAGCCGCAAGTACTTACGATGAAATGATTGAAATTTTGGTTAAAGCTGGAGTTACAAGCGTTTCAGTTAACCCTGATGCTATTAATAGAGTTAGAAAAATGATCTCTGAAACAGAAAAAAATATATGAGTATGATTAAACGTATTTGGTCTCGGGAAATACTTGATAGTCGTGGTATTCCTACAGTTGAATGTTATAGCCAATTAGATGATGGACGTTTTGCCACAGCCTCCGTACCAGCTGGCACATCAACAGGTAGTCACGAAGCTCTTGAATTAAGAGACAAAGATGCAACAAGGTATCATGGTGATGGTGTTTTAAAAGCTGTAGAAAATATAAATTCTGTTCTCGGACCAGCGTTAGTTGGAATGGACCCGACAAAACAAACTGAGATAGATCAAAAATTAATATCTCTTGATGGAACTGAGAATAAAACAAAATATGGAGGAAATGCAATCTTAGCCATTTCTCAAGTAGTTTGTAAAATTGCTGCCATTTCTGAAAACAAAGCTCTTTATACTTGGATTAATGACTTAACAGTTGAGCGGGGAATGAAAAAGGGTATCAAAATACCAACACCACTATTAAACATGATTAATGGTGGTCTTCATGGAGCAGGCAACTTAGATTTTCAGGAATTTTGGATGATTCCTGCCACTAATAAAAAATTCTCGGAAGGTTTACAAATGGGTGTTGAAATATATCAAACAATCGGACAAAACTTAGCTCGTCGTGGTGCCATTCATTCAGTGGGTCATGAAGGAGGATATGCCCCTAATTTATTCACCAATGCTGATGCCTTTGAAGTCTTTGTGGAATCTGTAAGAGAAACAAATTATTCACTTGGTAGGGACGTCTTTCTAGGTTTAGATGTGGCCGCTAACAGTTTTTATAAAAGTGGTGATTATACTATCAGAGATAGGTCAAGTTCACTTTCTGATAACCAATTGTTGGATTATTACAAAGAACTTATTAATAATTATAGATTAGCTATTTTGGAGGATGCCTTTCAGGAAGATGCTTGGGATAGCTGGAAAAAATTAACCTCTGAACTTTCAGGGTCAGTCATAGTTGTTGGAGATGATCTTTTGGTCACAAACCCAAAAAGAGTTCAGAAAGCAATTGCTGAAAAAGCCTGTAACGGTGCCGTAATAAAACCTAATCAGATTGGTACTGTTACTGAGACATTGCAGGTTGTTAAAATGACCAAAGATGCAAATTGGAAAATAATTACTTCCCACAGGTCAGGAGAAACAAATGATAGTTTTATTGCTGATTTTGCAGTTGGAATCGCTTCTGATTATGCCAAATTTGGTGCTCCGGCACGAGGCGAGAGAGTTGCAAAATACAATAGACTGTCTGCAATTGAATTAGAACTTGAATGACTCCAAAATTTGTAATATTGACAGTTTTAGATGGTTGGGGAATTTCTGCGCCTTCTGCAGGTAATGCAATTTCAATTGCAAATTGTATTAACATGAATAGATATACAGTTGGCTATCCTCATACCGAGTTACAAGCTTCAGGAGAATCCGTTGGTTTACCACGCGGTGAAGCAGGCAATACTGAAACAGGACATTTAAATCTTGGAGCTGGAAGAATCATTTATCAGGATTTAATGAGAATTAATATGTCCATTGCTGAGGGAACATTTTTTGATAATAAGGCATTGTTAGGAGCACTTGAACATGCTAATAAATTTAAATCAAATCTTCACATAATGGGTCTAATTGGAGCAGGTGGGGTACATTCAAATTTAGAACATTTATTTGCTCTTTTACAATTATGTAGCAGAAATAAATTTAACAGAGTATATTTACACCTTTTTACTGATGGTAGGGATTCTCCGCCAACTGCCGCTAAAATTTATCTTAATAAAATAAAAGAAGTTATTAATAGAGAAGGAGTTGGTCAAATAGCAACTTTAATGGGTCGTTATTGGGCCATGGATAGAGATTTTAGATGGGATAGAACTGAAAAAGCATATAACGCCTTAACTAAAGGTGAAGGTAATTTGGTTAAAACTCCAGAAGAAGCAATTGAAGCCTCTTATGATAATGGTAAAACGGATGAATTTATAGATCCTGCCTTAATTATGGGTAGGGACGGTAAACCTGTAAAACTTATAGCTGATAATGACTCGGTTATATTTTTTAATTTTAGAGTTGATAGACCAAGACAACTATCAAGGTCTTTTGTGTTTAACGATTTTTCTAAGGCCACAAATCGCTCTTCATTCGATCCGTTTAGAGTTAAATATTTAAAAAAGCATATTGATAGTCAAAATTCAATGGTTCAAGTCTCTCCCTTTAAACGACCAGTCAGACTTAATAATTTATATTTTGCCACTATGACGGAATATGAAAAAATATTAGTTAATGAGGGTGCAAAGGTTGCTTTCCCGCCAGAAAGTGTAGATACGCCGATTGGACGAGCAATTTCTGATAATGGATTAAGACAGCTAAGAGCTTCAGAAAGTGAGAAAGAAAAATTTGTAACCTTTTATTTTAATGGCCAACAAGAAATGCCTTTTGAACTTGAGGAACACTTGATTGTGCCATCGCCAAAAGTAGCAACCTATGATTTAAAGCCCGAAATGAGTGCAATTGAATTAACTGACTCAGTTTTAGAAAGATTAAAAACAAATCTGGATTATAAATTTATTTTGATAAATTATGCAAACCCAGACATGGTCGGTCACACTGGTAACATTGGTTCTGCTGTTAAGGCTTGCCAGGTTACTGATGAGTGTGTAGCAAGACTTGCAAATTTTGTACTAGCTTACGATGGAGCTTTAGTTATAACAGCAGATCATGGCAATGTAGAAGAAATGATTAATTCTCAATCAGGACAGATTGAGACTGAACATTCAACTAATCCTGTTCCACTTATAATAATAGCAAAAGATTTTACTGGCAGAGGTGAAACTCTTCCCTCTGGGATTTTAGCTGATGTTGCACCTACTGTTTTAAATTTGTTAAAAATACCTATTCCCTCACAAATGTCAGGTAGAAATTTATTAGAAGGATTTGTATTTTCTAATTAGTCCAACAACTCTTCCTTGAATTACAACTTCTTTTGCAAAGATAGGAGACATTGTAGCATTTGCAGGCTCAAGCCTTATGCGTGTCGCTTCTTTAAAATATCTTTTTAATGTGGCCATGCCATTCTTGAGAAGTGCTACTACAATTTCGCCGTTTGTTGCAGTTTCAGTTTGTTCACAAATTACAAAATCACCATCATCAATGTGGTCTTCAATCATTGATTGGCCTCTAACCTGAAGTACATAAACTCTTTTGGTTTTACTGGCAAAATTAGGAGGAATTGACATGTGAGCATTAGGGTCAATCATGGGTTCAATTGGAGATCCTGCTGCAATGTAGCCTAATATTGGAACAGTTATTCCCTCGTTATTAATATTAATGTCAGTTGTTAATTCCATTTTTCTAAGTCTGCCTGAAGTTCTTTTTAACAACCCTTTCTCAACTAATCCTTGAATATGTTCATGAACAGTAGCTAGAGAATTAACACCAATTGCATTTGCGATGTCTCTTAAAGTTGGGGCAAAACCAGTGTTTTCAATCGACTGTTTGATAAAGTCCAAAATTTGGGCCTGCCTTTTGTAAATTACTGGAGCTGTTCTTGAAACTGCCATATTTAAAATATACAAATAAAGACCGAATGAGTCAACTATATCTTTCTATCTCATGTACTTACAGGTTCGGAACCCGTAAGTTCGGGTTCCGAACCTAACAGATGTTATGTTAAAATACGTCTATGAATTTTAAGTTAAGCAGCCCACATAAACTAATCCCAGAACAACAAAAGGCAGTTGATAAATTGGTTAGTAATATTAAAAAGAAAGTTAAATACCAAACACTTTTGGGTGTAACTGGATCTGGAAAAACTTTTACAGTTGCTAATGTAATTGAAAAGTTGCAAAAACCAACACTAATCATTTCTCATAATAAAACTTTGGCAGCGCAACTTTATCAGGAAATGAGAGACTTGTTTCCTGAAAATGCGGTAAGTTATTTTGTTTCTTACTATGATTATTATCAACCAGAAAGTTATATTCCATCAACTGATACTTATATTGAAAAAGATTCTGCAATTAATGAACTAATAGATAAACTCAGGCTTGCAGCGACTACAAATCTTTTGACTAGAAAAGATTGTATTGTAGTAGCTTCAGTTTCTTGTATCTATAACATTGGATCTCCAAATGAATATGGCAAATTTGCCTTTGAATTTGTAACAGGAATGAAAGTTACTAGAGACCAAGTAATTAATAGACTTTTGGATTTGCAGTATGAAAGGTCTGAATTTGGATTTAATAGGGGAACATTTAGAGTAAGGGGAGAAATAATTGATGTCTATCCGGCATATCAAGATATAGGAATTAGGATTGAGGAATCGGAAGGTGTAATCAAAAAAGTTTCCTCTATCCATGCTGTTAGTGGCTCACTGATCACTGTTCACAGTTCACCGTTCACATTATATCCTGCCAAACATTTTATTACTGACCCTAAGACTCATAAATCTGCATTTGATCAAATTAAAATAGATCTTGATAAGCGTGTAAGTGAGTTAAGAAAACAAAATAAACTTTTGGAAGCCCAAAGACTGAGTCAACGTGTCACCTATGATCTAGAAATGATTAAAGAGATAGGATATGTCAAAGGAATTGAAAATTATTCAAGATACTTTGATGGTAGAAATGCCGGAGATGCTCCTTACTCACTTCTTGATTATTTTAAAAAACAAAACTTAGATGATTGGTTGGTAGTTGTAGATGAAAGTCATATTACATTCCCACAGGTTAGAGGCATGTTTGCAGGTGACTTTTCAAGAAAAACAACATTAATAGATTATGGTTTTAGACTTCCTTCGGCACTTGATAACAGGCCTTTAAAATTTGATGAATTCATGCGAAAAATTCCCAATTTCATCTCGCTTAGTGCTACTCCAGATGAATGGGAACTATCAATGTCAGAGGGTAATATTACTGAACAACTTCTAAGACCAACAGGAATTCCAGACCCTGAAGTTACTGTTAAACCCACAACTCATCAAGTAGCAGATGTTATAGAGGAAATTAAGAAGGAAGTAAAAGAAAAAAGAAGAGTCTTGGTAACGACACTCACAAAACGCACAGCAGAGGACTTATCAGCATATCTTGAAGAACAGGGTTTAAAGGTTGCATACCTGCATTCTGATGTTAAAACTCTCGATAGAACTGATATTTTAGATAATTTAAGAAATGGAAAATATGATTGTTTAGTTGGTATTAATCTCTTAAGAGAGGGACTTGATTTACCTGAGGTTGGGCTTGTTGCGATACTTGATGCTGATAAAGAAGGGTTTTTAAGAAGTCAGACCTCACTTATTCAAACAATGGGAAGAGCAGCCAGACATGTAAAAGGAAGAGTTATAATGTATGCCGATCGCATTACTGGAAGCATGGAAAGAGCTCTTTCAGAAGTAAAAAGAAGAAGAGAATATCAAATTGCTATGAACAAAAAATATGGAATTACACCAAAATCAATTTCAAAACCATTAAGGGAGAAGTTAGTAGAGAGAAATAAGGAATTAGTAACACCAATCCTAGCAATCGATACAAATTGTTTAACACCTATGGACAAAAATAAATATATTAAAGATTTAAAGAAAGAAATGATTCTTGCCGCCCACGACCTAAACTTTGAACTTGCGGCCGAAATTAGAGACCGAATACGAAAAATAGAAGTGCCAATATAATTCTATACCATCCGAAAACAACAAAATTGTGAGTTTGAACGAAGGTGATTAGCCATTTAATTACGATATAGGCTGTAATGAAACTACCAACAAAGCCAATAGCTAATAGTCTACCGTCTACAGCAGACCAGACGGACATATCGGACTTTGCTAAATCTAGCACAGTAGCACCAAGCATTGTAGGAATTGCTAATAAAAATGAAAATTCTACGGCTTCTTTTCGATTCATACCGACTGCCATGCCTCCAAAAATTGTGGCAAAGGCTCTTGATATCCCTGGAATCATCGATAGTATCTGAAATAATCCTATTAAAAAATATTTTTTAAACGAAATATCCCGAGGTGACAATAGTAATCCACTCCCGATGTGGGATTTCTCAAATAGTAGCATTACTATGCCACCGATTAATAGACTCCAAATTACAACTGTAGAATTGCCAATCAAGTACAACTTGATGTATTTGTAAAAAATAAGACCAAATATTGCAGATGGTAAAAAGGCAACTATAATATTTTTCCACAATTTAGCATCTAAATTGGTTATGATTTTTCTAAAGTAAATAGCTACTACTGCTAAAATTGCTCCAAGCTGGATTACAATTTCAAAAGATTTAACAAATTCAGTTTGAGGAATTTTAAGTAGATTTGAAACTAAAATCAAATGTCCAGTGGAGCTAATAGGTAAAAATTCAGTTATACCTTCGACTATAGATAACAGCAGTGCCTGAAATAGATTCATACTGTATAATTATACATCCATGAATGATTTTATCTCAGTCAAAGGGGCAAGACAACACAATTTAAAAAATGTAAACCTTGATATCCCCAAAAATAAACTTGTTGTTTTAACAGGTGTATCAGGTAGTGGAAAAAGTTCTTTTGCTTTCGATACTTTATATGCAGAAGGTCAAAGGAGATATGTAGAAAGTCTTTCTACCTATGCCCGTCAGTTTTTAGGTATTATGGATAAGCCAGATGTTGATTCAATAACTGGGCTTTCTCCTGCAATTTCAATTGATCAAAAAACAACTGCTAGAAACCCTCGTTCAACAGTTGGAACTGTGACTGAAATATATGATTACTTAAGACTATTGTTTGCTAGGGTTGGACACCCACATTGTCCTGTTTGTGGTGATGAGATAGCTCAACAATCGTTAGAAGAAATGGTTAACCAGATTATGTCAAAACGTGGCAAGTTTTACCTTTTGTCTCCAGTTGTTAAAGACAAAAAAGGAGAATTCTCTGCACTTTTTGAAAATCTAAGGTCTAAAGGCTATTCACGGGTAAGAATAGATGGTCATTTTAAAGAACTAAATGATGATTTCACACTTATCAAGACCAATAAACATACAATTGACGTTGTTGTTGACAAACTAACATTGCAAGGTCAGACCTTGCAATCACGACTTTTTGATTCTGTTAGCCAAGCTTTAAAACTTTCGGATGGATATGTAATTACCTGCGAAGTTAAAGACCCTTCTTTTACCATCCCTGAATATCCTACAGATTTTACTGACCACCTTTATTCAGAAAAATTTTCTTGCCCAAAAGACAATATTTCTTTGCCAGAGATAGAACCTAGAAGCTTTTCTTTTAACTCTCCACATGGAGCATGCCCCATTTGTACTGGTTTAGGAAAGCTATTAAAAGTTGTGCCTAACTTGGTTTTTTCAGAAGAATTATCAATCATGGAAGGGGCAATATTACCGTTTTCCTCAATGTTTGAAAGAGAAACATGGTATTCACAAAAAATTATTAATTTATGTGAAGTAAATAATATAAATACCCATACTCCATTTAAGGATTTAGGACGAGAAAAAAGAATAATTATAGAAAGAGATGTTGTTAGGAGAATGGAATCAAGATATAAAAAAACCGAGTCAGAATACGTAAAATTTGAATTCGAGAAATACATGAGAGAGCAGATTTGTGAAGGTTGTGAAGGTGCAAGACTTAAAAAAGAAAGTTTAGCAATAACTATTAATAGCAAAAATATATCAGAAATTACTCATCTCTCAGTTACAAACTTGTATCAATGGATTGATTCATTGATACAAAATAAGTTAATTAATTCAAAAGAAATAGAGATAGGCAAATTAATAATTAGTGAAATTCAAGGTAGACTTAAATTTTTACAATCGGTAGGCCTTGATTATTTAACTCTTGATAGGGTTGCTGGTACGCTTTCAGGAGGAGAAGCCCAAAGAATACGCCTTGCAAGTCAAATTGGATCTGGTTTAACAGGAGTTCTTTATGTATTAGATGAACCCACAATTGGTCTCCATCAAAAAGACAATCAAAAATTAATTGATACTCTAAAACATTTAAGAGATTTGGGAAATAGTGTAGTTGTAGTTGAACACGATGAAGAAATGATGAGACAAGCTGACTTCATGGCAGATTTTGGCCCAGGAGCAGGTAAAAATGGAGGGGAACTGGTCGCCTCAGGAACTCCTCACGAGATTATGAATAACAAAAAATCAATAACTGGAGCGTACCTTTCACATAGACGAAAAATTTCGGTTCCAATTTCTAATCAATTATTAATTCCTGATTCTAAATTAACAGTATATGGTGCACAACAGTTTAATTTAAAAAATATTGATGTTGAATTTACCCTGGGTAAGTTTATCTGTATTACAGGAGTCTCTGGATCAGGAAAGTCAACACTTTTAGTTGAGACAGTTTATCCTGCACTACAACAACATTTTAATCCTTTTTTCAAAGATGATGTAGGGGCTCACAAAAGGATTGAAGGCATTGAAAATATAGATAAAGCTATATTAATAGACCAGTCTCCAATAGGTAGAACTCCAAGGAGTAACCCTGCAACTTACACTGGATTATTTGATCCAATTAGAGATATCTTTGCCCTAACTCGCGAAGCAAAAACCTTAGGCTTTAAAAAAGGCCAATTTTCATTTAATTTAAAAGGAGGTAGATGTGAAGCTTGTGAAGGCCAAGGACAGACAAAAATTGAGATGCAATTTATGAGTGACATTTGGGTATCTTGTGAAGTTTGCCATAGCAAACGTTATAATTCACAAACATTAGAAATCACATATAAATCTAAAAACATTTCAGAAGTTTTAGACTTAACAGTATGTGATGCGTTAAGTTTCTTTTCATCTCATCCTAAGATTTATGAAAAATTGGAAACTTTGGAGGATGTGGGTTTAGGTTATATGCAATTAGGTCAACCAGCAACAACTCTTTCAGGTGGAGAAGCACAAAGAGTAAAACTTGCAACAGAACTTTCGAAAAGATCAACTGGAAAGACATTTTATATTTTGGATGAACCTACAACAGGACTTCATTTTGCAGATGTGGAAAAACTTCTTAAAGTTTTGCGACTCCTAGTCGCAAAGGGAAATACCGTTTGTGTAATTGAACATAACTTAGATGTTATAAAAAATTCAGACTGGATAGTTGATTTAGGACCTGAAGGAGGAGATAAAGGAGGAGAACTTATTGCAGTAGGGACACCAAAAGACATCAAAAAAAACCTAAATTCCATAACAGGAAAATACCTTTAAACCTTGTCTATTTTTTGTTTTATCATGGTCGATAGATCGCTATCATAAACTACCATTCTTTTTGAGTTTTGGATGTCAGGAGTTAGTAATATTGTTGAACAAAGTTGGTCTAATTCCCCATTCTGTTTTATTAGTCCTTTCCAAAATTTAGGGCTATACTCTCCCAATACACCTAAACAGGCATTCCCATCCAAACTAAGACCGCGGAAGATAATTTATCTAAGTTATTAGGTTCTAAGTCGTTTTTGATCAAATTGGCTTTCCTATAAATTTTTGTAATCAAACCAGCAACTGAAACCATAGATTCACCAACACTTATTCCCAAGTCTTTTATTAATCTATTTTTTGTTAACACAAATCCTTCAAATGAAATCAAAGTCTTATCATTAGCAAATTTCTGTAAATGTTCTCTTGGAACAATATGAGTTCGTTGATTATCATTTAAAACAGCTTGAAGGGTATCATCCGTCGTAGTATTTAAAATATCGGTAGGTGAATTAACAAGAAAATTATTAGCTGTATCACCGAATTCGTAAAAATAAATATCAAGTTTTGGTAATTTAATAATTGCTTCAGAAGTAGCGGGGTTTGTATGTGTTTCATAGACAGGATAAAATTTAGCAAGTGGAGTTTCAATGCATCTAACTTTATCTCTGTTAACAACTTCAAAATCCTTGTTTGGATTCACAACCGTTGAGATAGCCAGACCTCCTAAAGCTAATCCTCCGAGTTTTAAAAAATCTCTTCTTGAAAATTTGTGTGTGTGTGTGTGTGTGTGTGTGTGTGTGTGTGAAGATCTTTACCTGAATCCATGGTAAATATTTTACATTATATTCGAATTAAAATTTAAATAATTGTCGATTTTATCAATTCTGTCGCTAGTGTCTATATAATGTTGAGTCGTTATAGTTGCTGCTTCTTCGGATTTTTTCAATTCACCCATGAGTTTGTCTTGACTCGCTAAATAAATCTCGGTGGTGGGTAAATATTTTATACTTTCAGCTATATCATCAACTTTTTCATTTAAGTCATTTACTTTATGTACTACTGCTGCTAAATCACTTCTGACGGACTTAAATTGTTTACTTACTTTAGAAAATTGAAGGTCTATCTCAGCAAATTTTTTATTTATTTCAGGTAAAATTGCGTCTTTGATCGCAGGTATCAAATTCTCTAGGGTTATTGACGTTTGTTTAGAAACTTTAGTCATTAGTTAGTTATAATACTTCATGGCATTTGTTACAATAGTTAAATGAAAAGGATTTTTGCTGTTTTAGTTTTATTGTTTTCACTATTCACTTGCCCTGCAAGGGCTGAGGGGGAATTCACAACAGATGTTGATGTAACTTATTCAGTCAAAGAATCAGGTATTACTGAGGTTACAAACAAAATAATATTAACTAATGTTTTTAGTAACCTCTATGCAACTTCTTACACAATCATTTTAGATTCTATTAATCCTAAAAATATTTTAGGCTATGACACAAACGGTCCATTGGTGGTTGAAACTACTACAAATGAATCAAAAACAATAATTGCTATTAAATTTAACGATGCAGTTGTTGGAAAAGACAAGTCAAGAAATTTCTGGATCAGTTTTGAAGAAAGTTCTTTTGCAATTAGAACGGGTGAGGTATGGGAAATATCAATCCCTAGATTGTCTGAGAATACAACCTTTAATAATTATTATGTAAATTTACTGATCCCAGAAAAATTAGGTCAAGAAGCTTATATTTCACCTCTACCTCGCGAAAAATTTAAGTACAATGGCTATGTTCACTACAAATTTAATAAGACTGATGTAACTAAAACTGGGATTACGGCAGGTTTTGGTGAATTTCAAGTCTTTTCATTTACTCTAAATTACCATCTTGAAAACCCTCTAACCCATGAGGCTTTAACTGAAATTACATTACCTCCAGATACTGCATTTCAGAGAGTATATTATACAAATTTAGTTCCAAAACCCACTGATATAAAAGTAGATTTAGATGGAAATTGGATTGCAACTTATACACTAAAGTCTCGTGAGAGAGTTGATGTTGTAGCTTCGGGCAATGTTCAAATATTTTCACCCCTTAGGGCTTTCTTGACTCCATCCCAAGAATCTTTAAATGCTTCATTAAAAACTGATGAGTACTGGCAATCAGATAACCCTGAAATAATTAAATTGGCCAAAGAATTAAAAACCCCCAAGGCAATTTATGATTTTGTATCAACAAAGTTAAAATATGATTTTCAACGAGTTCAACCAAATGTAGAAAGATTTGGTGCCCTTAAGGCCCTCCAGTATGAAAATAATGCTATTTGTATGGAGTTTACCGACCTTTTTATAGCTTTGTCTCGTGCCGCAGGAATCCCTGCAAGAGAAGTCAACGGATTTGCCTATACTGAAAATCCTGATATTCAACCACTTTCTTTGGTTAATGATGTTCTCCATGCCTGGCCTGAATATTTTGACTCGGAAAAAAGTGCCTGGATTCCAATTGATCCAACCTGGGGTTCAACTACAGGAGGAGTTGATTATTTTAATAAACTTGATCTAAGGCATTTTTCATTTGTAATGCACGGACAAAATTCAAAATTTCCATATGCAGCAGGAAGCTACAAACTGGGAACTAATCCACAAAAGGATGTCTTTGTATCCTTTGGTGAATTGCCTAAGGAGCGAAATACAAAACTTTTATTAAATGCCAAATTGTCAGGCTGGATACCTTTGGTCTCTAATAAATTAGAATTTGAAATAATAAACAACGGTCCAACTGCAATTTACAACTTAACTCCGAAGGTATATTTTGACAAAACAGAGGTTAATACAAATACAACAATTAATAATTTGCTCCCTTTTAGTAGCTATAAGTCTTCAATTGACATACCTTTTTCATTTTTAGCTACAAAAACACCAGATACTGTTAAAGTCTTAGTGCAAGATCAGGAGATAACAATTAAAACAACAAAAAAAGAAATTTTGATCTATAATTTGTTGTTCGTTTTTATTGTTACTATATCAATTATCGTTACAATTTTATTTAGATTAAAAAAATGGAAATTAACAAAAATTGGCCAAGCGTTCCGGGTGTTTATACATTCTGGAAAAGCAAAACCAGAATCTACATCGGAAAATCGGTAAATTTAAAGTCCAGACTTTTAAGTTACTTCCAAGTAAATCTAGGTATAAAAACCAGAAGAATGGTTGAGGAAGCAGATAGAATAACTTTTATTAGAGTAAATTCTGACCTTGAATCGCTTCTATTAGAATCCTATTTAATAAAAATTTGGAAACCAAAATACAACATTTTATTAAAAGATGATAAACATGCCTTATATATTGAAATAACAAATGAAGAATATCCAAGAGTTATCACTTCTCGTAAAAATGGTAACTATGGACCATTTCCTAATAGCTCTAATGTAAAAACAATTCTTAAATTAATTAGAAGAGTATTTCCTTTTTCAGATCATAAATTAGCTAAAAAACCTTGTCTATATAGTCATTTAGGTCTTTGTAATCCTTGTCCTAACAAGATATTAAGTGACAAAGATATAAAGATATATAGAAAAAACATAAGAAATATAAAACTTATTTTGTCTAGAAAGTTTAATGTAGTTAGAAAGTTACTTGAAAAGGAAATGAATTCACTTTCTAAACTAGAAAAATATGAAGAAGCTAAAATAATTAGAGACAAAATACAAGCTTTAGACTATATTACACAAAAAAGAATTGATGAAAAAAGTTTTTTAACTAACCCAAATCTTACAGAAGACTTAAGAAATGAAGAACTAAAAAACTTAAGAAAATTACTTATTACTTATTACATATTACCTATTTCCTTGCATCGTATAGAGTGTTTTGATATCGCACATTTATCAGGTTCTTCAGCTACAGCTTCAATGGTTGTTGCAATTGATGGCCAAATGGAACATGAATATTACAGACATTTTAAAATTAAACAGTCAAAAGGAAATAGTGACTATGATTCTATGAAAGAAATTGCCAAAAGAAGAATCAAGCATTTAGACGATTGGGGGAAACCTAATTTAATTATTGTTGATGGGGGATTGGGACAAGTAAAAATTTTTGACAAAGAATTTTTACAATTTAAAATCCCCGTTGTTGGTATAGCCAAAAACCCTGATAGACTTGTTCTTCCAAACAGCAAAAAAGTTAGATTGCAAGGTTGGACCCTGCAATTAGTTTCTCGTATTCGAGATGAAGCCCACAGATTTGCCAGAAGATACCATCATAAATTAGTGTTAAAAAATATATTAAATTAATAAACTATCCTGGGTTTGACAAAAAGGTTGCATGATTCAACTGAGGAAGTGTCGACTTCCCAACGGTAATCATCGCCAGATCCTCTGGCTTCCATAACAAAAATACCTCTCAGATCTGTATATTCTTCATTTCTTGCTTTTTCCAAATTCCAGATACCTTTTTGAAGATCTGGAGATAAATAAGCTAGTTCAGCATCTTCACCAATAGCATCCAAACCCGATACGTTAATAAAACCATCTCGACGTAAGTCGTTTAATATCTCTCTATACTTCGGAAAAGAAGTATCTTCAATACGAACACTTAATATATCATTGGTATTCAGCCTTAATTCGTTACCATTTGATACTAGATAAAAATCAACAAAACCTGTTTCATCCTTTTTGGGCAACAGTTCTCCCTCCACTGTAGTTGCATCTAAATCCCTAAACTCTGGTCGAATCAACACAGCTAATTGTTTTCCCGCAAAACCCTCTCTGTTTTCTAAAAACTCGGCAATATCCCTACCAAACACTTTTGAATGAGGATTAGTAAAAGGATCCAACCAATCTTTATTTGATGGATAACGCTTATCAAATTCATTCTCTACCTTTTTTCTATCCTCTTCAACCTTCTTAAATAAAGCACCAATATCCTTACCAACAAAAACATCAGATAGATAACGATCTGTGCTTGCCATGAGTGCGTCTACATAATGTATTATTTTCTTTTGGACCTGAGGCTAATTTATATATCTGACCAAAGAACCATTGATATGTGGAATCATCATCAGATTAGAATTTGCATCTAGAGATTTACCTTCGTGCATACCTGGTTCTATACCAATTTTATGCATTAAAGGTTCTATCTTAATTCTTAAATCGTTAATATCATTAGCTTTAATCGATAGTCCAGAAAGTTTATCAAAAGTCTCAGAATACTTTGAGTCAGGGATTCCTTTATTTTGTTCCATATCAATTTATATTGTATACCAAAATTTTTAAATATAAACATCTTTTTGTTAGACCAAAATAGAAATGTCCTAATCCGCCAAAGTTAAAATGTCCTCTGATTAAATTACTTCTTTTGGGGTATTATTCTCCTCTAGCCATGACATGCTTGAGGAAAAAGAAAAATATAAGCTTGAAATTATTAAAAGGGCAATTTCAGGGACTATTACAAATGCAGTTGCAGGAAAGTTGCTTTCTGTTTCTGCAAGACAGATAAGAAGGATTAAAGCTTCTGTTAGAAAAGAGGGTTCTCTGGCTGTTGTACATAAACTAAAAGGCAGAACTAGTAATAATTCTTTCAAATCAGAAAAACTTCTAGCAATTGATCTTGTCAAAAATAAATATTCTGACTTTGGACCAACACTTGCTTCTGAGAAACTTTTTGAAATTGAAAATATTAAAGTTAAACCTGAAACATTAAGGCTTTGGATGGTTGAAACAGGAATTTGGAAACCAAAGAAAAGAAGAAGGCATAAATACTTTTCATTTAGACAAAGAAAAGATTACTTTGGAGAAATGCTTCAATTGATGATGCAACAGGAACTATAAAATTAAAGTTTGATCTGAATGAAAGTGTGTTTGCTGTGTTTAAATTTTGGAAGGAATATATAAAAGAATTTGGTAAACCAATATCAATTTACCTTGATAAATATTCAACATATAAAGTTAATTTTAAAAATGCAGTTGATAATCTAGAACTTTTGACACAATTTCAAAAGGCTTTAAACATATTAGATATCAAAATGATTAGTGCCAACACTCCACAGGCCAAAGGAAGGGTTGAGAGGCTGTTTCAAACACTGCAGGATAGACTAACCAAAGAGTTAAAACTAAACAACATAAACACAATAGAAGGTGGAAACACTTTCTTAAAAGATGTTTTTGTTCCTAAATTTAATAAAAAGTTTTCAGTAGTTCCAAATAAACCTGAAAACCTACACAGAAAACTGACAAGATCAGAGATGTTAAATTTAAAATCAACATTTTCTGTTAAAAATATAAGAATTATGCATAATGATTTCACCATAAAGTTTAAAAGTAAACTATTTCAACTTGAAAAAACTCAACCTGTAACTATATACCAAAGGCAGGAAGTTCAGATTGAAGAACACTTAAATAATAAAATTAAGATTAAACACAAAGATAAATATCTAAATTACTTCACACTCACAACAAAACCACCAAAACAGAAAATAAACCCACTAGTTTTAACAGCACATAAAACAAATTTCATTCCACCCAAAAAACACCCTTGGAGAAACTTTAAGTTTTGATAATTATAGGGAGGACATTTCTACTTTGGAGTGACATATAAACATCTTTTTTTATATAATTGCCATTTAACATCAATTAAAATACACTTATTTAATGGAAGGCGAAGTTGCAATACCAATCCAAAATCTTGATATTCCCGATCAAAGACGTGAACACAAACTAGTAACTTATAAACAAAATTATCATGGAAATCAGATTAACATTTTGGAACTTGACCATCACGATTCTGAACAAGCAGGAACTGAATATAAATTACCTGTCAATTGGAGAGAACAATTACAGACTCAGATAGAAGCTACTACTGGCCCTATAGCCCCTGAATATTGTATGCCAGATTTAGAAAGATATTTATTTAATACTAACGGACCTCTCGGATTATTTGCAAAGGCGCTTTTGGGAGGTGATAACAGCGAAACACTTATGCCAGACGACGACAAAAGTTCAACTAAAAACGCTGATTCGTTTATAGCTCCGTTCTATGGCTTTATTGCAAAAACAGCTGGTCGATTACAACGAAACCTAATAGCAACTGATACGGCAAACAAGGCGGTTTATTGGTTATTTTCTGGTGCAAGCATTGCGAAACATCAATCAGCAGAAAATAGAAGGGCTTTTACTGGTCAAGGTGCTGAATTTAAATATGAATATGGAAATATTGACCCTGAAGAATATAAAAGACACGATTCTAATGATGGGAGACACTTGGTGACTGCCCGTGGTTTAATGCAAGAAGCCCTGAGGTCTAAAATAGGAGAAATTACTGCTATTTGGGCTCCCAAACACGCAGAAAGAATTGCAGATTACATACAAAGACAAAATGATGCAGAGGCAAGATCAACATTAAAAGTTGAGGGTCCTCCTGACTTTAAGTATGTCTCGCAGCCTGATGAAACTAACAAAATGATTTTTTATGGTAGACCACCACTCATAAGGTCTGTTCGAGAATATAAACCTGTACTTTCGCCTGAAGCCTACAAAATTGATATTTTAGCTAATGAAAAAGAGCTCGATGTAAGGACATTACAAGAAGCTATGTCTGTGTATTTAACACAAATACCTAGAAACAGGTACGAAAAAAAGTTTCAATCGAGAGTAAAACGAGCATTAAGACGTATAGATAAAACTAATGAAATTAAAAGTTTAGTAAATACTGACCGTGTCGGGTGGAAACAAGTAAAAAACGAGTATATTTATTAGAGTTTGGTACAGTAAACTTGACACATTACCCTAAATACTTAATACTTAAATAATGAAACGAATATTAAGGCATTTTGTAATTGATTCTGTATCAATATTTTTAGTTTCTTCTATAGCTTCTGGTATGGTCTTTGAAAAGGGAATTGAGACACTTTTATTAACTGGCCTTGGGTTAACAATTGCATCACTGATCGCTAAACCAATTATTAATATTCTTCTTTTACCTGTTAATTTAATTACTTTTGGTCTTTTTCGTTGGGTAGCTGCAGTGGCAGTTCTTTACATAGTTACCATGGTCGTTCCTGGCTTTAAAATAGTTAGCTTTGACTTTGGAGGCTACACCAGCCTCTGGATTGATTTACCTGTTATAGCTTTTGCGGGCTTTCTGGCAGTTGTTGCCTTCTCCTTTTTGCACTCAATTATTTCATCCTTCATATATTGGCTAATCAAGTAATTTTTAAGTATAATAGATTCTGATATGAAAGAAGTTATCCAAGTCATTCAAAGCCTATCTGCCTTTATTCTTATTATCTTTGTTTTACTACAAGTCAGAGGTACTGGTTTTGGTAGGGGATCAAACTCGTCTTCGTTTACTAGGCGTGGAATAGAAAAAATGGTTTTTAAATTAACTTTTGTAGTTACTGCAATATTTTTAACTATGTCTGTTATATTACTTTTTACCTAACTTGTTATCAGTAAGATACATATTTCGACTTATTCAAGCCTTTGTAAATAAATTTAAGGCCATTATTGTTGTTAGTGTTGGTGTTGGTATAGCCTTTTTTATTTTACTTAACTTTTTTGTCCCAGCAATAAATTCAACAACAGTAAAAATTGGTATGGTTGGTAGGTTTACAACAAACACACTTCCAGAAAAAATAACAGGTAAGATTTCAAGGGGATTAACTAGAGTTGAGGCTGATGGTAATGTAGTTCCTGATACGGCTCAGTCATGGGAAACTTCAGATGGTGGTAAAACCTGGACATTCAAACTTCGAGCGAATGTAAAATGGCAGGATGATAAAGACCTAATTGCTCAAGATATAAATTATGAATTTTCGGATGCAACAATTCAAGTTTTAAATGAAAAAGAAATTAAATTTAATTTACAAAGTAATTTTTCAGCTTTTCCAATAATACTCTCTAAGCCTATTTTTAAGAAAGGGCTTTTGGGATTGGGAGATTATAAAGTACAAAATATATCTTTAGTTGGTGGTAATGTTCAAAAATTAACCATTAAGAATAAGCAAAAAGATAAAATAATATATAAGTTTTATCCTACTGAAGAACGTCTTAAGTTGGCATTAAAACTGGGTGAGGTAGATATGATTGAAGGACTTCAGGATCTTGATGAGTTTACTAGCTGGAAAACATTACACATAAATAAAGATATTGGTTACAATAACTTTGTTGCAATATTTTTTAATACAGAGAGTGAAAAGTTTAAAGACAAAACCATTAGACAAGCGCTTTCATATGCGTTAGACAAAGAAACTTTTAGTGAAGTGAGAGCTATTAGTTCAATATCACCATATTCTTGGGCCTATAACCCACAAGTTAAGAAATACTTAATAGATAATGAAAAGGCTAAAGATGCAAAAGATATCTCAGTCAAGATTTCAACCTTGCCCAATTTACTAGGAACTGCTGAAAAAGTTGCGAGACAATGGAAAGAAATAGGTGTAAACACAGAAATAGAAGTTACACCAAACATTCCGCAAGATTTCGACGTCTTTTTAGCAACAGTTGATACCCCTAAAGACCCAGATCAATATAGTTTATGGCACTCAACACAGGAAGGTACTAACATCAGTAAGTATAAAAATGCAAGGATAGATAAACTTCTTGAGGATGGGAGAACGGAATTGGATACTGAAACCAGGAAAAAGATTTATCTAGATTTCCAAAGATTTATAGTTGAGGATGTCCCCGCAATTTTTCTATACCATCCAATCTTTTATACTGTTTCAAGAAAGTAATTCTTTGAGGTTTTTAATGCTTTCAAAATCGTAAATAGAGGTAAGTAATGCCTTTTTCCTGTTAATTGTAGGAATTATCTTTCTGGCTAATAAATCAGATTTAGTTAATATGATTATTTCTTTTTTCTTTAGCATTTCTTTACCACGAAGTGGCAAGCTTTGCTTATTATATTTTTTTAATTCATCTCTAACCACCTTGTAATCCCTTTTGTAATCATTTGATGTTGCATCTATACAATGAATTAACACCTTAACTTTTTCGATGTGTTTTAGAAAATTAATACCAAGCCCTTTGCCGTCTGATGCTCCTTCAATTAATCCTGGAATGTCCGCAATTATTTTATCTCCATATACTCCTAAATTGGGTGAAAGCGTAGTAAAGGCATAGTTTGCAGTTTTAACACTTGTTCCTGTTAATTCATTAAGTAGACTACTTTTACCAGAATTGGGAAGTCCTATTAAACCATAATCAGCAATTAATTTTAAATTAAGTATGGCATTTAAGGTTTCCCCTGGAAAACCGTCTTGTGCTTTTAAAGGGGTTGTATTTCTAGCACTCCTAAATTCAAAATTTCCCCAACCTCCATGGCCACCTTTTAAAAGTTTAATTCTTTGTCCCACTACTGACAATTCAATTACTTCTTCACCAGTATCTGAATTAACAATTGAGGTGCCTATTGGGAGTATTATATCTATGTCATCTCCATATCTTCCATGTCGATTATTATTTCCACCATCTATACCACGTTCAGCAACTATTAAGTCTTGCCTACTGAATTGGTTAAGAAGTGTTAAGTCAGAAGAAACAACAACATATAAATCTCCACCCTTACCACCACTACCACCATCAGGACCACGGCCAATTTTCTTGAAAGAAACTTTGCCATTTCCACCATCACCAGCTTTAAAAGTAACATTAACTTTATCTAGAAGCATAAAGGAATTATATCATGAATAAACTATTATAAACTATAGGTTTGTCTATCAGTTTAAAAATAGTCGTGACGAGAATATTAAAATTCACTTCCACCAATTTTTCCCCTTGCAATACCTTCTACCATAAATAACTCACTCGGGAAATAATAAGGCCCTCTTGAATTTTCTACCTTGTACAAGTATTCCATAAAAACTAATATACTTCCTAAGGCTGCCGTACACGATAACGCCAGGTCTAAGGTTCCCCTATTAAAGTTGTTAGCATAAGAATGCTTCAGAGAATTATATCCGTTCCACCACTCTGGGACATTAATCTCTGGATCTATTAAAAAACACCAAGGTTCAAACATCCATCTTGTTGAATCATTTCCCAAAAATAAGATTTTTCTATTTGGAAGATCAAATATGTTAACTTTATTTGATTTTTTATCTAAACAGCTCATTAGTACTTTCTTACCATGATCATCAAACTTCCATATATCGCGACTTTTTTTAGATGATAAGTAGTCTATTTTTAAATTATCCGCCAGCCCTTTTAAGATACTTTCTATTTGTGTACAAGAAGAGAACACTACGTTTATATAGTGGGGAGAAATAATACCTTTATTTATGATGGATGGATAAACATAATTAAAACTGTCAGATAACTGCTTTTCAATTGAGAAATAAAAAGACCATTCTTTTAAATAATTTATTAGTTGCATAATTTTGGGGTGACTGATGGGACTTGAACCCACGACTTTCTGCTCCACAAGCAGACGCTCTGAACCAACTGAGCTACAGCCACCATATAAGACCTATAGTATGAGCGGGTAGCGAGAATCGGACTCGCGTCATAAGATTGGAAATCTCATGTACTACCATTGTACTATACCCGCGAATATAACCTATAATAGTGTCCATGTATTCGATCTTGCTCGAAAATATTACACGGTACAAAATAACTAAGTTATTTTGCAAATTATATTTTAACATGCCATGTGGCGGATCTTCCGCTCAGCTCCGCTTCGCGGAGCTTCGCAAACACAAACATACTCGGACTTCTCGCTCACCCCACTGCGGTGGGGTTCGCTAACCCAATTGAACTTAAGGTAAAGGGGTTTATTTGTAGTCCCGATATACATCGGGACGGTAGTTAACGGTATACAGGAAGAAGGTCGATGAACACCGTTAACTGGCCGAAATATCGGCCTTTTGTCCGTGTTACCGTCCGCTGGACGGTTAACGGCTAGCCGTAGGGACAAAATTGAACAATTTATATGTTTAGTGTCTTTCCCACCCACCCAAAAGAAGGAGAAGGCGACCCCATTTCAGTCGCAAGGTCGCCCTAGGGGGCAACTTGCAGGTTGTGTTTCTGGTTTAGAAACTAACATAGTCCCTGCCCCGCCGAGTGCTAGTAATTGGTGCTGTTGCACAGCACTCGGCTCATCACTAAATTATGTTTAGAAAGTGTTGCTCCTGAATCGGGGTGTTCCTTTTTATCTGCCCCCGTCCTTAATTTATACCCTTCTTCTGTACTAGTGACTTTAATTTTAAATCATTGGCGCGACGGCTAAAACACTAATAATTAAAAGCAAATTCCAGCCGTCGCTTTGTGGGTCGGAAAAAGCTAGACAAAAGTATGTGGTAAAGCGTTAGTTTTTATTGCTTCGCTTTTTCACTCCTTTTTGGCAGGTACTCCTGAGAGTTTGGGGGCAGGAGGAATCCATCCGCCCTAGGCGGATGGAAGAAACAACAAAACATATGGATCTATTGCAGTTACAAATTTATCGTACTAATATTAAATTATAGTCATGAATGATGGAAACAATCAAAATACGGATGATAATGTTGGTGCAACTACACCACCAAATCCTGTAATTAACAAAGATACTTCAGAAGCAGTGGTTTCAGTCAGAAGTGTAACTGCAAAGAAACAAACAAGAAATTCAGAAGGTAGGTTTATCAAAGAAGGAGAAGTTGATGTTCCTGCAATATCTTTCACAACTTCACAAAATCAAAAAGTAAAAACTGGGGATGTACCTGATTTAGTTAATTTGAAAGTTACTAATCCTCTTGTTTATATCAAAGCATGGTGGAAAAGAATAATGGCAAATGAAGGATTGGAGTTTAAGTTTAAAGCCAAACCAATTACTGCAATTGCAATATCTGTTGCTTTATTTTCTTTAGTTTTTGGTTTAGGTGGAGTTGTATTTCCAACACTTTTTCCATTTTTAAACATTAAGTCAAACAACAACACAGTTACAACATCTCCAACACCTGTTTCAGACTGGAGGGAAACTGCACTTAAAGGAACTTTAAAGAAAACAGCATCTGTACCAATTAAATTTTTTCTATTAACCTCCTCAGATGAAGCAGTAACACTCCAAGCTCCTGACTATATAACTTTAGACAAACTAATAGGTAAAAGAATACTAGCAACAGGTAACTACTCACAAAAACAAAAACTTTTAATTATTCAAGATGTGCAAGACCTAGAAGTATTATCAACAACCCCCATTCCAATACCAACAAGTACTCCGAGTCCAAAGCCTACCGAAACTCCTACGATTGAACCAACCATAACTCCAACCATGGAACCAACAGTTGCCCCTACTGAAATTCCGTTACAGTGATCTAATTTTATTACTGAGTATCTTAACTAATTCAGGAAATTCCTTCATTCCTGTATCCCATCCAAAATGACCTTTGTTTGTAAATTCATGATATTCAGTATCTAATTTTTCATGAATATATCGGCTTAATTAGTAATTTGCGTTGGTAAAATTATTGTATATGTCCTCAATTACGCCCAAATCTCAAATTTAAGTTTTACTACAAAAACTCCTGCAATCTG
>LBPF01000004.1 GCA_000990005.1 Candidatus Woesebacteria bacterium GW2011_GWB1_33_38 | reverse complement strand
CTCTTTATTGCATTTTATCCCCACTTTTTATATCACCACCATTCTTACCACAAAGTTTAAACCACCAACTTATAGTTTGTCAAAATGCGTAAGTCCTGAATTTGTCCGAAAATGTAAAACGAGGCAATCGGCAAAAACTGCGAAAAGGAATTTTACCTAATAAAGCGCCGTACGGATATTTCAACGAGCCGAGATTACGAACAATCGAAATTGATCCGGTAAAATCAAAAATCGTCAAAAAAGCATTTGAGCTTTTCGCCGAAGGCGAAAGCTCTATTGCTAACATTTCTCGATTTTTTCAAAAGTTTGGCATTACCAGATACAACGGTAAAATGCTTCACCTTGATACGGTAAAGAGGATTATAAGCAACAAGTTTTACGTTGGCATAATCAACTTCGGAGGTGAAACCTACGAAGGGACTCATAAACTGTTTATTCCCCCAGAGTTGTTTGGAAAAATTCAGAAAATTCTCGAGGCAAGAGAACATCCTAAAAACAAAAAGCACAACTTTGCTTTTCTGGGATTGGCCAAGTGCGCTAAATGTGGCTGTGCCATCACCGCCGAAGTCAAACACAAATGCTATCCAACAACGAGGGGAAATGTGGATTACATCTACTATCGCTGTACCAAAAAGAAAACCGATTGTTCACAAAATTATCTGCGGGAAGAACTTTTAGAGCAACAATTGCGAGCAATTGTTGAAAAAGCCAGCCTGCCCACTTCGTGGACTAAACTGTGGATAGAAAGACTTGATAAAGAGGAAACGGAAGAAAAAACAAATAGTGAAAATCAAGTTACAAAATTTTCTTCCGAAGTTCAAGAAATAGACAAAAAACTTGATCGGTTACTTGAAGGCTATCTCGACCAGATAGTTGATCCCCAAGTCTATCAACAAAAGAAAAACGAATTAATGGAACTAAAAATCAGATTGAAGGAGAAAATGGCAAGTGTTTCCAAAAACGGAAGTGAATGGCTCGGACTAATGAGGGAATTTGTAGAAGTGGCCGCTGATGCGGCCAAAATCGCGCGCGCGAAACATAATGGCGAAGAATTATCATTCTTCGCCAAAAAAGTCGGCTCGGACTACCTTGTTTCTAATCGGCGGCTTTTTTGCGTATATAAACTGGGCTTTGCAGCGCTCGCCACGGGGGCGGGCGCGGCGAGCGCCATTCCCGACTCGCCGGAAAATCCATTTCTGTGGGTGTGGATGGAGTCGAACCATCCTTGATACTTTATAAGAGTACCGTCCTACCGATGAACGACACACCCATTTGTCATAAGAAATCCATCCTAACCGTTGAACGACAGGCCCAATGAGGCATATTATAGCAATCTAATCACTTTGTATCTATAGCGAAGCTGAATCTCATTAACTATTCACTTTTTTAAAGAAGCTCCGCGACCAAAGGCATTATCCATATGTTCCCAGTCTTTTACTTTTCTAATTTTTAAATTTTTCTTCCAAATACCAGACAATGCACTCATATCAATTTTCTTTTGGGTTGCAAAAGAAAGTAGTCCTAATATATCTTTTGGAAAACAGGCTCCACCAAATCCAAGGTCACCATCTGGACCAGGAACAGACAAGTGTGTCCCTATTCTTGGATCTGCTTGAACTGCAGGGTATATTTCCTTGTAATTCGCTCCTATATCTTCTGCAAGCATATAAAACTCATTGGCTAGAAGTACTTTACTGGCAAGCATTAAATTGCTCATATATTTGATTATTTCTGCCTCAGTTAGTCCTGTAATGAAGTACTTTTGGTCTTTGGGTAGTATGGTTTTATATAATTCCTGAATCCTAATTCCCAATTCCTTATTCTTGACCCCTATTACGGTTCTTGCGGGATTTAAAAAGTCTTCTTTAGCCTTATTTTGTGTTAGAAATTCAGGATTCATTGCAAAGTTAACTGAAGGGTATTTTTTAGCATATTTTGCTGTTGTCCCTGGAAGTGAAGTTGATTTAATAATTACAATTTTCTTCGCTCCTGAAACTTTTGGAACAATTAAATCCAAAACCCCCTCAACTATACTCATATCCATTCCTGAGTAATTTCTAAACATTGGGGTGGGAACACAAATAAATATGTAATCGGATTTTTCTATTACTTCATCAAAAGTATTTGGAGACTTTTTAAATTTATCAAACCAAAAAACTTTGTTTTGTCTACTTTTTGCAAATCCGGTACCAGTTGCCTCCCCCACAAATCCCCAACCAATTATTCCAACTTTATGCATAGATATTAAGTGATAAGATATTAAGATATTAAGTGATAGAAAACAACACTCACTTTCGGACTTTATATCTAATTACTTTATATCTTATGCCTAGAGCTTTGCTCTTCTTGTGATTTCTGCTTCTACAAGTTTCATATCTCTACCATGTTTTAATCTACTCATTTCTTTAATTATTTCTGCTGTTCTCTCATTTTTTATTGCGTTAATTTTATCCATATCCATAGTCGTATCAAGGGAAAATGGAGTTTGTGGTTGATTTTTGACTATTGTTTTAACATAGGCATGAAATCTTTCGACATTTAATAGATCATCTTCACCAAAGGTCGGGGTAAATTCATGCTGAAGATAATTAGCGTCAGTTACACCAACCCTAAATGATATTTTTGTACCTACATTTCCAAAAACAGCATTTTTAACCTCTTCCTCCATTTGACCAATAAATTGATTGGCAACAGTAAGGTTTAATTTATATTTTCTAGCCTCTGATAAAATTACAGCAAAGTCAGGAGTGGCAAAATTTTGGAATTCATCTACATATAAATAAAAGTCGCGTCTTTTTTCCTCTGGGGTATCAGATCTACTCATAGCAGCCATTAATATCCTAGGTACTAATATAAGTCCTAAAAAGTTTGAGTTTTCCTCGCCCAACTCACCTTTGGCCAGATTAATAAGTAGTATTTTCCCATTATCCATTACGTCTCTAAAGGAGAATGAAGAAACGGATTGGCCAATGATATTCCTAATCATCTTATTGGTAACAAAACGGCCAAATTTGGAAGTGATATAATCCAAAACTTCTGATTTGTGAAAATCGCTAGTTTGTGCAATTTGATCAGTCCAATATCTTCTAATAATTGGGTCAGTTACTTTAGGGAGAAGTTCCTGAACATATCTAGCATCAGTTAAAGCCCTCATTAATTCAACGAAGGTTGAACCTTTCTCACACATAATTGTAAGCATCGCGTTTCTAACAGCATGTTCAAAACGAGGTCCAACAATACCTGTTTTATAGGGGTCAAAAAGTTTATACATCATATTGATAATTGATGAAGCCACAAAATGTTTTTCATCTTCAGTCGAGGCTTCCATTAGATTTAATCCCATTGGGCGATCAGTATCTGAAGGTCTAAAATAAATTACATCCTCAGCCCTCTCGGGAGGAATTAATTTTAATATATCCTCTACCGCATCACCATGTGGATCCATAAAACAAACACCTTTTCCCTCATTAATATCCTGCATAATCATGCTTTTTAATAATTCTGTTTTGCCAGTTCCAGTTGCTCCAATGATGTAAACGTGACGACGTCTATCATCATCTCCAATTGCAATTTTCCTTTCCACTCCTCTATAAACACTTTTGCCAATATATAATCCATCTTCAGGAATTTCGGCGGGGGCTGGAGCTGTTTTACTATGCAACCAATGAATGTGTGGAGTTGTTATTTGACGATTTGGAAAATGAAAGAGTGTTGCTAATTCTTCTGTATTTAAAATAGTTACATGGTTTTTAAACACATGAAACATCGGCTGATAACGATACAGAAAATCTTGCATGAAACCACCTTTGTTGTAAATTTTTCTACTACCTAAATTATTATATTCCCCTGCTGTTTGACCAAGCGCTGAGGCAATATTATCAAGATGAACCTTGGCAGCCTCTTTAGTGGGCGCTGTTGTCACAATTCTAATTGAAGTCTCAAAGCCTGCTTTACTAATTTTATTTTCAACTGCTTCTAATTGTTTTGAAGAAACTGAATATTTAGCTGATTCGCTACTACTTTCTTGTTTTTTAGTCTCTGATATAAATTTACTTCCGATTTTTTGCCATTCCGATTCGGCAGGAGAAATTAAAATTTGAATTGCTGATGCTTCATCCTTATTCATTCGAGCAAGGGATGAAGTTAAAGAGGCTAAAATATCAGTTGGTAGATCTTTAAATGTTTTTAAAGGATAAAAATCAGCTTTAGATAGTTGCAGAGATTTATAACAAACCTTACCATCTTCTGTAAAAATATTTATTTCCTGAACCTCTTTTATCTCAGCATCAGGATATGCTCCATGGATTGATTTTTCAATTAAATCTTTATAATTCGTAGGGGTCCAAACGTAAAATTTGATATCTTCAGCCCGAGCTACAATTTCAAAAGAAATTATTGGTTGAACTGAAAACTTTTGTTTCCAGCCTCCTTTTTTAATTGAATATAGGGATGCAAATAATTGCTCCATGGCATCAGTTTTTATTTCATTTAATCTAGGAACTGAAACTTGTAAATATACCGAGTCGACAGATTTTTCTTCTCTACCCCTGAAACGAAAAACTATAAATAAAACATAGCCAATCACAATAAAGAAAAGGGTTAAAATTATGATTAAAACTAAAAATGCAATTATTGTATTTATGTCAGGAATAATCATCTGTCAAACACCGCCTTCCAACCAAAAAATAATGCTTTTTTAAATAATCTTAACCAATATGCAATTGACCATATTTTACTATCTTCTTTATCTCCATCTTTAATGTCTTTTTCCATTTGTTCACGACTAAATTGAGGAATTTTAATTATAAATCTTTTGTCATCCACGGACTCAACAAGTTTATTTCCCTTATCATCTGTAACTTTGGCTTTAAATTGAGTGGGGACAGGAGTAATTACCTCTTTCCTTTCAATGTTTAAGGTAGAAGCTTCGTCAATATTCTCATACTTATTTTTAGCAGGTTCCCTTTCAGGCAGTAGTCCCATGAATTAATAATATCACAATGAAGCCTCAATAATTTTGTGTTGTTCTGGGTACCATGCTGGAGTACAAGGCATCACCATTTCACAATCCCCAAACCAATAATATTTCTCATTTACTTCTATAAACGCAACGTCTCCTTCTTGCAGTTCGACACTTTCATTTTCAGTTACAAGTTCTACTCTACCCCTAACAATATATGACATTTCTTTGCACTTTTCATTGATAGCCCACCCTTTTGCAGGGTAACGATCGTTTTTGAGTTTAATAACTGCAATATTTATATCTTTATCATCGATTGGATATTCGATAGCAATACAGGTTTCACTGTTTTTAAATTCTTTGGACTGTTTTTTTGTTATAAATTTCATAATTGATAAATCATCAAGTTTGGAATTTGAGTGAAGTGCTTTTTATTTAAAGTTACAACTTGTGCTCCTATTTCCATAGCAGTTGCGGCGATAATGTAATCTGGTACTTCTAACCCTTTTACCTTATCCCTATAAATTTCTCCAGCAAGTTTAGATATTTTCCAATTCAAATCAATTTCTGTAAAATGTGATAGTAATTTGGTTATTCTCTCACTTTGTGTTGTGTCTTTTGAGCTTTTGCCTGAAAATAATTCAAAAGCAGTTATTGAAGATATAAATAGATTATCTAAAGCTCCATCAAAATCTACGAATAACTGCCTAGCTTTTTTATTTTGTCTTAAAGCATCAATAATAATATTGGTATCAAATATATAATTCATTTGTCCCATCTACCCAAAAAATTAGACGCACCTTTTTTTCTTAATGGATTATCTTCCTTAGAATATTCAAAGCCAACAGAAGCTAAATCTAAAGATTTTAACAAACCTTTATTCTTGTTTACTTTAAAAATAGGTGAAATGTTTGCAATTAATTCTTTGTCTTTTTCTATCATTATAGTTTTACCCATAGAAACCCATGTCAAGATATCAAAAAATTGATTCCTTGCTTTTGTAGCCGAAAATATCATTGTTTGCATATTTATATAATATCTCCTAGTGTACATCTTGTCAATAGAGTTTTCGACAGTAGTCCCATGAATTAATATTGGCACAAAAGAAGCTTATTTAGTTAAGTGATGGATCATTACTTTTTCAAAAACTTTTGAAAATTCTGTCTCATATTGGGGCAATTGAACAAATTCAATTGGGTCAGTCATTGTTTTTGCTGTTTTGCCCACATTGATTTTAGTGTTATCAGACATCCATGGAATTTTATCTACATATTTTTGGGCAGGAATTATATATGCTATTTTATTATAACCAGCTTGGGAACAAGCTGATAAACACATCAAGCAGGGTTGACAAACAGTAACCATTGTTAAATCTGGAGTGTAATGACTTTGATATTTCTTACATACTTTTTCAACCAGCATTCTTTCAGAATGATCAGTGGCATTATGATTAGTAACGACCAAACTTTCTGAAGTCGCAATTATCCTGCCCCCCCCAATGACCATACCCGAATTTGCTAAATTTCCTTTTTTGGCAGAATTTATCATTAACTTTTTAAGGGTTTCTATTTGTTTTTTAGTTAAATTCATATTTTTAAATGGCTAGTTTTATTCTATCGTTTGCATAGCCATTTATAAGCATATTAATAATTCTTTGATATGGAATACCAACTCCCCTTGCTTTTGACTTAACAGTTATTAAATCTTCATTTTTAACTCTTAAGGTTATACTTTTACTCTTTTTTATTTCAAAGTAGTTTTTTGCTGCTTCTTCAAATATTTTTTTAGTCTTTTTAAATTCTGTTTTTGGGACAGAAGAATATTCGCCGTTTGCGATGGCGTCTTCTATTTCCTGCTCGTATTTATCCAGTATTATTTTTTGCATATTTTTTTGTTAAATTATGGCTTGGATAAGCTGTTTTTAAAAATATCATTTTCTTTTTATCATCTATTACATATGGCATCGCATATACATAACCAGTTGTTTTAATAATTAAAACGCTCTGATTTGGATGTTTTTTAAGATTATTATGTTCTATATTGTCTAAAACCTTTCCATTGTAGACAAGGTCTAACAAATCCTCAAAAGACATTCCCCTTGTTTCTTTAAGTAATGTATTTTTATCGCTATCAAAACTTACATTGTACTTAAATTTAAACACCATAATTTTATTATATCAGTACATACTTTGTCAATACATAATATCAAACCATCCACACTTCTTCTTTTACTTTTTTCTTAAAGTTAGTATATCTAGCTAACGTAAATAAATAGTCTGATAACCTGTTAATGTACGGTAAAATTCTTAATTCTTCATTCTTAATTCTTAATTTAACCAGCAAGCGTTCAGCACGACGACATAAAGCGCGGGCATAATATAATTTCACCGCTCTTGAGGTTCCTGAATAAATAATGAAGTTGGCAAGAACAGGCATCTGACCTTCCATCAAGTTTATTTCTTTTTCTAACTTTTTTGTTTCAACTTTTGAAAAATCGAGCTTTGCCCCTGTTAGAATGGCGTTTATGGTAAATAAATTTTTCTGTATATCTACTAACTTTATATCTTTGTATCCTGTATTAATTATCCCAAGATATGAATTAAGTTCATCAATTACCCCTATTGCATTTATTAGTTTCGAAGATTTTGAAACTCTCTTTCCACCAAAAGTCCCTGTCTGCCCCCTATCCCCTGTTTTTGTATATACAGTCATATAAAAGATATAAAGTGAAAAGTAATTAAGATATAAAGTGGTTTCATTTTCTTGTCATATTTTCTGTGGATTTGATTAATCCACTTAAAATGATCAATACTTTCTGCGCTAAATCAAAGGCTTTTTTAAAATCTTCTGCAGAAATATATTTCAGGTCTTTTACTATTAATAACTGTGTTTGAACTTCAGAAGCAGAACCTCTAGATTGATAATAAAAATTCAGTCTATCTTTGAAATGAAATCTGGAAAAACCCTCAGCAATATTAGATTCGATTGAAACTGAAGCTCGTCTAATCTGTGAAGTAATACCAAATACTTCTTCCTTTGGAAAGCTTTTTGTAATTTTATAAATAAAAATAGTTAACTCGTGAGAATTCTTCCAAACTTCCAAATCAGTAAACTTTTGTATTAACACTGTTCACTTTATATCTTATCACCTAATATCTTGTGTGCTCAACACTCAGAGTGTCCACATGCATGGCATTTACTACATCCTTCTTCAAAAACAAGTGCTGAGGCTCCACAAGACGGACAGATGTCCCCTGCTTTCTGAACTGTTGCGTGCAAAAACAATCCTTCTTGAACAGGTTTATCTTCAATATGGGGTTGTGTTGCCACGACCTCAGTTTCCACTTTACCATTTTGAGTTTCTCCAAAGATGTTTGGGCTATTATGATAACCGTTAATTCCAAAATTATAATGAACTGATATAGCACCTGCTATTGCATCTGGTAGAGATCTTATTTTAGTTGGTCCAAATCCAATTGACCTTCTGCCCCCTATTCCTGATAGTTGCTCTGCAATTTCTTTTGCTTTTTCTTTTGCAGAAATACCACCCCTAAACTTTAAAGTCGTCGATATAGTTCTACCTAAGGCTTCAGCCATTGCAGCCACATCTGACCCTGCCTTACCTACGTTTATAAAAACCTCTAACGGCTCACCCAAGTTGTCTTCATTTATTGTTATAAAAGCTGTACCAACAGGTGTATTCATTCTATAGGTTGAGCCATGAACCATGTAAGGTCTATGTCTTAGGGGTTCTTCTTTTACTTCCTCCTGCCTGCCGGCAGGCAGGTCATTCTTAATTCCCAGATTTAAAACTTGTGCATTCTTACAACCATCTCTAAAAACTGTGATGCCTTTACAATCGGAATTCCAAGCTTGTAAATAAACATTCTTAATGTCTTCAACGGTTACATCATGTCTTAAATTAATAGTTTTACTAACCGCATTTTCTGTATATTTTTGAAATACATCTTGAGTTTTAATATGCCATTCTGGATCAATTTCATGAGCTGTTCCAAAGATATCTCTAATTTTTTGAGGCAATTCTTCAATATGTCTAACAACCCCTTTTTCTCCCACTTTATCCATTAACTCCTGACTCCACAGGTTTTGAGACTTCAAAACCTCTTCAAATTTGGGGTTTACAAATGTTAGTTTTCTATCCAAGTGTTTATCCTTAACAATATGTTGAAAAGCTATTGCGAATAACGGTTCTATCCCCGATGATGCCCCCGCAATGATTGATATTGTCCCTGTTGGTGCAATTGTTGTCACAGTTGAATTTCTTCTTGGTTTATCTTTTTTGTAAATTGAATCTTTAAATAATGGGAACACTCCTCTAATTTTGGCCAACTTTTCTGTTTCATCAACAGCAGTTTCTTGGATAGTCTTCATGACTTTTTCTGCTAAATCCAAGGCCTCATTGGAATCGTAAGGAATACCTAACTCTAGAAGCATATCTGCCCAACCACCAATCCCGAGACCAATCCTTCTTATGGCAAAGACTGTGTTTCTTATTTGTTCTAGAGGATATGGATTGACTTCAATAACATTATCCAAAAACCTTACTGACTTTCTGGTTACGTCCCTTAGTTCATCCCAAAGAATGTCTCCGTCTTTAACAAAGTAAGTTAAAAAGATACTACCAAGATTGCAGGCATCAAATGGATAAAGCGGCTGTTCACCACATTGATGAACAACAAGCCCGTTTGCAATCATGGAATGACTAATCGGTTCTGTAACATCGTAAACGTTTTGAATACCGGCATTTTTAATTTCTACAACGATATCTACAAATTGGTCCTGTAAACGTCTATTTTTTCTTGGTCTAGTATTTTCAAGATGTTTTTGTTTATCAATATTTAAAAATCCTATCTCATTCTTAAATTTCTCTCTAAAATCACCAAATATGCCTAATTCATAAAGCACCCCATCCGTTGTATAAGTTTTTATATTTCCCTTCTTGTCTTTGTAAGGAAACATTCCCGACCTTTCATCTCTACTTCTGTCAAATATCCTCGATTTAATTCCTAAATTCAATAAAAGAAGTTGTACATCTTTTAAGAGTCTCTCACTTTTTGAAGTTAAAGCAACCCAATCGCTATTGCTTTTTTTACTATCTCTAACAGTTCCATCTGCTGAAAATAAACCTTGCAAGAAACCTACAACAGCATCCTCAGTTGCTGAAAAGATTGATTCGGGAACAGTTTTTTCTTCGGCTATGACAGATTTCACTCCAAAGTTCATAAATAAGTCAACCATCTCCTGAGAATGATAAGAAAGATGGTATGTATTTCTTGGTCTTTTTACTTCTTTAATTTCTCTTCCATACCATCTGTTAATTATATTTTTAAATCGTATCAACAAGTCTGTATCTTGTTCACTAAAAGTAAATCCGACTCTACAATTTTTATCTTCGTAACCAGCCATCACCTATTAACAAACCCAAAACCTGACCCAGTTCTTTGGTCCACTTATTTGGAAAATTGTTGATAGTTTCAAAAGATAACTTATTAGATTCATTAAAACTACCTTTGGCACTTTGTATAAGAATCTCATCATTTATTTTTAACGATTGGATTTCCTTCCATCCACTAACAGTCATTACTCTATGGTCTAGAGTTGCAGTTATTTCATAACCTGATTTGGTAACTAATTTCATTACTTTTTTTGGACCTAAATCATATAACTTAACAGCTTCACTGATCGAAACTCCACTTTTAGTTATATTTTTAACTCTATTATCAAAAAATAATCCCTTATTACCATTCTCTACAATATCTTTTATTCTAAGTAATCCTATTTTTGTCGACACCAAAGTATCCCCAATAACACATGGATTTGTGGATTCTATATTACCAAGTGTAGGTACTGGATTGGCCGTGCTTTCATTTATCTTGTCTATAAAAATAAGTCCAGGGTCCCCAGTTCTCCAGGCTCCATCGGCAATTTCATTAAAAACCCTTTTAGCTGAAAGCTTACCCACCACCTCTTTTGTCTTAGGACTAATAAGTTCATATTCCTCATCATTTTGATATGCTTTCATAAAAGCGTTTGTTATCGCAACCGATATATTAAAATTAGTGATTCCCCCCTCTTCTTTACAATGGATAAATTCCAAAATATCAGGATGGTCTACTCTTAAGATTCCCATGTTAGCTCCCCTTCTTTTACCGCCCTGTTTGACCTCATTTGTGACCGTATCAAAAATTCTCATAAATGATATTGGTCCAGATGCTGTTCCTGATGAGGTTTTAACAAGTGATCCACCTTCACGAAGTCTACTAAAGGCAAATCCTGTTCCCCCACCAGTTTTATGAATTATTGCCTGATATTTTAGAGCATCAAAAATTCCTTCCATAGAGTCTTCAACAGGGAGAACAAAACAGGCAGAATATTGCAAACCATTATTAGTTCCAGCATTCATTAAAGTTGGAGAATTTGGTAAAAACTTTCTACTAACCATTAGTTCATAGAACTCTCTAGCTACCCTTAAAACTTCTTTTTTGTTGGCTCCCCATCTTGCCTCAGATGAGGCGATTTCATAAGCAACTCTCCAAACCATGTCTTCAGGACTCTCAATTGGATTTAAGTTTTTATCCTTTACAAGATATCTTTCTTCCAAAACTTTTAAAGCTTGTTCTGTCCATGCACCTTGAGGTAAATCAGCAGGTCTAGCTGGCATCATGCCAACTTTTTTTGTTATTTCTTTTTTTATCTTTTCGTAAGTAGGAGCTTTGTAATTTTTCATAAGTAATTGGATAATCTAATACTAACAACGGATAAGCAACTATTAGTTTGTAGAACCAAATATATCAGCTTATGCGTAAGCTAAGCGTGAAAAAGTAAAATAAAAATTGCTCGCGGAAATTTCCGCGGAAATCAAAAAATAAAATTGCACAAAAAACTACTTCGTTTCAAAAGGATTATTTGGTGGAACTAAGCCAACTGAGAGCATTTTGTCTTTCACCTTTTCATATGTTAACTTCGAGTAGTCCTCTGTCTTTATAACTTTTGGTCTCAAATCTTCTGGAGTAAGTGAGAGTATTTCTTCTTCTATAATCTCCCTATGTTTAAGTGAAGACAGAGAAAGTTTCTTTAAAAAATCTTTGTCATCTCCCATAAGACCAGCTGACTTTTCCAAATATTTTCCTGATTTGGTAAGTACAGACAATCCTAAGTCAGGTTTATTCTTTTTAAAAAGCTCAAGAGATGAAGATAACCGCTTATCTGCAAACAATAGATTCAATTCTGCCTTCTTTGAAGAATTGAATGTTATGACTAGCCAAACTTTATCTCTTAACACTTTGACATACCACAAAGGATTATCTGGCAGAATTTTGCCCTGATAAGGTAGATCATAATCGACATCTAGTTGACTATTGTCTACAGCTTTTTCTGACAAAACCATTGGGGAATATGCATAATTAGGAGTTACACATTTTAGTAAAGATACCAGAAGGATGATAAAAGCTGTCAAAATTGTAGTACTAATTCCTGCAATCCTACTTTTCATTTTTCGGGTAATTGTAATTGTATATCAATTAGTCAATCCCCGCAAACATAGTGTATAATTACTAGTATGGAAGCTGTGGGGGGGGAACCAAAATTAAGTGCAGAGGAAAATATTATTGGTTTGTTATCCAAACATTTTAATCCTGAAGCCGCAGAAATAATTTTCAATAGGCGTTTTGCATGGATGAGAGATGATGAAGTAACAAAAAATATTGCAAGTTCACGAGGAATTGGTCAAGATGAGGCATTTGAGTGGATGGTTTTGAATAAACCCGACATGAAGGCGCTCACCGAAGATGATGTTACTGAAACGGAGTTGAAATCCTTCTCCAAATTTATACAAGATGAGCGAAGAGATGTACTTCAAAGCCATACCCAACTCAAGAATGGCTTATCTGCACATGGTAAAAATACTGCAGGGCCAAACATGGATTCTGAATTAAGAGCTTGGGGTGAAAAATATGAAAGAGTACGAAAAGCTTCAATTGGTATTGCCAAAAAGGCAATACAGAAAGGATTTCCTGTTCCTAAATACGATTTAGTCAATTAAAAAAGTATTACTTTTTTGCGACAAAATAAACCATAACCAGAAGAATTAGTGTAACTACTACTAGGGTTATTGTTGATGTCTGAGCGTTCCACGGAATATTCATATTATTTTGCAAATTTCTTAGTATATAAAGCGAATGAGGCCAAAAGAATTCCTACAAAACCAGCTACAATAAAGGCTGAATTATACGCAACACCCCAATCAATATTATTCATAATTGTTTTTATCTTTCTTTAGAAAAGTATATCGCGAAAAACAATAATAGTAAAGCCAAAACTATTGATGTTAATATTGACAACACTCTTTCTAAAGGTGTGAGATTTGCTATAGCCATTTGTCCTAAAATCACTGCCAGCATTAGTCCTTTAGCTATATCTTCACAAAATCTTGAAATTACATTGTATTGATGTAATTTAAGTTTTTTCATTTTTACCTAAAAAGTATGATGGGCCATTGCCAGAGAACATGAAGTAGAATTGGAGAAAGAATATTTTTTGTCCTAGCATAGACAAAGGCACTACCCATACCAAAAAGAGTTGTTAAGAATAGATAAATTAACGTTGCAGAAAAATCAAGCCTCCACACAAATATAGTAATTGGAACGTGAATTAAGGCCCAGAAAAGACTTGTAACAACGTTGGAATAAAGTTCTGAGCCCAGAAACTTCCAGATTCTTGTAAATACATATCCCCTAAATGCAAGCTCCTCTGAAATTGCAGTTGCAAATGATAAACCTAAGGATGTTAAAAGTGGAAGAGTTCCAATATTTGCTCTCAGATCAAACTTGCCGTCATATTTAACAAAATTAATAACTAAAGCTTCCATGACAAAAAATGCACCAAGTCCCAAAGAATAATAAACTGCTGGGAATAAATTTTTAAGTGTAACTCCTAAAGAGGAAATCCCTTCTTCCTCCTTCTTCAGGAGGTAAAAAACAGGTAATAACCAAACAACTGGTTTAATAATTAGTTCTTCAATTGTTTCAGGTAGTTGAAATAAAAATCTATAAAAACCCCAGACAATTAGAAGATAAACTGCAAAACCTACGGCATATTTAAATGATTTCATTTATTAATAATACACCCTCTAAAGGCCAAATCCATAGCATTAATTATCAAATTGATCTTTTCTTCTGCTTCTTTAAAGCTGACAGCCTTTTTTTCTTCAGGGAACCAATGGAAAATAAGGTTTCTGCCACTAGTCCAAGCCTCCCAAAGTTTATCTGCCAGTTCTTTGCCATTGCAATATTTAACCAATTTATCATATACACTTTCTCTGTTTCTTAAGTTTTTTTCTAAAAAGGGATTTAAGGCCTTACCAATTCTAAATCTCTTGCCTCTGTAATCCTCTTCTGTTATAAAACCCAGGTCAAAAAACATCTTCTTTAAAAAACCTTCATAGGCTTTGGCTGTTGGAAAAACAACAAAAGAATAATCATGAAATACTCTGCTTCCCGCAGGCAGGTCCCCACCCCAACTTTTAACAGTGTTGGCTAAAAATTCAGAGGCTACAAGTAATTCTTGCAAATCTTCCTGTATATAACTCCACCAAATTTTGTTTTCTAGTTTTAAATCCATCATGTAAATGATATATACGCACTTGACAAATTGCAATTATGTATTGTATGATCATATACAGTGATATCATGCCAAGACATATTTCATCCATTGCTTTTGAATGGGATAGTGGAAATGTAACTAAAAGCTGGTTAAAACATGGGGTTACCAAAGAAGAATGTGAAGAAGCGTTTTTGAACAGACCATTAAGGGTGTTTGATGATAAAAAACATTCACTAAATGAAGCTCGATTTGTAGCCTACGGAAAGACAGATGCAAATAAATATTTAACTATTATTTTTACATTAAGATTTAAAAAGACAAGGATTATATCGGCAAGGAAACAAAACAGAAAGGAAAGGAAAACATATGACAAAAAAAATACCAAAATTTAGAAATATTGAAGAAGAACAAAAATTCTGGCAAAAAAATGACACTACAGAATATTTTGATCTATCTAATCCTGTTGACTATGATTTTTCAGAACTTAAACCATCAACAAAAGTGGTCACTTTAAGAATCCCAAAACACATGTTTTCATCTCTAAAAATTGCGGCGAACAAAAGAGATATGCCTTACCAATCACTTATGAAAGTATTTCTAACAGATAAGTTAAGACAAGAATTCCAAACTGCATAAAATGAAATTGTTGATTCTTAAAATCAGAGGCCATCTTTCAACTGTATATAATAGAAAAAGAATTATCTTTTTTACCGTTCTTATTTCTTTTTCATTTTGGCTTTTTTGGGGCATCCCCTTACCCACTAAGTTGTCTTCCCTAGATATTCCTGTATCAACTAAAATTCTTGATAGAAGTAGTAAATTAATTTATGAAGTATATGCTGACACCAGAAGAAGTCCTGTAGACTTAGATTCTTTACCTGATTATATTAAAAATTCAACCATTGCAATCGAGGACAAAGATTTTTACAAACATTATGGTTTTTCTTTTACGGGCATAGCCCGTGCAGTCTGGAAAATTGTCACTAGGGGTAAAATTGAAGGAGGGTCTACTTTAACTCAACAACTTGTCAAGAATTCTTTACTTACTCCTGAAAGAACAGTCAGAAGAAAAGCAAGAGAATTTTTTTTAACCATGTTTGTAGAGGGAATATATTCTAAAGATCAAATTCTAGAAATGTATTTAAATCAGATTCCATACGGCTCGACAGCTTACGGGATAGAATCTGCAAGTGAGCTTTATTTTAATAAAGTAGCGAAAAATTTAACACTGGCGGAGGCTACATTAATTGCAGGTCTGCCTCAAAGTCCTACCAGGTATTCACCCTTTGGAGCACACCCAGAACTTGCAAAAATTAGGCAAAGAGAAGTTTTAAACCAAATGATTAAAAACAAATATTTGCCTCAGGAAGAAGCTGATAAAGCATTTGCTGAAGAATTAAAATATGCAAAAATTAAAGCTCCCAGTGCCCCCCATTTTGCTCTTTGGGTTAAAGATCAATTAGTTGAAAAGTATGGAGAGAAAAAAGTAGAACAAGGAGGACTACGTGTAACAACAACACTTGATTTGGATTTACAAAATTTTGCGGAAAGTACAGTTGCATCTGAGGTTGGTAAGTTAAAAAAACAAAAAGTAGGAAACGGGGCAGCAATTGTTACACATCCAGCAACAGGAGAAATACTCGCTATGGTTGGCAGTAAAGATTATTTTGCGGAGGATGAAGATGGAAAAGTCAATGTAATATTAGCTGAAAGACAACCCGGATCATCCATAAAACCAATTAACTATGCCATGGCTATTGCGAACAAAAAAATTACTGCAGCTACGACGTTTGCTGATGTGTCATCTTGTTTCTCGGTTGCTGGACAGTCGTTATATTGCCCCAAAAATTATGATGGAACTTATCACGGTCTGGTTCAAACTCGTTTTGCACTAGGTAATTCATTTAATATTCCAGCAGTTAAAATTCTTGCCTTAAACGGAATTAAAGAATTTATAGATTTTGCTAGAAATATGGGTTTAACCACACTGGTAGATCCTGATAGGTATGGTCTTTCGTTGACACTAGGTGGAGGTGAGGTAAAACCATATGATATGGTAGTAGCCTTTGGAGTATTTGCAAATGATGGGGTCAAACAACCTCTTGTTGCTATTACAAAAATCGAAGATTGGAAAGGTAAGATTTTGAAAGAAATTAATATTAATGATAGTAAGTTAGATGGCGAAAAAGTACTTGACGTTGGAACAACATTTTTAATTTCGCATATACTGCATGATAATAATGCTAGATCCCAAGCATTTGGACCCACAAGCTTCTTAAATGTTAAAGGTCACCCAGAAGTGTCTGTTAAAACAGGAACCACAAACGACAGACGTGATAACTGGACTGTTGGGTTTACAAAACAAATTGCAGTTGTTGTTTGGGTTGGTAACAACGACAACACACCTATGAGTGGTGCTGTCTCTGGAGTGTCTGGAGCATCCCCAATTTGGAATAAAATAATTAAGTTTGCACTCGATAAAAGTGAAAAGGGCGAATATGATCAAGACGATGGTGGACACTCTTGGCCATTGCAACCTGAAAATGTCGTTGGAGCAACAATTTGTGCAGATACTGGTGATGCTATACCGTCTGGAGATCCAAATAATCCAGGCTGTCCAGCCAGATTTGAGTATTTCCTTGAAGGGACCGTTCCCACCACAACCAATGTTGTTAGCCAAGACATCATAATTTTTAAAGATACAGGTCAAATGGCTTTAAAAGACTTTTTACCTGAACAAGTAGAAACAACTAATAGACCTGTTTACACAGATCCAGTGGGAGGTCTTTATTGCTTAAGTTGCCCCATTGCATCACAATCTGCCATAATCAAATACCCACTTTCTAACAGGGTCGGACCTTAAAAGAGAAATCTGTAAAAAGGTCCGACCCTTACAGACTCCTAAAAAACGCCCATAGTCTTGACATTCACACACACGCTGGCTATACTGCTGACCATGGAGACTTTTACGAATGCCTTATGTAGAGCTTATGATAATTTCATAATGGCTGGAATGCAAAGTGAAGCTAGAAAAAGGATTTCAAATAAAACTTCTTGCTTTGTATCAAAAACAGGTTAAGGCTTCATAAGTTGTGATCTTAATGTTACAATTGCCCCGTGGCTTTTAGAAAGAAGAAAACCATTACTGCCCTATCACTACTTACGGCAGTATTAACCTCCGTCGGTCGCCCTTTTTATTTTATTCTCTCCCATATCTTTATTGCAATTTTTTTTATATTGTATTTTATTGGGCATATTGTTCGATCAATTAAATTACCAAAACTTCCAAAAATAAAAATTTATAAAGTCATATATCCAAAATATAAAATTAAATTTCCAAAAGTTGCGATCAAGATTCATATTTTTTTATTTTTTACCACGATAGTGGCAAGCTTTGCTTACTTTTTCGTATTAAAAGACCTTCCCTCCCCTAAAGACCTATTAACTCGTGAGCAGGAAGTTTCAACAAAAATATATGACAGAAATAATATTCTTCTTTACACAATTTATAAAGACAAAAACAGAACACCTGTAAAACTTATCGATCTACCAATAAATGTACGGCTCGCTACTCTTGCAGCCGAAGATGCTGAATTTTACAATCATATTGGATTTTCAATTCGCGGAATGCTTAGAGCCTTAAGTAAAAACTTGAGTGAGGGTAAACTAGAAGGTGGATCAACAATCACACAGCAATTAGTTAAAAATGCTTTGCTTTCTTCTGAAAAAACATATATCAGAAAAATCCGCGAGCTTATTCTCTCAATTGGTGTTGAAATGAATTTCAGTAAAGACGAAATTTTAGAAATGTATCTTAATGAAGTTTCTTACGGCGGAACCACCTACGGCATTGAGGAGGCCTCTAAACATTATTTTGATAAATCTGCGAAGGACTTGACGTTATCTGAGGCTGCACTTCTGGCTGGTCTTCCTCAAAGTCCTACAAGATACTCACCCTTTGGCAATAATCCTGATTTAACATTCTCCAGACAAAGAGAAATATTACATTTAATGAAGATTAATAGATATATAACCTTGGAGGAAGAAGAAATGGCAAAATTAGAAAGAATTACTTTTGCTTCAAACAAACAACAAATTTTAGCTCCTCATTTTGTAATGTATATTAGAGAGAAACTAATAGAAGAATATAATGAAGAAGTTGTTCAAAAGGGCGGTTTAATAGTCAAAACCACACTTGATCTAAATATTCAGACCCTAGCTGAAAAGGTCGTTGATGAAGAACTTACAAAACTAAAAAATTTAAACGTAGGTAATGCTGCAGTTGTTGTTTTAAATCCTAAAAATGGTGAGATTCTAGCCATGGTTGGATCAAAAGATTACTTTGATACTACTACTGGAGGTAATGTGAATGTCACAACGAGACTTAGACAACCTGGATCATCAATTAAAGTAGTAAATTATGCAGTTGCACTTTCAAGTGGTTTAACACTAGCGTCGGTAATTGAAGACTCACCAATTACCTTTACGGTTCCCGGACAAAAACCTTATTCACCTAAGAATTATGATGGTGAATTTAGAGGAAAGATCACAGTTAGACAAGCATTGGCAGAATCAAGAAACATTCCCGCAGTTAAGATTCTTGCCTCAGTGGGTGTATCTAAAATGATTGAAATGGGGCAAAAAATGGGAATAACAACTTGGGACGATCCATCTCGATTTGGATTATCACTAACATTGGGTGGCGGAGAAGTTAAATTATTAGATCTTGCCCAGGTCTATTCAATTATTGCAAATAATGGAGTTAGAGAAGAAATTAAGTCAATTTCTGAAATAAAAAATTACAAAAATAAGCGGAGCTTGCCACTTCATGGTAAAATTCTTTATAAAGAAAGTCGATTTGAAAAAATCCAAAATTCTGTACTTGACCCCAGAATTGCATTTTTACTGCTTGATGTTTTAAGGGACAATGTAGCAAGATCAAGAGCTTTTGGAACAAATTCTATGCTTGTTATTCCAAATCACCCCGAAATTGCTGTAAAAACAGGCACAAGCAATGATCTAAAAGATAATTTGACAGTTGGCTTTAACAAAAATTATGTAGTTGCTGTTTGGGTTGGGAATAATGATGGTTCTCCAATGAATAGAATCGCATCAGGAATTACTGGCGCTGCGCCAGTGTGGAACAAAATAATGAGAAGTTTGCTTGTTAATCAGCCAATTGATGAATATGAAGCACCAGAAGGACTTGTCTATAAAGAATGTTATAGCCGAAAAGAATGGTTTTTGGAGGAAAGACAATTAAACTGCCCTAAGATTATCCAGCCCGCTGCTCAAATCTCTGTAGAGTAAATAACTTGGGAGAACAAACAGGGGCGCTAGAAAAGAAACTAAAATTCCTCCAGCATAAGGAATAAGGCCAAAAATAAAGCTTATTAAAAATCCAAACAAACCAAAGACTAGATTCCTACCCAGAATTACCCAAAACTTACCTTTAACCATAGCCTTACTCTGTTTCAAAGCCTCTTTGACTCTAAGTTCTTTGTCTAAAACTAGAAAAATTGAGAATGAATACCAAATTCCAAAAATTAATGCGGGAATAATTAACAACAACGCACCAAAACCAATTATTAAACCAACTATCAATGAAATTAAGAGAAATCTCCACATTTTTCTATATCCTAATTTAAATATCTCTTTTTCTGATAAATTAATATTTAAAATTGCAGAATAGGTTGTTGACTGTGAATAAAAATAAAAGATAGTTGATAATAATGCCAAAGCAAGAAATCCAACAGCCATTCCAGTATTGTCAAATTCAAAATTTTGCCAATTAATTACTGGATATAAATAATATATTAAATAACTTAAAGATGTAGAAACAATCGTCAACACTGCCATTATTTTGACAAAAAATAAAAAGTTTTCTTTTTTAAAGTAAATACTCCAAGCTTCTTTTATATATTCTATTGGACCCTTCATATTATTCCTTTATATGATTATCATACAATATTTTTGAGAGTTTTGGAAATAGTTCGTCAGCTTCTCTTTCAATTACACCATCGGTCATAATAACCAACACAAAGGGTTTTGAAGATAAAACAATTCCAGCATCATTGACTGTTCCCGATTCTCGACCATATTTATGAATAAGTGTTACACCTGTTGGTAGACCAGGTTTTAACCATTCCTCAAAAATCGTATTGGTCATAAAACTAGTAAGTTCCTTTGTGTCGTCCTCTTTAAGGATTTCATTTTTATAAAGTTTAACAAAAAACATCCCAATTTCTTCAGGAGTTGTAAGATTTTCAGAAAATGAAGTATTTACCATTCCGAGTTCTGAAATAGTTTTGTTTATTTTTTCTTTACCTAGTGTATTAACCATTTTATTGAAAGCGTTATTATCTGACCTTTTACCCATTGCTTCTATCAGGCTCTTGTCTTGATTCTCTTTCATGGCTAAATACATAACTGGGAGTTTAATTAATGATGCTGCTTGCATAATCTCTTGATAGTTTAGTCCATAATAATAATCACCGTTTAAATCGTAAAGGTAAAAGGCATAAATTCCTGAATATCCATCAGTTGCTTCATTAAATTGTTTTTTTGCATTTTCTATTTTTTCTTGTGATACTTTATTTCCTTTTTTACCAACCACTATTACCTGATCCTCAAACAATTTGCTAAAAGAATTAAAAGAAAAAGACAATTTAGGCGAGTTGGGAAGTTTAAAATTACGAGAGGACAGGGATAAAAAAGCTGAGGTCAAAACTGTTACCAGAAGTGTAAATAGAATAATTAGTCTTTCTTTTATTCCCCAAGGCTTTTGAGGTTCTTTTCTGGTACGTTTGTTTTCAGGTTTTAAATCTTTAAAACCGTCTCTTTTTATTCCCTTCTCTTCGTCCATACTTCTTTATTTACAATATTAACTGGTTCATGAGACGCAAAAACGTCAAGTATTCCGCTAACTGCAAGTTTAGTCATGGCTTCTCTTGCTTCATGTGTTGCTGAGGCTATATGTGGTGTGGTTATAACATTAGGCATACCAATAAGTTCAGGATCAATGTTTGGTTCATTGTCAAAAACATCAAGAGCAGCACCTTGTAAATGCCCAGATCTTAGAGCGTCAACTAAATCATGTTCGTCAACTATTGGGCCTCTAGCAGTATTAATTAAAAAACTTCCCTTTTTCATTTTGGCAAAAGTCTCCTTATTAAACATATGTCTAGTCTCATCATTTAGGGGAACATGAATTGTAACTACATCTGAGTTGGCAAGTAAAGTATCAAGGTCTACACTTTTTTCATCTTTTGTACGTTTTGTATATATAACATTCATGTTATACCCTTCTGCACGGCGAGCTACCATTGTCCCGATACCACCAAAACCCACAATTCCTAATGTTTTCCCAATTAGAGAAGTGCCTAAAAATATATCAGGTTCCCAACCTCTATAAGCCCCTCGCCTAGTAGCTTCATCTGCTTCAACAACCCTTCTTGTCAAAGCGGATATTAGAGCCCAAGTATGTTCTGCCACGGCTTCATCAACTTCCTCACAGGATGTATTGGTTACAACAATTCCACGATCAGTTGCTTCAGTAATATTTATATTGTCAAAACCAACAGCATAGTTACTAATAACTTTAAGTTGTGGTCCTATTGCATCCGTTACTTCCCCATCAATTTTATCAGTCAAAAGTGAAAGAACGGCATCCACCCCTTTTGCTTTTTCAATTAATTCTTCAGGAGTTAGGGGTCTATCAAATTCTGAAATTACTACTTCATTTTCTTTTTTTAATGGCTCTAAGTCACCTGGAACTTTTCTTGTAACAAAAATCTTCATTAATTAAATGTAACATTTGTGATATCATAAATAAAGCATGGAACCCAAAAATAATAATTTCTTGATTTCACTTTTATCTATTTTATTGTTACTTTCTTGTATAATTGCTGGTTTTTTTGCCTGGCAAACACAAAATTTAGTACGAGAGTTGACAGAATCTAGAAATCAGAATCTGACAACACCATCCCAAACCCCGATCCAAACAATAATTCCTTCTCAAGCTGTTGTAATTAATAACATCAAAAACGGAGATAAAATTACAAGTCCAGTCAATATATCCGGAACAATAGATAAATCTTGGACATGGGAAGCAACATTTTCAATTGAAATCTTAGATAGCGCTCGAAAACCATTAAACTCGATGCCAGTTAGTGTAAATTTTGAGAACGAGGTTGTTTCCAGAGGCCTATTTTCAATTTCAATATCATTTGTAACAACAGCCCAAAGCGGATTTATAGTAGTTCATGCTGATAATCCAAGTGGTTTACCTCAAAACAACAAATCATTTGAAATACCCATTAAATTTATGGCAAATAAAAATACCGCCTGTACAATGGAGGCTAAGCTTTGTCCTGACGGAACAAGTGTTGGTCGAAGTGGTCCAAATTGTGAATTTGCCCCGTGTCCAACTCTAAAACCTTAGTTAAACTTTCTTGGAATGATTTTTCAACCAATTTGATATTTTTTTAAGTTCTGAGTGACTATTATCTATCCAGATCATAAAATCGACTGCTTCTTTAGCCTCAGACTTTAGATGATATCCATTTATCCATAAAAATCTTTTTGTTGCAATCCAAGCCGTTCTTTTGTTGCCGTCTGAAAAGGCGTGATTCAAACAAATTGATTGAATTAAAGCTCCAGCCTTCAAAAATATAGTTTGGTATAAATCTTGGCCCTCAAATGTTGTATATGGTCTTTCAACTGCAGAATGAAGTAGAGAAAAGTCTCGAATTGATGCCTTAGTTTTTGCTCTTTTTATAATCGCTTCATGAATTGCATAAACTTCTGAGATGTCTAATTTATGCAAGTTCATCTAAAATCTCCCCGTCTTCATCTAATGTGGATTTAAGCCAGCTTTTAAATTCAGTCGTAATTTTAGATTTTGATTTATTAATTTTTTTAACCTTTTTTATAATTAAATCGTCGCCATATCCAGTTGGCACAACTTGGACCATCAAGCCTTGATTATAGCCATATTCATCGGCTAAATCTCTTGGGATAGAAACAACATCACTATTCCCAGCTTTAAAAATTGTCTGTATTTGCATGTTATTACAATGTTATAACAAGTTATGACAGATGTCAACATTTTTCAAATGTTCATATTTCTTCTACTTTTACTCCTGAAGATCTGGCTCTTTCTACCCAAGTATCAATATCTTCTATCTTTAAAAGCCCTTTTTGAGCTCCCACATAACCGATAACAGAAGCTGAATTAACAGTTCCCCAGACTAAAGCTTCTTCTGTTGTTTTGCCTTTAATTATTGCACCTAAAAACCCTGAACCAAAGGCATCTCCCGCCCCAGTTCTTTCATATGCATCAACAGGAAGCACCCCAGAGTGGAAACATTTAACTCCATCAAAAACATACGCACCATTTCCACCATCAGTGATAACCGACATTTTTGGGCCCAAATTTGATAAGGCGACAAGCAATTCTTTAGTAACTTCATCTTTAACTTCAAATCCTATCAATTTTTCTGCTTCCTGTTTATTAACAAAGATTATTTTTGTCAATTTAAAAATACTATTTAAAGATTCCATGCCTGCCCGAAGCTGCCAACTACCTGGGTTAAAAGCTAAATTAACTTCAGGGTTTTTGACAAGCCATTCAGTAATGTGGTTATAAAACGGTCTAAATGACTCTCCCATTGAGGTTAAGTAAAGCCATGGGATTTTAGGAAGTTGAACAGGAAATTCATAAGAACGGGGCGCATGATATGTAAAAATGGTTCGCTCCCCTGTGTAAGTTATTGCTACATTAAAATTTGAAAGTGTTGAAGGTTGTTGTACAACATAAGTTAAATCTACATTTTCTTGTTTTAATTTTTCAATAATTTGAAGTCCTGTACTGTCATCTCCAAGAGTTAAAACAGTCCCCACATTAATTCCCAATCTTTTGATCCCGACTGCATTATTGGCAGCATTTCCTCCTACAGAAAACTCCAAATCCTTAACTGGAATTTTGTCGGCATATGAAAAAGCAATTAAACACTCTTTTGTATTAATGTCGCAAAGCGACTCAGATTCAGAAGGATGAATAAAAGCATCTAAATTAGCATCTCCTACTGATAGTAAATCAAAATTCATAGTTCTCCCATTCTAGCTTTCGATACCATTTGCAATCTCTTACCAAAAACTTCTTGCGCATTAGTCACATTCTCGATTTTACCTATCCAGATGGCTAAGGCGTCATTTTGTAAAGCCCTCGAATAAGAAAATGAGATATCCCAAGGACCAAATTTATTGCCAATATTTAATTTGACGATTTCATTTAAATTATTTATAGCTTGGTCTGAAGTTTGCCCCCCTGAAAGGAAAACAATCCCTCTTAATTTGTTTGGAACTGAGTTTCTAAAAGTACGAAGTGTTGCGTTGGCTACCTCCAATGGTAAAGCTTCAACCCCACTATCTTTACCAGGCAAAACCATACTACTTTTGAGTAGCAAATTATCCAAATCAACATTCTCTTTGATTAGAAGCTCGAATAATTTCTTAAGTGTTTTGGTCATGGTTTCTTCACATCTTGCGGTAGTATGATTTCCATCAAGTAGCACTTCTGGCTCAACAATTGGTGTTATTTCTTTTTCTTGTACCATTTTTGCATATTTGGACATTCTACCAAGATTCTCTTCCAAAAAAGTATCACTAGGATAAATATTAGAAATCTTAATAACTGCCCTCCATTTGGTAAACCTTACTCCAAGATTTATATATTTATCAAGTCTTGCTGAAAGACCTTCTAAGCCCTTAGTTACTTCTTCCTCTGTTCCATTAAAACTTTCCAATCCCTCATCAACTTTAATACCAGCAGTAATTCCTTTTTGATTCAGAAGTGGAATAAAATCTAAGCTATCTTTATATAAAATTATTCCACTTATATATTTTTCTATGTCTGGGGTTGTAAAAAGCATTTTTCTGTATGCTTGTTTTATTTCTTCAGTAGACTGTAGACCATAAGCCATAAGCCTTTTCTCAATTGTTTTTGTTGATTCATCAGCCGCCAAAATTCCTTTGTATGGAGCTAAAAGCCGTTGGACAGTTGAATTCATAGATACATTATAGTAACAAATTAAGAATAAACTCCAGTACTAATTAAACTACTAATTGACATCACACACACACACACACACTATAATACGGATATGAAAATTGTAATACTTGATGATGAAAATAAGGTTGTAAAAGAAACAGCCAACAACCTAAAACCAGAAGACATAGCCTTGGTTGGTATTTCGATGTTTAGAGGCGCAGAAGAAATGGGTAATACAAATAAAATTGAGGAGATTTTAGATACTTTTCGAGCAGCTACTAGAGAATTAACCGAGAGAAGTTTTGTTAAAGGACCTGAAAATCAATTTTAATTAGCTATTTTTCCTTGCAATGACTTTTTTGACAGCTTTTATTATGTCTTCTTTGGTTAATCCATATTCTTCAAAAAGTTCTTTTGGTTTACCTGACTGACCAAATCTGTCTTGTACTCCTAATATTTCCATTGGCACGGGAAAATTATTAGATAAAACAGAGGAAACTATCGATCCCAATCCCCCAATTACTTGGTGTTCTTCAACTGTTACAACAGCTCCCGTTAATTTAGCTTGACGAATAATAGTTTCTTCGTCTATCTGTTTAATAGTATGCATATTAACAACAATTGTCTCTATACCATTTTTTTCAAGTTCCTTGTAAGCAAGCAATGCTTCGTAAACCATTAACCCTGTTGCTACAATTGTTACCTCTGGATTTTTACTTTCAGTTAATACGTTTGCCTTACCAAATTTAAAAGGAGTTTTCTCTGTTGTGTAAACAGGACTTTCAATTCTTGGCAAACGCATGTAATATGGCTTATTGTCTTCGGCCATTAGTAAGATGGCCTTTTTAGCTTCTAAATAATCACTTGGCACAACAACGTTCATGTTTGGAATGACTGTCATTAAAGCTATGTCTTCCAATCCCTGATGAGTTACTCCATAATGACCAATATTAAGTCCTGATTGGGCACCAATTATTTTTACTGGATAGCTATCTATCCCAATTGTTGTTCTTATTTGTTCCCAATTTCTTCCTGGTGAGAAAATTGCATAGGATGTACAAAATGGAATTTTCCCATAATTAGCCATGCCTGAGGCAATTGTTACTAAAGCTTGTTCAGCTACCCCTACTTCAATAAATCTTTCAGGAAATTTTTCAGCAAAATATGAAGCTTTTGTGGATTCCTTTAGATCTGCCGAGAGAACAACAATTCGCGGATCTTTCTCCCCCGCCTCAAGAAGCCCCAAACCAAATCCATCTCTCATTAGTTTCACTTCAATATCTTTTTTAAATATTTTGTCAGATAAAAATAATTTAGAATTTAGCATTTGTAATTTAGAATTGATTTAGTAATCTTCTATTTCTCCTTTCATATTTCTAATATCTTTAATTGCTTCTCGCACTTCATCACTATTTGGTGCCTTGGAATGCCAATTAGGATTACCTTCCATAAACGGAACACCTTTACCTGGAATGGTCCTTGCAATAATTACTGTAGGGTTTTCATAAATAGCTCTAGCTTTATTACAAGCCTCAACAATCTCTTTAATGTTATGTCCATCAACCTCTAATATTGCCCAATGAAATGCTTTATATTTATCAATCAAAGGTTCTAACGGCATGACTTCTTCGGTAAAACCGTCTATTTGAATATTGTTTCTATCAACAATCATTGTGAGATTTGAAAGATTATTTTTTCCAACAAAGGCTACAGCTTCCCAATGATTACCTTCATCATGTTCACCATCTGAAGTTATAACAAATGTTCTAAATCTTTTTTGATCCATACGGGCAGCATAGGCAATTCCTGCTGCTTGTGCCAAACCTGACCCAAGGGGCCCAGATGTTGTCTCTAAGCTTGATAAAAACCTTTTGTCAGGGTGCCCTTGGAGAATGCTTTTAAAACTACCCAATTTTAGTAAGTTTTTATGTTCAAAATAACCCACATGGCTCATAACTGCATATCTTGCGGGACAAATATGGCCATTTGAGAGAATCAATCTGTCTCGATCTTCCCATTCAGGATTTTTTGGATCATTACGAAGTATCGCATAATAAAGCGCCACAAAAACATCAACCATACCTAAAGATCCAGCAGGATGCCCTGCTCCAGCTTTCAAGATCATCTTTACGACATCTCGTCTAACTTCTTTTGCAACTTCTTGAAGCTCATCAATCGTGTGTGTTTTCATTTTTAATCTATAGAACAGTAAGGGCGCTTTGAAATGCTTTTTTCAAACTTAGTAATTATTGCGGGCACGTCTTCAATTTTTCTTGCGATTTCAAAAACAGACATTTCTTTTGAATCAATGTTTAAGTTTTTCTTCATAACATCAATAACCTCAATCCAGAAATCACCAAACAATATAAATGGTTTGTGGCAACCAAAGTAAAGTTTAGCCAAGACCCAAGCTGTTCCAAATTCAGAGATCGTCCCGGTTCCTCCTTTAAACATGATGAAAATATCTCCCATCTCCATCAACTTAAACATTCTTTCAATGTAGTTGGTGGTTACAATTTCTTGATCTGGAACATTTCCAACATATTTTCCCTCAAACCCGGGTGCGTTAGTCGGATCAAAAGTAACAGTAATTGTTTTTCCCCCACCCTTCTTAGCTCCATTGGTAGCTGCTTCCATAACACCAGGACCACCACCATCAACAATTACATACCCTTCTTTGGCTAATGTTTCTGCAAGTTTAAAAGCGTCAGTATAGGTTTCATTTGTTTCTGTTATATCAGCATCGCCAAAGAAGGCGATGTTTTTTATGAATCCATATGTTTTAGAATATTTTTTTGAATCATCCATTGTGAGTTAAAGTAATTAAATCAGTTGGTACTTTGTTTGAGTCTAAACTTCTGCCAACTCTTATAACTTGTTCAACCAAGCGGTTGGCATAACCCCATTCATTGTCGTACCATGCAAAAACTTTAACCATATTTCCCGCAACAACCTGCGTTAATGGCAAGTCAACAATGGCAGATTCCGATCTTCCAACAATATCACTTGAAACCAAAAATCCCTCGGAAATGGCTAGTATTCCCTTATACATGGGATTTTCCACAGCTTCTTTAAATGCGTTATTTATCTCTTCTACTGATACATTTTTCTTTAAAAGAAAAGTAAAGTCAGTTATAGAACCTGTTGCAACAGGGACCCTTAAACTCATGCCATCAAAGAGTCCTTTCAAGTCTGGGATAGTTTCAGTGACAGCAATTGCAGCACCTGTTGTTGTAGGAACTATATTAACTGCAGCGGCTCTGGCTCTTCGTAGATCTTTATGAGATCCATCTTGTAAGTTTTGGTCATCAGTATAACTATGAACTGTAGTCATCATTGCTTTTTCAATTCCAAAGTTAGCATGCATGACTGCAGCAACTGGTGCAACACAATTTGTTGTACAACTGGCATTTGAAAAAACTACTGCATCTTTTTTAACTTCATTAACTCCAATAACATACGTTCCCACATTTCCCCCCTTACTTGGGGCTGAGATAATTACTCTTTTAGCTCCACCTAATGCATGTTTTTTAGCATCCTCTTCCGAGGTAAACTTTCCAGTTGCTTCTATGACGACATCGACACCATATTTCCCCCAAGGAATTAAGGCTGGATCTTTCTGAGCTAGAAGCGAAACGTTCACATTTCTTTCGGGAACTTGGATTGAGTCCTCTTTGCCAATTACTTCATACTCATATTTTCTGTACATTGTGTCGTAATTTACAAGGTGTGCCCAACCAGAAGCAGGCATTGAACCTGAAGTGTTTATGGCTCCAAATTTAATCTCATCTAAATGTTTTGATACACCAATCCTAAAAGCTAAACGGCCTATACGACCGAATCCGTTAATTCCTACAGTTACCATATATTATAACTTACTATAAACAAAGGGTCTTGACAATATGCACATTCAAGTGTATATTTAAATGTATATGAATTATATAACCACAACACAATTGAGAACAATGTCAACAAGTTTGGTTGATATGCTTATGGCTGGAGAACAGGTAAATTTAATTCACAGATCTAAAATTATTGGAATAATTGAACCAAAAGAAAAAGATGAAAAAATATTGACAAGAGAAGATGTTGAAAAACTTTATAGCGCAATATCCATTTTAAATTTACCCAAAACAACCAGATTCCAAAGAAAACAAACTTACCTAAGGCACATAATACAAAAGTATGGCTAATTTATTTCTTGATGCAAACTATTTTATAGATTTTACCGAAAGACAAAAATTAGATCTGAAAGAAAAACTTATCGGTAACAAATTGTATGTTAGTGTTTTATCTGTACAAATCTTAGCCTACGCATATAAATATAAAGTTCCAAATGAAAAATTGAAAGAATATCTTAAAAAGATATTATTAGTACCTTTTAATAAAAATCTTTTTATGCTTTCTCTTGATGGACCAACAGAAGATCTTGAAGATAACATTCAACTCCATTCTGCAGCCAAAACAGAGGCAGATATTTTTTTGACTAATGACAAAAAATTGTTAAAGATGAAATTCTTTGGAAAAACTAAAATTGTTTCAACTATTTGATTATTGCTTCAATAGCGGGAAGGGTTTTGTGACTTAAAAATTCAAGCATTGCACCCCCACCAACTGATATCCAGTCAAACTTATCAGACAAATTCAGGGTCGTTATCGCGGTTTCTGTGTCTCCACCCCCAGCGATCTTGAAAGCAGAGAGTTTTGAAATATATTCAAAGATTTCTTTTGTTCCTTGCATGTGTCCTTCATCTTCATATTTACCTAAGACTCCTGCCAAAATCACAGTCTCAGCATAACTTAGTTCACTCTTGAACTTTTCTATAGTATTTAAAGTTATGTCTTCCCTGTCTTGTGTTAAGTTGCCTATAACTAACTTTTCATCTTGATTTCTAACTGACTCAAGTCCCTCATCACCAAAATATTCAGGCAGTCTTCCTCCAACTAAAACTTTGTCATAAATATCACTTAGTTTTTTAGCCATTTCAACCTTGTCTTCCTTAATGCCACTTATAACAACAACCACAGGTTTACTAAAATCCCTACTTAAATTTTCAATTTCTTCTAAAAAATGAAAACCAAAAACAGAAGGCATCAATTTGGGTAGGCCTACAATTGAAGCATGATTTCTATGGGAGTTTGCAAATGCATCATTTATAAAAACGTCGCCAAGTGTTGCAAGTTTTTTTATAAAGTCAGGATTATTTTCCTCCTCACCTTTATCAAATCTCAAGTTTTCCTCAACTCTTGCTCCCCACTTGTCAAAATAAGATTGAAATACTTTTAAGCTCAACTCAGGAACAACTTTACCATCAGGTCGACCTCTATGAGCAATTATAGTAATCTCTGAGGCTTTACCTTTTAAATAATCTAATGTTTTAGTTGCAGCTGTAAGACGTAAGTCATTTTCATTAAATTCCTTAATATCTAAATCAAGCCTAACCAAAACTCTTTTGTTATTAACATCTAAATCTGAAATTTTTACTAAATTGATCATAATTTATATTATCATCAGACGATATGGAAGAACAAGATCGAGGTAAAGTATACGAAAGAGAAGGCAGAAATAAAAGAGGACACTTCGCCACGTTGGGCAGATTAAAGAATTTCAATTATTAGCTTCAGATTTTTTATTTAATTCTTTATCAAAAGTAATTATTTTGTATTTATTTGTGCCCGCTAGTGCCAGTAAATAACAATCGACAAAATGTAAATTTTGCCTGAAATTATTCCACATTGATAAAAGCGCTGATCTATCTTCAACTTTAAGCCATCTTTGTGACAAAAATACTTCCATTGCTGAAGCAATTTCTTCTTTAGATTTTTTATAAAAAGACTCAAGTACATAGCAACACTCTGCAATCACCACAACTTTCACTTGAATTTTTCTTTTACCTATCTCTGCTTCTTTGAGTATGTTTTTAGCTTTGTTGTAAAAATTATCATCGTCATTCACTAAATATCTAAGTATTATATTTGTATCTATTAATTCCATTGTATTTGAGCCCAATTTTTTGAAAAACTTTCTCTAGCCTTTTTTAATTGTTTGTTTGTTAATCGTACATCTGACTTTAATGACCCTCCTAATGCCCAAAAGTCTTTTTTAGGAACAACAGTTATCACATTGCCAGTTTTTTGAATAAAGGCCTTAGTAGCACCGTAAATACCTAAATCTAAAAGCATTAATCTGGGAATTGATAACTGTCCTTGGCTGGTGATAGAAACTATTTGTTGCATTACATTATTATAATATACCTCATTACTTTGTCAAGTTACATTATTTTAGATATCAGCTTTGTATTGACATTCACACACACACAGACTAGAATACCACTCATGATACCTAAAATTAGAATCACAATAAGTACTGAACGTGGTAATCATATCATTGAGGTTGATCCGCATGTGGCTGGCAGTTTAGCAAATGGAGCTATGGAGGAATATGAACAACTTTATGACGGACATGGAAACTTAATTAACCAGGAAAATGCAGAAATTGCCAAGGATTTAGTAACAGCTGATGGCAGTTTAAGACAAGTTTTTAATGAAACTGTTGGATCTAGTAAAAAAAGTTAATTATTCGCTTCCAGTTTTTCTATTTTATTAATTCAATATCTCCTAAACTTTTTGCCTTTTTGTAGTAATCTTCATCACAAGTTAAAAACATAGCATTCTGAGCTTTGGCTAAAACATGATAGAGAGTATCGTACACAGTTGTCTTGTATTTAAATGCTAAATAAATTGCTTCTTCGTACAGTGGTGTGTCTAATTTTTCATATTTTATGGGTAAAGAGAGAAAACTGTTGAAAAATTTAGTTGCTTTCTCGGGATCAGATAAACCAAATCTTAAACCGTTTGCAACCTCAGTTTTCAAAAAATTCACAGAAAATGATTTTAAGCTTCCTTTTTGAATATCAAAAAGATAGGTATTTATTTTATCTAAAACACTTTTTTTGCTTTCAAGTAAGGATGTTAAAATTATTGAGGCATCCAATACACATTTATTCATGTTCTACCTTTATGTATAGCATTTAATATTTGTTTTATATTTTTTTTAGGAGACTCTGCGCGTAAAGCTAAAAAATTAGTTACAGCATCCTCAGGTTTTACCTTCTGTTGCAAAACTCTTTTTTGTACAGCCTCGGCTACATAACCACTCACTCCTCGTGTAGGTGTAAGGGCAAGCATATCTTCATATAGATAATCTGGTAAGCTAACCGTTATTCTTTTGTAACTCATACTCTAATTATGAATTAAATTCATACTTTGTCAAGCGGATACTTAAAAAGGTTGGATCTTAACACGTGCCTCTATTGACACACACAGTAAAATACCGCTCATGAGTGATAAAATAGATGGAAAAGATTAATTGTTTGCTTCAATTTTTGAAATATCACTTAACCTTCTTTTGTATCTTTCTTTTGCTGAAAACCTACTTTCTAAAAATGAAATAAGCATTGCTTTTGCTTCTTTTTCAGTAGTGTAATCAGCAGCTATTGTTAGAACATTTGCATCATCCTCTATCCTTCCAGCTTTAACCTGTCTTACATCTTTTCCTATAAACGCTCTAATACCATCAAATTTATTGGCTATGACCTCAACTCCCACACCACTACCACAGATTAAAACTCCAAGTGATTCAGAATCTTTTGAAACTAAAGATGCAACCTCAGTTGCATATTTTGTATAATCATCTTTAGGATCTAAATTAACAGCACCAAGATCAGTAAATTCATACTCCATTTCATATAGCCATTTTGCTATTTTTTCTTTTAGGGCATAGCCCCTGTGATCCGCACCAATATATATTTTCATTTAATAACCCGCTTACGCGGTAAATCCTTCTGTTAAGTCCAATAATTCTTTTTTTGGATCAAGCGCATTCATGACATCACTCGCTACTGCAATTCCCACAGCTCCCAGACTCAAACATTTTTTTACGTCTAGTGCAGAATGAACTCCAGCTCCAACAATTAGGGGGATTCCTGATTTTTTAGAAATTTCTACCGCTTGAGCAATAACATCTGCTTTGGCTGTAGCTACTGATGTATCTTTATTTCCGATAAGTTCGGGGGGTTCATATGATATAAAATCTGGATTTAGTGAAGTTATTTTTTCCAACTCTTTAACATCCTTTGCAAAGATTAATGTTTTTAAACCCACTTCTTTTGCCCTATCATGAGCTTTAGACAAATCTTCAAAAGTAGAAAGTCTATTCTCTGAGTGATTTAAAAACGTTCCAATTGCACCATCATCAATGACTGCTTCTGGCAGAATACTTCCTGTACTTGCACCAAATTCTACAGGATCAATTTTTTGTGACCAAACCTCAGTGGAAACTTCCAAAACAACTTCCCTTATATCAAGTGCTTGAACAACAGAAACAATTTTTACCCCAGAGGTGTGGGACACCTCATCAACAATTTTTGCCATATCAAGAGCTGACTCCCCTGTCCCACTTTTGTAAGTTTTAAAATTCAAAAATATCATACGCTTAGAATCTAGATTCTAGTTACTAGCTACTAGCTTCTCCAATCTGCCTTTATCAAATCCTACTACTGTTTCTTTTGTTCCATCATCTTTAATAATTACGCTAAATGGTACTCCTAAAAAACCCCCAGATTCTACCATCATTTCATTTCTTGCCATCTCATCTTGATCCACTAATTTTTCTGTATATGAAACATTTTTTGACATTAAGTAGTCTTTAAGCATCTTACAATAAGGACATGATGTTGTTGAATAAATCGTATAATTCATATAAATCACCTCGCATCCAATATTTTTTGTTTTAACAGATCTTCTTCCAAAAGTCCTGTGTGTTTAAAGAATACTACTCCATTTTTGTCTAATATGACAAATGATTGCTCTTTAGTAATATCAAATTTCTTGGCCACAGCATCTGTTTCTGTGGTTGTTTCTGAGTCCAAAATATGTATTTTTAAACCTACCACACCTTCTTTGATCAATTCATCAAATACTTGGTTATTAATTTTTTCCTGATCTTGGCATTCCTGACACCAATTTGAGCTAAAATATAATACCAACACCCTTTTTTTATTTAAAGCCTTTTCATAATCTTCTTTCAAGTAATTTTTATAATATGATGGTGTTTCAATAGTTTCTGGACCAGTTTCAGCTTGAGAGTTCCCGTTTTTATTTTCAAAATAATTCTTTTGAAGTACAAAAGCATTTAATAAAAAAACGGCCAAAGATACAAAAATTACAAGAAGGACAAAAAACAAAATTACCTTTCTCATTTCTAATTAATATTAGCTTAAATCGAAAAATTTAGAAAGACCCCTCAAGAATTTTTTTCTCTAAACTGGAATCAAACACCTTTTCAAGTGATACTATGACCTTTTTGTATTCTGGATATTTACTTCCATCATATTCTAAAAGCCAACCACCTTTTGCAATTCTTAACTTTCCTAAAGAAATCAAACTACCACCATTCTCTAACCAACCTTGGTAAAAATATCCTACAGCAGGATCTTCAATATCTACCAAAATCTCAGTTTGTGTTGCAATTGCCCGACCATTTCCACCTGAAACATCTTTTAACTCCACTGTTTTGACATTATCTGGAATATCAAACTTAAAACTATTTTCAAGGTCATTCTTAAAGCTTACCTCTTGTGGAATAGGGGTAGATAAAACCTTAGGTGTCTTTAGTTTCTTAAATAAAAGTACACCCAAAACAACAACAACCACAATAACAAGGCCAACCAAGATGTCTTTTCGACTATAATTCATATACAGGCGAAGAATACTACTCACTCCCATATTTGTCAATACTGCTCAAATTACCGCAAATTTAACGCACATTTACCGCTAGCCTCAAATCTATTAAGAAAGTTTCATATAAACTCCAAATAGTGCTAAAACAACAGAGACCAGTAACCACTGTGTTGATGCCAACCAAAAATCATAACCCAAATAGCCAATCCCCGATAAAACTATCGCGGACACCGAACCCATCATCAAAACTTTAGAATATTTTTTAGATTCAAGTTTTGTCATTTTTATACCACCCCCTTTATATTAAATACCTTCTAACTAAATAGCCAACACCATAAGCAACAAAGGCTGCTGATCCTCCAATTAAGGTATTTTCCATAGCTGTTCTAATTATTTTTTTACCTGTCAATTTAGCTCTAATAATTCCAACTACATTTAAAGCTAAAAAAACAAGAATTATAGATATAATAAAACTATTGTTCATTTTGAATATATAAGGCAATATTGGCACAAAACCAGCAATAATAAATGAAATAAATGTTGTAATTGCGTTTTTGATAGGTTCCGTACCAACTTTTATATTTTGACCATTGTCTTCTTCAAATTCTATTTCAGATTTAACACCCAAATATGATCCAGTAGCCATCGATAGGCCATCAGCAAATAAATTAGCAAAACCTAGAATCAAAATAATGCTAGGAGAAAGCGAAGCTCCAAGAGAACCTGCCACAACTGCAAAAGTAGTCGTAATACCATCGTTAGCAGAGACTACTATTGAGTGTACGTGCAAGGCCTTATCATGTATCAAAACATTAATTCCCACTTTACAAAAAGTGTAACATAATTTTAAATAGGAAGACATGAAAAAATACTGGTATCTATTTGTAATAATTGCCATTGGCTTGTTGTCTACAGTCTACGGCTTTAGCACAAAGCAAAACATCCAAACACCAAAACCACAGGTTCAGCAGTTCAAAACTATGCTTACTTTAGATTATGGGAATGGAAACGCAAATTCATATGAAATTAATACAAAAGAAAATGCTACTGCCTTTTCAATATTAAAATCTGAAACAGAAAAACAAGGCATATACCTAGAAACACAACAATATGACTTTGGTGTATTTGTTAAAAAAATAGGAGATCTTGAATCTGGAGCCAAAAAATCTTGGATTTATTATGTAAACGGTGTTTCTGGAGACAAAGCAGCTGATCTTTACTCATTAAAGGAAAGCGATACTGTGTTGTGGAAATATGAAACTCCAAAATACTAATGAAAAACTACTTCGTTTATTTCATATTCTTTCTGGCTTTTTTAGAGAGAACTGCTTTTGATTTAGGTCCAAACTTTGAACTTGTAACTTTAGCCATGGTTTTAAGCGCTTTTTATCTAAATCCTAAATACTCCCTACTCTTTACTTCACTTCTTCTGATTATTTCTGATTTATTAATTGGCAATACTAATATCTTTATATTTACTTGGTCTGGTTTTTTAATCCCTGTTTTATTTATAAAACGCTTTAAAAATTTAAAGATTAATAATATTTTCTCAGGAACCTTTGTTGGTATTTCATCAAACCTCTTTTTCTTCATCTGGACTAATTTTGGAGTTTGGGCTCTTGATTCATGGGGAATGTATCCTAAAACACTAAACGGGCTTCTTTCTTCCTACGTTAACGGTATACCTTTTTTAAAGTATCAATTAGTAAGTACAATATTCTTTGTTCCCCTTGGGTTTTTAATTTATGAAATCTGTTTTAATAATCTCTTAATAAAAAGTAGATACTTTGTTAGTGCGGTATACAAAAAGATATATCTTTTTGCCAAGTATTAGCAATTAATTTGAATATATTCTTCACTTTACGAATTCTGAGAAATGTCTGTTACTTCTTTTTCAAGGGGCCTTGACTCGTTTATCTCTAGTTTTTCTATAAATGCCTTTTCTAAATCTATATTTTTTAATTCGCACAATCGAAGTAAATTCCAAAAAACATCTACAATCTCATGGCTTAGATCTTCCTCACTTTGATTTTCTCTAACTGCTTCAAAAACTTCTCCAACTTCCTCTCCTAAGCGAAGTAGAACTTCTTTGTCGTCTTTTGGATAATATCCTCGCTTCTTTAATTGAATTACCATTAATTCTTGCAACTGACGAAGACTTCTACCATCCATATTAATATTATATCTTATTTGGAGTTTTTAGGCACTAGCCGAATACAAATTCGGCAAATTTTAGTTCTAATTTCTTATTAAGTGCGTATGCGATAGAGATTAAAGTGTTAATTGTAGGATTATAACTTCCAGATTCAATCTTAGTAATGGTTGTTCTAGGCAAACTGGCCCTTTCAGCTAATTGTTTTTGCGAAAAACCCATTCTCTTTCTTTGATTTTTTAACCCTACTAAAACATCATAATACTTAATCTCGGCATCAACAATTTTTTTTTGCTTTGCAGTAAAATCACGAAATACACTTCCACTAGAAACTGTATTTCTTTTGATTATTTTTTCCAATTTTAGTTTTTTAGTTTTCATAAATAAATTATAACATACATGTTACTTAGTATATTACTATACTTATTGACTTTGCTTATCCGGTATATTAATATTTATATATGGGTTATTACGGAAAATTAGAGGAGAAGAAGCTGGCTCAAAAACTAAGATCTAACGGCTTGTCCTACGGAGAAATACAAAAAAGAGTTAAGGTTTCAAAGGATACTTTAAGCAGGTGGTGTAGAGATGTTATTTTATCCCCTGAGCAAATCAATAGGCTTGTTCAAAACAAATTGAACGGGGCAACAAAAGGTAGAATGATTGGAGCAAAAAAACAACAAAAAGAACGTATCGAAAGAACAAAACGGTTATTTGAAAGTGGTAAATCAAAAATAGGACGATTGACAAAAAGGGATAGATTTATGGCAGGTATTGGACTTTATATTGGAGATGGTGGGAAAAATGATCAGCGGTTTGGCTTTGCTAATTCTGATCCAAATACAATCAAATTCATGACTAATTGGCTAATAGAATTTTATGATATATCTCCTAATAAAATGGCTGGTCAAATCTGGATTCATGATAATTTAGATGAAAAGAAGGCAAGAAAATATTGGTCTGTTTTAACAAAGATACCAGAAAAAAGAATTTACAAGAGCTATATTGCAAAAAATAAAATTGGGAGTAAAAAAATCAGAAAACAAGTACATAAATTTGGCGTTTTCACATTACTTTATTTGTCAACTAAAACACAGCGAGAGATATTAGGATTAATGGCTGGTGTACTTAATTAAATTCCTTGCTCCTCGGGCACGATTCGAACGTGCAACCTTATTCTTACAGAACCCCTCTTGTTACCAAAAGGACTGGACTATCTCATCACCAGAAACTGGTGTCAGGTATATAGTCTCTACACATTTACCCCAATTAAATCGGGGACTTAGCTCGGGATTGACCTAAAACTAATTAGGCGTTCCCCGAATTAGCCTGATTTGCCTCCTGATATTACTATCAAGTGCTGCCATTTGACAGGAATCTGCTCTGCCGTTGAGCTACCGAGGAGTTAGAAATTCAATCTTTAAAGAACGGTTAATTATACCAACAATGAAGCCAATATTCTACAGTAATATATAAATTTGGAATGTGAATAACAATTAATTTTTAGCTACTAATCTTTTTGCCTGATTATTAATAAAATATATTGGACCATTAAAGTAGTTTTCTACCTTGTTATTAGAATTGGACACATGAGCTCGAAAAAAATTACTAAATCTAGCTTTAATTTGAAACTTTAACAAATTGTCTAAAAACCTTTTCATTTTCTACCCAATTCTATTATAAAAACTTCTCCAACACCGTTTATTGTTTGTTTTTTCCAGTCATATCTCCCAAAGTAACTTCGAAGTTCCAATCTATTTGCATTCATGAAGGATTTTACTGAAACAGTTGCTCCAGTGGTATCTTTTGTTACTGCTAACACACCATCCTCTCTTTGGTTCGTAAACTTGAACGCAATTGCCTTATTTAGATCATCATAATAAAGCACTACATATTTAAAAAGTAGAATGTTATTTATCCTACAAAAACCAGACGAAAGTCTTATTAAGCCAGATTTGTTTAATCCGATCTTGGCATCACCTCTAGAATAAATTCCATCAAACTTCACGAATTTATATTGTTTCATACAAGTATCATAACAAGTAATACAACTATTGTCAAACATCATTTTTACCACGACGAATGTCAAGTTTATATTGTGTCTATCATAAATAACATCAAGGTAAAAATTTGATAAAATCTGCTTATGTATAAATATTTATTTATCTGCAATGAGAATGTTGGTCGTAGCCAAATGGCTGAGGGATTCTATAACAAGAAAAGTGGAAGTAAAGCTTCAATAAGTGCAGGTTTAGTTGATTCTTCTCAAAAATATAACGGTCACCCACGCCCTGATGTAATTCAAGTAATGCAAGAGGTTGGCATTAATATTGGTGACCAAAAGATTAATCAGTTGACTACAGAAATGATAGATGTGGCAGAAAAAATAGTTGTACTTTGTAACAAAAAGATATGCCCCGAGGCAATTATTATGAGAGAAAATGTCTTATACGCCTTAGTCGAAGATCCTCCAGATATTAAGAAAACAATTGATGTTGTCAGAACAATGAGAGACAAAATTAAATTAATTGTTGAGAATTTACAATAATTGTTATTGGCACAGTCAAAACCATTATATACTTAAATTATGTTGAAACATCTGAAATGGGTTTTGTTAATATTAGTAATTCTTGTTTCAGTAGTAGCTATCCTCCACTTTTATAACAATAAAAATGTTTATACAAATCTGCCTGAAAACGGAAAGCCAATACTTGAGTTGCCAATAGATACAAATGGAAAAATTCCAAACCAAATTATGCCTATGGGGGAAACGATAAACCACAACGCTAAACAAGGTGGCCATCCCGGGATTGATTTTCAATGGCACGATGGAGATGGTGTTAAAATTTACGCATCAATGGACTCAGTGGTAGTTGGAATTTTTCCAGACAAAAATGGTAGATATGATTTGGCAACGAGAAATGGAAAATGGGGTGTTGACTATACAGAAATGGAAAGTGTAAACCCAGAACTCAAATCAGGCTCCAAATTAAAAGTTGGTGATTGGGTAGGAATTCCAAATCATCCTAAAGATATAGTAGATTTCCCAAAATATCGCATGATTCATTGGCAATTTGGATATTCTGATTACATTATTCCAGAGAAAGTAAAGGATCGTCTGTGTCCAATGAATTACTTTTCGCAATCAGCTCGAATCCTGTTAGAAAAAATTTGGAGCAATACTGATTGGCCTGAGATGAAAGCCAATGCCCCGGAAATTTGTTCAAATTACTTTAAAGGAAGGAATGAATGAGAAATTATAAAGACTTTTGTTGTGTTCCCAAACTGTTTTTAATATCAAAAAAGAAAAAAATAACATAAATTGAGTTTTGAAGTAAACAGACAACACTATTTTTAACTTCTCACTTAAATCTTGTTTTAGGTTACTTTTCAACAACTTCTTTAGCTTTTTTTACTTTTGGGGCTTTAGCAAGCTTTTCAGGTTTAACTTCTTTTACTTTAGGTGTCAAAAGTTCAATGACTTTGTCTAACTTTTGGGAAATAGCATCAAGTTGTGCTTTGTTATTGTCACTTCTTGGAGCTTGAGGTCTGTCAAAGGATGGTCTATCGCTTCTTTCAGATCTATCTCCAATAGAATTTCTACCTCCTACTTTTTCAAAACAATCAGAGCAATATACTGGCTTTCCTGAAGTTGGCCTAAATGGAACCTCACAATCTTTGCCACAGTTAGAACATACTGTTTTAAACATCTCTCTTGGTCTATCATCTCTTCCCCCACTAAAAGATCTTCCTCCACCGAAACCCCTGCCCCCACCCCTGTTATCTCTACCCGCTCTGTTGTTTGAGTCCCTATTAAAATATGCCATAGATGCATCTTAACACAGTTTCTCTTGAAATGCTTGCCATCTTTTAAATTGCCTTAAAGTTTGATGCATTGTGCCTGTACATTTTTGACTACCGCAGTAACAATTATGCGGGCAAGGATTACAGGTTTTATCTTTTGGTGGTAATAAATAAGAAATGGTCAGTTCCTCGCCAATTTTGATATCACGAAGTGTAAAAAAGAAAACCTTACCACTAACATTTAAAATCCAACAATTTGGTTCACACGAATGATTGATTAAATGAATATCGATTTTGGTTAAATCTGGATAAATTGCGTATTTGTCGTTTAAAAACATCAAGTAAAGTCCTGCTTTGTCCTGTTCTAAATCATATTTTTCAATTTTAACTTTTGTACCTGTATACTCTCCAATTATCGTTTTTCCCTTTATCTTTTTCTTTGCAAAAATTCCCCTACCTTTGCTTTTTGTTTTTTTGATTTGCCAAAAGTCTTTTTTAATTAAGAACATAAACTAAAAACTCTCTGTTCTTGCCTTTCTCCCCCACAATCGGAGATTCAACCAAGTTAACAACTTTTCCCCCAATGGCTGTAATATCATTTTTGACTTTTTCCAAAACTTCATCTACATGTTCATCGCCCAACCTCCCTCTTGTCAGATATTCTTTTGGAGCTTCATAATGAGGTTTTATAAGTGAAATTATTATTCCGTTTTCTTTTAAATTACTTAAGGCATTAGGAATTGTTAAAATCTGCCTCGTCCAAGATGTATCAATTGTGATTAGATCCATTTTTTCAGGCAACCTTACGTGCATAACATTTGTCCTCTCCATAACTGCAACTCTAGGGTCATTTCTTAATTTCCAAGCCAATTCCCCGTATGAAGTGTCAATTGAGTATATTTTTTTAGCCTCGTTTTGGAGAAGGCAGTCAACAAATCCTCCAGTTGATGAGCCAAAGTCAGCAACAACCAAATCCTTAATATCAATTTTAAAAGTCTGTAGTGCAAACTGCAATTTCTCTCCAGCCCTAGATACAAAATCCGACATATCTGATATTATATATTAATATGAAAAAGGTGTTTGTTATCGTAATTTTATTTTTGACAATTATTTTTCCGATTTATGCACAAGATTTAACTTCCAAAAAAGCGTTTAATGATTATATTTTCTCTCAAGATAATTATAGAAACAGTTTAACTACATTTAACCTTAAAAAGGATTCGTATCTTAAAAACCCCACTTTATCCTTAAAAGAGGATACTAGGATTGCACTTTATGATTTCTTATCCAAGAGGAATGATTACAAAAGAACTTATTTGACAGTTATTCGAACCAGAACATCAGAACAATCAGGAATAACTAACGACGAGAAGGGAGCAATTTACACAAAAATTGATCCAGAGGTTGTTTGGTATGAAAAAAGGAAAGATAATGTTAAATCAACAGACTCATTGGAAGATTTAATTAGTAAATCAAGTGAAGAAGATACAAAATATCAAACTGACACATTACCTATTATTTATTTCTCTCTTGGAAATATTAGCCTCTCCTCGATAATAGAACTTAAAAATAGTCATATTAAAATATATGACAAATTAAAATCTGAAGCTAATGAGTTGGTTAAGTTGGGTCGAGCTGATTCTTCCTTGTTTGACAGATGGTTTAAAGATATTGATGCAGAGTTAACAAAAATTAATAACACAGAGGGCCTAACAAGAGAAGAGATACAAAAAATATTTAACTCTGATAATTACCAAATTAAAAAATCGTATGATAAAGTAGTTGAAAAGTTGTCCCCAGCACAAGAAAATTTACTTAAATTAAACAGTTTTATAACTGAATTAGAATTAACCATCTCAGAAAAAAGATGAAAAATATAAACAACATATTAGACAAGTTAAAACCAAAATTATTAAGTTTGGATATGAAATTCCAAAGTCTAATTCCAAATCCTAAGCTTCGTAAACTTTTATATTATGCAATCGGAGTTTTGTTTGTCTTTATGTTATTTTTAATTTTATTAGGCTTAATTCTTTCACCATTTATGAAAAATGGTGATTCTGATGGGTTGACACTAAATAAACCTAAAATAGAAGCTCCTTCACCTGCAACGAGAGTGAATTTAAACTCAACTCAAAAAGAACTTTTAGAACTTGAAAATAAAGTTAGAGATTTAAAGTTTCCTGAAAGTATACTGACAATACCAAATATTGAATCAGGTATTAAAATTCAAAAAAATGATTAATACTGAAAATTTATTCTACGGACAGCAAGAAAATGAAAGAATCTTATATGTTGCTCGCCCACATTTTATTGCAGGTTTCACAAACCTGATCAAGGTATTTTTAGTAGCTTTTGTTACTTTTTTAGTTTTTTTCTTTCTGGGAAAAGAAATTTCTCAAATCTCAAACATATTCTATATTATCGGAACAATCACACCTTTAACTATAATTATTATCGGAACAAAATTGGTTGATAATTTTCAAAAAAGAAACATTTCATATATTACAGATAGAAGAATCATCAGATTTGATCCATCAACCTTTTTTGCAACAAACATAAGAACACTTAGTTGGGATGAAGCGGTCAAGGTTAAAACATATTCTCCAAATATTCTCTGGAAACAGCTTAAAATTGGTACTGTTGTTGTACATGCAAGAACTACAGTTAAAACGTCAGATGAAAACATAAGTCACACTTCCGCAGACGACATCGAATTAAATGATATTTACCTTTATAGAGACTTAGGAAATTATATTGACAAAATCTTGTTTACTTATAAACAACTCCCAAAAGAAATGGCCAACATCAGATCCTTTGTCCCCAAACCCAAAGGGGAAAGGTACTAGTTCCAATTAGAAGTAAGTTTAAGATTTGGAAATTTCCACCTTTCGGCTTTAGACCAATCAACATATTCAGTGGAATCGACTTTTAACCAAAACAGTCTCTCTTCTTTTTCAGTTTTAAATTTTGGTATCTTTTTTAATTTTAATTTTTTCATATCATAAATTATACACATCTATTGACATCCACACACACACAACTTAGAATACATCTGTTATGAAAATTCAAATTCTCAATGATCAAGGCAAGGTCTTAAGTGAAAATGTGATAAACACCGACGAACTATATGCCGCAGGTGTTGCCTTGGGTATTGGTGCTAATATAAACAGTGTGGGAATAACAAAAAAAATGGTTGATCCTGTACTCAAACCAATTACGGAAGTGAACCTTTCTTTACGCCAAGAAGGTGGAAAAAAAGGAGTTGAAGTTTAATCCAAATAATCCTGTAATTTTTTGCGGCGGGAGGGGTGTTTAAGTTTACGAAGGGCTTTGGCCTCAATTTGTCTTATTCTTTCTCTGGTTACTCCAAAAACTCTACCAACTTCTTCTAGGGTCATTTGTTTTGTTCCCTCAAGTCCAAAGCGAAGCTTTAAAACTTTTGCCTCCCTCTCAGTTAAAGTCCCAAGAACCTCATCTAAATGATCCTTTAAAAGTTGTTTACTGGCTTGATCAACTGGAGAAAGCTGGCTTTCATCTGGAATAAAGTCCCCTAAAATACTTTCCTGGTCTTCTCCGACAGGAGCTTCAAGTGATGTTGTTTCTTGGGCAATTTTAAATATCTCCCTGACTCTGTCTCCATCAAGCTCTACTTGTTCCCCAATTTCCTCAGGTGTCGGTTCTCTTCCCAATTCCTGCATCAACCTACGGCTTGCCCTATAAAGCTTATTTATAGTTTCAACCATGTGAACAGGGATTCTAATAGTTCTTGCCTGATCAGCAATTGCCCTTGTTATAGCTTGTCGTACCCACCAAGTGGCATAGGTTGAAAATTTAAATCCTTTTCTCCAATCATATTTTTCAACAGCACGAATTAAACCTTGATTACCCTCTTGAATAAGATCTAAAAGTGATAGCCCGCGACCAATATATTTTTTGGCAATAGAAACAACCAAACGAAGATTACTTTCAGTTAACTTATCTTTAGCTCTTTTTTCTTGTTTTTCGTAACGCTTCGCATACTCAATTTCGTCTTCAGCATTCAAAAGTGGAACCCTACCAATCTCTCTTAAATATTGTCTAACAGGATCAGTTGATTCAATACCCTCAAGTCTAGTTAAAAGTTCTATTTCCTTATCAAGCTTTTCTTTGGAAGCTTCAATTGAAGTTTCATCGTCTGAGGCAACGGACTCAAAAACATCAATACCTTCTGAAAGGAGTTGGTCGTATAAGTTGTCTAACTCTTCAATTCTTCCCTCGGCGTCTGGAAAAATTTCTAATATTTCTTCTTGAATCAAAAATCCCTGGTCTCTTGCTTTTTTAATTATTTCTATTACTTGTTTTCGTAACATACGCATAATTATACCTAAATTTTAGTGTTTCTTAAAGGGTAGAAAGTTTTTTACTAATTCCGCCAAATTCTGCCAACAATTCTTTGTTGTTTTCATCAAGTTTTATTTTTTCTCCCAAATTTTCCAGGTCTTGTTTTAATTTTAATTTTGTTAACTCCAATATAATTTTATCGGTATCTTCACTCTCAGAATTAGTTAAAACCATTTCTTCATAACCTTCTTTTAATTCTTCGGGTAAATTTTTATTTTTTTCAAAATTATTAATAACTTTTAATATAAATTCGGAGGATATTAAATCTTTTATTTCATTTTTAAATATTAATTTAGATTTTAGGGAAATTGCATTAACTAATAACTTTTCTTCTAAAAGCTGTCTTCTTGTTTTTTCCTGTTTTTGAACATCACTTATTTCATCAGTTTTTTGTTTTGATGGATTTTTTTCTATTTGGCTAAATACCGCCTCAACAGGAACAGAAAGTTTTCTTGATAGAACTTCAATGTAATGGGATTTAACAATTTCATCCTGAATTGTTGCAATTAAGGGAATAATTTCTGAGCTTATTTTTTTCTTACCCTCGCCTGTTTCTATTCCGTATTTTAAGACTGCATTATTTATTAAGAAATCCCAGATTCCTATTGCACCATCAATTGCCTTTTTATATTTTTCTGGATCACTTCTTGCTATCTCATCAGGATCTTTAAAACCGACCAGATGGGCAACCCTAACTTCAAAATCCATATTAAACGCTAAAATTGCCCCACGTTTAGCGGCTTCGTCGCCTGCAAAGTCAGAGTCTAGACAAAGAACTATTTTTTTGCAAAATCTACCTATTAATCTTATTTGGTCTTCTGTTAGGGCCGAACCTTTAATCGCAATAACATTTTTTACGCCGGCAGCGTACGATGAAATCATATCAATTTCCCCCTCAACTATGACTGCAAACTTTTCATCTCTTATAAACGATTTAGTAAGATTTAGTCCATATAGAACTTTTGATTTGTGATATGCGGAAGTGTCGGGAGAGTTAATATATTTTGCCATGTCCTGTTTGACCCAAGGCAATATTCTACCTGCAAAACCGATACAATTATCTCTGTGGTCAAAAAGTGGAAAAATTACTCTTCCTCTAAATCTATCAATTCCACGTCCTACCAATAGCCCTGTTAGTTTCAAATCATTTAAGTTAAATTTTTTCTTTTTTGTTAGAAAATCTGAAAAAGCATTGAAACTTTCAGGCGAATATCCAATTTTAAAAAGTTTAATTGTTTCAAGGTTTAATCCCCTATCTTTAATTAAATATTCCAAAATTCTTTTGCCTTGTGGATGGGAATTTAGAACATACTCGTAAAAATTAAGAGCTGATTTGTTTATTTCAATTATTTTTTCTCGTTCTGAAGTTACTTCCGGTTTAAAACTAACTAATTTAACCCCTGCTTTATCAGCCAGATATTTCAAGGCTTCACTAAATTCCATGCCCTCATGTTCTTCTAAAAAAGTAAAAACATCTCCAGACTTACCACATCCAAAGCACTTATACATCTGAAGTTCTGGAGAAACCATAAAAGAGGGGGTCTTTTCACCATGAAATGGACAATTAGCTTTGTAGTTTCTACCTGCCTTTTTAAGTTCTAAATATTGCCCAAGTAGGGATACAATATCAGTTTTACTTTTAACTTCCTCGATTTGATTTACCCCCACACCAATTATGCCCTAAGGCTCCTTTCCATTCGTTTTTTCAGCTGAGCAAAAGCTCTACTTCTTAATTTTAAGTTATGTTCTCTCATTCTAGCATCCTTCTCATCATTGTATGCTTCGTAGTATATAAGAATAAATGGTTTTCTCAACCTTGTTGAATATATTTTACCAGAATTATGTTCCTTGAACCTTCGTCTCAAATCATTTGTTGAACCTGTATATAATAATTTGTCTTTTAAACTTTTTAGTACATAAACATAAAACATAATTCTAAATACATATTAATTGGTGTGGGGGTGAATCTCAAACTCCAAAATTAGTGGCAGGTGGTCGGAAATTTCAATGTCCGGAACAGTAAAATTTTTTACTTTTATGTCTTTTGAAACAAAACAATAATCTGCATAGTATTGCTTTACAAAATTTGGGTCATTTTTAAAATGTTGCCAAGCAATTTTGTTTCTTGTCGATTTTATTTTAAATTCTTTTATTAAATTCCTGTAATCTGCTTTTTCAAAAAGTTTTATAGATTTGGTATCAGGTAACAGATTAAAGTCGCCGGTAATTATTATTGGTCTTTTTAATTTTTGAATGAAATGTTTAATAATTATTTTTGATTGTTTGAGACGAAAAAGTGTATCTAGTTTATCCCCAGGATTTGACATCCCATGAATATTTGCAATCAACAAACTCTTGTCATTAATTTGAATATCTACAACTTGCATAAATCCAATGTCGTTGGATAGATTTTTATATAATGATATTTTCTTACTTTCTTGAATATCAAATCCTGTTCGAACAAAAACAGACTGTCCATATTCAATTCCATCCAATCCTTTTAGTTTTTCTGATTCATAGACACCATTAAATCCGATCAATAAATCAGAGAATTTGGAATGTAATTTTGGAGAAACCTCAACAAAGCAAAAGGTGTCTGTGTCTTTTTCTTGTTTCTTCAAAAAAGTAGATAGATTATCCCAAACTTTTCCTTGCCAACAATTTAAAAATATTATTTTCATGCGGGCGTTATACAAAAAAATTCGAACTCAATTTCAAACTCAATGACTCGGACCGCTCCGGCTCGGCCTTTGGCCTCGCCTCCGCGTACATTTTTTGAACGCGATTTTTAAAGTCGAGCACAGCTCGACCAGAGACACTTAAAATTAAGTTTCTCTGACTCTTTCAACAAAACTCGCGACCGAATTTACGACTTCTTCAACAGATGTACTTGATTCTATTGAACAAATTTCTCCTGGAGTAACATTATTTAAATGTAGTTTTTGAAGCAAAGACGGCTCATTGGCAAAAACGCCTTGATGATTTATGTGAATACCTCCCTCGATTTTAGATATAACCTCAGATGGGTTTCTTGCTTCCATAATTGATGCCCCTCTGCCGTTTTTGGAAATACCCCCAGGAAAAGCGGCACCTGTTGACCCTAAACCTTGTATTCCAAAGCGATCAATAATTTCTTGTCCTGAATTTGGCTGTCCTGGGGTATTTTTAGCAATAAATCTAATTTTTGGTCTATCATTCCTATCAAACCATTCTCGAGCCAAAGTTGCACTGGCTGTAACAATCGCTTCATGGTATTTATGTGCTTTATGAGCCGAATCCGAGACTAGATGATATGCAGTTGCTGGAATAGTGATCTCAACATTTGATGGTATATTTTGTAGCTTTTCTTCCATACCTAACTTTACAGCGTCTCGGATTGCTTCAAAATTATCTTCAGTTTGTCTTAGAACCGATCTATCAACAAAACCTGTTCCGTTTGTAAAGACAGTTACAAAACCAGCAACTTCAGCTGCAGTTTGTATTTGTTCAACAAAATACGGAAGTATCGTTATCTCACCACCTGAAATTATAATTTCATCAATTCCTTGAAATTCACGCATTATTCCTTTTGAAAGTTCTGGATTTAATCGAGTATTTTTAAGTCCTGGCTTTGAATCCATATAACACATGTCACAAGCATAGTTACATTCGTTTGTTAGATAAAAAAATCCATAACTTGTGCCACCAAATTTATTTGCTTGCCTGAAATTGTTTAATATGTTTGCCAATCTGCCAACAGTTTTCGGTTCTGTATCAGTATTTATTGGCAATGTTATCTCAATCGTCATAATTGCGTGAATTCTAGCAAAAAAAGACAATAATAGCTACAAAGACAGTTTTGGTTTAAATTTGGCTATTGAAAAATTATTTACATGGAATAAATTTAAAGAAGAACACTAGAACGTTAAAAACATTTTGCATTTTTTTATATTTTCTCGCCTAACGGCGATGTTCGAGCCGACACTTTACGCGGAAGGCTTCGGCCAAAGGCCGAGCCGGAGCGGTCCGAGTCATTGAGTTTGAAATTGAGTTCGAATTTTTTTGTATAACGCCCGCTTTGCAAATAATGAGCGTGTCGCAAAATATGGCGAGTTTTGCGCACGCTCGGAACAGGCCGTATTGTAGCCCAGTTTGTAATCTGTTTTGAGCGAAACAACTAAAAAGAAAGAAAATATAAAAAAATGCAAAATGTTTTTCAAGGCCTTGCCTTGAGAGGACTAAAGTATGGACAAATACATAATCTACTGCCGTAAGTCAACTGACGAAGCCACAAAGCAAGTTTTGTCTATTGAGTCACAAGTTGCAGAACTAAAGGAATTTGCCAAGAGCAATAACCTTTTTGTAACTGAAATTATTACAGAGTCAAAAACTGCCAAAGAACCTGGAAGAGAAAAGTTTAATTCAATGCTTAAAAGCATTGAAGAAGGCAAGGCAAACGCAATTTTGTCATGGCACGCCGATAGACTTGCTAGAAATTCAGTTGACGGAGGCAAAATTATCTACTTTTTAGATATTGGGAAAATAGTTGATTTAAAATTCCCCACTTTTTGGTTTGATAATACCCCACAAGGTAAATTCATGCTTTCAATCGCCTTTTCCCAAGGAAAATATTATGTAGATAATTTAAGTGAAAATGTAAAAAGAGGTATTAGGCAAAAATTGCGCTTGGGCATCTGGCCTCTAAAAGCTCCATTTGGGTATAAAAATCACCCAGTTACTCACAACATAGTAATTGATAAAAAGCTATCTAAATTGGTGAGTAACTGTTTTACCCTATTCTTAAATGAAAAGTCTTTTGTGAAAATATCAAGATACCTTGCTTCGAATAAAGTTTTTGGAGGTAAAGGCAAACCTTTAGACTTAACAAGGATTAGAAGAACTTTAACTAACAAATTCTATATGGGTCAGTTTTTCTATAAAGGTGAGTGGTATAAAGGAACGCATAAGTGTTTTATACCCAAAGAATTGTTTGACTCTGTTCAATCTGAAATCAAAAAGATAGAAAAACCTAGAACTGATGGACACAGGTTTGCCTTTACAGGACTGGCCAGATGCGCGGAATGTGGAGCTGCAATAACTGCCGAAATTCATCATAAATATTACAAAGGTACTGATAGGTGTGCTGACTATACCTACTATCGTTGTACTAAAAAGTTAGGTAAGTGCAGTCAAAAGTATATTTCTGAAGATAATCTCAAAAGTGAGATTAAAAGGATAATTTCGGCAGTTGCCTTGCCTTCTTCTTGGCAAAGTGATTGGAAAAAGTGGTTTGAGGAAGATAAAAAGCTAGAGACAAAACTTGTCTCTCAAAAATCTCACAATTTTGAAAACGAAATAAAATTACAAGACCTTAAAGTTAGTAGATTAACCGACGGTTATATTTCAGGAGATATTGACCCCGAAGTTTATAAACTAAAGAAGAATGAGATTTTTGAGGAAAAACAAAAAATCGCAGAGAAAATCGCTGTTCTAAAAGAAAAGGGTGGACTTTGGCTCGAACCTTTCGAAAACTTCATGTTGCGAGCCTTTCAGGCTAGAAAAATCGCGGCAAAAAATGTAGTTGCAGAAGAGCTTCGCTCTTTTGCAAAAAGTGTCGGCTCGAACTTCATTTTAGAAGGTAATTCGCTCCAAACAGATTACAAACTGGGCTACAATACGGCCTGTTCCGAGCGTGCGCAAAACTCGCCATATTTTGCGACACGCTCATTATTTGCAAAGCGGAGGAGGCGAGATTCGAACTCGCGAGGCTGTTAAGCCGCAGACTTTCCAAGTCTGTGGAATGAACCACTATCCGACTCCTCCATGTGAGGGTAAGGACAAGCTATGCTTACAACTGGGTTGCAAGTTTACTTATCCGACTCCTCCATATTTTATTAGACTGAGGCAATTATATCAGGAGTTTGGTCTTTTTGAGGATTTTCTTTTCTTTTCCCATTCTTTAATCATTCCATTTGCTGTTTTTAACATATCTTTTTCTCTTTTTAATTTAAGTTTCTTTAAGCTTCCAGCATAATCAAACCAAGCGTGTTCTCCTATACCCATTATTTCAGCACCTGTTTTATACAACATAAGGTAATAAATATATTTAAAAGTTACACTTTTGTTTCCAACTGTTCCTGCACCAGTTCCCCTACCTACTTCATCTAAAACTCTAGTATTCATATTTCCCTGTTCTGAAGTAAATCTAATTACAGCCCTAACTGAAGACTCTCCCCTTCTAACTGTAGACTTTAATATTTCCCACTCACCTTCATTATTTTTTGAAAGTAAAAAATGATTTTTTCCTCTTCCTTCTTTAAAAATAACTGCCCCACCAATTAGTATTTCACCGTTATTGTTTTTCATAACTTTACGTGTATTGTACCAGAAAAGCGGAGGATGTAGGAGTCGAACCTACTTGGGATTACTCCCACGGGTTTTCGAAACCCGCGTATTACCGTTCTACCAATCCTCCAATGTGCCCTCGATCAGAATCGGACTGATATTTCTGATTCCGCAAACCAGTGCTCTATCCGTTGAGCTACGAGGGCAATATATTATTTTATAACTTTTAATTGGGTAATTTTTTACTAAACCAGTCTATTGCTTTATCTAATTTTGATGGAGAAATTTCTTCTTCAATTAGATATTTTTTTAAATTTTCCTTTATTTCTTCTTTAACTTCAGATTTTATGACTAGCTCCATTCTATTAGGTATAAACGCTGTCTCCACTATTAAAAGTTCACTATCATACCTTTTTCCAAACCAAAACCTACCTAAAAATTGCCAATTTGTTGTTCTACCTCCAACTTTAATTCCTTTATTTGTAATTTTATACTCAATATCCTCTGGAGCTACAGTACTCATAACATAATAGAGAAAAATTAAAGAGACTATTAAAATTACTGGCATAGCTCCCTCAGCTAAGAATAAAATCAAACAAACTATTCCAGCAATTGATATTGTGGTTAAATAAAACTGTTTATCTCTTCTTTTAAATGGTCTTGCGGGAGCTACCCAAGTTACAAGATCTTTTTCTAATTCAGGTTTTAAAGAGCTATTTTCTTGTTGTTGTTCTTTGGCAGGATCCATGTTTAGATTATACCTTATTACTAATAGATTCGCATGACCTATTGACTTATCTTTCGGGTTTAGTTAGTATTAAATATGCCATCTAAATATAGCGATAGTAGAATTAAATTTCCGAAGGGAGAACAAAGAAAATTTTTAGAAAGTGCACTTCAAAAATCTAATTTAGATTCCATAAAATTTTCAAGACTGGTAAATGTTTCACCTAGAACGATTCGAGACTGGAAAAGAGAAAAATATAACATAACAGAGAATGCTGTAAAAATTCTATGCAACAAACATGACATTATTTTACCTAATAATTTAGAGCAATTAAAAATAAATTGGCAAAATTTAAGAAGCGAAACTTGTAGAATCGGTGCAAAAGCAAGATATAAAATTTATGGAAATTTCAGTACTCCGGAAGGAAGAAGGAAAGGTGGCCATAATGCTTTACAAATTCTTAGAAAGAGAGGTCTAGCCGCATGGTGTTCCAAGCCTTATTTGTATCCAAAAAAATCAATAAGGCTGGCAGAATTTGTTGGAATCATGTTAGGAGATGGTGGAATTACAAAAGAACAAGCAACAGTGACACTAAATACAGTTGCTGACAAGAAATATATAAAGTATGTTGCCAATTTAGGTAAAACTCTTTTTGGACAAAAACCAAAAATAGCTCCAAGAAAAGATTGTAAAGCTACAAATTTAAGATATAGCGGAATTAATCTAATAAATTATTTATTAAAAATTGGCCTTAAAAAGGGCGATAAGGTAAAGCAACAAGTAAGTGTGCCTATGTGGATAATGGGCTCAATTGAATACAAAATCGCATGCCTAAGAGGGCTAATGGATACAGACGGTTGCATATCAAGATGTACTCATAAATACAAGTCTAAAAGTTATACATATTTAAACCCATGTTTTGCTAATAGATCAAAACCTTTACTAAATTTTGTAACAAAAACTCTAGATGAATTAAATTTGCATCCAAGTGTGGCAGGTGAACGCATTTGGCTGTATAATAAAGCCTCAGTAATAGATTACTTTAATATTGTTGGATCAAGCAACTTTAGATTATTGAGATACAAGGAGGATATCCCGAACGGTTCAGGGAAAAGTTTGCTAAACTTTGACGCTTAATTGCGTCGGACAGGTTCGACCCCTGTATCCTCCGCAAATTACTAGAGTTATATAAAAACGGTGAGGTGCTGGAGTGGTCGATCAGGTTAGTCTTGAAAACTAATACAGTCATTTTTGGCTGTCGTGGGTTCGAATCCCACCCTCACCGCCAAATCAAATTATTTTATATGAATATAGATTTAATAATACAATCAATTAAAAGCTGTCTAAAAAATAAAAACTGGTTTGCAGCTATGTTTCTTTGTCTAGCTATTCCAGATATATGTTCTAGTTTGGAAGATAAAAATAGAAAAACATCCAGAAAGCTTTATATAAGATGATTCGAACGATATCTTGGAAAAAAATATCGGAGAAAAACTGGTGCTCCGATAAATATGCTGAAGTCAATGAACACAGAAACGAGACAGAAATTAATATCTATGTCAAATCTAGAATTTTCTGGAAATGATTGTTACGCCCTAAGATGTAGTCTTTATCACCAGGCAACAACTAGTATTAGCCATCAACAGGCACGTATAAAGTTAGATAACTTTGAATTTGTGCCTCCAAAGAAAAATAACTTTAGACATTTTAATCTACAGGAGACCAAAAATTATAAAGTCTTGCAATTACAAATAGATATATTCTGCTTGGATTTCATAGATGCTTACTATAATTGGTTTGCTAACCAGACCAAACAAACAAGAACTCAGGCGACTGAAAATACGATAAATATAGTACAGTGATTGTGTTTTGTACACTAAAGACTTTGTTTCAATTATCTCGCAATAGTTAGACTTTGGATATTTTTAAAACCAGATTCTTGTAGTACTTTCTTGGCCTCATTTATGGTTGAACCTGTGGTGTAAACATCATCAAAAAGAACAAGTGAACAGTTATTAGATATAAAGTGATTAGTATTAACAACAAAAACTCCTGATAAATTTTTTCTGCGGTCAAGACCTTTTAATTGAACTTGAGGTTTTGATTCTTTTGTACGAATTAATAAATCAGGAATATATTTCCAATTCATTTTCTTGGCTAACTTTTCTCCAATTATTTCTGCTTGATTAAATCCTCTCCAGTTTTCCCGATGTTTATGAAGTGGAATTGGAACTAAAATTAATTTAGAATTAATAACTGGCGATGCCGTAAAAATTAAGAATTTAGAATTTATTTTTAAAACTCGTAACACGCAACTAACTAACTCGTCAACTAAATCGAATGCAAACTTATATTTTAAAGAAATTATTGCCTTTCTAATCACTCCCTCGTACTTAAAAATTGAATAATTATTATCTATAATATTGCAAGGTCTGACCTTACAATAACAGCCATCACATATATATTTACCTAACTTTTTGCATTCTAAACAGTATTTGGGGAACAGTAAATCAAGAATCATATATAATTACTATATGCGCATCTTTAATAAAAGAGCAAGATTTGAATATGAACTAACTCCTGAAAAGGTTGAGGCTGGTATTGTCTTAAAAGGTGTTGAGGCTAAATCATTCCGTGACAATCGGATAGATTTATCACAATCTCATGTCAGAGTTTTAAACGGTGAAGTATTTTTAATTAACGCTAACATTCCAGCTAAGGGAATTTTAAAATACGAACCAACTAGAATGAGAAAACTTCTACTTCATAGAAGTGAAATCTTAGCTCTGGTTACAAAAACAAAACAAAAAAACTTGCAAATCGTGCCCACAATGATGTATAATCGCAAACGTAGGATTAAGCTTGAATTGACTCTTGGCAAGGCCAAAAGACAGTTTGAGAAAAAAGATTCTATAAAGCAAAAGACCGGTTTCGACGGGAAGCTCTTTTACAAAACTGCAAGCCAAGTTTGATAAACACTTGTCAAAAGATATCAAAAACTAAAAGCAAAACAAAATTTTGCTTCTGTTAATCAATATCGTGATATGCATTTTGCATATTTAACGATTGATGCTTAACGGCGTCCTGAAGTCTGATTCTCGATCGGACCGACTGGGTGTAAACCAATTCGAGATGCTTTACAGATTTTAATGATTTAAAGATCTGTAACAAAGACAAATAAATCTCACTTTAAAATTCCTGTTAGTTGGATAATTTTTAAAGGAAATTATAAAAACTAAATACGCTTGTAAAGGTTTTGTTTATAAGTTTTTCGGATGAGGGTTCGATTCCCTCCATCTCCACCAAGTTTGTTTAGGGCTCAAAATACATTAATTTTGAGCTTATTAGCAAGATTACTTTATTTTCTTTTTCACTAACCACTAAATCTTTTGCTTCCTTAATTGCATCTGATGTATATTGCATCTTGAAGTTACCGTTTTTTTCCAGAATTACAACCCTGCCCTTTTCGCGTTCAAGAATATAAACATATTTTAATTCTTCATTTGTATAAATTGCAGTTGGATTATTAATCTCATCAATGATTCCTTTCATCAAAATTGCCATTGGATTACCATTTGTTAGTTTAGTGACTTTTCCTGAACTTGATAGCAGCCAAATCGAACCGTCAATTACAACATCTTTAACTTTTGATAAATCCATCTCAATTCCTGGAGCCAACCAGTCTTGTTTATCAGAAAAGGTTAGATTCTTTCCTTGAGGTGAACCTGAAAACCTAAATACTTGATTTGCAGTTTTATCAATTAAGTAAATATTGGCCGAGTAAAGATATATTAACGATTCTCCCCAATCCATATCTTTCACCTTAGTTTTCTCACTGTTTATTTGATAAATACCATCATTTGTTAGTGAAAACAATTTGTCTTCATATGAAGCAATCTGTTTTACACCGTCTAATTTATCTTTTCCTGCAACTATTTTGGCCTTTTTAGTTGAAAGGTCAACTTGTATAACACTTTTAATTTCCCTATCCAAAATAAACATCTCTTCACCTGTTGAAGTAATGCTCTCCCCATTAAAGCCGTTTGTTTGAAGTGATAAATCCAAAAATTCCTTTACATCAACTTGTTGCTCACCTAAAACCAGAGATTCTTTGGAAGATATGTTATCAATTAAATTGGTTAACTTCTCATCTTTATAGCCATCATCTCTTAATTTAAAGGCAATTTCCCTTGCAGAAACAAAAAGTTGTCTTGGGATTGTTATATCAAGGCTAGATTCATCAATAGATTTTTCATAACTTTTCAAAGCTTCTGAAAGAAGCCGTTCTGATTCATCTCTAAATTCTTTTTTGTTTTTTTGATTAACTCCAAAAACAACACTAACAATTAGAAGAATCAAAATTAAAATACCAACAGTAAATGTAGTCTTTCTTTTTTCGGAAGTAGCGTCATATATAGGGTCAGGGTTTATAAAAATATTATTTTCTTGAAAAATTTTTTGATCATCAATTTTAGTGATTAATTTTTCTTCTCCATTTTCCAAAATATAAACATCTCCCTGTAATACTTTACCTTTAGCTGTTTGTTTTTGGTCAGTAGCTTTAATAAGCAAAACTTTATTTAAACCCCGATGAAGTACAGCTGTTGTCCCTTTTTCGGCAACAATATAAATAAAACCACCACTAATTTTTGCGTTTCCAATTAATTTACTGTTCACAGGGTAAGTATACCAAAGACCAAAACTGCAATAGCAAATAAAAAATGTAAAAAGGCTAAAAACTTAAGTTGTCCCTCAAAACCGACCTCTAAAGTAGCTGTCATTAACTGAACTTGGCGCATAACCACAAAAGCAAAAACAATGTAAATTGCTAAAAATATCAAAATAAATACTTTAAGGATTGACCAAATAGTTAAGGATAAAATCATCTTACCCTCCCTTCAATTGCTTCTTGTTGTTCTTCAATTCTTAAATCTTGTAAAACCTTGGAAACTTTGTCAGGTTTAGGAACTGCCAAAAATTCAAAATTGGGAACTTCTGAAGCTGTCTGAACCATAACATCACCATAATTGAAAAGTGTTCTAATAACTCCACCCATTTTGTAAGTGACGTCTTGAATTTTGTCTATATTAGCATCACTTACTTCTTTATAAATTAAATTAAAAAAATCAATATCAACGATTCTTTCATCGGTTACTATATAGACATTAAAAAACCAAGTCAGGAAACTCTCTAAAAAATAAGCTGTAGAAATTAAACACCAGATAAGTACAAAAATAAACATAAAATTGTCTGGAATTGAATCAAATAGTGACAGATCTTGAACAAAAGGGGGAATTAAAAACATAAATATAGCCATTAAAATCCAAGGAATATTAGTTATCCAATGTTTTCGTAGGAAAAGAACAACTTTCTCTTCAGAATCCATTGTTTCAAATTTCAAATTTTCCGGACAAAACATGATAGAACCTAATGGATTAAACCCAGACGAAGGAAGATCTTTATACAAAACTTTTCTTAAATGGTGGTCTTCATCTTTGTTCTTTGGTTTAAATTCAATTGGTTTGGCTTCAATCACTTTCGCCTTGAATATATCTGGCATATAGTTAATTATAACAGATCAGGATTATCTTTTTTCAATATTAAATAGTGGCCCTACAATTTGAATATTAGAAGGAGCGCGAAGGTTAAAATAACTTTTAAAATCTTGGCCATCAAACGATCTGCCATCAATTGTAACCGTTGTTGTCCTTCCACTTCCAAAATCAGCGCCGATTGAAACATTTGAAACAGAATTAAAAGGTGTTATACCTCGACTCAAAAGTTCGTTTTTGACTTTGTTTTCATCCCATGTATCAACACCGTCTGGATTTGGTTTATCTGGCTGAGAAAGATGTCTTTGGGTTGATCCGTCTGCCTTAGCAAGGAGCATAACATTTGCAATATCTGCAACTTCTTCTGGTTTTAACCAAGCGGTTTTGTTGTATTGGGTTCTGCTACCCCAATCACAATAAAAGGTTGGGGAAGATTTATCATAAGCATTGTTAAACAAATCTGAAAAGTTTCCAATCCCACCATTTGCATCCACCAATCTTTTTGTCCATGGTTTATTGCTCCACCCAATATCTCCTGATGTATATGCATATCCACCGTGTGTGGAGGAAAACCATGCAGTAATGGGGTTTCCACCATTTGTCAAAACCTTTCCCTTTGTTGCCTCAACAACAGTTTGCCATGTGCCATTGTTTATTTCGCGTTTGACAACTTGACAACTTTGGCTTGGGCAAATTGATTTTGTTCCATTGTTGGTATAACTTAATGCGTAAGACCTAGCTGCTATGGCCTGAGCTTTTAAAGCTTCTGTTGGAAAATCGGTCGGCATTTCATAAATATGTTTAACGTAGTCTTCAATATTCCAATTGTCGTTGAATGATTGTCCAAACTCATTTTTACCTGAAACGTTAATCGTTATCCCTGTATTATACCCGCTCGTTACATCTGCGTTATAGTATGCATTTAGTATTTGTGTATAATTTTGACCAGTTTCAGCACGACCTTTAGCTCCAAATTGATTCA
>LBPF01000003.1 GCA_000990005.1 Candidatus Woesebacteria bacterium GW2011_GWB1_33_38 | reverse complement strand
AATTATGCAGAAAGTATTTGTTTTAATCTCAAAAAAGCACTGCAATATTCACCAGCCTACAACTAAGTCTCCAAAAAAAGAAATTAATTTTATTTTTTTTATATCCTAATTAATTGCATTCGTCGACAGTCCCGCTAATAACGCTCCAGCTTCGTTTAAGTCTTTTGTACGATATTCTTTCATAATGGTTTAAATTTGCATGTCATAATCTAACCTCAACTTGAATTTAAAGAAATGCTCCATAAAAGAGGTATAGCTTTCAGCAATAGTAATCACTTCGTAGTCAGAAAGAGAGCGATTGTATCGCGGTTCAAAGACCGTTCTAACTTTAATTTGAAGGGCTTCATTCAACCAATTTGGATATTGATTGTTTAATGATGTTTTTTCCATAGTCATATACTGCTATGGTAGATAAAGGCTAAATTTTAAAAAAGTTGTTAACTTAGAAGACTCTCAAACACACAACCCTATATATATTGACGAAGAAGTTTTTTATAGGCACTTATACCACTCCTAATTGTTTGTAATGGAAAACCTGTAGTTTTTTCAATTTTTCTGTAACCCACCCATTCGGGATTGGATTTATGGTTCATCCAGTACCATTTGCGAATATTACTAATATTGCTCATTGTATCGTGAGCGATACTCCTTAACCTATCGCTTCTTAACAGTTTAAAAGGTATTCGTTTATCATAAAAATAAGTGGAATAGGCTTTTTTAAATGCCTCTTGCACCTCATCTGGTGTTGATTCAGGACTTATAACTAATGTTACATAGCTAAATGGAGGCTCAAACAGGACACCTTTAATTATTTCGGGTGTTAAAAATAAAGTATGTGTATTTGAAGTATAGTCACCGTTTTTAACTTTTCCACATAAAATTGCATAAATAACTGCCATTAAATATCCTAAATTTTTATTGTATTTATGAAGCAATTTATTAGTTTCTGACATAGCAATAGTAATAGGCATATCAGGGGACAAAGGTATTTCTGAAACATTTTTATAATTCTCTGATAAACTTTTAATAGACTGCAAATATGCATCTTTTTTAATTAGTCTAAGACTAAATCCATAGTGATATTTATATAACTCCTCAATTAGATTCCGATTAAATAAGTTGCTCATTTTTAATTTTTCTTGCCTGATATTTTCTATATCAGCTAATAAATCATCTCTATCTAAAAAAGAGGCAAGCTGGGTTAATAAAGGAGAATCTTCTATCAAAATTTCAATCGGTTTAATATCCATATTCATAACACACCTGACTTGTTATTGACTTGTTCTGTAGTCAGAAAACAAGTCAAGTATACCTCTAACAACATCTGTTTAGCCAACTTGTTACCATCTTGTTCTCTAGATGGTAGTGAGGCTAAAATAGAAGTCGTTGTTTAACTTGTTCTGTAGTTAAAAATTACAGACTTATTTTATACCCAAGTTAATAATCTCTCAGCTCTTTCTGCCTCTCTTAAATTACTAGGTTCCCATTCTTTAGCCCATCTCGTTCTTAATATCTCAAGTGCAATCCTTGGATTTGTAATTGAAGCTTGAGTTAAATTTATAATGAGTGATTGTTTATATTCTAAAATACTAGCCTCAACCCTATCCGCAAAATCCGTATCTTCTTTATACCATCTTAGATATGTGTCTTCACTAATCCCAGACATCTTAGAGGCATCTTTTTTAAACATACCTTGTTTTAGAAAGTCGCAAATCTTTATCTTTGTTTCCTCCCTCTTTGAATCTGTATCCATACTCTAATTATACATTAGGAATGAAGGCTTAGTGGTGCAAGGCATTGCAGGGAGTATAAAGAAAAATCATAACTGAACCGTTAAACTCTGAAGTATCATTGTTTCTGATATCAAAGAAGTATCTATATTTACCGTCAACTTTTTTAATGATTTGGCTAGTAACACTAATCTTTTGGTTTCAACAGGCTTAGATGATAGTCTAGGCGACGTAGGAGCGGTTGTAGCATTCACTTTTGTATCTGTGTGGTCTGAACGAATTGTAGAACTTGGGGAGCTTATTGTATAGTGAAGTAATTGAAGCCGTGTTCTCCTCCTGCAATGTCACAAGAGATGGATATGTTTTGTGCTTTCGTATCATAGGCGTTAAACCTTGTTCCGTCACCTTTTGTAAATTCCCTGAATGGCACTATCAACGCATCTTTTGCTACCATAATCTTTGTCTTGTACACATACCCACCCTTGAGAATCCCTGAATTTAGTTCCAGTTTGCAATCTACCCAGTCTTTGTCTTCGTTGTTTGTAATCATGAATGCTACTTCACTAAATTTTACTGTGGCATCTAATTCATGTTGTGTTGGTTTAGGAGTATTTGTAGGCTCTACTTTGACTTCTTTCTGCGGAGTTGGGCTTGGTTGAGTGGCAGGTTCGTTTTTCGTTTCTGACTTATTTGTAAGAATTAAGAGGATAAAAATTCCTGAAATAATCCATTTAACAGCAGGTTTCCAGCCAGAATATTTCCACATTAGGTATAAACCCACTGGAAAAAACAATACCAACAAAGCAATTATACCTAATGTTTTTTGATACCATTTTTTCTCAGTTTCCATAGCTGAATAGTAACAGATAGTTACTAAATAAATCAAGCGTGAAGTTAAGGCTAAAAGGTAACTTTGTGTGGGTCAAAGTTTCCTTTTTGAAACGATACCATATTCGTATGGTTACTGAAAAAGATAAGAAACTAGGTAAAAGCGTTAGAAAATATAGAAAGAGAGCAGGTTTAAAGCAAAATCAACTTGCTGAGATGATTAACTTAAGTGATAAATACATTCAACTAATAGAAGCTGGTGAAAGAAAACCCTCACTTAAAACAATCTACAAAATTGCTAAGGCATTAAATGTTAAAGTAAACGAAATATTCCCCTTTTAATTTTGAATAAACGAAGAAGTAGGAGTAGAATACAGCTATGTTTAAAAAGTTTCTAGGAAAAAATCTTGAAGTTGCCGAAAAAAGTGGAAATGAAACTCAACAGGTTGATATGGTTGGAGTTGTAGCCGTATTATCTCAACATGTGGGTGAATTATCAGATTTCATGGGTGGTAAACGAAAATTCAAAGACCATGCCCATCACAACCCCAAAGACCTTGCAGATGCAGTAATAGATGGCGTTGTAGCTATAACACAGATTAGACGAGAAATTGGCAGATAAGTACTAATCACTTTAACATTTTTTAATTTACATCTTTTTTCTATAACATTACAGGCTTATAATCTGCATATGGAAAAACCAGTCAATTTCAAAAATTCAAAAGGAGATAATTTGGTAGGAGTTTTAGATGAAACTAATAATAAAGATTGGGTTTTAATCATGTGTCACGGATTTACTTCAAGTAAAAATACTACAAATTTTGTAAAACTTGCAGATATGCTTAATGAAAAAGAAATATCATCACTAAGGTTTGACTTCTGGGGTCATGGAGAAAGTGATGGTAACTTTTCAGATATTACAATTTCAGAAGCAGTTGATGATATTTTAAATGCAATTAAATTTGTAAAGGAGTTGGGATATGAAAATGTTGGACTCTTAGGTTCTAGTTTTGGAGGAATATCTAGTATCATGGCATCTTCTAAAACAGATGACCTATCATTTCTTTGTCTTAAATCTCCAGTATCTAACTACTGGGAAGTTGTTGAAGAAGGTGGCAAACATACTCCTGAAGAAATGATTGATTGGAAAGCAAAAGGCTTTAGAGAATATGACAGTGACGGAAAAATTCTAAAGCTCAAATATTCCTTTGTTGAAGATTTTGATAACAACAAACCATATGAAGTAGCCAAAAATATTAAAATCCCAACCCTCATTGTTCATGGAGATGTTGATACAGATGTCCCATACCCACAAAGTCAAAGGCTAGTTTCAGAACTTCCAAACGCTAAATTAATCACAGTTCATGGGGCTGACCATAGATACACAGGAGAAGGTCAGGCAGATGAGATGTTAAACAGTTTTTATAATTTTGTATTAAAGCAAATTGAAAACAAAAATACTTAGTTCACTTCAAAAAGTTATAACAACTGTTAAAAGCACAAAAAAAACAGGTCTTGAAGTTGGTCTGGTAACTGGAGGATTTGATGTACTTCACATGGGTCATTTGAATTTATTTAGGTTAGCCAAAAAACACTCTGATATTTTAGTTGTGGGTTTAGACCATGATAAAACACTAAGAGCCACCAAAGGAGAAAATAGACCAATCAATAACTACAAACGAAGAAGCCAGTTTCTTTCAGACCTTTCTACCGTAGATTATATTTTTAAGATAAACAAAGTCTTTAAACACGGAGATGATAAATCAACAGCCTATTTTGAAAGCCTATATAAGAAAATTAACCCAACATATGTATTTACCCACACAGCAACTGACAGTTTATCAAAAAGAAGAAAACAACTTGCAAAACAAACAGGTATTACATTTATTCCAGACAGAAGTAAAACTGTTACACACTCAACAACCATAATTAAAAAGCTTGAGTTAGAGTTCTGAAAAGCTAATTTGCATAAGCATATAGGTACTCTCTATAATAAGTTCCAACATAGTTAACTAGTCCCAGCCATGAAATTATATTTATTTGGTGGTACAGAAATTGATTATAACCAACATCTAATTCTTAAACGGCTTATTAATCAAGTACTTAGAGAGATTAATCCCAAGCAACTTTTACACATACCATACGCTAGGACCATTATACCCAAAGGAGAAGAAAAAATATGGGGAGAAGACTGGATAACAAGGGATCTTGATTTAAGTCAAATTGAATTGCTAGATGCAAGAAATAGCAATGATTTAAAGCGTGCACAAAAACCAGTTATCTTTATGAATGGAGGACCACCGTGACCTGCTCTACAAAAAAATTACATCCAACGAAAAACTTTGTAAATTGGTTATGAACGCAGACATTATCATTGGGGAATCTTCTGGGGCAATGATTGTTGGTGAATTCAGACCAACATATCAAAATAACAAAACCATAGTAACCAAAGGGCTTGGAATATTAAAAGATACAATTATTGAAGCCCACTATACCCAAAGAGATAACCACCAAGCCTTAAGGGATGAAATGAAAATGTCGGGAGTAGAATACGGAATTGGAATTGATAATAATACTGGGATTATTATTGATACAAAAACATATCCTAAAAAATATGATGTTGTTGGAAGTGGCTTAGTAGAATTAATCAAAAAGTCATGAATTTATTTTTAACTTTAACAATAACTCACTTTATAACAGATTTTATGTTGCAACAGTGGGGTATTGGGGTAAACAAACGAGGGTTTAACAAATATATGTTGTGGCATATATTAATAACTACTTTTGCATTTATAATAGTTTGTTTAAGTTTTGAATTTACAATTCAATCTTCAGTCTTTGCGGGCATTCTAACTTTAGTGACTCATTTTGTAATTGATGCAGTTCGTCAAGAAATTCATGCACGGTATAAATTAGGGCCCAGTAATGGGAAATTTTGGATGTTACTTGGAGTAGATCAAATTCTTCACATCTTTTTCATCTTTGTTTGTATTCAAAAAATATTACGGATATGATTAACTTCTGGCAAAAACTACCTAAACCTTTTACAGCTCTTGCTCCAATGGAAAATGTAACTGACTACTTATTCCGTGAGATAATTGCAACCAATTTACCTAAACCAGATGTTCTCTTCACAGAATTTACCAATGTTGACAGTCTAAATTCAGCAGGTGTTAAGATGGCGTTAAGTAAACTTAAATTTAGCCTAAGACAAAAACCAATTGTAGCCCAAATTTGGGGAACAAACCCTGAAAACTTTTTTAAATCCGCCAAAATTATTAAAGATTTAGGTTTTGATGGAGTTGATATCAACATGGGGTGCCCTGTTAGAGCTGTTGTTAAAACCGGAGCTTGCTCGGCTTTAATTAATAACCGTCCTCTGGTTAAAGAAATAATCAGTGCTACCCAAAAAGGCGCAAATAATTTACCCGTAAGTGTCAAAACTCGAATTGGGGTTAAAGAAGCTGTAACCAACGATTGGATCACTTTTTTACTCGAACAAAATATTGATGCGTTAACAATACACGGGAGAACAGCAAGACAAATGTCAGATGTTCCAGCAAACTGGGAAGAAATAGCCAAAGCGGTTGAAATTAAAAATGCAACTTCTCCCCACACAGTAGTAATTGGAAACGGGGATGTTAAAAGTTACGATCAAATACTTGAATACCACAAAAAGTATAAAGTTGATGGAGTTATGATAGGTAGAGGTATATTTTCAAACCCTTGGGTATTTGACAAAAACAATAGTAAAACGCACTCTCAGCAAGAATATAAAGAAATACTTTTGAAACATTTAAGTCTTTTAAGACCTGATCAAAATTACGAAAGCATTAAAAAGTTTTTTAAGATGTATATTAATAGTTTTAAGGGAGCTAGTGCTTTAAGATTTAAACTTATGGCAACAAAAAATGTGTCTGAGGCTTCTGACTTGCTTAAGTAATTGAAAACTGCTAATATACTTTTATTGGTGTGAGAGTATCAAGTTTTTGATACTTGAAAGACTGGTAGTAATTTAAATTTACTTCTTTGGTTTTTCCCCATTAATTAATTTATGTATAACAGATCTAAATATGGATTTCGTGGCGGAAGTCGTGGCAATTTTCTTGGTAACAGCGGAAGAAGTTTTACTGGACTTAGGCGTAACATTAAAATGTTTGATCCAACCCACGCAATTAGTAATTTAAAAACAACCGAAACTGTAGCTAGAACCGAATATGTTAGCCAGAATACATTTGATAACTTTAGAATTGATGATAGATTAAAAAGAAATATTTCATACAGAAATTACAAAAACCCCACACCTATTCAAGACCAATCTGTTCCTGAAATATTAAAAGGAAGGGACCTAATTGGAATTGCAAATACAGGAACTGGTAAAACATTGGCATTTTTAATTCCACTTTTAGACAAAATGTTAAAAGACAGGAATGAAAAAGTATTAATAGTTGCACCAACAAGAGAACTTGCTAAACAAATTCAAGATGAATTCTTTTCAATTTCAAGAGGCTTAGGACTTTACTCTAGTCTGGCAATTGGTGGAGAAAACATGAACCGACAAAGACAGGAATTAAACAGAAATCCTAACTTTGTAATTGGAACTCCTGGACGACTTTTAGATCATGTAAATACAAGGTCTTTAAATTTAAGTAATTTTACTAATGTAGTTTTGGATGAAGCAGATCATATGGTAGATATTGGTTTTTTGCATGACATTCAAAAATTAATTTCCTTACTTCCAAGAAATAGGCAATCTCTGTTTTTTTCGGCAACAATTGATGGAAAAGTCAAAGAAGTTTTGAAACAATTTGTAAATAGCGATCCTGTAACAATTTCCGTTAAAACTGGGGATACCGCAGAAAATGTCGCTCAGGAAGTCATAAAAATAGAGCACCAAGGACAAAAAATAAACAAACTTTTTGAACTTTTAAGTAAAAGGGGATTTGAAAAAGTACTTATTTTTGGTAGAACCAAACATGGAGTACAAAAATTGTCTAATGAACTTAGATTTAAAGGATTCAAAGCAGATGCAATTCATGGTAATAAACGCCAAAATCAAAGAATAAAAACACTGGAAATGTTTAAGGCTGATAGAATAAATATATTAATAGCAACAGACGTGGCTTCCCGCGGACTTGATATTCCAAACGTCAGTCATGTTATAAATTATGATCAACCTCAAGACTATGATACTTATATTCATAGAATTGGAAGAACAGGCAGAGCAGATAAAAAAGGCATTGCTATAACATTCACAAGTTAAGACTATCTAACAAAAATTATTGCATTAGGGATTTGTCTTCCTGGACCGACTTTATAGCCCCCAAACCAAAGAGCCGTTGACCCACCATTGTCCAAATTTAAGGCATTATCCATTCCTAATGTTTTCATAACTCTGGCAGATTCCGCAACTGTTGCAGAGTGAACAACACCAATATAAACAACATTTCCTCTATTTGCAACAAAACTTCTTGACCCTTTACTGCCCGTTTTGGGGTCACCATCTCCTCCAAATGTTACATTCCCATTAAAAACTAAAAGTGGATAATTCATAAGTACTCCTGTTAGCGAAGTATCCCTGCCCCATTGACTACCAGCTGTTACAAAATTAACAGACCCGCTTCTAAATCCAACAACTGGGTTTGTACTGTATACGTTGTTCCCAGAATTAAAATAATATTTATCTTTATTCATAACCAAAAGATCAAAAGAATTTTCTTTACCAACACAACTTGGATAATCTTTTGGGCAAAAGTAAGTCCCGTTTATACCCGCAAATCCATTATTACGAGAAACATAATCAGATAAAGATAACACCGGGCAGTTACTATTGCAGTCAGAAGTTGAAGCTGTATCAACGATTACTCTCGTCGAGGATATATCTGCAGAAATTATACTAACAGTAAAAATTCCTGCGTCTGTTTTTACACTTTGTCTTGAATATCCAGCATTTGGCGGAATATTAATAATAATCGGAACAGCCGTTGACTTTATGGTGGGTTTTGTAGTTGGAATAAAAGTTGCCACTATCGTAGGAGTAACTGTTGGTGCCGATGATGGAGTGGTCGTAGGATTAGAAATTATACTGGTGAGTGGAATTTGAGTTTCCTTGATGGTCTCATTATCATTCAAAAATGTTATTACAAATGAAGCTATAAAAACTGCTGAAGCCAAGATAGTTATAAATAAGTCAACATATCCAGATTGAAATCGTTTCTTCATATTTTCTTCATAAGAATAAATTATAAGCTATTTAGAAGGATAATAGGTCAAGAAGTTGATTTAGAAAATCAACCTGAGAAGATATTTCTTGACCAGTGGTCGCAGAAACTACAAACTTTTTGTGAATTTTAATATTAAATAAGCCCAATAACTTTTCTTCGTCTTGTCCCTCAATTTGATACTCCAATTCCCCGTTTTCATCTTCATCAATGTTTGTTGATAAAACAGTAGTAATCTTTTCACTATCAAGCATATTCTCAACAGCCTGATCTGGGAGTATACTTACAACTTTCTCACCCTTTGTGGTTGTCACAACCAACTCATTTGTATCAGGATTAATAGAAAGTGGAAAATTGCTTTCAGCATTAATTCCTTCAGATTCGAATTCAAATTCGCTTCCGTTTAACTTAATTTTGACTTTTACCTTCAACTCATCTTCAACTTCAACTTCAGTTTCCGACTCATTTTCTTCATCAGCGTCGACTTCATCTTCTGATTCACGAGATTTTGTCTTAATTCTAGTTTCTATTCTTTTAGATTCTTCTTCTTTTTGATCTTCCTCATCTTTTTTGTCTTCTCCATTATTATCCTCGCCTGCAGATTCACTCAAAACTGATTGGTTTGAAGTTGAATTTGATTTAATCTTGGAAAAGTCAGTAAAACTAATAGTAAGAACAGCTATTGCAATCACTAAGAGAGGTACTAAATGAATAAATCCGTCACTTTTACTTTTGGGCATTGTTAACTTTAAACAACTTTGATAACTTTGTCAATCATAAAATAGTATACTGTCATTTGAAAATATATGACAACACTAAATAAAACAACGCTCAGCTTAATTCAGGATTTAAAGAGTGCCGAAAAATTTGGGCAAAAAGTAACTACAGAAACAATTAAAACTACAAAAACTGCTTCAAATCTTGCTTTTTTATATGAAAAGGCTAGAAATGCTGTTGAATTTCGGGACGAACATCTTGTTCGTGTTGCAGCAATTGAAAGAATATTAAAACGAAGACTATTTTTAAATCAAGAGAGTAATAAAATTGCTAATCTATTAATTAAAGAATTATCTTGGGCTAAATATTTTATTAATAACACTATAGCCTCGTCAAAAATATCAGCACTATCATTAATTATTAGTAAGTATAGAGAAGTAATTAATAACCTTAAACCAAATTATTCTGAAAAACTCATTGGTCTATGCTCCTGCGAAATAGAAGAAGTGCTAAGTTTTAATCCATTAAATCAAATACTTATTAATTTCGTTTCAGCATCAATTACTCCCAGAATAGAATTTGAAGAAAACGATTTAGCAACAAAAAATATTCAAATATATATAGCAGTTGAAAGGTCGTTTGCCAAAAACAGTGAAACTATAATAACCTATAAACTACTTAAAGTATTATTACCGAAGTGGTCAGATCCAATTAAATTGTCTGAAACTCTTAAATTAATCGACAAACATCTAAATTATTCAAAGAAAGATATTCTAAAAAGAAAGATTGGCCAAATGATCCCTCCTTTTAATTTAATCCGAGAAATTATTGAAAATACAAATAATATAGAAGTGTTTTCAGGCAATAGTGAAGTTTTAACAAAAACTGCCATTAAAATATTAGAGGAAAAATATATTGAAACCAAGGACAAAGTAATTAGAGCTTCCAAAAGAAGTATCGTTTATATCTTTTTAACTAAAATGGTTCTTGCTATTTTAATTGAAATTCCTATAGAAATAATGTTTAGTAAAATTAATTATGTCGTATTAACCATAAATATCTTATTTCCACCTTCTCTAATGATACTTTTTAATTCATCTGTAAAACTTCCAGATAAGAAAAATACCGAAAGTATGGTTGAAAAAGTCAAAGAATATTTTTATACCGAGGAAACTAAAATAACTCCAGAATATATTAAAATTAACAATAAAGAAGGTAAAACTGATAGAATATTTTTCTATTTATTTTTAACCACAACAACTTTTCTTGTTTTAGGACTATTATGGTTTTTGAATCTTTTAGGTTTTAGTTCAATAAGCCAAATCATATTTTTATTCTTTTTATCTGTAGTTTCTTTTTTTGCTTTTCGTGTTAGAGAAATTTCTAAGGATTATCAACTACCTGATAATTATAATGAATCATTTTTAGAAACACTTCTAGATTATTTATTTTTACCCATTATTAAAGTTGGACAATTTTTATCAAATCAAATAAGCAAATTTAATATCTTAAGTTTTATTTTTGACTTTATTATTGAAGCCCCTTTAAAAACTTTCTTGGAAATTCTTGAGGATTGGTTACACTTTGTGAGAGTCAAGAAGGAGGAGATCCTTAGTTAAATTTTTTATTTCTTCTTTAATAATTTTCTTCATATCTTTTTTAGATTTGATATCTAGATATTCAAGTAGCTTAGTATCGTGAGGTCTAGCATGAAACATTTCCAAAAACTGATGATGATGTTCATGTGGTAAATGGGTTAGACAACAACCTAAAACTTTATGGTGAACAATCTCTTCTACCATTTGCCAAAGCTCTTGTCTTTCATCATTTGCTTGCACCAACTTCTCTATTTTTTTGTCAACTCCCTTAAGAACTACCAATTTATCGTAGAAAAGTACTGTCATATTTTTATCAAATCCTTTCCGCTTAAATCATTATATACAACTGGTCCTAATTTTATTTTGTTTTCTGGATCGTCAACAAAAAAAACCAAAACTGCACCTTTTTTGTACCGCGCTCCACCTAGATATTCCATTACTTCAGGGCTTCCACCAAAGTGTTTTCCAGTCCAAACAGCAGGACCTGAATCTGCAAGTGCTGTTACAACAGCATTACCATTGACCGTATTAACAATTAATAGTTTTCTATATTTATACCAATCCCTTAAATATGGCTGTCTACTGTTCCAGTCTGGGAGATAAAGCGTTTGAGCAACTGAATACCATTTCTCAGTTTCTTCCAAATTTGCAGTTAGATTTGCTTTTGATTTTGCAAAATAGCCCCAAGCACCAAGACCTGGAGCAATTCCTTCTTTGTAATATGGTCCATGGTTTTCTAAAATATCTCCTGGATATCTTTTTAAATGTTGTTCAGCTCCAATATAACCATAGGTAGTATTAAGATGTTCCCCTTCAAGTGTTGCCTTGGAATTGATTCTTAAAATATCACTAATTACTACTTCTAATCTTTTTTCTTCATCGCGAGCAAGTGGTCTTACCTCTGAGGGTAACAATTTTTTCAAGGTATTTATAAATTCTTCCTGTGGAACTACATTAGCATTTGAATTGTCTATATTTTGCACAATATCAAGTGGTATAGGTAACTGGGTCGCTCCAGTTGGAGGAGAAAGAAGAAGTGTTCCGGTCAAAGCACCAGCTGAAATTAGTTTTGCTGAATATTGCCTTAAATTTTTAAGCTCCAATCCTTTCCCTAATAAAAATTGGTGAGCATCAGGGAAAGTTTCCTTAAAACTTTTTTGAGTTTCTAAACTTTTTAACTTTAGTAAATCACGAAAGCTTGTATTTTGGGCAGTTGTTGGCATATTTATTAATTATCTAAAAATTCTTTGATTTTCTCAAAAAGTCTTTGTCTGTCTTCTTCTTTTCTGAAATTATGATCGCCATCAACTTCAATATAACTTACCTTCGGTATAGATTTATATTCATCAAAATATTTATACTCCAAAACATCATCTTGTTTTGGTTTATATATAACAATTTTTGTTTTCTTAGCAAAATCGGCTATGTATTCTAAAATGTCAAAATTTCGAAAAGTCCTCCAAAAATCCTTACCCATTTTTTGAACAGCGCCACTTGACCTTGGATACAGAGTGATACCTTTTTCGTCAATTGTACCACCATGCTTTATGATCCTGTCTTGCAATTGTTTTATTACAAATTCCGAGTTAGAGTTTGGAACTGAGGTAAACACGGTCTTTTTTATTTCATGCGGTGACAAGAGACTTGTAATGAACGTGCCTAGAGAGTGAGCAATAATATTGATATCTTTATCAGGATATTTCCTTCTAGAATATCTTATAATGGAATCTAAATCTCCAGCTGCTTTTTGAAACTGAAATTCAGAATCCTCACCTTCACTAGCACCATATCCCGACAAATCAAATCGGATAGTTAGATATTTGTCTTCTAAAAAGTTAGCTAAATCTAAAAATGTAGCAAAACCTTCATTTTTATCTGTACCAAATCCGTGAACAAATATTACAACATTTTTTGAATCTTTATTGCCTTCAATCAAAACATCAAGAACTTCACCAAATATGTTTTTTATTTTGAGAATCATTAGTTATATAAATTTATTTAACCTAGCAAGTCCCTCTTCTTTCCCTAAAATAGCAATTGATTCGTTAATTGGTGGCGTGAACTTAACCCCAGTAATAGCAATTCTCAAGTCCATAAAAAAATCTCCAGTTTTAAAATCATTTTCCTTAACAACTTCCATCAAGTCTCTTTCTGATTGAATCCCTTCAATAGCCTTTCTTAGATGTTTTTTATAATTTTCTCCAAATAGTTTTGTGTCTACTTCAGGTTTTTCAAAGAAAAAACTTGTTAAAGAATTAAAATCAGAAAGTTTTTTGATTCTATCCTGAATTAAACTGACAATTGATTTATTTTTGGATGTATTTTCTAAATTTAATTTATTAATTAATTCTTCAATTGACAATTTACGAATATACTGTCCATTAAACCAGTCAAGTTTGTCTCGATTAAATACTGGATTAGATTTTTGAAATCCAGATTGATCAAAATCTTTTACAAACGAATTTAAATTAAAAAGCTCCTGATTATTTTTAGGTGCCCATCCTAGTAAAATCACAAAATTAAACAAAGCGTCGGGTAGATAACCTTCATCCAATAAACCCTGAACAGATGTACTACCTTTTCTTTTCGATAACTTTCCACCATCTGGATCCATAATATCTGTTAAGTGTCCTATTTGGGGAACATCAAAACCAAGATACTTATAAACTAATAAATGTATTGGTGTTGAAGGCATCCAATCATGACCCCTTAAAACATGGCTAATTTTCATATCATTATCATCTACAACAACAGCTAAATGATATGTGGGGAATTTGTCAGTCTTTAATAAAGTTGCATCACCTACTATATTTGTACTCCATGAAACTTTTTTATTAATAACAAAGTCGGTAAAACCGACACCCTCATTGTCTGGCACTTTAAGTTTTATAGCCCCAGATGTTAAATTTTTGTCACGACAAGGATCTCTTAAGTCTTTTGAAAATCCATCTTCTTTAGCATTTTTAGCCTCACATTGACAATAAAAAGCGCGACCTTCTTTAACTAATCTTTCCGCTGCTTTATTGTACAAATCTAGTCTTTCAGACTGCACATAAAATTCATCCCATTTGATATTGAATATTCCCAGTAGTCGCTTGATATCCTCGACACCACCCTCTTTCTCCCTTTTTTTATCTGTATCCTCAATTCTTAAAATAAAATCTCCATTACTATGTTTGGCTAATGCATATGCATAAAATGCAGTTCTTAAGTTCCCTATATGCATTGATCCCGTTGGACTAGGTGCAAATCTGGTACATATTTTTACTTTACTCATGCTAAGATGAATTATATCATTAAACATGGTCACGTTAACTTACGCTTCAATCACAGCAAGAAAATCAATTAGATACACTATCTATTTCATAATATTTTTAATAGTTGGCCGTATGATGATAAATGGTGGCATAGCACTTTACAAAAAGGTTTTTCCTCCAGCGCCAGAACCAGCCACAGTTGCTTTTGGAAAATTATCAAAATTACCTTTTCCTGAAAAAACAAAAAAAGATTTAAAGTTTACTCTTGAAACCGCAAATGGAGAAATTCCAACATTTTCTCTTAAGGCAAATGTTTACTTTATGCCTAATAAATCTGCAAACTTATTGTCATTGGATTATACAAAGGATACGGCCAAAAAATTAGGCTTCGTATCCGATCCACAACAAGTATCTGATTCGATTTATAAGTTTAACCACAGATCATCTCTTGCCATACTTGAAGCTGATATTATTACAGGCGCATTTTCAATTAGTTATGACTTAAACGCTGATTCATCACCCATTTCAGTACGACCACTACAGCCTGAAATTTCTACCACATCTGTTAAATCTTTTTTAGGAAGTAGCAATCTTTTAGCAGAAGATTTAACAGGTGAAGTTAAACATCAATTCTTAAAAACCCAAGCTGGCAGTTTTATACTTGCCGTATCACTTTCTGATGCCAGCATCACAAGAGTCGATATTTTTAGAAAAAGTTATAATGAGCTCCCAATTGCTACAAATGAACCTAATAAAAGCAATGTCTGGTTTATGGTTTCAGGGATTAGAGAAAAAGGAAGGGATATTATTGCAGGAGAGTATCACTATTTCCCCGTGGATGAAACAAAACTAGCAACATACCCAATTAAGACTGGTGACGAAGCATGGCAAGAATTCATAAGTGGCAGTTATTACCCCGCATCATTTGGAACAACAAACGATGGAGACAGTATAAAAATAAGAAAAATTTATTTAGCCTATTACGACCCAGGAGTCTATATGGAATTCTTCCAACCAGTTTATGTCTTTGAAGGTGACCAAAACCTTGTAGGCTATGTTCCAGCAGTCACTTTAGAACATTACGCAGAATAGTTAACTGGGTATAACATTTTCCCAAGAATAGTTATTGTATATCCAATCTATAAGTTCTGTAGTTTCACCAAATCTATCAGAACTACCCAATACAACAATCATAACTCTTTTACCATTTCTGGAAACTTCAGTAACTAAGTTTTCTCTTGCGTTTTCTGTCCAACCTGTTTTAACACCTAATACACCTTCTACACTACCCAAAAGTTTGTTGACATTAGTTAATTTATGAGTTATTTTTCCATCAACACTTTTGACAGTTATCTCCTTTATACCGACAATTTTGGCAAAAATTGGATTTTTCATTGCATATTTAGATACCACTATCAAGTCCCTTGCAGTAACATACTGCGCACCATTATCAAGACCTGTAGGATTACTAAAGTGAGTATTATTAAGTCCTAAATCTTTTACTTTCTTATTCATCAAAGCAATGAATAATTCTCGTCCACCTGGATGGCTTGAAGCTAAAACTTCAGCAGCATCATTAGCTGAGTAAATAAGTAGTCCATTTAGTAAATCTGGAAATAAAAGTTGTTCACCTGAGACTAATCCCATTTTTTGACCGACCACATTAGCTTTACCAACTTTTAAAACTCGATCCAAATTGTAACTATCAAGTGATACAAGTGCCGTCACTATTTTTGTGGTTGATGCAGGAAGAAGAGTTTTGTTTGGATCTTTTTCATAGAGAGTTACTCCAGAATCAAGGTCCACTGCCATTACAGACTGAGCAGAAAGTATGGGATATTTAGCTTGGTCTTTTAAAACGGGTAAGGGAGAATAGGCTTTTACTTTTTTTTCGGGAAAAACATACGTAACCAAACTGCTTAAATTATTTGAAAGTGAGAGTGCAGAAGTTGAGATTAACAAAAACGCAAGAAGTGCCAAGTAGAGAAGATTATTTTTCATTCGCAGATATTTCTTCAATAGTAGACAACCTTATATCAACCCTTTCCATGTCTCTAGGAAATAGTGATGCTTCACGAACATTCTTAAGGCCTAAGATATGCATTGTTATTCTTTCAGCTCCAAAAGCAAAACCACCAAGTGAGGGCATGCCATATCTAAACGCTTGAAGGTACAGCTCAATATTTTTTGGAGTTATACCCCATTCTTTAGCATGGGCTAATAATGTTTTGTAATCATGTATCCTTCGTCCACCTGTCATCCATTCTGTTCCCCTACCTATCAAATCAAATCCTTGATTAAATTCGGGCTCGTCAGGATCTGGATATGTATAAAATGGTCTATATTTTGTTGGATAATGACTCACAAAAACAAGATCTGATCCATGCTCTTCTTTTGACCACTTACAAATTTCCCTCTCGTCTTCAGGAGAAAAATCTTTTTCTTTTCGACAATCTCTTCCTGTTCTTTTAAATATAATTTCCTGCGCTTCTCTTAACTTAATAATAGGAATACTTTTAGAAACTGCAGGAATTGTTGCTCCCCACATTTCAAGCTCTTTAGCACATTTTCTTGATACCTCATCTAATATAAACTTGATTACATATTCTGCCATCTCTTTAACTTCCAGATAATCCTCAATAAAACCAAATTCTGCATCCAAACTTACAATTTCTGTTAAATGTCTCGTGGTCACAGAAGGTTCAGCTCTAAATACCTTGTTAACCGAAAAAACTCTTTCAAAAATACTAACTAACAATGATTTATACAGTTGGGGACTTTGTGCAAGGTAAGCTGTATGATCAAAATATTTGACTTCGAAAATCTCTGCACCACCCTCAGGAGCCGATGAAATAATACTTGGGGCTTGAAACTCTGTGAAATCTTTTGCCTGCAAGGCTCTTCTAAACGCATCTATCACAACTTCTTGAACTTTAAAAATTGCTTTAATCTTAGGATGCCTTAAGGTTAAGGATCTATAATCAAGTAAGGTTGGAAGTTCCAAATTTAAATCTTCTTTGTTCATATCAAAAGGCATTTCTTCAGCCTTTGAAACAACTTTCATTCCTTCAATTTGTAATTCGACTTTGCCTGTTACAATATTTGGATTAATAAGTTTTTCAGGCCTTTCGACAACTTTACCGCTAAGCTCAATTACACTTTCGAGTGATACTGCCTCTAAGCCATTTCCTACACACTGAATAATTCCAGTTCTATCCCTTAAATCTAAAAAGGTTATTTTCCCATGATCCCTGACAGTATCCACCCAACCTTTTAGAGTTACTGTTTCTCCGACTTTTTTTAAAGTTTCAGCAACTAAAGTTCTTTGCATATAATGTATTTTAGTTTTAAACTTGGGGATTGACAAGAAGCTATTCACCTTTATAATATAAAATTGTTCTCAAAAAAATAATATGAATATATTTTGTTCCTACAAGACAATTATTAACCTCTTTATATAAGAGGGGTTTGTCTTTTTGGAATTTTAGAAAAAAAGCCAAACCTCTTAAAAAATAAGAGGTTTTTTTATTGAAAGAAGGTGAGATTTATGCAAGACAGATATAAATTAACTCAACGACCAACTGCAGGGATTTCAATAGCAGAACAAGCTATGATTGGATTTAGGAGCGCGACAGAAAAAGTATTAGAGGTGGCACCAGAGTTAGGGCAAAAACCTCCTTCAGGATTAAGTCCATTAGAAATGGCTAAATTGGGCCTGAAAGCTGCAGAGGAAAAAGTATTGACTGTATTAAATTCTAAGTCTTGATATCTTTAACCTTTAGCTGTGTTTGGGAATGGTTGTTCCAGGTGTTAGTTTCAATGGTGTATGCAACGTTTACTGAGGAATTAGGAATGAGGGCTAAGGACTTAGAAAAACTGAACCAGATTGCATCGAAAACAATTCCGTTTTGGGAAAGTTTTAATTTTAAATGTTTTCCATCACTCCCTACTGGTTTAATTTCAACAACTTTTACACCTTCTGTCATAAATACTGGAGAAAAGTTACCATAACCTGTTGGTTCAAAACTCTCTAGTGCTTTGACTAAATCATTATCTATATTTTCAAAATCCAGTTCTAAATCAATTTTTAATTTTTTTTCTAAAATCTCATCTGTTAACTTGTCTTGACTTAATTTATTTATCTTTGTTCTGAACTCTGAAATTTTAGAGGTTTCAATTGAAAAACCAGCAGCCATTGGATGCCCTCCACCTTCCAAGATTAATCCTGTTTCTTTGATCGCTTCAATAATATTAAATCCCGAAATTGATCTAGCAGATGCTTTTGATACCTTCTCGCCGTGCGACAAAACAATCGATGGTCTATATAACTTTTCTGTGATTTTTCCCGATGCAAGACCTATTACACCTTCATGATAATCACCTTCTATAACTACTACCTTTTCTTCAGTTACCAACTGAATTGCTTTAACCAAAACATCATCTACAATTTTTTGCCTTTCTATATTCGTCTCACTCAGAACTTTGGCTAGCGTCTCAGCTTTTTTTGTATCTCTTGTACAAAGAAGCCTTAAAGAATCTAGAGCATGGGAAAGTCTACCCATAGCATTAATCCTGGGAGCTAATATATAGCCTGCTTCATATACTCCGACTTTATCTAAACCTGCACTTTTGATTAAAGCTTTTAGCCCTACTCTTTTTGTTTTTTGTAAATCTTCCAAGCCATATTTAACCAATGACCTATTAATTCCCAAAAGCTGCATTTGATCTGCAACTGTGCCTAATGCAACAAAATCCAAACCCATGACAGGCTCTATTCTGTTAGGTTCGGAACCTGCTTTACGGGTTCCGAACCTGTAAGACAGCTCACGGGATAAAAACCAAGCTAGTGCACTTCCACACACAGCAGTAGAATGTAGAATGTAGGACGTAGAAAGTTTTTTGTCTCCTTTTGTGTGATGGTCTACAACTATTACATCTATCTCTCTTTTTTGAGCTTCGTCAATTGCATCGTAAGCAACTATTCCATTATCTACAGTAATTATTAATTTAGGATTTAGTCCTCCAGCTGGCGGATTGAAATTTTGGAGTTTTTCAAGACTCCCTGTTTTGAACCCGTATCCTTCTTCAAATCTATCGGGAATATAAGGCATGGCGTCAAAACCTAATTTATATAATGTTTCCCAAAGTATGGCTGTAGCACATACTCCATCGCAATCATAATCTCCAAAAACAACAATTTTTTCCTTCTTATCTTTTGCTGTCTGAAGTTTTTTTATTACTTTTTCTAATTCCTCTTTTCCTATTCCTAATTCCTGTATATTAATTTCTGCAGGATTCTTCGGCTGTAAAAATTCATCAATTTCTTTTTTTGTTTTTATGTTCCTATTCTTAAGAAGCTCTTTTATGATATCTTTTCCTTTACTTAAAATCTGCCATTTCATACTCTGATATAATATCATAAATGACTAATTTCAAACTTCCAGATGAAGTAAAACAATTTATGGCAAAATTTGCTAAAGCAAATTTTGAAATTTATGTTGTAGGGGGTGCTGTTCGAGATGCTCTTATGGGTCATATTGTATATGACTGGGACTTCACAACAAATGCACAGCCTTCCGAAATTTTAACAATATATCCCGATGGTTTTTACGACAATTCTTTTGGTACTGTAGGTATTTCATTTGAGAACCTCGACAGACCTTTTGAAATTACAACATTTAGAACTGAGCACGGTTATTCAGATAACAGAAGGCCGGACAAGGTCATCTGGGGTAAGACTTTAGAAGAAGACCTGGCGCGCAGAGATTTCACTGTAAATGCTCTTGCGCTTCAATGCCAAATGACAAATGATAAATGCCAAATTATCGATAAATACAGCGGACTAGATGACCTAAAGAATAAATTAATCAGGGCTGTTGGAGATCCTTCTGAACGTTTTAATGAGGACGCTCTTCGTATGATGCGCGCTGTGAGAATTGGGGGAGAATTAAATTTTGAAATAGAAAAAAATACACTAGAGGCAATAAAGACAAACTCAACTTTGATCAATAAAATTGCCAAAGAAAGAATAAAGGATGAACTCTTCAAAATTTTAAAAAGTATTAATCCCTATAATGGGATAGTTCTTCTTAAAGACACGGGGTTAATGCAAGAAATTCTCCCCGAACTTATGAAATGTTTTGGGGTTGAACAAAAATCACCTCAAAGACATCACATTTATGATGTGGGAAATCACCTTTTAATGAGTTTAAAGGAATGTAAATCAGAAGATCCAGTCACAAGATTTGCAACATTAATTCATGATATCGGCAAACCCCAAACATATAAAAAATTAGATTCAGGGATCATAACTTTTTATAACCACGAAATGGTTTCTACCAAAATTGCAATTAATATTGCAGATAGACTTAGGTTTTCAGCAAAAGAAAAAGAAAAGTTTGTAAAACTTGTCAGATTCCATCAATTTACTGTTGATGAACATCAAACAGATTCTGCAATTAGAAGATTTTTAAGAAATATCGGTCTTGAAAATGTAGAGGATATGTTAGCCCTAAGGGTTGCGGACAGACTTGGTGGGGGTGCAAGAGAAACAAGTTGGAGACTTGAAGAGTTTAAAACAAGACTAGTGCAGGTACAAAAACAGCCTTTTTCTATAAAAGACCTCAAAGTAAATGGCAAAGATGTCATGGAAATTTTAAAAATTCCATCAGGTCCAAAAGTTGGAGAAATATTAGAAAAATTATTTAATGAAGTAGTAGAAAATAAGTTCCTGAATGAAAGAGGCGTTTTACTAAAACAGATAAAAGAATTAAAATAATTTATGACAATAAATATTAAAAATACTAAAACTAATAAAATACATAGAGTTCTTCATTGTTTATACTGTAATAAACAGTTTCGATTTGTTTCTTCGAATAAAATTATTTGTCAAAATTCGCATGAATTTTCTATCGATGAGGAAGTACTTATCTTAGAAACAAAAATAAAACTACCTAAAAAATTTGTATGGGGTAAAAAATTACGTAATCCAAAGGAAAACCTCCTGCTAGATGAAACACAAAGCACTTTAGCTAAACCAAAATCAAAATTAAGAATGGAAAAAATGATCAGTTTTATTGTTAATAATCTCACTAAAAATAATACAACTATTCTAGACATAGCTACAGGTAGAGGTCTTCTGATTAGAAATTTGTTACCAGCAACAGAAAACTCAGTTATATATTTAACAGATCTTGATACCGATGTTTTAGTGGGAACCAACAAACTCATTCAAACTCTCCATGGGAAAAATACCATTGTACCGATAACTTCTAGTGCGACCCACTTACCATTTAATAATAATTCTATTCCAATAGTTGTATGTTTTGGAATCAATAATGTAAGAAAAACGAGGGAAGCATTGATCGAAATATGGCGAATATTAAAACCTGAAGGAAAATTAATTTTCTCATTTTCATTGATGGATCAAAATTCGCCAAGTTTTGACTGGTTGCAAACACAAAATGATAAACCCAATTCTTTTGATGTTATTGATAAATGGCAAATGGAAGCAAAAAACATGGGATTTACAATATTCAAGCAGGAAATACTTTTCGACGGTCCTGTTGAAAAAGCAGAATTAGATTTAATTCCCCGAGAGAATGGCGAAAGGTTTCAAGATGTCGGAGTCGTACTTATTAAGAAATCTACTTAGAGTCCAAATTAAATTAATTAAACGAATAAAATTTTAGAAAAATTATTTAATGAAGTTGTTGAAAATAACCTACCCAATGAACGCAAAATTTTACTTGAAAGACTTGAGGGCATAAAAGATGAGTAAGATATATTACTACACCACAATCTTAAATAACATCCCCATCAAAGAGTTTATTATGTCTCTGAACAAACAACAAAAACCAAAAGTTGTTCGTATACTACGAATAATTGAAGAGTATGGTCTAAAGTTTTCATCACCTTATACTAAAAAGCTATCAGGAACCAATTTATGGGAAATACGAATTCTAGGTAGAGATAATATCAGGATAATTCATGCAATAATTTATAACCAAGATGTTTTACTATTACATGGTTTTTTCAAGAAAAAGCAAAAAACTCCAAAGAAAGACTTAGAAATTTCTATTGATCGACACCATGACTGGATCAACAGATTTGGACATTGACAATGATATCATATATGATATCATCATATTTGTATGAGCAATAAACAAAAACTTTACAGTCTGGATGATCACTTCAAAGAGCTTATGAATGATCATGAGTTTGTAGCTGAATGGAAAAAATCTGAACCTGAATATTTATTAGCAAAACAAATTATCGAGAAAAGAATTAAAAAAAATATTTCTCAAAGAACTTTAGCTAATAGACTCAGGACATCTCAAGCCGCAATTTCTAGAATTGAAACCATGTCAGGAAACCCATCATTGTCTTTTTTGAAAAGAATTGCAGAAGTTTTTAATACAAAACTAATTTTGAAGTTTGAATAATTTTATCATTGAAGATTCGATTCTTTTGGATCTAAACTTTTTTTCATAAAAAGTAGAGCATATCTTGTTTCTCCATCCAATGTGGGATTCATTATATCTCTGAGTGTTTCGTCAGATTTAAATTCTTTTGCATCAACTCTTCTACCCAATACCATTTCAACCCCTTTTAAGATAGTAGCACCACTTGACAAGAGCTTTGTTGCTTCTTCTTCATTCTCAAATTTTCCAACCTTTTCTCGTCCATCAAAAAAATCTTTTTGCATTATAGGTCATATATTACTCTCTCTCTCTGCGAAATGCAAGTTTTTTGTGAAGATTTTATTTTTTAAGTCTTTTTTCCCATTCTTCCCAAGTAACAAGAATGGGGACGGCAACGAAGGGAGAAGAATAGGTTCCTGAAATAGTTCCAATCAGAAGTGCTACAGCAAACCATTTGACAGTATCTCCACCCAATAAAACCAATGATAGTAACATAAATATAATAGTAAAAGAATTATTTAAGCTTCTAACCATTGTTTCAGTTAATGCAGAATTAGCAATTGCTTTAATATCAGATCCTAAAGTAGGATCATATTTTTTCTGTTTCTCACGTATCCTATCGTATACAACAATTGTGTCATGAACTGAAAATGAAAGGATCGTCAAAACTGCTGTTACAAACAAAAAATCAACTTCAACTCCCGCAAAATGACCCAAAAGTGAAAATCCACCAACCAAAACAAGTGAATCATGAATCATGGCTAAAATTGCAGAAACTCCAAATTTAATACTTTTAAATTGTATTGCTACCCAAACAAGTATAAGTATTGCAGACATGGCTAGCGCATAAAAAGTTTTTTTAATTAACTCTGGCCCAATTGAAGGTCCAACGGTTTCAAATCGCAGTTCAGTAGCCTTTTGATTTTTATAATCTTCTCTTATTTTTGTTATCTCTTCGTCTGTCTTTATACCAAATTTTTTTGTTTCAATTTCTCCGCTTGATAATTTGTACTCAGTAACTACCCCACCAGTAAAATCAATTCCAAGATTTAATCCCCATTTAAATAAACTAAATATTCCTGCGGTCAAAAAAACTCCTGATATTATCAAATAAATTAATCTGTATTTCATCCACTGCATATTATTTAACAAACAATCTAAGTAAATTACGACTTACAACAATTCCAGTAAATAAAGATATCGCAATACCTAAAGCTAGAGTAATTGCAAAGCCTCTGACAGGCCCTGAGACATGTAAGAATGACCAATCAAGGGGGTTTGCAAGGATAAAGGCAGTAACAAGAGTAGCAACGTTTGCGTCTCTTATCGAATCCCAAGCTCTACCAAATGAAATCTCAAGTGCCGATGCAAAAGGTCTTAATTTTATCTCTTCTTTTAATCTTTCAAATATCAATATGTTACTATCAACAGCCATACCAACAGAAAGAAGAAATCCTGCAATTCCAGGAAGTGTTAAAGTAACAGGAATTAATTTATACAAAGCAAAAGTTATAACCCCAAATGTAAGTAATGCGAAATCCGCAACCAGTCCGTACCTGCCATAAATTAATATCATAAAAAGAGATACCATAACAAGTCCAATTACGCCTGCTTTTATACTTTTATTAACAGAGTCGGCACCTAAAGTTGCACCAATTGTTTTTTCTTCGACCAATTTAACAGGAATAGGAAGTGCACCAGCGTTAAGTTGCACTTCTAATTTCTTAGCTTCATCAACAGTGAAATTTCCTGAAATCTGAGCTTTACCCCCAATAATTTTTTCATTGACTACGGGAGCTGAAATAATATTATTATCCAAAATAATAGCTAATGGTTTACCAATTGTCTTTCCTGTTATTTCCTCAAATTTTTTGGAGCCTTCTTCATTAAACTCAATTGAAACTGAAGGCTTACCAGAATTTTGATCAAAAGTAGTATCTGCAGACTTTAAATCTGCACCTGTTAAATTTGTCGGAACTATTTGATTCTCTCCGACAATTTCAGCAAACAATAACTGCGCCGTTTGACCTATTAAATTAGTTGCTTCTTTTGGATCATTTATTCCTGGAAGCTCAACTATTATTCTATCTTTGCCTTCAAATGAGGATGTAGTCACATTACTTTCAGATACGCCAAATAGATTAACTCTCTTTTCAATTACGTTTCTTAAAGAAGATAGTGCTTTCTCTTTTTTGCTAGATTCTAAATTCTCTGTATCAGCCTCAAAAACCAAATGACTACCACCTGAAAGGTCAAGGCCTAATTGTAATTCAAATTTTTTTCCAAAAATAGGATAGCCTAAGCTTATGTAACCGCAAGCTAAAACCAAAAGAAGTATTAAAATTGTCTTAACCAGTAAGTTCTTCTTCATCTCCAATTATCATAACTCTGCTATTTAAAAATATTCCTTGTAAAAATGGATCACGTCTTTTCTTTCTATATTCTAGTTCTTCTTTGGCCATAACAGTATAATTTATTTCTCTACCTAATTTCGACTCAAAATTACGAACAACAGATGCCAGTTCAGGTAGTACAACTTCTCCTACAACTAAAAGATCCACCTCATCTTCTTTTTTTCTAGGTTTACTTCTAGCGAATTTTCCAGAAAACATCACAAGGTTAATTTTTCCAAGTTTTGATCTTGAATCAAGGATTGCCTTTCCAAGGCCAGTTGATTTAGCAACAATTGACAAGAGATCTCCAAACATTGAATAGTCAGCTCGAAGAAAATAGTAAACCCTATTACCCCTTGGTTCTTTCTTCAAAATCCCCGAAGTTTCCATCTTTTCAAGTTCACGCCTGACAGCGTTTATTTCCTCGTTTATTTCGCGAACGATACCTCTAACATGATACATTTCAGTTAGATTAGAAAAAAATAATTCTAATATTTTTACCCTTACTTTTGAAGTGATAATGTCTTCTAAATTTGCCATTGAAATTAATAACTAATATCATTTCCGGCAGGTAAGACTTCTATCCAAATTTGACCCCTAACAAATGCAATTTCAGATCCATTTTCATCAAAAAACTTTAATCTGTCAGTTGCTACCGCTTTCTCCCAGGTACTTTCAATCACACTACCATTCTGAAAAACCACAGCCTTACCTTTGCCAGTTACTGTATATAACATATGACTCTCTTTATCAACTGGTCCTTCTTCCTTAGCATAAACTATGGCCACATTTTTAGCTGTTAATTGTTCATTATTTTCTAAATCCTTATGTTCTACCCCACCATTAAATCTAAAGTATTTATTTGTTGCTTTATCATATTTCCATTCAACATCGTAGCCTGCCATACTATCCCAAAAATTAAATTTAATACTTGCATACATTGGAGCATCAATTGCCTTATCGTCTATAAATTTCCAAGATTTAAACTTAGTATCCCAAGCTTTACCATCAGCATCCTCGTATTCAAAACCTCTTTTGACAGCTTCCTCATAGATTTTGTCAGTTGACCCAACCTTTTGATGTTCTGTGGCAAGATTCATCCTCCTGTCGTCAGTAAAAAGCGCAGGATAACCCGTGTTGGTTGCACCATTCATGTCATTACCATACCTACCGTTAACCCAACCAACTTTCTCCAATAATTTATAGGCATCAGCCCTAGGATCGAGTTGACCTTTAATTTTCACTCCACTTGGCATGTTGTTATCTATATTGTTTGCCCCTCCCCAATGAACAAATAATGGTCTATCACCATACTCCAATGCATAGTTAATAAAGTAAACCCTAGCACTTCTAATTTGCCCAATAATATAATCGTTATCTGCAATGCCACAATAAAATACTGATAAAAATCTTGTTATTCCACCTTCGGCAACAATTTCATAAACTACATCCGCTCGAGATAAACCAGACTGGGGACGGGAATCTAAATGATTTTCAACAACAGCCAACATGGGTCTTTTCTTAGACCAAATTTCTTTTTCTTCTTTTGTAAACATGGCTCCGTTTATTGGACAGCTTTCTGTCTTAGGTTTGGTTAGATCAACCCTGGAAACCTTACCTCCAGTTTTAGAAGTTGATGGGGAAAGAGGTGAATCTTTGGTCAAAAAAGTAAAACCAGCCATGGAAACACCAGCAGAAAGCAAAAAAAGTCCTAGAAATCCAAAGATTAATTGATATGGTATTTTTTTGATGTTCATTTCACAGCTTCTTTTAATGCTTTTGCTTCATCTTCTGAGAGTTCTATCAAAGCTTTCCCGAGTTTTACCTCTTTTAAGTAAAGCCGTGTCCTTTCTCTTGTATGAAGGCTAGTAATAATAATACCATTTTTATTTGCGTCTAACAGTACCAAAGAAAAACTATTATTCCCGCCTGTTTCTTTAAAAGGATTGTATTTTGCAAGGCCTACCCGAGAAATATTTAATTTAGAATTTTCTTTGAACTGTTTTAGATCGGTCCAAATATTTTTTATTTCTTTTGTGTTATCAGAAAATTCCTTATTTTTAGATATTTTAATTAAATCCTTAAATATTAAAAAGGTCCAAACAGCAAAACTTGTCAAAATTACTAACCAGACAATTGCAATTATCACCAGTGTTAAGCTAATATTCATTATGTAAGAATATCTTAAATTTATGTCAAAAAAAAGAACTAGAAAACAGAAAGAGCACGCACAGATTACACGTGTCAATACCCAATTAGGCTACAAGTTCAGTGGATCCTATAATTTTGAGGCTAAAAACGAAATGGCCAATCTATCGGCTAGAAAGAAAGATTTAGGCTCAGTCAGAAAAGAGTTATATAAGAGCCTAGGTGTGGCTACAATGATCTTAATTTCACTCATAGTGCACAAGCTGTAACAATGAAGAATGGAAAGCAAGCAACAAAAGCAGTTTGTGAAGTTTGTGGAACAACAATGTTCAAGATTGGTGGAAACAAATAATCTTGCTCGGTTGTTTAAAGCCTTCAAGAGGAACTACATACTAGTACCTCTTGAAGTGTTTGGTAAAAACCCCTACAAAACCCTAGTCTCCACAATCCTCTCCGCAAGAACCAAGGATGAAGTAACATTTGAGGCTTCCAAACGCTTGTTCGCTATCGCTTCAAACTTAAAGATATTAAGTGAAATAGATATAAAGTTAATAGAAAAAACAATTTATCCAGTAGGCTTCTATAAAACAAAGGCAAAGCATTTAAAACAGCTTGCAATCAATCTTACAGGTTCGGAACCCGTAATTGTTCCAAGAACACGAGAGGAATTAATGAAACTTCCCGGTGTTGGCAGAAAAACTGCAAATCTGGTTTTAAACAGAGCTTTTGGAATCCCCACAATTGCAGTTGATACACATGTTCATAGAATTAGTAATTTTTTAGGAATTGTTAAAACAAAAACTCCAGAACAAACAGAAAAAGAGTTATTAAAAGTGATTCCCAAAAAATATTGGCCAGAACTGAATCGTCTGTTTGTCTCCATCGGCCGCCAATACCCAACAAACAAAAAGTTAGAGATTTTTTTGAAAAAAGAAAAGTTAATCAATTAATTTAAGGATTGCTGGAAATTTTCTAAATTCTGGACCTTTTTCAAGATTAAAATGTCCCTGACCGTTAATGACTACCAATTTAGCATCAAGTTTTTCAGACAGATACTCTGCATGCGATAATGGACAATAAGGATCGTCGTCTGAATGAACAAACACTATTTTGTCTGATTTTGTTTTAATCTTTTCAAAATCAAATGGTTCTTCAAATAAACCAGCAAAATCTGGATTGCCAAAATCATTCATAAATGAAGCCACCAAAATAGATTTTCTAACCGCTATTTTATCTGGTAATTTTTGAAGTAATCCCAAAATAGCAACTGCGCCCGAAGAGTGGCCGACAATTAATGTATCTTTGCTAAATTTGAAATTTTTGTTTTCAAAAATGAACTTATTATATCTTTTAATGTTAGCTAATTCAGAATTTGGTAAATCGGGCACCCAAACTTTATATCCATTCTTTTCAAGTTCTTTTTTGAGCCAAGGAAACCAGTTGCCTTTGTGGTTGTTCCCAGTTCCACGAAGTATCAACGCATTTTTCATATCAGGATTTATTCAATTTCATTTTTTTAAGTGAATCTTGAAGCATTGTTGGCAGTGTTATTATAGCAATTGTCAATGCAATAATAGCCAAAGTTAAATAAAAGATCCCCATTCCGTTATTCATATTTTTTAGATAATGTAATTCCAATATACCAAAATACGAAACTTAGTGCAATGCTTGGCAATAACAAATTAATTGACGCTCTTTGCAGATATAAAGGGATAACGATTGAAGCCAACCCAATTGATCCAATATTGACACAAATGTCGACAAGAGTTTTGAGTTGAGAACTTGTTAATTTCTGGCTATGCAAAATCAATGTAACTAAATAGTTAGTCATGTTTATATCTTACAAAATTTAATTTTCTAAAACAATTGTCACGGGACCGTCGAGGACGGCGTTTATTTCCATGTAATCTCCAAAGCTACCAGTTTGTATATTTAATCCAGTCTCTTTTAGTTTAGTTATCATGTATTCATACAATACTTTTGCTTTTTTTGGTTCCTCTGCCTCAATAAAGCTTGGTCTATTACCATCTTTAGTATTTGCATATAAAGTAAACTGAGAAACTACCAAGACTTCAGATTTTGTGTCTATAACTGAAAGATTCATTTTGGAATTTTGATCTGACATTATCCGAAGTTTAATTAATTTACTTACTAATTCATCAACTTGTTTTTTAGTATCCCCCTTTTTGATTCCCAAAAGAATAAGCAAAGCTTGGCCGGTGTTACCGGTAAAAAGCCCTTTATTTATTTCTCCAACCACATTATTATTTTCTTTTTTGGTAACTTTTGCTTTTAATACTCGTTGTATAACTAATTTCATGCTTTTTGTGCTTTAAAGAGGCTAGTAAGCCAGATTCTGTTTTAAAAACAATTATCTATCTATGCCCTCATACTTTAGGCCTTGGGAAGACATCCTCAAACGGCCAATTCGGAGGTTGCAGCGGGGAGGATTGCCCGTTTCATATTTCTCGTCTCTGTTGCTCTAACTGGCTACATTTATTACTAAATGCATCTCTAGCTTACGCTAGACACCCTGTCTTCTGCTGTCTGGACTTTCCTCCAGATACCGTACGGCACCTGGCAATTGTTCCACCTCTTTAAAGCAAGGGTATTATATCAAATTTAAGGCTTATTTTTCTTGGAAACGGTTTTGAAGTAAAACTTGGATTATAATAACTATTGGTATTGACATAACCATTCCAGTAATTCCTGCAAGCTTTGCGCCAATGGCTAAAGCCAAAAGAATAATAATTGGGGAGACACCTGTTGATTTTTCCATTATTTTAGGAACAAAGACATAATTTTCAAGTTGTTGAATTAAAACCGCTAACCCAATTGAAGCTCCACCAACAAAAGGTGAAATACTAAATCCTAATATAATCGCAGGAATTGAGGCAACAATAGGCCCTAAATAGGGTACTATCTCAAAAATTCCAGCAAGTAAAGCCAGTGGAAGAGCAAAAGGAATTCCTAGAATAACAAAACCAATATAACTTGAAATTCCTACCAAAAGCATTAATAATAACTGTCCCCTTGCCCATCCACCAAGTCTTAATTCAAGTTCATCTATTATTTTTGAAACATCGAGGCTTTTTTCTTTACCAAAAATGCTTTCTAGATTTTTATCAAATTTATCTCTAATTAGAAGTAGGTAAAAAGCAAAAATCAAGACTGTTAAAATATTTAAAATATTTGCAAAGAATGAAAATCCAGCTTTAATAACTTGGCTAGGTACTGTACCTAATTGAGAAACAATCTCCTTTAAAATATCACCGTTGGCATATTTTGTAATTCCAGAATCACTCAAATATTTAGGTAAATTATTTGCTAAATTAGTTGTTTGTTCAACAAGTGGGGGAAGAAGTATACCAATCGCGAATCCAAACAAACCAAATATTACCACATAAGAAACCAGAATTGATAAACTTCTTGGAATTTTTATCTTTGAAAGTTTCTTAACAATTGGGTTCAAAATCGTCATTAACAAAAGAGATGCAAAAAGTTGAAGTACTATATCTCGTATTGAATAAATAAACCATAAAGATGCAACAAAAACTGCAGTAAAAACAATGGTTTTGTAAGATATCTCAACTTTTCGTATCATAGTTTAGTATTATCCCATTTTTCTACTAATTTTTCTAGTTTTTCCAACTGCTTTGGTTTAGTTAAGTCAAACCAGTTAATTTTTTTATTCTTTTTAAACCAAGTTAATTGTCTTTTAACATAATTTATTTCGCTTTCTATCCATTTTTCGACAAATTCTTCATACGTTAATCCGTTTTTAAAAAAGCCTTCGGCTCCGCTATAGCCCAAAGCATTCATTGATTGCATTTTCCAAGATACTCCCATTTTAAGTAAATCCTCAACTTCATCTATAAAACCTTGCTCTATTCTTTTCTCGACCCTACTCGTAATTAAATTGGATATTTGGTCTACTGGATAATTCAAACCGATAAACAAAGTGTCCATTACACCTTGATTACTTTTGGCTTTGTTTACTTCCTGTTCGTTAGATATTTTCCAAATTGCAATTTCAATTGCCCTAATTAATCTTCTGGGATTATTTTTGTCTGAAATATTTAAACTTGCAGCCTTACTGCTATCCAAGGTTGCCAGCTTTTCATATAACTCGAAAGTATTTTTTTCTTCTAAACTTTCTCTTAAATCAGCGTTTTTTGGAATATTTAAAGTGTCAATCCCCTCTACAATTGCTTTTATGTAAAGACCGGTGCCACCAACCAGAATTGGCAGTTTGCCTCTTTTCCAAATATCATCCAGAGTCTTTCTCACAAACATTGAATATTCAAAAACAGAAAAACTTTTCCAAGGATCAACTAAGTCATAGCCATGTATTGGCACGTCCTGCCTGCCGGCAGGCAGGTCGCCCCACTCCTTGCCTGTTCCAATATCCATGAATTTATAAACCTGTCTTGAATCAGCAGAAATTATTTCGCCATTGAATTTTTGGGCCAAAAATATGCCAAGTTTTGTTTTCCCTGTAGCAGTTGGTCCACAAATAATCAACAGCTTAGCTACTGGCGCTGGTGTATTTTTTAAGTGCATAATGCCAAAATTTAATTGAAAAAAATAAAAGTGCTAAGCCGAAAATAAGTGAGGAAACTACACCAACAGGGCCAACTAAACCAATTAGAGCTTTTGCTGGAATTGTAACCATTACTCCAACAGGAACAATGAAAGTTAAAAGACTTTTGAAAGGTTCTTTGTAAATATCAATTGGTAACCTGCCCATCGAAACAAGATCTCTATAGATCATTACGGTATGATCAATTTCCATAGTTATTATGCCCAGTGATAAGACTGCAATATGAAAAGAGGCTGAAATAACTAAACCGTTGATGACAAGTAGTATGTAGTATGTAGTATGTAGTAAGGTAGGTGAGAGCAAAGAACCAATATAAACAACCACGAAGATGATTGCAGGAAGTGTAATTAAATCAACGGGGTCAGCACCACCAAATAAGCTTCTAAAAAGAGGGTTAATTGGCTTAACCAAAACTAAATCCAAATCTCCGCTTACTACAAGTTGTCTAAACGAATAAACTGACCTAAATAGAAATTGAGCTAAAGTATCAATCAACACATATGTTGCAGTAAAAAAAAGTATTTGATTACCTGTGTAACCTGCAAAACCATTTGTACTTTTAACAAGAAAAATTAAAAATCCAAAATAAAATGAATACCTAACAATTTTACCAATTAAAAAGATTATAAAAGCACTTCTTCGGGCAAGCCAGACAACGAAAGAATTTGTAGCCATTTTAATATAAACTCTTAGGTATCTTTTTAAAATTTTAAAATTATCTTCCGACTGCTTCATATACTTTTAATCCTTTTTGCCAAACCATCTTTGTTATAAACAACAAAATTACTGCCCACATGGCACCAATTCCCAAACTTAACAAATTTAAATGAATGTTTTGACTTCCTAAATATGTTTGAATGGGAACAAAAACAAGATAAGGGAATGGAGTAAATTTCAATATGTTTTGAACAAGAGTGGGGAAAACATCTAAAGGAAAGAATGCACCCGACAGGAATTCTACAAATATAACAATTACTAAAAATTGAGCTCCCCAAGATATTTCAGGTATCCAAAATGGTACAAAACTAGTTAACATGGCAATTGAGAAAAAAATTAATGAGGCAATTAAAAGTGATGCGACAAAAAGCATTATGTTTATAAAGTTAGTTTGAATAAATATTTCTGGTTTTAATATTAAAAACAAAAATGTAATTTCAACGAAAGAAAATATAATATTTAAAAACTTAGACGATATATCCCTTGTTATCCAATATTTAAAGAAATTAATAGGTTTTAGAAGTAAATTAGAAAGTTCACCATTTGAAATAATTCCAGCGACATCAACTGATCTGGATGACATGGTAATTGCACGAACAAAAATTAATAAAAAGGCATAAGCTATGATCTTTTCTTTATTGTAACCAAAATAATTTGCATCAGGATTTTGGAAAACAGAACTCCAGAGAAAAAAAAAGACTAAAACTTGCATCACATTTCTAACTCTCCACATTATAAAATTCAATTTATAAGCAAACTCTTGCTGAAATGAAATTCCTAAAACCTTTAAGTATTTACCCATTACTAAAAGCCTTTCGATTGTTTGAAAACTGTACTGATTACTTCTTCGATGGGTAATTCCTCAATTGTCAGATCAGAAATTGGATAATTTTGCAAAAGTTCAGAAGCTGCAATGGCTACAGTACTTCTGGGTACAGAAATTATAAGCTCGGGATATTCGAATTTTTTTACCATCCCTATTTCTTCCAAACGCTTAATATCTATTTCATCTGAGAGTTTTGCTTTGATTAATTTGTCTTGAGCAAACTTTAGAGTCAAATCTTCAAGGGCACCGTCAAAAATAAGTCGACCATCATTTATAACAATTACCCTTCTTGTCAGGTCAATTAAGTCTTTCATATTATGTGAGGTTAAAATTATTGTAGCATTGTATTTTTTATTATATTGATAAATAAAATCTCTCAAATTTTGTTGGGCGATTAAATCAAGTCCAATTGTTGGTTCATCCAAAAAAAGTACTTTGGGCTTGTAAATTAAGGCTGCAATTAATTCCATTTTCATTCTTTGACCAAGTGACAATTTTCTTACCTGAGTTTGAAGAAATTGAGAAACACCAAGGAGTGACACTAACTCATTCAAGTTTTTTTCAAATTCTTTATTTGAAATTTCATAAATCTCTTTATTTAACTCAAATGATTCCATGGCAGGTAAATCCCACCAAAGTTGATTCTTCTGTCCCATTACAAGAGAGATTTGCTTTAAAAAATCGGGGGACTTTTCCCAAGGATTAAAGTCCATTACTGATACAAAACCAGAAGTGGGATAAAGAAGTCCTGATAGGGTTTTTAAGGTTGTAGTTTTACCTGCTCCGTTTGGACCAATAAACCCCACAAGTTCACCTTCTTGAATAGTAAAGGACAAGTCATTGACAGCCGTTATAATTCTTTTTTTAGGATGAAGTAGTGAGGCAAATGAATTTTTAAATCCTGTTCCTTTTTCAAGAATTTCAAAATTTTTGATCAAATGACTTACAACGATTGCTTTCTTCATTCTAGAAAGAATTATATCATTAACGAGCTACTTGTCTTTTGAGAGTTTTTCCTGGAGTAAAACGTGGAGACCTATGTGTTTTAATTGTTACAAGTTTCTCAGTATTTGGAATTTTTACAGTTTTACCTTTCATGGAAATAACCCTAAATGTTCCAAAACCTGAAAGTACAACTTTTTCCCCTTTAGCTAAAACTCTACCAACTTCTGCCAAAAAAACATCAACAGCTTCCTCCCCAGCTTTTTTAGTTAAATGGGCTTTTCTTGATACCAACTCAACAATTTCTCTTTTTGTCATTAATCGTTAATATACTATTTAGCCGATGTGGTGTCAACTGCTCTTGTTTCTCTAACTGCTGTCACTTTAATTTGACCTGCATATTCTGCCTCTTTTTCAAGCTTTTGGGTAATTTCGTGGACTAAGACTGTTAACCTGTCATCATCCACTTCATTTGGGTCTACAAACACCCTAACATCCCTACCTGCTTGAAATGCATAAGCCGTTTCAACACCTTCAAAACCTTTAACCAATTCTTCAATTTTGTCCATTCTTTTAACATATCCTTCATGGGGTTCATACCTAGCTCCAGGACGAGATCCAGAAGCGGCATCAGCTACCCAAACAAGATAACTTTCAATTGACGAAAATGGCTTATCTTCATGATGCTCAGCAATACAATTAACAACCTCTTTTGGAATACCAAACTTTTTAGCTGTTGTTACACCAACATCGATATGATTTCCTTCTTCGTCTGTAACAACCTTACCAATATCGTGGAGTAGACAACCTAAACGAACAACGTCAACTTTGACGCTAAGTTCTTCTGCAAGAGCGATACCCATTTTGGTTTCCTCAATTGTGTGATGACCTAAATTCTGTCCATATGAAGTTCTAAACTTAAATTTTCCAATTAAGCGAAGGAGGTCAACTGGAAGATTATAAACGCCACATTCTTCAGCAATTTTCTTACCTTCTTCAAGAAGAACGTCTTTCATGTTAGCCCTAGTTAATTTCATTACTTCTTCAATCCTACTAGGTTGGATTCTTGAATCTTTAATGAGAATCTCCAAAGCCCTCTTTGCCACTTCGCGTCGAACAGAGTCAAAAGAAGAAATTCTAATTTCATTAGTTTCATCAATTAAAATTTCAACTCCAGCATCTTTTTCGAAAGCTCTAATATTTCTTCCCTCAGCTCCTATAATTCTTCCTTTTACTTCTTCATTGGGAACAATGATTGAGGAAACAGTATATTCAGCAACAAATGTGGTAACTCCATGTTTTAGAGCGTCGGCTAATATTTCATTTGCTTTTTCGTGAGCATCAAGTTTTATTCTTTCTTCAGCAGCCCTTATTTTTTTGGCAATTTCTGAAGTTAAATCACGTTGCACTTCATCCAAAAGAGCCTTTTTTGCCTCGTCAGCAGTCATCTTAGAAACCTGTTCTAACTTTTTAATGTAATCATTCTGTGTAGCCATATATAGCGGAGTGGCTTTGAGAAGCAAATGTAATTAATTTACCCATATCCATTCTCCTAATGAGGATTATATCATAAATTTTCTTCATTTTTATCCATAGCTTCAAATACCATTAAATCATTTGTCGTAAAACTAATAGCCATCCCAAATCCATTTAAAATCAAGGCTGGAATTTCTGGAGTACCTGAATAAAAAGCTATACCATGGCAAACTCCGGCGATAACGGCTTTTGTGGCCTCATCAGCAGTAATATGCCTACCAGGTATCCTAACAAATGGGATTTTTCTTCCACCACTATTTTCTACCATAATCGTTCAATTCTAATACATTACTGGTAATTTCCCAACTAAAGCCTTTTCCAGCAAGATATTGATTGATTTTTTGTCGCTTTATTTTGTCATCTAATTTCTCCCACTTATAACTTTTTTGTTCTATCAAATCTTTAGCTAGTTTTACTTCATCTATTTTTGTTTCTTCTAAAATATTTTTAATTATTTCCCTATCTATTCCTTTTATTAAAAGTTCTGAACTCAAAACTCTTTTTGATTTTGGAGAAAATGACTGTCTTTGTTCCACCCACCATTTTGCAAACTGTTCATCATTTATTAACTCGAAACTTTCTAATCTACTAAAAAGTTCTTCTTTTATGTTTTCGTGAACTTTTTTTCTTTTGAGATAATCATTTATTTCTTTTTTGCTTCTTGGCCTAAGCATTGCAAATCTTAAAAGCTTGTCCAATATTTTTTGAAACTCAGCATCTTTAACTATTTTTGTTATTTGTTCATCTGTTAACTCCTGATCAACTTTTAAATGAAACTTAACAAAATTTTCAAGGTCTAAACCAAAGCCAAACTCATTGTCCAAATATATATTTACGCGCTTGTTGTTTTTCTGTGGTTTTATCGAAGTTATAATTGGCATGGTAAACCAATTATATTACTCTTCGTCTTTTTCTTCTTCGCCAATTTCTTTAGGAAGCTTTTTACCTGAGGTGGCCAAATCCCTAATCTTTTTTTCTATTTCGTGAGCAAACTTTTCATTTTCTTTAATATGTGCTTTTGCCCCTTCTCTCCCTTGAGCTAAAACTTTACCATCATAATTGAAAAATGACCCAGACTTTGTGATTATTCCCAAATCAACCGCGACATCTAAAAGATTGCCTGATTTACTTATTCCTTCATCATTCATAATATCAAACTCAGCAACTTTTAAAGGAGGTGCAACTTTGTTTTTAACAACTCGTACTCGAGATCTTGTTCCTATCACATTATCTCCATCTTTAATTGACTCAACACGTCTTATATCAAGCCTTACTGAAGCGTAAAACTTTAAAGCCAAACCTCCAGTTGTTGTTTCAGGATTTCCAAACATCACTCCAATCTTTTGTCTTAATTGGTTTGTAAATATTAAAATTGTTTTAGATTTACTAATTGCTCCAGTTAATTTTCTCAAAGCTTGAGACATTAAACGGGCCTGAAGACCCATTACAGCGTCTCCCATTTGACCCTCAAGTTCTGCTCGTGGAACAAGAGCGGCAACTGAATCAACAACTATTACATCAATTGCTCCAGAACGAATAAGAGTCTCTGTAATTTCTAAAGCTTGTTCACCTGTATCGGGTTGAGAAAGCAAGAGATCATCAAGGTTAACTCCCATTATCTCAGCTCTCTGAGGATCTAAGGCATGCTCCGCATCAACAAAAGCACACTGTCCACCCAATTTTTGTGCTTCGGCTACAACTGCTAGGGCAAGGGTAGTTTTACCTGATGCTTCTGGACCATATATTTCTACAATCCTGCCTTTTGGTAAACCACCAACACCAAGAGCTAAATCAAGAGCAATGGAACCTGTTGGAATAACATCCATGGCAACATTTTTGCTACTTTCCCCAAGTCTCATAATGGAACCTTTGCCATATGCTTTATCAATCTGTTCCATAGCAATTTTAATTGCCTGAAGTTTGGCTATATTTCCTTCTTGTTTTACTGGAGCCTCAATTGGTTCTGACTTTTTCTTTGCCATTTGCTGTTACAGATTAATACGAACTTTCCCCAAATGCAAGAAGGAAAAATTGAAAACTAAATAATAATCCTACTCTTCCAAACCTAGAAATTTTCGTTCTTCGCGTCCTTCAACAGGATCTTGGAGTTTAGAAATAAAATTTTTAACTTTAATATCATTTAACCTACCTCTTTCTCTTAAAAATCCAACAGCTCCAGTTGCAACTCCCAAAACAAAAGCTGGAGGGAAAAACACACCTGCTCCAATCAGAACACCAGAAGTAACGGCGAACCTTACGCCTTCCTTAGAAATATGTAAATTGTGTTCACTAGACATATAACATATATATCACAACGCAAAAAATCTTCAAGAGTCTTTTTTGTTGAGGAATACGATAAATATTTTAACTTATCAATATTTTTAAAACATTATTTAAGTTACCTTTTGGAAAAAGGTCTTTTGGGTACAACTTGATTAAGTTTAAATCTAGTTTTTTCGCAAGTCTTAATTTCTTTCTTTTTAAATAATCATATCTTTTTAGTTCTCCGCTTAAGCCAAAAAATTCAATCCAATATTTATCTACGACAAAATCAGCAGTGAACTGTTCATTGTTTGGATAAGGAACACTTCTTTGATGATTTATATTTCTTCTTGACAACCAATCGTCAATTATTCGTTCTGATAAAGAATCGCATTTATGACCGTCATTAGCTAAATATTTCTTAGCAAACATTACAGGATTTGGATCAAAACCAGCTACAAGTATTGCATTGTTCCAACCTTTAAATCTTATTCTGACAGCATGATAATGAATACATTCACGTTTCAATGGAATTCTTGAATGATCTTTGTAAAACTGTCTTATCCAACTTAATAAAAACTCCCCACTCTGTGTCATTCCTAATTGTTTGCACTTAGGTGAACAATAAGTCTTTCCATATTTTAAAAAATTGTTACATAGTTTACATTTTTGCTTAGATTTTAAAATTCTTCTTGAATTAACAACAATGGCTAAGCATCTATGAGAGCAGTAGTGATTTTTAAATCGTCGATATTGATTAAAAACACGAAAAAATTTGTTTTTACAACCAGCCCTTGAACACGTAAGATCTTTTCTATTTCTTCGAGACATTCCCAAACATTCTCTTGAACAATAACTTTTCCAGCCAAGTTTCTTTTCTTCATTGAGTCTACCAACACTTTTATGAACATCCTTTTTACAAAAATTGCATATGGCAGTGTGGATCATAATTTAATTAAATACCGAAAGTTAACCGAAGTCAATACACTGATTCATACACTTGTCAGAGCGACTGGATTTGAACCAGCGACCTCTGCTACCCCATAGCAGCGCGCTACCAACTGCGCCACGCTCTGTTTTACAATATTTTATCAAAGAAGATTTAGATAATCTAAACATAAATAGCCAACTTCAACATCTGTCATTTCACCTGTCTTTAAATGTTTTCTAAATTCAGAAAGTGAAATTTTAACAATTTCCATGCTACCTTCGTCATCATCCCAATTAGGTTCTTTAATTTTTTTACTATTTCTTGAAATATAACAGTACCTAACCATATTTGAATATGCGTCATCATAAGTTTTACCCACAAACTCTATTTCCCCTTCATATCCGGTTTCTTCAATCAACTCCCTTTCTACTGCTGTTTGAGGATCTTCGTGTATATCAATAAAACCTCCGGGCATTTCCATTAAAACTTTTTCGGGTCCTGGACGGTAAACTTTTACCATGATCACATCACTTTTTGGTGTTAAAACTAGAACGCAGACAGCACCATTATCGTCTAGTATGTCATATTCAGCTTTATGTCCATTTGGATAATCGAAAGTTTTAGTAATTAATTTTCTATAACCAGCTCTAGCTTTGTATCTTTCTTCCTTTATTTTCGTCCAAGAAATATTCATATTTTAATTTTATCAAACAAATTTACTCATATCTAATAGCATCAATTGGGGAAAGTTTAGCTGCGCGGCGGGCTGGGAAAACTCCAAAGATTATTCCTATGGCAGATGAAACCCCCAAGGCAACCAAAACCGCAACTAAATTTAAACTTGCAGGAAAGAAAAACCTAATAATCCAAACAATTACTGCTGAAATTAAAAGTCCAGCGATACCACCCAAAAGAGACAGTACGATTGATTCAGTTAAAAACTGAGTTAAGATATCTTTTTCTGTTGCTCCAATTGCACGTCTAATTCCTATTTCTTTTGTTCGTTCCGTTACTGTTGCATACATAATGTTCATGATTCCAATACCTCCAACAAAAAGAGAAATGGAACCAATTGCCACTAAAATGGAATTTATAATTCCAAAAATTTGATTAACTGAAGACAGTATTTGTGACTGTTCTGTAACTGAAAAATCATCTTCTTCATATCTTTTAAGAAGTGCTTCCTTAACTGATACTTTAACTGTAGCAATTGTATCTTCATTAGAAGCTCCTATATAAATTGTAAAAAATGTTTTATCTGGATTTAAACTTCCAAAAGTGGCACTATATGGAACAAATAATCCGTCATCCATCTGTCTATCCCCTTTTTTCTTGGCAACTCCAATTATGTTAAACCTAACATCATTTGCTTTAACTGTTTTTCCAACAGCAAATGTTGGATCTATAAATAATTTTTCCGCCATTGAAAAACCCAAGACTCCTTTTTTTGTCTTACCTAAAACGTCTGCTTTGGTGAATTCTCGACCTTCTTCTATTTCAATATTCATAACCTCGAAAGCTTCATCAGTTGTACCTAATACATAACCTAACTTTTTTTCTTTACCTGAAGATAACGCCAAACTCTTGGTAAAAAGTGGAACCACATATGAAACATCTGGAACTTTTCTTAAAGTTTTTACATCTTTTTCATCAAAACTAGCCCCTCCTGCAAAACCTGCTCCAAAATTTCCACCCGCTCCGCTATCTTCTGAAAAAACGCTTCCTGGAAAAATAATTAAAAGATTTGCCCCTAAACTTTCAAACTGTTCCTCAATGTAATTTTTAAGTCCTAAGCCTAATGCAATCAATAAAACAACTGACATCACACCTACCATAATACCTAAGGAAGTTAAAAATGTTCTAACTTTATTTCTTTTAAAATCGTCGAATGATGACTTAAGTAAATTTCTAAATTGCTTCATAATTTTTTATAAATATTTATTTACAATTTTTCCATCTTTAATATAAATTTTTCGATCAGTTCTGTCTGCAACATCTTTTTCGTGTGTTACTAGAACAACAGTCACTTTAAGTTTTTTGTTTAAATCCTCCAAAATACCTAAAATCTCATTACCTGTTTTACTGTCTAAGTTTCCTGTTGGTTCATCAGCTAAAATAAGGTCTGGGTTCATAATTAGGCTTCTAGCAATTGCAACCCTTTGTTGTTGCCCTCCTGATATTTTATTTGGATAGAAGTTAAGTCTTTCTCCCATACCAAATTGTTTTAATAATTCTTTAGCTTTTTTAACTGGGTCGAAGTTTAATTTGTCTTTAAAATAAATTGCGGGAAGAGCCACATTTTCTAAAACTGTTAGTTTATTTATTAAGTTAAATTGCTGAAACACAAAACCCACATAAGTATTTCTAATAATAGATAATTCATCGTCTGTTATTTTTGAAATGTCCTTGCCATTAATTAAGACTTTACCGCTAGTGGGCCTATCGAGTAAGCCAATAATGTGCATTAAAGTTGATTTTCCAGAGCCTGAAGAACCTAGTATTGCAACATATTCACCCTTTTTAATATTTACTGAAGCATTGTCCACTGCTCTAACTTCATCTTCGCCTAAAAGATAGGTCTTACTTATATTTATAAGTTTAATCATATACGACTAAACCTTCCTCAATATCCCCAACTATTTCAGTAAAATCTGAAGACTCAATTCCTATTTTTATGTAAAGTTTATCTTTTTGATTAAGTTTTACAAAGTTTCCATTTTTATCCTGCTTAACAAAATTACTTGGTACATAAAATGCGTTTTCTTTTTCAGAAGTTACAAACTTAGCATCTCCCGTCATGGCAATCTTAAACTTTGAATCAAGAAGGTTAACCCCACTAAACAAAACTTTAACTGAATAAACTGAACCGGATTCTCCTATCTTTGGTACAAATGAAATATTATAAACTTTGCCTTCATAAGTTTTATCTTCAAAGGAATCTAAAACTATTTGTACCTTTTGTCCATTTATAAGTTTTGTTACCTCAGTCTGATCCGCTAAAACAGAAAAATACATTGTAGTAGGATCAATGATTTCGATTTCAGTTGCACCAAAACTTACAAAAACTCCAGAAAAAGGGTGGGCAACAAAAGTAACAATTCCATTAAATGGAGCATAAATGGAGGCCCCATCAAGATTTCTTTTTGCCGAAATCACCGCTTCGTAAGCTTTATCTTTATTTGCTTCCGCCGTAGTCCTTGAATCTTTCTGGGAGTATGTTTCATCACTAGAATGGTTTTTTACCTGATCTAAAATATTTTGAGCTGTAGCATCGTAGATTCTTAAATTAGATAATGCTATTTGATAACTTGAATTTAAAACTGTGGTATCAAGTTTACTTAAAAGTTTACCTTTTTTAACAGTTTCGCCTTCCTTAACACCAATATAGCTCACTTTGCCTGAAGTTTCATAAGCTAGTTTTGCATAATTAGAAGCTGAAATATCGCCTGATAAAATTAATTCTTCTGAAATATTACCTTTTTGAATAGTTGCTGTTTTTAAACTAAAATTATTTTTTTTGGATATTAAAAATGTAATTATAATAGCAATAATCAATAAAACAGACAGAAGTTTCCACTTTTTCTTAATAAGTTTCATCATCTCTTTGGAGACTGTTTTTTATGTCTTGCTTTTCCACCTGTTCCCACCATACGTCTCTGTCTTTCTCTTGAGTCCCTCGTCAAAAGACCTTCCTTTTTTAATAAACTTCTGAATTTTTCTGGATCTAACTTAACCAAGGATCTTGAAATTCCATGAATTGTAGCCTCAACTTGACTCTTAACTCCACCGCCTGAAACTTTAGAAGTAAAATAAAACTTTCCAAGTGAACCTACAACCTTAAATGTTTTTTCGATTAATGATCCTAAAACTTTTTTACCATTAATCAAATTTTCACCAGTACCTTTAAACAAACGAACCCTAGCTGTTGATGTTTTTCTTCTACCTACAGCAAAAATATATTTTTTACTTGAACTTGCTTTCATATTTATGTTTTTCTCCTTTAAAAACAAAAAGTCTCGCCATCCGATCCGCTTTTAATCTATTATCTGGTAACATCCCATTAACTGCAAACTCTATTATACGATTTGGATGCTCTTTAGCCATTTTTTCAAAAGTTACCTCTTTAAAACCTCCAGGATAACCTGAATGGCTTCTGTAAACTTTATTTAAAGATTTTTTGCCAGTTGTTACAACTTTCTCGGCGTTAACAATAACTACAATATCTCCAGAGTCCATATGGGCTGAATAGGTAGTTTTTTGTTTACCCATCAAAAGAATAGCTACTTTTGTAGATAGCCTTCCCAAGACTTGATCTTTAGCATCAACTAGATGCCAGTCTCTTTTAATCTCTTTTTGTTTTGGTTGATAAGTTTTCATATGTCCACTCTATTCTAACCATTTCTGCCATGTCACCTTTTCTAGACACAAGAGGAATGGCCCTAGTAAATCCACTATTTTTATTTTCAAAAGATTTAGCAATTTCAGTCCAAAGAATTGTTGCAACCGCTTTATTACCTCTTAAATTCTTCAGGATCTGTCTTTTACTTGCTAATGTATCTTTTTTAGCTAAAGTTACTAATTTATCAATCATTCCAGAGATAGCCTTAGCTTTAGCTTTGGTTGTCTTGATTTTTTTATTTAACACCAAAGACTCCACTAAAGAAACAAATAAAGCTCCTCTAGTTGCTCTCTCTCGAGAAAGTTTTTTACCAAAAACTCTTTTTCTCACCTTAAAAACTCACTCCTTTCTCACCAAGTGCTGCTGAGATAATTTTTAGAGATTTCTCTCCTAAATTTCTTACTTTTACAAGTTCTGATTTATCTGCATTAACTAAGCTTTCAACTGTCTCAAAACCGGCTTTAGCCAGTGCATTGGCAACTCTTGTTGGGAGTCCTATTTCTTCCACAGAAAGTCTTCCCACAAGCCCTAAGTCGTTAGTAACTTTTTCTGTTGCTTTCACTTCTACCTTAACTGGGTTAACAATTTGGTTGAAGTATGAAACTAAAACAAGTGACGCCTTAATTACAGCATCTTTAGGGGCAATTGTTCCATCTGTCCAAACTTCAAGTGTTAGTTTATCAAAGTTTGTAAGTCTTCCCACACGAGTCTCTTCAACTTTATAATTAACACGTAATATAGGTGAAAATGACGCATCAAGTGGAATCATTCCGATTTCGGTAGAACTTTTTGTATCAGCTGAAACATATCCTGTACCTGATTCAATTACTAAATCTGCATCTAGTTTTGCACCCTTATTAAGAACTGCCAAGATTAAATCCGGATTTGTAACTTCAGCACCAGTTGGAAGTTTGATATCTGATGCTTTAACTTCACCAGCAGTTGTAACTTTTAAAGATGCGTTAACTGGTTTATCTCCACTGTATGCAATTCTAACTTTCTTTAAATTCAAACAGAACTTAACAATATCCTCTTTCATGCCAGTTAGGCCTGAAAATTGATGTTTGACTCCAGCGATTTTAACAGAGATAATTGCTGCACCCTCCAACGAGGTCAATAAAACTCTTCTTAATGAATTACCCAGTGTAAAGCCGTAACCCTGTTCTAAAGGAGTGACATAAAATATCACCTCCTTAAAACACGAAAATGGATTGTACCATTATCGTGAGTAAAATTCTACAATGTCTTGTTCAGAAACTAATTCGATAATGTCTGATCTAATTGGATCTCTTGTTACTTTTCCTAAACTTACTTTTCGTTCTAACCAAGAAGGTGCTTCATATTCAGTGTCACTAACAAGTTTTTTAACAAGCGACATCTCAATTATTGCGGGGGTTAATGAAACAACATCACCCGCTTTAACTTGAAATGATGGAATATTTACTTTCTTACCATTAACTAAAACATGCCTGTGGGATACAAGTTGTCTGGCCATTGGACGGGTGGTGGCAAATCCCAATTTATAGACAACATTATCTAGTCGTTTTTCAAGCAATACTAGCAAAGCCTCCCCCGTGTTACCTTTTGATTTTAAGGCCTTTTCTACATAAATTCTAAATTGTTTTTCTAAAATACCATAAATTCTTTTAACTTTTTGTTTCTCTCGGAGTTGTTTACCATATTGTGAAGGGGCCCTTTTTTGACCTTTTGGTCCATGAACACCTGGCAAAATATTAAGACGGGTTAGTTTTGCCCCTTTATTGAAAAGGTCAACTCCTTCTCTTCTACTTAATCTATCTTTAGGTCCGTTATATTTAGCCATTTTAGTTTAAAGTTATACTCTCCTTTTCTTTTTTGGTCTTGGTCCGTTATGCGGGATAGGTGTAACATCAGCGATTAACGAAATCTTAATGCCAGATGCTTTAACTGCACGAAGAGCAGCATCCCTACCCGGTCCTGGACCCTTGACATAAATTTCGATTTCTTCAACACCTTTTTCTTTAGCTTTTTTAATAACAGTCTCAACCGCAGTTGTTGCTGCAAAGGGTGTTGATTTTCTTGTTCCCTTAAAACCAGATGCTCCAGACGAGCACCAAGCAAGTGTTGCTCCAGTTTCATCACAAACAGAAACTAAAGTATTATTAAAAGACGCAGATATATATATTTTTGCTGGTCCTTCCTTTTTAGTTATTGTTGTTTTTTTGATTGCCATATATTTTTATTTTGCCGATGCACTTGCTTGTTTAGTTAAAGCTTCCTTCTTAAATGCCCCAACTGTCTTTCTTTTACCTCTTTTAGTTCTAGCATTTGTCTTTGTTCTTTGGCCTCTGGCTGGTAAGCCTTTAGAGTGTCTTAAGCCTCTATATGAACCAATAGCTTGAAGTCTAGTGATATTTCCTTTCACTCTTCTGGCTAAATCTCCCTCTGTTGGAAATTCCTCGAGTTTAGTTGTAATTGTATTTAATTCTTCAGCTGATAAATCTTTGATTCTTTTTGTTAAATCAAATTTAAGCAGTGCTAATATCTTTTTAGAGGTAGGCCAACCAATCCCTTTAATTCTAGTTAAAGCATAATCTATCTTCCAATTGTCGTTTAATTCTATTCCTGTTATTCTTGCCATATTTTTTTTCAATTACCCTTGTCTTGATTTGTGTCTTGGATTTTTACAAATTACACGTAAAACTCCAGCCCTTTTAATAATTTTACAATCTTTACACCTTTTTTTAATTGACGCTAATACTTGCATATAATTTTAATATTTATATACTATCCTTCCTCTTTCCTCATCATATTTTGTCATTTCTACTCTAACTTTGTCTCCAGGAAAAACTCTAACATACGCTTTACGCATCTTACCTTTAAGTGTAGTAAGTAAGCTTTTTCCATCTACAGTAACCACTCTAAACATCGTATTTGGCAAGAGTTCTGTAACTGTTCCCTCAAGTATGTAACTTCCATCTGTTTTCATGGCAAAAAATAATCACCTAGGTGATTATTTCATATCCTTTCTCAGTAACAATAATTGTATCTTCGAAAAGTCCTGCTATTTTACCATCCTGAGTTGCTATTGTCCACCCGTCATTTTCTTTGACCAAAGAAGGACTTCCTTCAACATACATTACTTCAATTGCTAAGGCCATTCCGTGGACAATTTTAGGAGTTTCAATTCTAATTCCTTCCATAAAACAAGGAATATATGGGTTTTCATGTAAATTTCTTCCTATTCCATGTCCAGTCAAATCTAAAATTGGACTAAATCCATACTTTTTGACAGTATCTTCAATGGCCTTAGATATATCATAAACATAAGAATTATTAGGATCAATTGAAGAAACTGCATTGTCAAATGCAAGTTTTCCTGCATTTAAAAATTTTTTTACTACTTTCGATCCGTTTAAATCGAAAGAGATTGATGTGTCTGTATGAAAGCCTTTGTAATATAGCCCTAAGTCAATACTGACAAGATCACCTTCTTTAAAAATTAAATTTTTGTGTGGTATACCATGAACTACACCACTATTCACATTAATGCATGTACTCCAAGAATATCCTTTAATCATTTTAAAAGATGGTTTTCCACCTGATTCTAATATTAACTTTTCAGCCAAATCATCAATTGTGGCTGCAGAAACACCAACTTTAGAAGCTTTAACTAATTCATTTTTAATTAAAGAAAGTTTTTTACCTCCTTCTTTCATGATTTCCAATTCTTCTGAGGTTTTAAGTGAAAATTTATCCATAAAATTTATTTTATTGACAAGCTATGCTTATCCATTTATTTATAAAGTTTTTCTATAATTTGTACTAAATCTTTTTGAATTGCCTCAATTGATCTTTCTCCATCAACTTCTATCACCTCAGCATCTTTTCTTATCTCATTAATTAAAACCTCTGTTCTACTTTTATAAAGTGACAGCCTTTTAACAATTGCTTCAGGTGTATCGTCTTCTCTTTTTCTAAGTAGTAACCTCTTTAAAGTTTCTTTTTCGCTTATTTCTAAAACAATCCCTAGGTCGATTTTGACTTGTTTTTGTACTAACCAATTTTTTAAAAAATTATATTGGTCTAAGGTTCTTGGAAAACCATCAAATAAAATGTCGTCATATAAATTTTCTTGGTCTAAATAAGCAGTTAGATATGATGTAAATTCCTCGTCAGGAACAAGTTTGCCAGAATCCATAACAGTTTTCATCTCTGGATGGTCTTTGGCTAATTTTCTAAGATAAGCTCCTGATTCAAAGTAAAAAAATCCGAATTTTTCGCATAAAAGCCTTGCTTGTGTTCCCTTCCCTGATCCTTGTGGCCCAAAAAGTATTATGTTCATTGACACAAAACTCCCACTTTATGCCAACAGGAACTCCTACCAACTTCTTGATACACCCAATCTGATGGAGTATTTAACTTCTTTTGATCTTTAAATCCCCAATACCAACCATTATTCAATTCATCAGAAGTTATTATAGAGGTAATTTCATTATCTAGAAATTTAAATGTGGAAAGAATTTGTGTAACAATTTGTTCAACTTGTTCAGAGTCGTCTACCTGATAGAATACTGCCACGCTAGGACCATAGCTTGATGCAGACGGTACAATCCAAATTATTCTTTGTTTTTGATCACGATCTTTACATTGCCCTGTATTTATTTCAATAAATCTCTTAATAAAAACTCCATTAACGGTTTGGGTTGATGTTTCTTTCATACATCCACTATATGTGTACGCATTTGTTTTCAGGGTAGCGTTTTTGTCAAAAACATTCAAAAATAAACCATAAGGATAAAGATTGTTATGTGGACTTCCAGGCATATCTGGTGATATTACATCCCCTGATCTTAACCAGTCTGAAGGATATTTAAAAGAAAGATCTTCATTAGTATATGTTTTCCAATTGGCTGTTAGGTCAAGAGTTGGAGCTGGAGTTTGAGTTAATAATTGTTCAGTTTTCAATTTCTTTATTTCTTTAGTTAAGTTTTGAACTTGATATGCAAAAATGCCTGCAATTATACAAGAGATTAATAAAAGAACAGATAATAAAATAATTAGAGAATTGTTTTGTTTTGGATTATTTTTCATCTTATCTAGTATAATCCCCATATTTACTCATTAAAAGATCGCCTTCAATTTCACGAATGATTTCGAGGACTACTGAAATCGCAATTAAAACTCCTGTTCCACCAATTGCAAGGTTAGATATTCCAATTGAATTTTGGAAAAGTGAGGGTAGGACTGCAACAAGGCCTAAAAATGACGCACCAACCAATGTAAGTCTATTTAAAACATATGAAAGATAGGTAATTGTTGCTGACCCAGGCCTAATTCCAGGAATGAATCCCCCAGATTTTTGCAAATTTTCTGAAATTTTTTGAGGATTAAAGACAACTGATGTGTAAAAATAAGTAAATCCAACAACTAATAAAAAGTAAATTATATTATAAATCAAAGACTGAGGATTAAAATACTTTTGTACGTTGGTTGCAACATTTACAACTGTTTGGTTTCCTGAAGCTCCCAAAAACTGAGTAACCATTGAGGGCATTAAAACCAGTGACACAGCAAAAATAATAGGTATAACTCCAGCCTGATTTAACCTTAGTGGTAAATATGATTTTTGTTGCTGAAAACCACGTGATGCTTTGGCATAACTGATTGGAATCTGACGGATCGCTTCATTAACAAAAATGATAAGACCCATAACTATTAGCGCAACCCCTGCAAAGATTATAAGCTTTAAAGTATCTTCTGCTTTAAATGTTGCAATTGTCTGTCCTAAAACAATTGGAAGTCTTGAAATAATACCAACAAAAATCAAAAATGACACTCCACTTTTAAATGCATATTCTGTGATTAAATCTCCAAGCCAAACAGCAAGCATGGTACCAGCTGTCATTGTTAAACAAAGGAAAATAAGTTGCATAAGACTTAGGTTGCCTATGATGTTCTGAGATTTCAAAAGAGCATACATACCAAACGATTGTAAAATTGCCAGTGGAACAGTTAAAAATCTTGTGTATTGATTTATTTTTTCTTGTCCATATTCACCTTCCTTTTGTAGTTCTTCAAGAGCGGGAACGACATAACCTAAAAGTTGTAAAATAATTGATGCATTAATGTATGGATTAAGACCCAATGCCATTATAGAGAAATTAGCTAAAGTTCCACCTGAAAATACATCCAAAAGTGAAAGAAGAGGACTACCCAAAAACAAAGCTGATAAGCTTTCCTTATCAATACCAGCCGCTGGAATGTGAGCTGCTATTCTAAATACCAACAGGGCTAGGGCTACTACAAGAATTTTTTTTCTAAGCCTCTTATCGGTTACTGTTTTCTTAAAAAATTGGGCAATGTATAAAAACATTAAATATTATATTATTTTGACACAGGTACTTCAAAAACAAGATCTTTCTTGAAATCACTTGTACCTAAGATCTTAACTCCGTAGGAAATAGCATCTTTCTTGGTTACGAGACTTTTTTTGATTAAAAGTTCGACATTTACTTTTTCTCCTTTTTTTAAATCTTTTAACTTATGAATGTCTATTTCAACAGGTTTAGATTTTGCTGAAAATTTACCCCTACCCCGAAGAAGAGGTAATCTTTTTAAGGTTGACTTTTTAACCTTCAAGCCTTGAAAAAGAATATGTATATCGGTTCTTGATTTTTGACCCTTTTGACCTCGACCACTTGTGTGTCCCCCTTTTCCACTACCATATCCACGTCCCAATCTCTTAGACATTCTTTTTTTCCTCCTTTTTATTACTCTTTTGATCTCTTTGGTAATCCTTTTTGTCCTTTAACTTCGATGTCATTTGTAAAGCTTGAATAGTTGCTCTAACACTTCCAATTTTACTGCTTCCACCTAATGTCTTACCTACAACATCTCGAAGACCAGATGATTCAAGAACTACTCTCATAGGTCCTCCTGCAATAATACCTGAGCCTGGGGGTGCTGGTTTAAGTAATACCTTTGAAGCTCCCATTTTCGATATCACTGAATAGGGAATTGTTGTTCCTTTCATTGTAATAGTAATCATGTTTTTCTTTGCATCTTCAATTGCTTTTCGAATAGCATTTCGGACGTCTGTGGCTTTTGAAATTCCCATGCCAACTTTACCTTTTTTATCTCCCAAGACAATTACCGCTCCAAATCTAATCTGATTTCCACCTTTGGTCTTTTTAGAAATCCTGTTAATTTGAACTACTGTCTCGTTAAATTCTCTTTCTGGTTGTTGGTAATAATTCATATGCTTCACGACTTCGTCGTCAAAATTCTAATCCCCCTTCTCTGGCACCTTCGGCAACAGCTTTAATTTTTCCATGATACTGATAACCACCCTTGTCAAACACAACTAACTTTATTTTCTTTAATTTAGCTTTTTCAGCTATTTTAATTCCAACTTCTTTAGCATCTTTACCTCTCTCCGATGCTAATGTGCATCCTTTTTTATCATCTATAATTTGCACATAAATTGCTTTATTCGATTTATATACAGTTAATCTAGGTCTTAACTTTAAAAGTTTTGACCTTGTTCTTAATTGTCTTTTCTTAAATTTAGTTTTCATAATACGTTACGCAGTTGCAGCTTTAGCTGCTTTTCCTGCTTTTCTCCTAATCACTTCATCTATATACTTCACGCCCTTACCTTTATATGGTTCAGGTGGTCTTGAGCCTCTAATGTTTGCTGATATCTGACCTACAACTGCTCTATCCACCCCATCAACTGTTATAATACCTTTTTCAACCTTAAAATTAATCCCCTCTGGGGCCTCAATTTTAATAGGATGAGAATATCCAACCGTTAAAACTAAAGTGTTACCTTGTACTTCGGCACGGTATCCAGTTCCTACTAATTCTAGTTTTTTTGACCAACCAGTGCTGACACCTTTAACCATATTGTCTATAAGTTTTCTAGTTGTTCCCCAAATTGATTTTGCAAATTTAGTGGTTTTAGACACAGATACCAATAAATTTGTCTCTTCTTGTTTTACTGTTACCAATTCATCAACAATAATTGCTAATTTACCTTTGGGACCATTGATAGATATTAATTTACCTGCCTTGCCGGCAGGCAGGTTATTAATGTCTACTGTTACTCCGTCTAATATTTGTATTGGTAGTTGTCCGATTTTGCTCATTGTTTTATTCTATTATTAAATTACTTTAGCTATTAATTCTCCGCCGACTCTTTCTTTTTTAGCCATAGATCCTGACATTATTCCTTTAGGTGTAGTTAAAATTAAAACATCAGGCTTATTATAACTTTCTATTTCATCAACACTCATGTAAATCCTGAGTCCTGGTCGGGAGACTATTCTGACATTAGATAATACTGGTTTTTTGTTAAAAATAGAAAGCTTAACTGTAATAGTTTTCTTACCTTCTTCTATTGATTCAATAAAACCTTCAGATTTTAATGTCTTAGCAACTCCTAGAACCATATTAGAATTAAAGAAGGGTATTTCTTTAATTCCTGCCATGCCGGCATTTTTAAGTCGTATTAAAAAATCTCCAATTTGATAGTTTGTCATTACCAGCTAGCCTTTCTTACACCTGGAAGTTCACCTTTTAATGCATACTCCCTAAAACAAAGTCTACAAAGACCATATTTTCTCATATATCCTCTTGGTCTTCCACAAAGCTTACATCTGTTTCTATATCTGTTTTTATATTTTAATTTTTTTGTTTCTCTAACTTCTTTTGATTTTTTTGCCATATATTAATTTTTAACTTCTTTTACAAACGGCATTCCTAATAATTCAAGTAATTTTTCTCCCTTTTCCCTATTTCCTGCATTAGTTGTAAATGTAATTTCCATTCCATGAGCAGGTGTTGCCTTTGTTATATCAATTTCAGGAAATACTGTGTGATCCACAAGTCCAATTGTATAACTCCCACCTTTATCAAAACTTGTTCTTTTCACTCCTCTAAAATCACGAAACCGAGGAAGAACTATGTTAACAAATTTATCAAAAAAATCATACATTCTAATTCCCCTTAAGGTAAGTCCAAGTCCCACAACCATTCCTTCTCTAATTGCAAAAGTAGCAACCGAGATCTTAGATTTTCTTTCCGAAGGCTTCTGACCTGCAATCAGGGCAATATCCTTAATTAATTGTTCTTTTGCCTCTTTGTTTTTAACTAAATCACCAATACCGACATTCATACTAATTTTAGTCAGTCTAGGGATGGCCATGGAATTTTTAATTCCAAATTCTTTAGCTAATTCTTTGGCTATCTCTTTTTGATATTTTTCTATTAAACGATTCATATTTTTTTGTTACATTTTTTACAAAATCTGTTTATTTCATTCTTTTCTTTTTTAATTTTTATCCTAGTAATCTTTTTACAACTTGGGCAAATTAAAGCTACTTTTGCAACATTTAAGGCTCGTGGTATATCATATATTCCAGCTTTTACTCCACCCTGATTGCCTTTGACGTGTTTTTTATAAAGATTAACTCCTGATACAAGAACAGAACTTTCCTTAGGGTAAAGTTTTTCAACTTTGCCTTCCCTACCTTTGTCTTTACCTAAAACTACTTTTATATTATCTCCGACTCGTAACTTCATACAACCTCCCTTGCTAATGATGCTATTTTATTAAATCCCACCTCTTTTACTTCTCTTGCAATTGGGCCCAATACTCTAGTACCCAACGGCATACCTTGTTTGTCAATAACAACTCCGGCATTATCATCGAATCTGATATATGTTCCATCAAACCTTCGAACTTCTTTTTTGGTTCTAACTATTAAAACTTTTACTTTTTCATGATCTTTGACTGTACCACTTGGGTCAGATCCCTTAACAACACACAACACCACATCTCCTAAGGTTGCAATTTTCCCGATTCTACCGGGGACACCAATAATCATTAAGCGTTTTGCGCCTGAATTATCAGCTGGATTTAGAAATGACCTTAGTTGTACCATATTATTTACCTTCTAACACTTTCCACCTCTTCATTTTACTTATTGGTCTTGTCTCAACAAATTTAACAGTCTCACCGACTTTATGTTCGCTTTCAGAATGTACCTGATATTTTTTACTTCTGGTAAATCTCTTTTTATAAACAGGATGAGCAAGAAGTCTTTCAACTTCTATAACTAATGTCTTTTTATTTTTGTTAGATATTATTTTTCCTTGGAATATCTTCATTTTTTAACCTCCCTAACTAATGTTAAAACTTGGGCAATTTCTTTCTTTAAGATTTTGCCTAGTTTAACATTTTTTTCCTTAGTCCCCGCAGTTTTAACTGCATTTTTAATAACTTCAATCTTTTTTTGAGCCACTAGAGATAAAAGATTTTTTATATCTTTGTTTCTTAACTCTTTTAGATCTTTAATTTTCATATTATTTTTCCACCATTCTAACAGCAATCGGTAATTTTGCTGAGGCTCTAATAAAAGCTTCCTTTACAATTTCCTTTGGCGCACCTGCGACCTCAAACATTATTCTACCGGGTTTAACTACCGCCACATGTTTAACTACTTCACCCTTTCCCCCACCCATTCTTTTACCAGCCGCACGTCCACTAATTGGCTTATCTGGAAAAATTCTAATCCACATTTTTCCACCTCGTTTAAGATGATGAGAAATTGCTTTTCTACAAGCCTCAATCTGTTGTGCACTAATCCAAGCTACTTCCATCGCTTTTAATCCAAAATCTCCAAATGAGATATCACTTCCTCGAAGCGCTGTTCCTCTTCTTCTACCCCTAAAGTTTTTAATAAATTTTTCTTTTTTTGGTTGCAACATCCTTAACTTTCCTTTCTATGTATCCAAACTTTAACACCAACATAACCTCTTCTGGTTAAGGCGGGGATTTCCCCATAATCAATATCTTCTCTTAAAGTCTGTGTTGGCACTGATCCTAAGTGAAACTTTTCTACCCTTGAGATTTCAGCACCATTAATACGTCCACCCAAAACAACTTTTATACCACCCGCACCCGCCATCATTACTCTATCCATAGCTTTAGTTATTGAACGTCTATGTGGAATCCTTCTTTCCAAATCAGAAGCAATTCTACCAGCAACAAGATAGGCTGAAAGTTCTGGACTTTTGATCTCATTAACTTTCAAATCAATCTTTAAACTGGCAACCAATGAATTTTTGTTAAGTTTAATAATTTTAACAATTTCTTTTTTCAAGTCCTCAATACCTGATCCACCTCTACCTATAACAACTCCTGGTCTTGAGACTGAAACAATTATGACAATTGATTTTGGTAATCTTTCTATTTCAATATTATTAATTCCGGCAAGTGCCAACTTCTTAAATAGGGTTTCTCTAATTTTAATGTCTTCAATTAAGAAATCTTTGTAACTTGCAGAATCAGAAAACCATCTGGATTTCCAGCCAATCGTTCTTCCTGTTCTAAACCCTATTGGGTTAACTTTTTGTCCCATTTTTTTTACTTTCTAATATAATTTTAATATGGCTCATTCTTTTTTTAATTGGATGCCATCTACCACGAGATACTGGTTGACCTCGTTTTAACCTTGGACCCTCTCCAATTTGTATCTCTTTAAACTTAAGCTCAGTTATACTTACTCCCTTTTGTAAAGCATTGGCAACAGCTGATTTAATAACTTTTAATAGTAAATCAGACCCTCTTTTTTTAATAAATGGTAAGGAGTCAATTGCTTTTTGAACACTTAGTTTTTTAATAACATCAACAATTGGCCTTAGTTTCCTGGGACTAATTATTAAATGTTTTTGTTCTGATTTAATTTCCATTATGTTTTACCAATTCATATTGGCCAAGACCGTTAGGTCTTATCCATTGTACGTTTTACTATTTCTCCATGTCCTTTAAATGTTCTGGTCGGTGAAAATTCACCCAAAGTATGACCAATCATGTCTTCGGTTATAAAAACATCGATAAATACTCTTCCGTTATGAACTTGAAAATATTTATTCACAAAATCTGGTGAAATTTGACAGCCCCTAGACCATGTTTTGATTGGTTTTTCTTTCAAACCCATACCAGACTCTAGCTTTTTAACAAGCCTTTCATCTACAAATGGTCCCTTTTTACTGCTTCTGCTCATTTTTTACCTCTTTGTCTTCCTTCAACTATCATATTGTTTGAATATTTCCTCTTAAATCTGGTCTTTCCAACAGCTTTTTTACCCCACGGTGTCTTTGGATACTTAAGCCCAACTCTGCTTCTACCTTCTCCACCTCCATGTGGATGAGCATCAGGATGCATTGCAACACCTCTAACGTGAGGCCTTATACCTCTCCATCGTGATGCACCAGCTTTTGTTCTTCTTTTGTTTTTATCTTCAACATTACCAATCTGACCAATCATAGCCCAGGCGTTTGGATCAAATTTTCGTACCTCACCTGATGGCATCTTAACTAAAACATGTGTCTCACCTTTACCAAAAACAAAAGCAACAATTCCTGCCCCTCTTGCTATTTGTCCACCAAACCCAGGTTTAATTTCAATATTACTTACTTCAAAACCTACTGGAATTTTAGCTAGTGGCAAAAAGTTACCAACTTCAAGAGGCGCATCACTAGATGAAATCACTTTCATCCCCTCCGAAAGCTTATCTGGGGCTATTATATATGACCTGACTCCATTTTCATAAAGCAATCTTGCAATTCTTGCATTTCTATTTGGATCATATTCAATAGCTTCAACTTTTGCCCAAACATCCTTTAAATTTCTCTTAAAATCAATTAGTCTTAAAAATCTTTTACTTCTTCCACCATCGTGTCTAGAGGTAATCGTACCCCCACTTCGTCCTGCATGTTTTTTAAGTAATATTCTAAGTTTCATTTTTTCTTTGGTTCCTCAAAAATTTCTATTTTACCTGATTTAAGTGAAATTATTGCTTTCTTCATGGCCTTTTTTGTAACAACCTTACCTCTAGCATTTTTGTTCGAGCTCTTTTTATAATTAATCGTTTTAACTAATTTAACTTTGACATCATAGGCTTTTTCAAACAGATCTTTTATTTGATTTTTTGTTAAAGTTGGCAAAACCCAAAATGAATAACTACCACCCTTAGCTTGGTTCATACTTTTCTCTGTAAAAATTGGTTTAATTTTCATTTTTTATTTTGTTTCTTTTTCTAATAATATGTTTTTGTATTTCATGATTTCGTAAGCACCAACGTTATTCATAGTCAAAACTTTAACACCCTCTATATTTCTAAAAAATATTGAGGCCTTTTGATTTTTTGAAGTTAAAATTATTAAAATTTTACCCTTAAGTTTTGTTTCTTTAATTTTCTTGACAGCGTCTTTTGTACTTTTTATCTTTCCTACATTTTCAAAGTTAATTAACTCTTTTTTGTCCTTTTTAAAAGAAATTGCTAAATCAAGTGCTTTTTTCTTCATTTTTAAAGGCATTTTAAGCTCTCTTTTTACTCCTTTTGGTCCATGAGCTTTACCTCCACCGACAAAAATTGGAGCTGACCTTGCACCATGCCTTGCACCACCTGTTCCTTTTTGTTTGTATAACTTTTTCTTAGTTCTATTGACAGTAGCTCTAGTTTGGACTTTGTTCAACCCAAAATGGGTTCTGTCTTCAAATATTCTGACTACTTGTTTTAAAAGTGATGTATTAACTTTAGCTTTCATTCTTTACTTCCTCCTTTATTTCTTTAACTGGAGCCTCAACTTCAACAACTTGAGCAACCACTTCATGCTCTAAATCTTTCAAAGACCCTGACTTAACTTTCTTGATTGTTAGGAAAGATCCAATTCTACCTGGAATTGCACCTGAAATTAAAACTTCGTTTTTCTCTGAATCAACACTTACAACATGAAGATTTTTAATAGTTATCTGAGTATTTCCCATCCTACCTGCCATTCTCTTACCTCTATAAACTCTACCTGGAGTTGTTGTCTGTCCAATGGAACCTGGAGCTCTGTGACGATCTGATTGTCCATGAGTTTTTGGGCCTCCGTGGAAACCATAACGTCTAACACCACCAGCAAATCCCTTACCTTTTGTATTTCCTGTAGCAAAAACCACATCTCCAGCTTTAACTACATCTGAAGCTTTAACAACATCTCCTATTTTAAAAGTTGGTTCCTCTGTCAATCGTACTTCTTTTACATACCTTGGATAATTATTAACTTTTAATTTTGAATTCTTAATTTTCTTGAAGTGTCCTTGAAGTTGTTTTGTGGTGTTTTTAAGTTTTTTTTCCCCGAATCCTAACTGGACTGACCAATAACCATCTTTTCCAAGATTCTTGATTTGAATGACTGTACAAGGACCAAGATTAACTTTTGTAACAGGAATCCTAAAACCTTCTATAAAAGTTTGCGTCATTACTCCTTTTGTACCAAATAATATATTCATTTTTGAAAGCCAAAAAAAACAAAGAATTCATTTTCATGATTCTAAGAGTGAATTATATCAAACTAAGTAACTTGTATCAAGCGAGGCTTTTGTGTTACACTAGGCACAAGATGGGATACCAAGAACCCCAAACAATTCATATTGTAGTGGATGATAAAAACAGACCAGTTCTTCAAGTTCCAGAAAATGATATGCAAGCGTATTTGAAAGAGAAAAAATCTCGAGCAAGTAAAGCTCCAACCAAACCAATTTTGCCAAAAATCAATTCTTAATTTGGATTTGTATCATCGTACTAGTACAGCGATACATGAAACTTACATCTTGATCTCGATTGAGACTCCTGCGGGAAGATCTAAGTTACCCAAGGCATCAACTGTTTTTGGAGTTGGGTCAATAATGTCTACCAGTCTTTTGTGGGTCAAAACCTCGTAATGTTCTTGTGCATCTTTATCTGTAAATGGGGATTCCTTGACAGCCATGACAGATCTATCTGTAGGAAGTGGGATTGGACCGGAGATTTTAGCGCCTGTTGAAAGTGCCGCGTCAATTATCTTTGTGGCGGCTTCATCTAGTACTCTATGATCGTAAGCTTTAAGCTTAACTCTTAATCTTTGCATATTTAAAATGTGCTTAGGCTATTATCTTAGTAATCACACCTGCGCCTACTGTGTGACCACCTTCACGAATTGCAAATCTTAAACCATCTTCCATAGCCACAGGTACTATCAATTTTACTTTCATTTTTGCGGAGTCTCCTGGCATGACCATTTCAACCCCTTCAGGTAAGATAACATCTCCTGTAACGTCTGCTGTTCTTATAAAGAACTGTGGTTTGTAACCTGTAAAGAATGGGGTATGTCTTCCTCCTTCATCCTTAGAAAGAATATAAACTTCTGCCTCAAACTCAGTATGAGGTGTAACTGTTCCAGTTTTTGCAAGAACTTGTCCTCTTTCAACCTGCGTCTTTTCAACTCCTCTAAGTAAAACTCCAACATTATCACCTGCCATTGCAGAATCTAGTAATTTTCTGAACATTTCAAGTCCAGTTACTACTGATTTCATAGTGTCTTTAAGACCAACTATTTCAATTTCTTCGTTAACTTTAATTTCTCCTCTTTCAACTCTTCCTGTAACAACTGTTCCACGGCCTGAGATTGAGAATACGTCCTCAACAGGCATTAAGAATGGTTTCTCTGTATCTCTAACTGGATCTGGAATAAACTCATCAGCTTGTTTCATTAATTCCAAAATTCCTTTTTCTGCTTCTGCATCACCTTCCAAAGCTTTTAGGGCTGAAACTCTAACAATTGGAGTGGTGTCTCCTGGAAATTGATATTTTTTAAGTAAATCTCTAATATCTGCTTCTACAAGCTCAAGAAGTTCTGGATCATCCATTGCATCACATTTATTAAGCGCAACTATCAATGAAGGGACATTAACTTGTCTTGCTAAAATTACATGTTCTCTGGTTTGAGGCATTGGGCCATCTGGAGCTGAGACAACTAAGATTGCTCCGTCCATTTGTGCGGCACCAGTAATCATGTTCTTAATGTAGTCTGCATGACCTGGAGCATCAATGTGAGCATAATGTCTTTTGTCTGTTTCGTACTCAACGTGAGAAATATTAATTGTAACTCCTCTTTGTTTCTCTTCTGGAGCTGAATCAATCTGATCAAAGGCATAAGCTTTATTTACTCCACCTGGAAAATTCTTTGCTAAAACGGTGGTAATAGCTGCAGTTAAAGTTGTCTTACCATGATCGACGTGACCAATAGTACCAATGTTTACGTGTGGTTTACTTCTATCAAATTTTACCTTTGTATCTGCCATATTGTGTATTATAACCGAGCCTACCAAAAAGTGTCAACACCCAAATTATTTAAATTGGAAAACAATTTCTTCATATAAATCAATTATAACACTGAAGTTTACCCCCTAGCCATTTCGACTTTTCTTAATTTCTTCAAATTTTAACATTGATAAATAATTACTAATTTCTTTTTCTTCTAAAATTTCTGAAAAATAGATTGACTGATAGTCGTTTTGTTTATCTCCTCTTGCTATTTTCCAATTATCTTTAATATTTTTAGAACTTATAGATTTTCTGATTTCTTTCTTCCTAACTATATTAATTATTTCAACTAAATTTAATGAATGTTTTTTGATAATCATAGAAAAATCGTAAAAATCTCGATATCTAATTCTGTCATTCATTGCCCTAATTTTTTCAGCACAAATCTCTTTGATATCCATAACATTTACAAAAAAAGCTAAACCCCAAACATTTTCATATTTTTCTTTTTGCGGAGGTAAATAAACATTTTGAAGGAAATCAATCTCAACTTTTAATGAATTTGGTTGCATTAAGGGTCCAAGGTATTGTAATTTTTCGATTTTTATAGTTGCCTTTGAAATATAATCTTTTTTGATTTCAAGAAAATCTAATTTATTAAATATCTCTCTTATTTTGTTGAGTGATAAAGATCTTTGATTGGAAGAAAAATCTAAATCTTCAGAAAATCGAAACTGCTTTAAATAACAATGATGAAGCGCTGTTCCTCCCTTAAATATCAAAATATTTTTCATCGGAGATTCTGAAATAATTTGCATTACTAATGCTAAGAAATAGTCCTTCTCGGCAATTTGCAGTGGATATCGCAAAGTTTTTCTATTAATTATTTCTAGTTGTTGACGAGTAAGAAATTTAATATTCATACTTAACGATATTTGTCAAAATAGGGATCGTAATAAAGTCGCCATTTAGAATTAAATTTATTATCATCGGGAAGCATTTTATGAGTACTACGACTAGCAATAACTTTTATCAAAAGTTTATTTGACTTTATACCAATAATGTCAAAAACAAGACCAAAAATTTTTATTGTGGCCAAAGATAATCTTGCTAGATAATCGTCGAATTTGTCAAAATCTAAGTTTTGACGATTTTCTATAAGTTTTTCAAACACTAAATCTAGAGAATATTGACTCTTTCGAAAATTAACAATATCAATTAATGCTTTTTCAGCTGTGGCGATGTGCACAATACTGTTATCAATTTCAATATCCTGCCAGCCAAAATAAAATTCAGGCTTTGTTTTAACAAATGAATATTCATTTGAATTTAAAATAACTTTTTTATATGCTTTTAATGAAACCGAGATCGTTTTACTGGTCAATTGATCAAACATTCCATATTTTTGCAAAGCCGATTCGAACGAAACGTATGATTCGGGAACTAATAAATTTGCAACTTTATAGGGTGAAATTGATAAAAATCCTCGAGTACTTAAATCACTAATAACATATAAACTCTTTTTAATTCGTATTAACCATCCGTTTTTAACCAACTTCGTGATAAGGTTTTTTGTTTGTTTGTAATCCCAAAATTTTTTAGATTCAAGAAGAATTTGTTCAAAAGTAACTATTTTGTTATATTTAACAATTAAATTCTCCAGAAGTTCGTCTTGTTTACTTGAAAGTATTGTATGATTCATATACTCTAAGTCATCAGTATAAGTGACTTAACATATATAGATTAAACTTAAATATAACAGTTGTCAAGCAGTGTTTTATCCTCTTGCCATTTCAACTTTACCAGCCTTGGCAACTATTTGGGCTGCGATGTGGGATGGAACTTCTTCATAATGAGAAGGCTCTACATATGCCCTTGCTCTTCCTTGAGTAAGGGAACGGAGTTTTGTTGCATATCCAGATAGTTCTGCCAAAGGCGCTGTTGCATAGATAACAGTTTCTCCACCTTTTTCCTCTGATCCTGAAATTTGAGCCCTTTTACTTGAAAGGTCTCCCATAACATCTCCCATATATTCTGCTGGGGTAAAAACCTCAACTTTCATAATAGGCTCTAAAAGAACCATATCTGCTTTTCTTACTGCATCTTCAACACCTAAAGAACCTGCTATCTTAAAGGCCATTTCTGAAGAATCAACATCATGGTAACTTCCATCAAAAACTGTAACTTTAACATCAACCATCGGGTACCCTGCCATAATTCCATTTTCTAATTTTTCGCGCGCACCTTTTTCAATTGCTGGAATATACTCTCCTGGAATTGAGCCACCTTTAATTTGATTAACAAATTCAAATCCTTCTCCCTTACTTTTTGGCTCAACTTTAAGTAAACAATGACCATACTGTCCTCGGCCTCCAGTTTGTCTAATATACTTTCCTTCACCTTCTGCATACTTTTTAATAGTTTCTTTGTAGGCTACTTGTGGAGCACCTGTGGTTGCCACGACGTTAAATTCTCTCTTCATTCTGTCGACCAAGACTTCAAGTTGAAGTTCACCCATTCCAGCAATAATTGTTTGTCCAGTTTCAGGATTACTTTTAATTTTAAATGTTGGATCTTCATCTGATAGTTTATTTAAGGCCAAACCCATTTTTTCTTGATCAGATTTGGTTGCGGGTTCAATTGCCAAGGAAATTACTGGTTCTGGGAATGTAATTGATTCAAGATGAATTGGATGAGCTGGATCACAAATGGTGTGACCTGTGGTTGTATCTTTAACACCCACCACAGCAACAATTTCTCCGGCATAGGCTTCTTCAATTAATTCTCTTTGATCGGCATGAAGAAGTACCAATTTTCCAATTCTTTCTGTTAGTTGTTTACTTGAGTTATAAACCTGTTGTCCTGCTTTTAGGGTTCCTGAATAAACTCTAACATAGACAAGTCTACCCACATGAGGATCTGTTACAACTTTAAAGGCAAGGCCAGAAAATGCAGCCTCATTTTTTCTTTCCCTTGTTTCAATTTCCCCTGTTTTAGGGTTTGTTCCAGAAATTGCAGGCAAATCAATTGGAGATGGTAGATACTCAACAACCCCATTCAATAGTAGTTGGCTTTCTGCAGTTCTGTTGTCCCCCCCAAAAATTGGGAAAAATTTACCAGCTATAACACCTTTCCTAATAGCACGTTTTATAATGATTTCGTCAGGTTCCATGCCTTCCAAGAATAATGTCAAGGCTTCGTCATCAAACTCTGAAACTTTTTCAATTAATTCCTGCCTGTATTTTTTAGCGGTTTCCAAAAAATCATTAGGTATTTCTTCGTCTACAAGCTTTGCATCTTCAACTGCTTTATAAGTAAGAGCTTTCATGGTAATAAGATCAATGACACCACGATGCTGGTGTTCCTGGCCAATTGGGTAAATAACAGGTGAGGCATTTGCGCCGAGCCTTTCTCTAATTGATTTGATTGATCCATCAAAATCAGATCCTATAAGATTAAGTTTGTTTAAAACGCAAATTCTTGGAACATTATATTTATCGGCCTGTCTCCAAACTGTTTCAGATTGTGATTCAACTCCAGTTCTACCGTCAAAAACCATTAAAGCACCATCCAAAACTCTTAAGGATCTCTCAACTTCTGCAGTGAAATCAATATGTCCTGGAGTATCAATCAAATTAATTCTATAATGACCAGCGGAAACGGAAGAGTCCTTTTTTAAGTCCCAGAAAGCGGTAATTGCCGCTGAAACAATGGTAATTCCACGCTCTCTTTCCTGTGCCATCCAATCAGTAACTGTAGTTCCATCATCAACAGAGCCTTGCTTGTACGTACGGCCCGTCTCAAAAAGAAGTCTTTCAGTAGTTGTAGTTTTACCTGCATCAATGTGGGCAATAATTCCAATGTTTCTAATTTTTTCCAGTGAAACATTACGATCTTTAGTAGCCGTCATTACAATTGCAGATTTTTTTGCTTTTTCCTCAGCCATTTTATAACAAGTGATTAGTGATCAGATATAAAGTGATCAGTCAAAACAAAACTCCATAATGGAGCAACAGTGATTGTAGCAAATGATTGGATAATTTTACAGGTCTAATTTTTATGTAAAGAATTTATTCGAACTTCTGTTAAAATTTCTGCAAAAGGTCTACCTCTATCAAGTTGTTTTAAATATTTTTCCACGATTTTTCTCGTACTTCGAACAAAATCTATGTTTTCAGCGGTACCTTCTAGATTATGTTCCTTTAAAACTTCAGCAATTTGTGCATCGGTCAATGTCTCACTCAAAGGCCTTTCGTCTTCTGACATATAGAGATGAGACTACTCTCTCTCTCTGCGAAATTCAAGTAGCAAGAAGCTAATATTTGACATGCGTGTTAAGATTGTTTAAATGATAAAAATAAACTCTAGAATTATTTTGGTTGCTGTACTTATACTTTTTATCCTTCCTTTTACTGGCGCTTGGGCTATAGTCGGGGCAGGACATGTTGGAGTAGTTACAAGATTAGGTGCTGTAAATAGAGTAGCTAATCCTGGTTTTACATTAAAAATTCCATTAGTTGAATCAGTTGTTTCTATGGAAACTAGGACCCAAAAAGAACAGGTTGAAGCAACTGCTGCTTCAAGTGACCTTCAAGAAGTAAAGTCCACTATCGCCTTAAATTATCATTTAAATGGCAATAAAGCAGTTGATGTTTATCAAAACATTGGAATAAATTATAGAGAAAGAGTTGTTGATCCTGCCATGCAGGAAGCTTTTAAAGCAACAACTGCCCAGTTTACTGCTGAAGATTTAATAGTTAAAAGAGAAAAGGTCAGAGAAATTACACTAATAGAACTTAAAAATAGACTCGAAAAATATAATGTATTTGTTGATGATTTAAATATTGTTAATTTTGACTTTTCAAAAGATTTTAACGATGCGATTGAACAAAAACAGGTTGCACAACAAAACTTAGAGAGAGCAAAAATTGAGGCTGAAACCGCAAAAACTCAAGCAAACGGGCAAGCTCAATCTCAACAGATTTTGAGAAATACTGGAAGTTTATCGGCTGAATATTTACAATTTTTAGCAGTTCAAAAGTGGGATGGTAAACTTCCAAATGCCACAAACGGGGTTCCTTTTATTAATATTCCTACAAGATAAATTTAAACTCTTCTCTTGATACTAGCTAATTTTCCTTCTTCCCCATGAAGATATGTATGTATTTTAGGATCAACGAATGTGCGAGGAACAGTAGGATTAGCGCCTAGAGAAGTATCGACTGGCCTACCATTTTCTAAAACTGCATAGACAACTCCTTTTGCTGTTTTTTTAGCTGGAATAAATCCAAAAGTCATAATAGGGCTGATATTACTCTCTCTCTGCGAAATTCAATAAGTAAATAAATCTTTCTCTCCACCTTCTAAAATTTGATTTCAATTTATGGAGTGAATTTAATTAGCAAACAAAGTATGAACGAAGTAAATTGCTATCATAATTTTGGCAGGTGTGCCTTTTCTTCTTCCAATTCTTACTTTGGACAAGCAAAGAAGAATTGAAGTTATGCAAAACTTAACTGCAATATTAAGGTCAGACCTTTTTATGGCCAGATTTTTAAGGTCTGACCTTGCAAAACAGGAAATAAAATATTGAAGATTGGGTAGAAGTTACCACTTGAAGTGACTAAAGGCTTTGTTGGCTTCGGCAACACGTTCCATATCAGTTCTTTTCTTTACTGCTCCACCTTCGCCTTTTGAAGCATCTATAAGTTCTTGAGCCAATTTCTCTCCAAAGGCGTGAAATTCTGAATTACTTCTTGCTCTTGCAGCATTGACTAACCATCTGATAGCAAGTGATTCTTTTCTTTCTCCTCTGACCTGACTTGGAACCTGATAGGCTGCACCACCAACACGCTTTGCTCTAACTTCCATTTCTGGTTTGATGTTGTTTATAGCCTTTTCAAAGACAGAAACTGCACCTTTTCCAATTATTGTAAATGCAGAATAAATTTGCTTCTCAGCAACACTTTTTTTACCATCGTGCATACTTCTGTTTATAAGTTTTGCAATTAAGTTACTGTTATAAACAGAATCTACTTCAACTTTTCTTTTTCTTGATTGCCCACGTCTACTCATTGCTTTTTACCTCCTTGGTTTCTCTTTGTTCCATATCTACTTCTTGATGTTTGTCTTCCACTAACCCCAGTTGTATCAAGTTTTCCTCTAACAATTGTGTATTTTACACCTGAAAGGTCTTTAACTTTACCGCCCCTAACTAATATAACAGAATGTTCTGCAAGTTCGTGACCTTCACCTGGTATATATGCAGTAACTTCTTGTTTATTTGACAATCTAACTCTAGCTACTTTACGAAGTGCTGAGTTAGGTTTTCTGGGTGTTTGAGTTCTAACCGTTAAAACAACACCCCGTTTAAAGGGGGATGCTGTTTCACCAAAAAGTCTATCCTTAGAGTTAAACCACTTTTTTAAAGAAGTAGTCTTGGTTTTCTTTTTATTTGGAGTCCTTCCGTGTTTTACTAATTGGTTTGCTGTAGGCATAACTTATTTGTTTTCTAAATTTGCTTTTTCCTCAGTCACTGGGATAAGTCTTCCAATAATAACATTTTCCTTAAGTCCCATTAACGTATCTTCCCTAGATAAAAGTGAACTTTCAGTTAAAACATCAGTTGTCTGTTCAAATGATGCGGCCGATAACCAGCTTTCAGTGTAAAGCGATCTTCTTGTGATACCTAAAACAATCTGTGATGCCGATGCTGGTTCTCCACCCTCAGCCAAAGCTTTTTCATTTGCCGCTTCAAAAGAAGCTTTACTTGTAAGTTCTCCTGGCAAGAAGTTGGTGTCACCTGAACTTATAATTCTAACTTCATCGCTCATCTTTCTGGCTATTACTTCAAAATGTTTATCATTAATACCAATGCCTTGAGATTCGTAAACTTTTTGAATTTCTGCAACTAAGTATTCCTGAGCTGCGCGAAGACCTTTAATTGTTAATATTTCTTTAAGATCAAGTGGTCCAAAAGCAAGAGCTGTTCCCGCCTCAACCATTTGATTATCTTTAACTGCAAGCTCTAAAGTCTTAGGGACAACATATCCCCTTTCTTCTTTAATCTTGCCTGTTCCTCTGATTGTAACTTTGTAACCTTCCTCAGTTTCTGAAACAATAGCTTTACCAGTAATCTCGGCGATAGAAGAAACGATTTTTGGAGTTCTTGCTTCAACTAATTCTTCAACTCTTGGTAAACCTTGTGTGATGTCTATACCAACAACACCAGCTGCATGTTTAGTTTTTAAAGTAAGCTGGGTTCCAGGTTCCCCAATTGATTGGGCTGCAATAACTCCAACAGGCGTGCCCATTAAAACTTCATTCTTTGTTGATAAGTCCCATCCATAACATTTAGCACAAAGCCCATATCTTGACTGACAAGTTAGAGCTGACCTAACCTCTAAGATATCAATACCTGAAGCATCAATTTTACCTGCAATTTCTTCATTAACAAGATCACCTTTTACGGCTATGACTTTACCTTTACCATCTTTAACATCATCAATCAAATATCTACCAATTATTCTTTGCATAAAGGATGTTGGTCTCTCTGATTTAATAATGGTTAATCCTTCTTTAGCATTACAATCATTGTATCTAATGATCAAGTCGTGAGATACATCTACAAGCCTTCTAGTTAAATATCCAGCGTCTGCTGTCTTAATAGCAGTATCTGTTAGACCTTTTCTAGATCCTCTTGAGGATGTGACATATTCAAAAACTGACAAACCTTCTCTAAAATTGCTTTTAATTGGAAGTTCGACAATCTTCCCAAGGGGATCAACAACCAATCCTCTCATGGCTGACAATTGTTTAACCTGATCTCGACTTGCTCGACCAACCTTCGCGTCGATAACAACTCTAATTGGATTGGTTGGTTCCATTAAGGCCCAAGTTTTATCTGCTAAATCTTCAGAAACCTCAAGCCAAACCTCTTTGGTCATTCTCTTTTTCTCTTCAAGAGTAATAAGTCCTAAATTGTAGTTTCCTTCTATTTCAGAGACTTTATTTTCAGCCTCTTTAATTATTTTCCCTTTTTCAGGTAGTAAAACAGCGTCAAAAATACCAAAGGAAATGCCTGAAACTGTACCTGCTGAAAAACCTAAGGCTTTAACATCGTCGATCATTTTAACAACTGTTGCTTTATCACATTTAGCATATGCTATAGCAAATAATTTTTTAATTAATGATGAAGTTCCAGCTTCGTTTACATAATCAAAAACTGGGGGTAATATCTCATTTAAGTAGATTCTTCCAACAGTGGTCTCAATAATTTTGCCTTCGATTCTAACGTCAATCATTTGTCGAAGTTCAATTCTTTCTGTCTGATGTGCCAAAATTGCTTCATCTTTATCAGAAAAGATTGTTTTTATTTTTTCTAGTTTGGTGTCAATAGAGGTCAAATAATAAACTCCCAAAGCCATTTCTTTTGAAGCAGGAGTTGAAACAGGCGAACCGTCAGACGGCCTTAATAAATTATGTTCAGGAAGCATCAAGGTCTTGGCTTCCTCAATTGCTTGTTTCGATAATGGTACATGAACAGCCATTTGATCTCCATCAAAGTCGGCATTAAATCCTGAACAAATTGCAGGATGAAGTCTGATAGCACTTCCTTCAATTAAAATAGGGTAAAAGGCTTGAATTGAAAGTTTGTGTAAAGACGGTGCACGATTTAGAAGTACAGGATGATCTTTAGTAATCTCTTCCAAAATATCAAAAACCTCAGGAGGTCTCCTATCCAACATGTTTTTAGCAGACTTTACATTAGGTGCAATACCTCTTGAAATCATTTCACGAAGCACAAAAGGTTTAAACATCTCAAGAGCCATCTCTTTAGGTAACCCACATTGATTGAGTTTAAGGTCGGGCCCTACAATAATAACGCTTCTTCCAGAATAGTCTACTCTTTTACCTAATAGATTCTGTCTAAATCTTCCCTGTTTTCCTTTAAGCATATCAGAGAGTGACCTTAAAGGTTGTCTGCCTCTTGCTCTACGTGTAGCTTTTCTTTGAGATGCATCTATTAAAGAATCAACTGCTTCTTGCAACATTCTTTTTTCATTTCGAAGGATTATTTCAGGTGCACCAAGACCAATTAAGTGTTTGAGTCTATTGTTTCTATTAATTACTCTTCTATATAAGTCGTTCAAATCAGATGTAGCAAAACGTCCGCCAGAAAGTTGGACCATAGGTCTTAGGTCTGGAGGTAACACAGGCAAAACTCTAAGAACCATCCAGGCTGGATCAATTTTGGCTTTCTTCAATCCTTCCACAAGCTTTAATCTTTTGACAAGTTTTATGTATTTAGTGCTTGTTGGTTTTGTCTCATTAACTTCGGTTCTTAATTCTGTTGAAATTTTCTCAATATCAATTTCATTTAAAACAGATAGTACAGCTTCTGCCCCCATCTTGGCATCAAAGAATTCAGCCGCACCAAAGGTCGAAAGTTCATCATATTCTTCTTCAGAAAGAATACTTAAAGTTTTAAGGCTTCTAACCAAACCTAATAAATTTTCAAACAATCTTGAGTTCCCTGATAGATTTGCCTTTTCATCTTCAGACAATGCGGTTTCTTTCTTTCTATTTTCAAGTTCAATTTCTGATACTGCAAGACTCGCTTGATCTTTATCTTTAATTTTTCCTTCTATTTTTTCTCTTGCTTTTTTGGCTTCATCTGCCAATATTTCTCTTTTTTCTTTGAAAGTAGAAATTATTTGAGCTTCATTATCAGCTAATTCTTTTTCTAAAATTTTAATAGCATCCTTTTTCTTGTCTTCGTCAACATTTAAAGCTAAATACCTTGCAAAATAGATAACCTGTTCAATAGCACGAGGCGCCACACCCAAAATTGTTGATATCTTTGAAGGTGCCCCCTTGAAAAACCAAATATGGGCAACGGGGCAAGCAAGACTGATATGGCCCATTCTTTCGCGTCTTACACGAGATTGTGTTACCTCAACTCCACATTTATCACAAATAACCCCTTTGTATCTAATTCTCTTATATTTACCACAGAAACACTCCCAATCTTTAGTGGGTCCGAAAATTTTCTCATCAAAAAGTCCGTCTTTTTCAGATTTTAATGTTCTATAATTAATTGTTTCTGGCTTTGTTACCTCACCTCGGCTCCATCTTCGAATATCATCGGGGGACGCCAAACGGACAACCAAAGACCCAAAATCCTCAAGATTTTTCAAATCAAATAATTGATCAAGTGTATTAGTTAACATTTTTTACCTCCTCTACTTCCATTGGCCCCACAGTACTTAATAGTTCATCAGTTGCAACAACAGTAGCCCCTAATTCGTGAGCTAGTTTTTCACCTTCATGAGTATCTTCGTCTGAAGTGATTTTCGAAAGTATAACATTTTTGGGAATAATACTTAATCCTAATGCATTAAGTTCTCTGACCAAAACTTTAAAACTTTCTGGAATTGTTGACTCTGGAATATCAGTTCCTTTGACAATAGCTTCAAATGCCTTGGCACGACCTACAATATCGTCGGATTTAATGGTGAGCATTTCTTGAAGTACGTGTTGTGCACGATGTGCCTCAAGTGCCCAAACTTCCATCTCTCCAAGTCTCTGACCTCCCATTTGAGCTTTTCCACCAAGAGGTTGTTGAGTAACAAGTGAGTATGGGCCAGTGGACCTAGCATGGGTCTTATCTTCGACCATGTGGGTGAGCTTTAAGATGTAACTTATACCAACCACTGTTTCTTCCTTAAATGGCTCACCCGTTCGTCCATCAATAAGTCTTGACTTTCCGTTTACAGGTAAATTTGCTGACTTAAGTTCCCTGACAAGATCATCTTCTGTTACATGATCAAAAACTGGAAAAGCTCCTTTTTCACCAAGCTGGTTTAAAGCTAAACCGAAATGAGCCTCAAGAAGTTGACCTAAATTCATACGGGCTAGAACTGATAATGGTGACAAAACGATATCAACAGGGGTTCCGTCAGAAAGATATGGCATATCTCCAGCCGACATAATTCTTGAAATAACACCCTTATTCCCATGTCTACCAGCAATTTTATCTCCAACTGTAACTTTTCTAATTTGAGCAACTTTAATTATGATTTTTTCTATAACTCCTGGGCCCAATTCATCACCCTTATTTCTATCTAATATATCAACGCCCACAACAATACCTTTTTCGCCATGTGGTACACGAAGCGATGTATCTCTTACTTCTCTCGCTTTTTCACCAAAAATAGCCCTCAATAATCTTTCTTCAGAGGTTAATTCTGTTTCTCCTTTTGGGGCAATTTTTCCTACCAGAATATCGTTTGGTCCAACCTCTGCACCAATTACTACAATTCCATCTTCAGCTAAATTTGCAAGCTCAATTTCAGAAACATTTGGAATATCCTTAGTTCTTTCTTCTGGTCCCAATTTCGTATCGACTATCTCTGCGTCATATTCCTCGATATGAATTGATGTTAATAAATCTTCTTTAACTAATCTATCCGATACTAAAATGGCGTCCTCAAAATTAAAACCACCATAACTCATATAAGCAACAACTAAATTGCAACCTAATGCCAATTCTCCATTTTGGCTTGCTGGACCATCTACCAACAAATCTCCAATATTTACCTTATCACCAGGATTAACTAATACTTTTTGGTTGTAACAAGTTGAATGAGCGGTTCTTTTGAATTTCATCAATGAATACTCTTCAGAGCTACCACTATCAATTACATTGACCGCCTCAGTTGATTCATCAATAGTTATTTTCTTATCAAGTTTAACTACAACTTTTTCATTGTCAGCATGTGTCACAGTTCCCGCGTGTCTTGCTATAACAACTCTTTTCATTGCTTTTGCTACTTCTTTTTCCATTCCAGTTCCCACTATGGGGGATTCGGGTGCAACAAGAGGAACAGCTTGACATTGCATGTTTGAACCCATCAAAGCTCTGTTACCTTCATCATGGGCCAGAAATGGAATTAAGGAAGCAGAGGTCCCAATTAACTGTCTTGGAGTTATGTCTATTAAATCTACTAATTCGACAGATCCTTCGGTAAAACTGCCTAAGTGTCTAAGAGGTACCCTTGAATCTGTAATAAACCCGTTGGCGTCAATATTTACACCAGAATGGGTAATATTATAATTTTCTTCATCTTCTGCTGTTAAATAAACTATTTCATCAGTAACTTTAACCTTTTTACCTTTTTTCTCTACCTTTCTATATGGAGACTCTAAAAATCCAAATTCATTAACTTTTGTATATAAAGCTAGGTAAGTAACAAGTCCAATGTTTGGTCCCTCAGGGCTTCTAACGGGATCTATCCTTCCATATTGTGAAGAGTTAACGTCACGAATAGAGAAAGACGCTCTTTCTCTATTTATTCCACCCGAACCTAAAACAGAAACACGTCTTAAGTTGTCGATTTCCGAAAGTGGATTGGTATCATCCAATATTGTTGAAAGTTGATTACTTCTAAAAAATTCATTTAAGGAAGAAATTAGAGGCCTTGCATTAATTAAATTTGATGGAAGAGGTTTATCATCAGGAGAAATCAAACTCATCTTTTCCTTAACACTTCTCTCTAACCTCAAAAGTCCAATTCTAAATGCATTTACTGCAACCAACTCTCCGACTCTTCGAAGTCTCCTATTTGAAAGATGGTCAATATCATCAACCCTACCTGTTCCGTTTTGAAGCCCTATTAGATAAGTTAAGGCTGAAGAAACATCTTTTAAGGTTAAAATATTTACATTTTTGTCTGCAATTTGACTGCCAAGTCTCTTGTTTATCTTATATCTTCCAACTTCACCTAAGTCATACCTTCTTTTATCTAAAAACATACTTTCAAACAAATTTGTAGCATTTTCAATTAAAACAGGTTCTCCTGGTCTTAATTTCCTATACATTTCAAGAAGAGCTTCATCGCGACTTTTGGTGGAATCTTTTTCTAAAGTTGACTGAATATATTTATGCTCCTTGTTTGTATCAATCTCAGTAAAAAACCTTGTAATTTCTTTTTCGTTCTCCATTCCCAATGCTTTTAAGAAAACAGTGGCCAAAACTTTTTTCCTTCTATCAATTCTTGCATAAATAAGATCTCCTCTTGTGGCTTCAAACTCTAACCAAGAACCATGAAGTGGTCTAACTTCTGCCTTGTAAAGAACTCTTCCAGATGAAGCATCAAGTTCACCAGAAAAATAAACTCCAGGGCTTCTAACAATTTGATTGATTACAACTCTTTCAATACCATTGATGATAAATGTTCCCCTATCAGTCATTTGGGGAAGATCTCCCAAGAAAACTTCTTGACTTACTTCTTTGCCTGTTCTTTTGTTAATTAAATTTGCAGTGATCTTTAGTGGAACCGCATAAGTCAAACCTTTTTGTTGAGCAATAGCGCCTGAAATTGTTGGTTTTCCAAGTTGAGGATCAGATAATGTTAGTTGCCAATTTTTTCCTGTGAAGTCATCGATTGGAGAAATGGATTTTAATTCTTCTACTATTCCTTCGGCTAAAAATTTTTGCCAAGATTCTCTTTGAATAAAAATTAAATCAAGTTGTGGAAGGTTTTCTTCTTCTTTTCCAAAATTACGTCTCTGGTTGTTATTAGCCTTCATTTGTTTATTGTCGAAAAAAGGAAAACGTACAAATGTACGCCTGTGAAGAATTATAGGGATAAAACGAAGCTTGTCAAGTAGTTAATTTAAGAAAATTAATCAGTAAATTTAAAAGTGGAAAGAATTTGGTCAATAGTTTTATCTAAAACAGTTGTCTGTTCAATTTCTGTATATGGATACAGCATAAACCTGATCATCTTTCCGTCTTGTTTATAAATATAATTCAACGAGTAATACATGTCTGCCAAAATATATTTGTCAAAAGTTTTATTATTTATGGTTTGACTGTTAATTTTTTTGGTTGATACGTATTTGGACCAATTATTAAAATCTGGAAGTGTTTCGAGATTTACACTAAAAAAATAGTTAATATTTTTTTCATTGTTTAATATTTTTGTATCAAAACCAGCATATCCATTTGTAATACCTGTTTCTCCAAGTTCATATGCCCAAGTAGGTGGATATTTAAATGAAATGTTATTTTTGCTATCGTTATATGTCTTCCAATCTTTTGTTAACACTTCAATTGGGACAAGTTCTGGTTCTAGTCCTGGTTCATATGTTGGAGTTGGAATTGGTATTTGTGTTGCTAATTCCTCATTCCTAATTCCTTGTAGTTCTTTCACTAAATTTTGTGTTTGGTATGCAAAAAAACCTGCAATAACAAGAGCAATAAATAATAATATTGAAAGTAGAATAACTAAAAAGTTGTTGGCTTTGGGTCTATTGTCTACAGCTTGTTCTTCCATAGTCTGTAGACTATTGGCTACTGACAAATTATTTTCTTGCATAAATTAAATATAACACAATTAAAATGCTTTTGTCATAGATTTCCATCCATAAACATTTATATTGTTTCTCAGTTGATTTTGATCACCACCATAGATGAGATTTGTTGTCTGTATTTTGTTAACCATTAAATCTTTCAAATAATTTATATTTCCCAACGAATCAGACCTAAAAGTTTTAGTAGATTTAATTTCAGTAATTATGACTTTTTCTCCTTTATCGATCAGTAAATCTACCTCATGCCCGACTTTATCCCTCCAAAAATAGCCATTTAGAGGTAAACCATTATTATCCTGAAATTTAGTATATTCTGAAATTATCCAATTTTCGAAAATATTACCAATATTAAAATGATTTTTTAACATCTCTTTTGAACTAACACCTAATAACCAAGTTAAAAGGCCTGTATCATAAAAATACAACTTTGGTGATTTGATTAATCTCTTGTTAAAGTTTTTGTAATAAGGATGGAGTAAATAAACAATAAACCCAGCTTGAAGTAGTGAAATCCATTGTTTAGCTGTATTATGGCTAATTCCTGCGTCTTGTCCTAATGAAGATAAATTAAGCACTTGGCCAACTCTACCTGCGCAAAGTTTTAAAAACGTCTGAAAAGTAGATAAATCCACTAAATTTTGTATGCTACGCAAATCTTTTTCAATATATGTTTGGACATAATTTGGATACCACATTGAAGGATTTATTTTTTCAGAAAAAACCTTTGGATAGCTACCTTTATATATATATTCATAGAAATTTGAATATTTAACTCCACTCTTTATCAGTTCACTAAAGGAGAGTGGCAACAGATTAAACAAAGCAATTCTTCCCGCCAAAGATTGTGATACTTTTTCCATCAAAGCAAAATTTTGTGATCCAGTCAAAATATATTGGCCTGATTTAGTATTTTGATCCACTCTAACTTGTAAATATGAAAAAAGGTCTGGCACTCGTTGAACTTCGTCAATTATAACCTTTGAATCATAAGTTTCTAAAAAACCTCTGGGGTCTTCTTGGGCAAACAAACGAACATCAGGATCTTCAAGATTTACATATCTATAATTTTTGAAAATCAACTTAGCCAAAGTAGTTTTACCTGATTGGCGCGGACCAATAATTCCAATTATTGGAAATTTTTTAGAGGCTAATTTTATTTGTTTTGCAATCTCTCTTTGTATCATAGGTGAAGTATACCACAACCGTCCAAGTTGTCAATGTCACTGCCAATTTGTCCAATCAAACTAATTTGTAAATTTAAATGAGGAAAGTATCCAACTCTAAATTCCGATCCTGTACTACTATCAACAATATATGTCACTAAAGAAGTAAATTGAGCTCCTGGCATAACAGGATCAATAGATTCAGTCCAATTCTTAGGATGTTTAAATAAAAAGTTATACTTTGCATTTGTATATGTTTTCCAGTTTGATGTTGGAATTTGTGTAGCTAGATTCTGGTTTCTAGATTCTAATAACTCTTTTGTTAAGTTTTGAACTTGGTATGCAAAGAATCCTACACTGGAAAGGGAAATAAATAAAAGAATTGATAACAAGACAATAAGAAAATTATATATTAATTCAGATACTTTTGTATATTTTCATTGTGTTCTTTTAAAGTTCTGGCAAAATGGATTTTGCCGGTATTATCATGAATATAATACCAATAATCACTTTCTTCAGGATTAATTGCGGCTTTCAAAGAAGAAAGTCCTGCACTGGCAATGGGTGATGGTGGAAGGCCTAAATTTTTGTATGTATTAAATGGTGACTTTATTTCTTTATCTTTTGAATATACAGGTTCCCAATTACCCTTTGCATACTGAAGTGTAGCGTCAATTTGCAAGGGCCAATCATTTTTAAGTCTTTTGTCTATAATACCAGCAACAATTGGTTTTTCAAAATCAGAAAATGTTTCTCTTTCAAGTAAAGATGCTACTATGACTTGTTCGAATGTAATATCTCCAATTTTTTTATCAAAAGTTGAGGTCAATTTATTGACAATTTGAGTAGCTGTTGCTGATTTCGGAAATAAATATGTGTCAGGAAATAAATATCCTTCTTTACCAGCCGTTAAATTTAGAAATTCTTTGATAAACTCACTATCTTTTCCTAGCGTACTGGCAAATTTTAAGGCTACTTCTTCTTTTCTCAACCCTTCGGGTATTGTTACCCAAATCTCTTTTGGGCCTTTTTTAAGTTGGTCTAAAATTTGAATCAATGATAAGTTTTGAGACAGTTGAAACTCGCCGGCTTGAATTTTACTTTGTGAATTACTTAGCTGTACATAAAATTTAAAAACTATTCCACTTTTAATTAATCCTGATGATTCAAGCTTATTACCAATCTGTGCAACTGATGACCCTTTGGTTATTAAAAAATCAACAGTTTTATTGTCGTTTAAGACAGGCAAAAATAAACTTTTTAAATAAAATGAAAGTCCAATAAAAATTAAAATCAGAAATACTATAAACAATAATGCTTTCTTCATTAGACTTCATCTAGAAGCGCTCTTCTATATTTTTTATCTTTAAGGTTAAAAATATAAATTCTTTCACACTTACAAGTTACTTTTTCACCATATTTATGAGATTTACGTTTTGCTTTATTCAACAACATTCCACAACCAACACACTTTCCCTGACTCATGAGCCATGCTTGTATTGGTGCAATTACATTTTTAAACATACTCGTTAAATTATACCATTAAAACCGATTCGTCAACCGACAGAAATTATCGGCTATCTAAATAATTTTGAAGCATAATGGTCGCAGCATAAGCATCTTCCATCTTTTTTCTCTTTTTTCTTCCTGTACCTGCTTGTATTGAGAGTGAAATAGCATCTTGGGAAGTTAATGTCTCGTCAAAAACTTCTGCGCCAATTTCTTTTGCAAATTTTTTAGACTCTTCAGCCATTTCTCCCTCCGATATTCCAACAACTATTATTTCTATATTTTCTTTTTGGATTATTTGTTTTATTTGTTGCACCAATAACTTTATATCCTTGTATCTAATCACTTTCATTGGCTCTGCCAATTTACCTTCAGAGATTGCTAGGCCTATTTTCTTTCTTCCATAATCTATCCCTAAATATTTCATATTATGATGATACCACTCTGGCTCTGACAATTAATCTTTTTGGGTTTCTAGGGTCTCCAGGTGGAACACAGGTAACCAAGGTTATAAATGAATCTGTGGAATTTTGTTCAAGAATCTGAATATCTGTGGGATATATTTCAAATAATTCCTCAACTCTAAACTTATATGAAATACCGTCATATTCAATAAAAACATCATCACCTTCTTCAAGCGTTGGCAGAGTTGAAAAAATAGCAGTATAACTTTTAGGATTATAGAAAATGGGAAGAACTGAGTGTCCAAAGATAACTGCATTTCCATTTTTACCAGGTAATGCTGTTCCTGGGTATTGAATTAGGTGTTTTGTCAAATCTTCTCCGCCAATAGCTACAACCGCACCTTGAATTTTTAACTTGGGAATAGAAATTGTGTAAAAGGAAACTTTAGAACTACCAAAATCTTTATTTTTAGAAGCCTCAGGAAACCAGTTTGAAGCTTTAGTAAAATCTTTATCTAAGACCAGTGGAGTTAAAAGTGTCTTATATCGACTCCCTTCTGTTAACTGATAACTTATAATCGGCCAGATAGTAGAAACTAAAATCACAAGTCCTGATATACCCGATATAAAAGCAGAAGTCTTAATAATATTTCGCTTTTTGCGATTATCTAAATTCCTCATTGTTCTGAAGATAGTATAACCTCAATATTATTGGCTACATGTGGCAATGTTGCTAGTTTTCCTCTAAGAAGTGGGGATAGACGAAATTCAGCATTAGTAAAACCTGGCACATTTTGTAAATATTCCTCTGCGACTATTGGGTACCTGCCTGCAATCTTTTTAGCTATATCATCTGTATTTATACTAGGCAATAAATTGGCAGTAATTTTAACAGTGATACTATCCTTTTCTTCTTCGCCTACAAATACATACGATATTTGATCATCTCTTAAGACGAATCCTGACGGAATCCTTTCTGTTAGTGTCTTTTTAGAAATATCGGTTAGATCACTCTTTGATATGGCAATAGCAATGAACTTTAAATTCAATGATAATTTTACAGTTGTTGCTTCATCTCCAACTTTATTACTAAAATCCTCTTCTTCGCTCTCAAAAATAATTGTCGAATCAACGATCATCTTTTCGCTAGAAAGTTGTCCCACTAATTTAGTTTTAGCCTGGTTTGTTAATTCTTCTGTCAATTCTATCAACAATTTTTTTCTATCATCATCAGAAACGGCCGATATCTGACGACTTGATCCTCCAGTAAAGTTGGCTGTAATTGTAGCGTCCACTTCGGCTTTCGGGTAGCTACCGACTTTAAGTATTTCATCTTTAGCTAAGTTAAATTCAGAACCAATGCCATAAGCTTCAACGTCTAGAACTGTTGTACCAGGATCACTTGGAGACAACGCACCTGAAATAGACGCTTGCTTGGCTGTTACGAACTTTATATCTGATGAAGAAAGAAGTATTGTGCCGGCAGTTAAATTTATAGGAAAAGCTGTGCCATTTTGAACTTTTACTTGTCCCTTAGCTTTTTCTCCTACAGTTTTAGTTCCAGTTGTTGATTTAGTTTTTTCACCAGATACTGAAGTATCAATTGTATCCCCTGACAAATCACTACCCAAATTGATAGTTACATTGTTTTCAAGTTTTTTAGGAGCAACAAATATAGTCACTGTTGCTTTGGGCAAAAACCACCAAACCAAGAAACACAGCACAAAAACTATAAAAAATGATATTCCGCCAAAAATGAATGGTTTACTAGAAAAAGAAAGGTTCATCCGAGGTAATTTAGGTAATTTAATATTAAATTTAGGTAAACTAATTTTGGGATTATTTGGTGTGTCTACTACAAAACCTAAATCTTCTGCGGTAACACCTTCAAGCTCACTAACATTTCTGATTTCATCCTCGGGCATATTTTCTATACCATCTACCTGACTTATTTCTGATCCACCAGCAAGTGAAACAGCCAAGATTTTATCACTGGGATCAAGTATTTCCACGGTGGGGGCGTGAAGAAATTTCAAAGTTTCAACTTTTTCCCAGTCAATTTCATTTAAACCACCTTTAATCTCCTCTAATTCAGTTTCCTTTTGATTATATAGAACAATTCTGGGTGGAAAATTGTGTGAGCTAGTAGTTAATCTACTTAAACCCTCGAGTAAGTCATCAGACACTAAGATACTTCTTGAAACTATTGTTGTACCAACGAGTTTTCCCAAATCAAAAACAGATATATCTAAACTTTGATCACTTACACCTAAAGTTATACCTGAAAAAAGGGTTTGTTCTTTGTTTTTAATAAAGTGAGAAATAGCCTCTGATAAAACAACGAAGCCAGAGGGAACCAATGAAAGATCGCCACAGATTTTCTTTAATTTAAGTAGATATTCTTCTTTAATATTCCCATCTTGTATCCAAGAAGAAGATACACCAAAGACGGTTTTTGATGGATCTGGAAAATCGTCAGGTAAACTTTGTGTACAACTTGATAAAGTAGCATCAACAGCCTCACTCAAATCTCCCTCCCAACGAGTACCTGGCGAAGAAGCAACAATTTCAACTTTTCCACCTTTAATTTGCCAAATTGCAGAAGTAATCCACTGGTTTTCAATCAGTATTGACCAATAATTTTCTCTCTCTTCCTCATTTTTTTTCAAAAAATCTAACATATATTCGTATAACTCCTGACCCTATTTTCTCCTGCTTAATCATTTTAGCATGCCTTAAAAGGATTGTGTTAGTTACATGCGGTCCACCGCAAATCTCTCGACTAAAGTCACCGATAGAGTACATTTTTACCTTCTCACCATATTTTTCAACAAAAAAATGTAAAGCGCCTTCTTTGATGGCTTCATCAGGAGTTTTTTCTTCAAAAGTTACAGGTAAATTTTTATCTATTTGTTCGTTTATTAGATCGATTACTTTTTTAACTTGTATATCAGTTAATTTTTCTGGATATGAAAAATCAAATCTTAACCTCTCGTGCGTTATGTGACTTCCTTTTTGAGAAACAGTATCACCTAAGATTTTCCTTAAACTTGCATGCAATAAATGGGTAAGTGTATGAAGCTTTGTTGTTTCCTCGCCACGATCCACAAGACCTCCTTTAAATATGCCGGTCGACAGACTTCTTGAGGCTTCTTTATGTCTATCAAACTCTGTTCTAAACTCTTCCAAATCAACCTTTTGGCCTTTTTCTTCAAACAGTTCAATGGTCAACTCAAGAGGGAAGCCGTATGATTGATATAAATCAAAGGCTATTTTACCAGTTATCTTTTCAACTTTTTTAATCTCTTTTAAGCCTTTATCAAGACTTACTTTAAACTTTTTTAATTCCTCTAGAATAACTGGATTGTCAGTTATTTTCTCAAATTCAGGCAACTTTATTGCGATTCTTCTAATTAATCTTCTTAAGATATATCCATGCATTTTATTGGAGGGAACAACACCGTTATTTATCAAGGCTTCAGATGACCTCAAGTGATCTGCAATTATCTGCATTGTTTTTTGATTCTCCAGATATTTCATATTAAAAGCTTTCTGCACCTTCTCAATAGTCGGCCAGTATAAATCAATTTTAAATATATCCGGATCATCGTTCGCCGCAGCAACAATTCTTTCCAAACCCCCACCAAAATCTACATTTTTTTGAGGAAGTTCTTTCAGTTTGCTTTTTGATTTTTTGTACAACATAAAAACATTGTTCCCAATTTCTAAAAATCTTCCGCAATCACAATTAGGATGGCACTTATCACCAAATTTTTTATTGTGAGGAGTCTGTGTAAATTCATAAAACACTTCTGATGTTGGTCCTCCAATTTCGCCCTCAGGCATCTCGTCCGGGGTTCCGCTCCTACTCCACCAATTCTTTTTCACTCCATAATAAAATATATGATCGTCATCAACTCCCAAATCTTTCCAAATCTGATATGAAACAAGGTCCTTCTCAACTGATTTATCTCCCTCAAAAAGAGTTACATATAACTTAGCTTTGGGTATTTTCAATTCATTTGTATAAAATTCCCAAATCCATGGAAGTTGTTTTTCTTTAAAATAATCACCCAAACTCCAATTGCCCAACATTTCAAAATATGTTAAATGGCGGCTATCACCAACCTCTAAAATATCATCATTTTTACCTTGAGCACGAACAGAAGGTTGTGAATCAACAAGTCTTGTTCCTAATTCATGTTTTTTACCCATCAAATATGGAACTAGTGGTTGCATACCACTTGAGGTGAAAAGGGTGGTTGGATCATTTTCTAAAACCAAAGGAGCAGGGGGAATAATCACATGCCCTCTTTTTTCAAAAAACTTTAAGTATTTTTCTCTAACCTCATTAGAAGTTATCATTGTGGCCAAATTATACAGCTAGAAATTGATAATTATTAGTAGTATTATCAAAAGATAATGAATGATCAACCAAACAAGATAAAAGACGCACTTCTAGGCCAATACCAAAGAGAGGAAATAAGTTTTGATGAACACCAAAAACAACTTGCTCCACTGGAAAAACCGTTGCTTAAAGACTTAGCTAAAATGCGCAATAGAAATACTAAAGAAGGTTGGTTTTAATAAAGATTATTCCCCTTGTCCGTGGGTGGTCAGGTATTGACAAGTGGTACGAGTAGTAGTACTATTTAAACATAAACGTATTAGCAGGAACAATACCAGCAAACATAGCCAGAGCTAACTTCTATCAAATACTTGAAGAAGTTGGAAATAACTTGCGTCGTTTTGTAATCACCCATCGTGGAAAAACAAAAGCTGTTGTTATGCCTATTGAAGATGTGGAGGCTTGGGAAGAAACTTTGGATATTTTGACAGATAAAAATTTAATGACCGATATTAAAAAATCTAGAGAGGATTACAAAAAGGGAAATTTTATAACTTTAGAAGAGATTGAGAAAAAATATGCTCTTAACTAAAAATTCTGAAAAAGAATTTGCAAAACTTCCAAAAGTCGAAAAAAAGAAAGTGTTAAAGAAATTAAGGGCTATTGAGAAAAGTCCTCTACTTGGAAAGCCCCTAACTGGAGAGTTAAAATCGTTTTATTCTGTTCGTGCTTGGCCATACAGAATAATTTACGAGTTTGATAAAAAAAGAAACATAATTATCGTACATAAAATCCAACATCGACAGGGGGCCTATAAACACTAGCTTTATTCTTGTCCGTGGGTGGTAATACTTTTATCTTTCTTAAACATTTCAGCAATTCCTGTTAAGCGCTCTGGTCTTATTAATCCTCCACCTAAAATTGAATCTTCTAAAATTGAATTTAATCTTTTTACTGATTTTCTAAGATCTAAAATAATAAAAACAACCTGAACACCGACAATGACAAGAAGAACTGTTAAGGTTATAACTACAATTACTAAAAGTCTTTGAACTCCATCCATATTATTATTCTACAGCTATTTTAATAACTTTTTCAGTCTTCTTACCAGATCTTGAAACCACAATAAATATTAATTCTTTGGTGTCTTTGGTAATTTCAATTTCCGATTTAAACTTCCCATCTTGGTCTATAATTATTAATTGATTATTAACTGTTAAGGTTGCATCTGTAACCGACTTACCTTCAATCTTTATTTTTGTTTGTAAAACCTTCTCATTTTCTACTGGAGTTAAAATAATAAGTCCTGGTGGTTTTATAAATTTTATATATTCAAATCCCAAATATCCCAAAACCAAAATAAGTAAGAAGCTAATTCCAACAACAAAAGTTAGTTTTGGAGACCAAACAAATTTACTTCCCACATCGGGAGTGGGATTAATAGCTAATTTTTTAGGAGAATAATCTCTCCTTAGTATTGCATTTGTATTACCCGTAGAAATGCCTAACGCACTTGCTATATTTTTAACAAACCCAGAAACTACAGGAAATTCTGGCAAATTATCCCAATCGTTATCTTCAATTTTTGAAATAAATTCTCTTTTAATTTTTGTTAAATTCTCAAGTTTAATTAAAGAAACACCTTTCTTTAAACGAGCCGTTTTTAAAGTTTGGCCAACTGTGTTCATTTAGAGCCTATACTATTTAAAAAATCGTCTGCATTTTTAATGAGTACTTCTCGCGGTTTAGATGAACCATCTGATGGAGCAATAACACCAGCATCTTGTAATTGGTCCATAACCCTAGCAGCTCGTGCATAACCAATCGAGAGTCTTCTTTGAAGAAGCGAGGCTGAAGCTTTGTCATACTGACAAACAACTTTAATAGCTTCACTAAATAAATCATCTGTATCTCCAATAACTCCAGCAACTGCTGGCTTACCTGATTTAGTCATTGTAGTAACTTCTTCGGTATACTGAACTGGTACGCCTTGATTTTTAACAAAACTAACTAAGTTTTTAATTTCTGCATCATTAACAAACGCACCCTGAATTCTTGAAGGTTTTGCTTGATCTGGGGGAAGATAAAGCATATCTCCTTTACCTAGTAGTTTTTCAGCCCCTTGAGTATCCATAATAACCCTTGAATCAACTTGGGAGGAAACAGCAAAGGCAATACGACAAGGAATATTTGCTTTAATAAGCCCTGTAATGACATTAACCGACGGTCTTTGTGTTGCAAGAACCATGTGTATTCCAGTTGCACGGCTCATTTGGGCAATTCGTGTAATTGCATCTTCAACTTCAACTGGAGAAAGAAGCATAACATCAGCCAGTTCATCAATTAATAAAACAATGTATGGAAGGGCCTGAAAACCACTCATTTCATTATACGAATCAATATTTCTAGCTCCAGCTCGTTCAAAAAGCTCATATCTTCTGTCCATTTCACGAGTAAGCCAGCGAAGGGCAGAAAGAACTTTGTCGGTCTCAACTATAACAGGAGACAAAAGATGTGGAATGTCATTATAACCTGTCAATTCAACTCTTTTTGGATCAACCATAATAAATTTAACTTCGGAAGGGCTAGCTCTATAAAGAATTGATGCCAAAAATGTATTGATACAAACTGATTTACCAGAGCCCGTTTGACCAGCAATTAAAACATGTGGCATTTTATTTAAGTCTGCTATAACTGGTTTTCCAGAAACATCAAGCCCTAAAGTAACCGCCAGTTTTGATTTTTTGCCTGTCATTTCTTCTGACTCGAGAATTCTTTTTATCGGTACAAATTCAGGAGACCTATTGGGAAGTTCAATACCGACTAAGTTTCTTCCAGGAATTGGCGCTTCAATTCTAATTGTACCTGTGGGGGCAGATAATGCTAAGGCCAAATCACGCTCTAAAGCTGTGATTTTAGAAAGCTTAGTGCCAAGTGCTACTTGAATTGCATACTGGGTAACTGCAGGGCCTAAGTTTACTTCAACAATATTTGCAGTAATACCAAATGATTCAAGTGTCTTTTCAATAATATCTGCGTTCCCGTTAATGTCTCCCCTGTCAACTTTTCCAATTTGATCTCCAAAGAATAAATCAATTGATGGGTATTTCCAAATAGTATCCTCACCCTTAATATTGCTGATTAACTTTTCTTCTAAGACCTCTTTTTGTTTTGGTATATTTATAACGGGGACAGTGACTGGTGTTGCACCTGAAATCTTGAAATCTTTTCTAGGTAAAATTCTTCCGCCTCCCGCAGATTTTTGACCAAAGATATAAAGGTTGATTGTCCCCCAAAAGTTTTTCAGAATTTTAAATACTTGGTCAAATGATGTATTAAATAATATTATAAGTCCAGTTAAAGTAATTCCAAAAAAGATAATTATTGCTCCGGCTGGAGTAACTAAAGTTGAAACACCTTCCCAAAAAATAAGGCCAAGATTTCCTGATTTGCCAAGTCCAGCAAGGGATAAAAAAATTAAAATTGAGCCAACTATTACATTTGGTTGAGAAAGAGGTAATTTTATTTTACTTACCAGAAAAGAGAAAGATAGAAATATGAAGGGTAAAAAAACTGTTGCCCAACCAAAAATCTCCATCATCATGTCATTAAAACGAAACAAGATTAGACCCCTTCTGGAAAAAGATATTATTATCAAAAATGCCACTGCAAAGAAAAAAACTTGGGCAATTGAAGCCATTGTTTGAGGCTTAAGCTTTAACTTAAAAGCCCTTTTGTCTGTTCTTCTTTTGTGTCTCTTGGCCATATGCAAATAACATCATATCAACTTTTTGAATTTGTAGCTAGTGATTTAATGATTATGATATTATTTATTTAATATGACATTTTCAAATGGTCAACTAAAACAAACTGCCGAGATCTTGGGAAATTTATCAATAGCCTGGTTCACGGCAGGAATTATTGCTCCGTTATTTATCAGCACAGATTTTGATTCAAAATTTATTGGTTCTGTTTTGGTTACTTTTTCAATAAGTGGAATATTTGCTTTATTTTCTATATCATTAGTAAAGGATCAATAAGATGATTAACCCAGATAGATTTTACACAATATATTTAATGGCAGCCATCTTTAGTTGTATTGTATTGTTTATTGTATACTTTGTTTTTTTTAAAGATGCAAAACAAATAAAAAGGATGAGAAAATGAGCCTAACAAATCAATACTTACAAGTTATTACAATTATTTTTATAGGGTTAGCCTGGTTTCTTGCCTTTAAAGCATCAACTAAAAATATTAAAGGGTCAAAGAATTAAACTTCAACCACCACAGGCAAGATCATTGGCTGGCGACGGGTTTTATCAAAGAAATATTTTTCTAAGACTTGAATTGAGAAGTTTTTCATCGTGGAAATATCTTTTAAATCTTTTTTCTGCAAAAGATTAAATAGTTCCTGTTCTCCACCATCTAAAATTCCTCCAAATTTCTGTTGAAAAACAAAACCACGACTGGTAAGTTCAGGTCTAGCTACTACCTTTTTATCTTTATTAATTTTAATCGCAACAACAACTATCCCTTCATCCCCAAGTAAAGTCCTATCTTCTAAAACAACCTTACCAATATCTCCAACCCCTAAACCATGCACAAAAACCTCTTTTACTGCAATTGTCTCTCCTTTTTTAACTTCTTCATTGTTAAATATAACGCTTTCTCCAGGTTTAAGACGAAGTACATTTTCAGCTTTCGCTCCAAATTTAACTGCCAATTTTTCATATGCCTTCATATATCTAATTGTTCCACCTGTTGGAACAAAATATTTAGGATTTACAATTTTGAAAAGCTCAGTAATATCTCCCTGAGTTCCATGGCCTGAGACATGAAGACCTTCATGCAAATCATAATAATGAACATCAACACCAATGTCTGTTAGTTTATCTACTATAAAGTCAATTGATTCTTTGGAATAAGCAGGTCCAGGATCTGCAGAAAAAATAAACATATCGTTTTCATTTATGTGTACTCTCTCGTGTTCACTTAAAGCCAATCTATAAACAGAACTTCCAGGTTGGCCATAACAACCAGCAATAATGTACATTAACTTACTAGAATTATATTTCTGAGTTTCTCTTAGGTCAACGATTTGACCTGGTAAGTATTTAATGTATTTTAAATTATAAGCAATCTCAATTTTGCTTTGGACTGACCTTCCAACTAAAACTACTTTTCGATTTAATCTCTTGGCCACATTCATCATTTGCTGAAATCTACCAATAGATGAAGAAATCGCGGTCATATACAAAGCTTGAGATGCATTTTTAGCAATATTAAACATGTTTTCTTCTATTTCAACCCCAGACGGAGCCATACCTGGATCATTTGAACCTAAACAATCAGACATCAGACAAAGTACAGGTTTTTCAGCTGCTAAACTTTTGCATTTATTAGTATCAAAATTCATTCCATCAGTAGAATTTTGGTCCATTTTATGTTCTGCTACATGAAATGTTCTACCAGCTGGTGTATCTATTGCATAACCTACAGTATCAGGTACAGAATGAGCAACCCTAAAAGGAGAAAACTTAAATGCCCCAACTTCAAATGTATCTCTGTCAGGATTAAATGTATTTAGCTTGTAATTAACTATTTGATAATCCTTAAACTTAACTTTTAAAAATTCTGTGACAATTGGTGGGCACCAAATAGGAGGAACTTGACCACCTTGTGCAGCTAGATCTCGAAGTAAAAATGGCAAAGCTCCGACATGATCATCATGTCCTTGAGAGACGACAATACCTCGAAGTTTACTTTTATTTTTGACTATATATGAAAAATCAGGAAGGACTAATTCTACACCTGGCATTTCCAAGTCAGGAAAACCTACACCACAATCCAAAATAACCATGTCCTTCACCTGCCTGCCGTCAGGCAGGTATTCGTAAACATATAAATTCTCTGTAACATCAGTGGTACCTGAAAGAGCTATGAATTTTAAAGAAGGTTTCATTTAACTAACCCCATTATATACAAAGTATCTTTTAATTGTAAGAAGTCTTTTTGTTCTTGTCTTAAAATATTCCCATTTCTTAAAGATGCTGCGGGGTGATACATGGGAAAAACAATAATTTTTTTATCTTTCCAGATTATGTCATGTTTTTTACCATGAACTTGACTAATAAATACATTGGGTAAAAACTTTGCCATAGAAAAACGACCCAATGTAATTATTACTTTAGGATTTAAGATATTTATTATCTGATCAAGATACTTACCATAGCTAGTTATTTCTTCTGGTAGTGGATCTCTGTTTTCTGGAGGTCTGTGATGAACAACGTTTGTAACAAAAACCTCTTTTCTTTCAAGTCCGGCCAGCAATAATAATTTATCTAATAGTTTTCCTGCCTGTCCAACAAAAGGTAAACCCTGCAAATCTTCCTGTCTTCCTGGACCCTCACCACATAAAAGTATTTTTGCTTCAGTATTCCCAGATCCAAATACGAGTTTTCCAGCACCTTTTTTAAGCGGAAGTGAATCATCCTTTTCCATATCATCTTTTAGTTTATGCAAGGCCTCATATTTAGTCATTTAAATTTAAAAAGGTAAGAAATGTCTTTGGATTCATTATAATGATGTTTTTGTAAACTTTCAGTGACAATAAATCTTTATCTCCGGTAACTATAATCGAACTTTCGCTTTCTTCGGCTACTTCTAATACCCTGTTATCATCTCTATCTCTAGCTATGTTTACTTCTACAGCAGGATAGATAATATGAAAAAGTGAATTTATTTGCACCTCAACTTTTTTAGTCATCTCATCTGAGAAATTAAACTTTTGGAGTAAAATTTCCAGCAATTCTGAAATAAGTTGAGGTGAGGTGTAAGCTATAAATTCACTTTTAATTAATTTTTCTATTATTGCTTTTGAATTCCCACCAAAAACTAAGGCAGAAACAATGACATTTGTATCTATTGTAATTCTAGGAAGATTAGCTTCCATTTCGATAATTATTTAATTTTTCAAAGATATCTTCCTCGCTACTTATTCCTATTTTTTTACCCATCTTTTTTCCATACACAAATAGTTCCTCCCACGAGAGTTTGTTAAATAAATATGTCCGAAGTGCTTCTTTAATAAGTTCGCTTCTATTCCTATATTCTCTTTTTGCAACCAAATCGGCTTTTTTTACTAAATCATTAGGTAATGATATATTAAAAGTTTGAGTTAACATATACATATACTATACATAATATGTATATATGTCAAGCCCTAATTTATTCTTGGATAAATTCTACACCTTTGGTCTTTGTATCAAAAATTGCAAAGTTAATGCCGTTTTCTAATGCCCCGGGATTTATAACATTTTTTTCTTGCCCTTGTTTGTGTGTATGCCCACAGAAGACTACGTCTAAATTTTTAATTTTCAATTTACAATTTTTAATTGAATGACAAATTCCAATTTTTAAACTATCTAGTTCAATTTCTAATTCCTCTTTAAATTTAAAATTTGGATCAATATCAGCATTACCAAGACACGAATACAATGGAATGGCATAATCTGATACTATTTTTATATTGTCAAAATTATTCCAATCTCCTGTATGAATTATCGCACCTGCCCTAATTTTCTTTGCAAATCCCATAACATATTTTAAGTTGGAAACGTTGTTATGTGAATCCCCAATTATTACAATTTTCACAAGGTCAGTATATCAAAAACTTCCTAAACTACTGTGGCAGGAACTCTTTGACGTTTTGTGAAGTAACATGAAACTCTGTGCCCTTTCCTTCAACCATTAATCTTGCAACTTTTCTAACAACTCCTCCAATTGTCCTTTCCATCGTACGAATTCCAGCATCATATCCTAAAGGTCTAACTAAATTGGCCCAAATATCATCATCAATTTTTAAAGACTCTGCAGGAAGTCCAGCAGCTTTCATTACTCTTGGAAATACATATTTCTGGCCTATTGTTATTTTTTCTTGATCAGTATAGCTAGGCATCATAATTGGCTCAATTCTGTCCATAACAGCTGTTGAGATATTTGTTGTATTGTTGGCAGTTGCTATAAAAATACATTCTGAAAGATTTACAGGATAATCAATATAATGATCAGTAAAAGCATGGTTTTGTCCAGGATCTAAAAGTTCAACCAAAACACCCATAATTGACGCTCTTCCTTGATCTGTTACCCTATCAATTTCATCGAGTAGTATTACAGAATTTCTAGTTCCAGTGTCCCTTAGTGCTTTAATAATTTTCCCAGGCTCTGCTTCAGCATGCATTTTACTCTGCCCCCTTAAGTCTAATGGATCTCCCATACCTCCAAAGGGGATACGGGCAATTTTTCGGCCCAAGGCTTCTGCAATTGAAAAAGCGATAGTTGTTTTTCCAGTTCCAACCAATCCAACAAAACAAAGGATTGGAGCTCTATAAATATCTTGACTCTCCCCTTTTTCCTGTTTTAGTTTCATAACAGCTAGATACTCCAAAACTCTTTCCTTTATTTCTTCCAATCCAAAATGGTGTTGGTCAAGAATTTTTTTAGCATTAACTAAATCCAGATTATCTTGAGATTTTGTGTTCCATGGCAAAATAGTAATCCAATCAATGTATTTATTCATCCTGTCATATTCAGGTAAAAAGGTGGGGGAATTTGTTAATTTTTTTAATTGTTCAAGTCTAATTTGTACAGAAGCTTTTAGTTCATCGGGGACAGTAGAAGTTTTGACTTTTTCCCCAAGTAAATTAATCTCATCAAAGGCAGTATCTGACATGATTAAAATTATAACACGTCTAGAAGATCAAAAAGTGAGTATATAGTTTCAAATTTATCACTTTTTCTGTTATCTTTTCTATTTAACCAAATAGCTCTGATGTCGTTTTTGGTTAAAAATCCACAAATGGTTTCTTTATCATCAACTATAATTGCATCTTTTGGAATTTTATTTAAAACTTCTTTTGTATCTTTTGCATCAACTATAAAAATTAAATCATTGTCAAAATATCTATCTAAACCTAATGACCTAAATTTATGATTTTGAAACTTTGCGGTTCCTTCTGAATATATTCCCAATCGATATTTACTTTTTAATTTATCAAAAACTACACGCGTTTCAAGATAAACAGAGTCGCTATAAATATATTTATATTCTTTTCCAAAAAAAATATTCGATAATAATTTAGAGTTTTTAATATTGAATTTTGAACAAATTAAATTTAGTCGTTCTTCAGATGTAATATGCTTTTCTCCAGAAAGAGTGCTATCCCAAAACTCTTTGAACCTCTCTGCATTTACAACTTTTGAGATATTTTCGCTTTGAAGCCTCAATAGCTTGTCTGTATCAAAAATCGTTCTGTCAATGTCAAATAAAATTATCCTTTTTTTCATTAAGTTATGTAATAAGTGTTAGGGCCAGAGCCTTTTTTCTTTAAAACTTTTAAATCCACTAACTTTTTAAGTTTGTCTTGTGCTGTTCTTTTTGGGACACTTAAAATATTTACAACCTCATCGCTCGTAATCTTTCCTAAATTTACTACAAAGTCAACTATCTTTAATTCGTCTTTATTTAAAACAACTGATGCTTTTGATTTTTTTGAAAATGATAATATCAAATCCTTTACCTTTTGAGCTTCAAATAAAAATCCTTCTGTAAAATACTCAAGCCAATTTGTTAAATCTGCATTTTCTCTCGATTTAAAATCTACTCCTGTTTGTAAATTTTGATAATACCTTTTTCTGTCATTATTGTAAAAATTATCTAAAATCATCGACTTTTTAAAAACATATCCTTTTTGATATAAATAGAGTAAGGTTAAAAGCCTTGTTGACCTACCATTACCATCAGTAAAGGGGTGGATTGAGACATATTGATAGTGAAAGATACCTGCTTTTATAATTGGATGAATACCATCTTCTTCGTTCATCCATTCTAGCAAGTCTTTTATTAATGATTCGACTTTGTTAAATTTTGGTGGTGTATATACCAATTCTCGGTGTCCAAACAATGATATGTTCATGATGTAAACTGGGCCACACCTAAAAACTCCAACTTTATTTTTGTCGATTAGTCCTGTAGTTACTGATTTATGTATATCTAGTATTTCTTTTTCACCAAAAGACTTTTTAGATTCATGAATTTTATCAATTAATTCCAAAGATTTTAAATAATTTTCAACTTCTAAAATCTGTTTATTGTCAGCCACAACTTTTTCACCATCAGCTAGCATTCTAACTTGGTATTCATCAAGAGTATTTCCCTCAATGCTGGTTGAAGAGTGTGTCATACCAATAGTCGCAATTTTCTTAAGAAAAATTTCTCTCGCAGGTGTGATGTTGCTTTTTTCAACTAACGATTTAATCTCAACGATTTTAGTTAAATCTGATAGGATTTTATTTGTAATTTGGTATTTTGGCTTAAACATGATGTAATTATAGCATATCACGCAATGATCGCGCAAAACATCGCGCAGACATATTAGCTGATTGCGAACATGAAAAAGTCTTATCAATCTGAACTTTGGCCAGTTTGGAAGTATCTTGAAGTTGGAAAATGTGGACCAGATGATCTTCCCTCAAGTGGCCTATCGGCATTACCTCTATTGTCTCGGAATCCACCTGTTCTTGGTCCTCTTGAGAAACCTCCTCTTCCTCCTCCTGAAAAATCTCTTCTTGGTCCTCTTGATCCTCCAAAGGAGGACCCGCCTCGGGCGGGAAATCCCCCACTTCTATCTCCACCATTCCTATCTCTTTTTGAACTTTCCACCTTTTCATCTGCTGCGGGATCCATATTCATAGAAAGATTAACTCTTCCCATGTCATCTATCTTTTTAACTCTTACCTTTATTTTGTCTCCAATTTTGACAACATCAGAAGCATCAGCAACAAACCCAACTTGTCCCATATCTGAAACATGAACCATTCCATCTTTGCCTGGAAGTATATTCATAAACGCTCCAAAAGGCATAAGTCTGACAACCTCACCGTCATATATTTCCCCTGCTTGTACTTCTTTAACCAATCCTTCAATCCAACTGATTGCTTTTGTAATTTTCTCATCATCCATACCTGATATCGAAACTTTTCCATCGTCCTCTACTTCGACTTCGGTCTCAGTATCAGCCATTAACTTCTTGATTACTTTTCCACCAGGACCTATAAGTTCTCCAATCTTTTCAACTGGAATTGTTACAAGTTTTATCTTTGGAGCAAAAGCAGAAACCGTCTTTTTTGGTTCTTTTATTGTATCTGTTATCACTTTTAATATTTCTGCCCTACCTACTTTTGATTGTTCCAGTGCTTTTTCTAAAATTTCAGGGGTTAGACTTAAAGTTTTGACATCAAGTTGAATTGCAGTAATTCCTTTTTCAGTTCCTGCAACTTTAAAATCCATATCACCATTAAAGTCTTCAAGTCCCATTATGTCTGTTAGAATTGCAACGTCTGCCACCTGCCTGCCGGCAGGCAGGTCAATAATTAACCCCATGGCAATACCTGAAACTGGAGCCTTTATTGGAACTCCTGCATCCATTAAGGCAAGGGATGATCCACAAACTGAGGCCATTGATGTTGATCCGTTTGAACTCATTACTTCTGAAACTACTCTAATTGCGTATGGGAATTCTTCTTGTGTGGGAAGTACTGGGATCAAAGCTTTTTCAGCTAAAGCTCCATGACCAATTTCACGTCTGCCTGGATTTCCAACTCTTCCTACTTCACCTGTTGTAAAAGGAGGCATGGAATAGTGATGCATATAACGCTTTTCTTCTTCACCTTCTGCAGTTTCCAAAAGTTGTCCCATCTTGGAAGCTCCGAGTGTTGCAATTGAAAGAACTTGAGTTTGACCTCTTTTAAATAACCCCGATCCATGTGTTCTGGGTAAAAATGAGATTTCGGCGCTAAGTGGTCTTACTTCTGTTAATTTTCTACCGTCAGGTCTTATACCTTTTTTAAGAATCTGTTCTCTAATATAGTCCTTTTTGATGTGGTCAATAATTTCTGCGATGAACTTTTTCTCTTCAATCTTTTCAAAATTTTCGGCTACTGCATTTACCAACTCCATAAAATCACCAGATGCACCTTCATGTGTGGCCATATTCTTAACAAGACCGGGAATTTTCTCATCCACTAACTTATGAACTTGTTTTTCTAGCGCCACAGGCGGTCTATCTTCAGTATAAACATCTCTTTTAATGTCTAATTCCTTAATAAAATCTTCAATAGCTGAGTTTATTTTTTGAGCTTCTTCAAAAGCTAATTTGACTCCATCTACAATTTGAGCTTCGGTTACCTCTTTTGCCCCAGTTTCAATCATTAATACAGCCGTTTTAGTTGAAGAAACAACTAAGTCTAAGTCAGAACTTTCTAATTCTTGATTAGTTGGATTAATTATAAAATCAGATCCTTTCATTCCCACATTGACTACTCCAACTGGACCTTTCCAGGGTAAATAACTAGCATGGACTGCAGCTGAGGCTGCAATTGCGCCTAAAATACTTGGAGAATTTTCTCCATCAACTGATAAAACTGTAACTATTATTTGGACTTCTTTTTTGTAAAGCTTGGGGAAAAGCGGTCTAATGGAACGATCAATTAATCTTGCAGTCAAAATTTCTTCATCAGTTGGTCTGCCATCTCTTTTAACCCAACGTGAACCTTTTATTTTTCCACCAGCATATAATTTTTCTTGATATTCAACCGAAAGTGGAAAATAATCCATTTCCATCTTCAAGGGAGCTGAGGCAACAGTTGCTAAAACAACAGTATCACCTAATCTTGCCATAACAGCACTATCAGCTTGTTCTGCTAATATTCCTGCTGTAAGGGTAATTTTTTTACCACCTAATTCAAATGTTTTTTCTACCTTTTTAATCATTAATTTGAAGCTTTTATTTATTTAATTTTAATTCTTTTATTAAAGCCTTATATCTTGTTTCGTCTTTCTTTTGTAAGTATGACAGAAGTCTTCTTCTTTTTGCAACCATTGAAAGAAGGCCTCTTCTACTGTGAACGTCTTTTTTGTGTTCCTTTAAATGCTCTGCAAGTTTATCTATTTTTGTTGAAAGAAGAGCAATCTGAATCTCTGGAGATCCCGTATCACCCTTTTCTCTTGCAAACTTTTTAATTAATTCTTTTTTCTCTTCTACTTTTAATGCCATATTGTTTAGTCATGTATAGCCAAAGTAAATAACCTTGCTACCATCAATGTTGTGTATTATATCAGTGGATCTTAAAAATTACAAAGGGGAATTAATTAACGAATCTAAGGTTTAATTTTCAACAGAAGTTTTCTTGCTAAATCAGAGTAAAATTTTAGTAATTTAGTTTTGTCAAATTTAACTAACATTTTTGGATATATCGATATTTTTTGAATTTGGTGCATGGAATTAGCTAAGTAAAATTCTGATAATCCTAAGTCTTTTTTTGTAGCCAACTCATATAAAAAATCGAATTTAAGTTTTGTTTTTTGTAGTATAAAATATAAATCAATAAAATCCTTTGCATCACTTCTACCAAGTATCGTTAATACTTTATTTGATCCAATATTTTCTAAACTATCAATTCTAACTTTATCCACCATTTTAAATTCACCAAAATGAACTGGAATATCTTTTACAAAATCTATTTTTAACGTATTACCGCTTTTAGATTTAGTAATATATTGTAAAAAAGTATCTGTATTTACTTGCTTTACAATCTCCAGTTTTAGATTGCTTAATATTTTTAAAACCAAAAAATTTACTGTACTCATATCAATCTTTTGGTTTTGAGTAAATAAATCAATATCATCACTTATTCTGTGATTTAAATAAAATCTAGAAAGTGCAGTTCCTCCTGTTAAATAAAAATCGGACGTAAGGTTCTCTGAAAAGAATTCCTCCAAAAAATCATCTTGTAGTTTATAATCTGTCATAGTTAATTAATTCCAGATTGAAAGTGCATAGTCCCATGCATCTTTAATAGGTTTTTTTAATTTAAGACTTGGGTAAATTGCCTTTATTTCCTGTAAACTCAAAAATCTCCATATATCTTCATATCTAGCACTTTCTAAAATTCTTGTGATAATCCAAGATTTTTCTTCTGCATTTTTGGAACGCAAAATTTTGACTACATCTTTTTCAGTTAAATCATAATCCCACAAAAAATAGGGTATATTTGCCATGAGTGTATTATAACATTTTCAAAAACCATAAAAATTGCGAGGTCTGACCTTGCAATAACTATAAGATCTAGTTTAAATTCGACTCAGTTAATCTGTTCCATTTTTTGAAGACTGACTTTTTTCAACTGCTTTTTCTGCAATTCTTGTTAATTGGCTATTAGCCTGTGTCACTGCTTCTTTTAGCTTTGTATTTTCTGCTTTAAGATCATCAACCATTTTATTTGAGCTTTCAATTTTAGATAGAAGTAGGTTTTGTGTTGACTCTGCAGTTTGTTTGGATAAAACTTTCTCATAATCAAAAATGGTTTTTAATTCTTTTTCTTTGGTACCCTCTGCCTCTTTTATGGCCTTTTCAAGCTTTGTATCGAAAGTTTTTGCCAAATTTCTAAGCTCTGAAAGTTCAGTTTCCATCTCTTTGATCTCATTTTGTCTTGCACTTAACTCATCTTCCTGTTTTTTCTTACGTTTTTCGAACTCATATTGGTAATCGTCTTCTTCTCTTGTCCTTCTTTTTCTAATTTCTTCTTCCTCCTTTTTGATTGAATCAGATAATGCAACGGAAGTAGTTTTAATGTCGGCTAAGGTTTGTGTAGCATTTTTTATTTTAACTATTACTTTTTGAACTTCATCATTTAATATTTCACCTAACCGAAAGGTATTATCATTTATCTTTTCTACAACTTTTTCACCAGTAGACACAGATCCTGCTTGAGCTAACAAGTCTTTATAAGCACTCCAAATATCAGCTTTGGGGCTTTTAAAATTTACATCTGTCATATTAACTCCGAAGATTACCACTAAGTGGTCTCCTGTGCAATAGATAAAATTTAGCCATGAAGTATGTTTAAAGTACTTAACCCATCTCTACCAAATTTCTTATCTTTTATTGATTCTTGTTCAACTTTTTCGAACCTTTTTTTCACATTCCCTACAGCAAAATCAGGGTTAATAGACAAAATGCGTTGGTGTTTTTAGGTTTTTGATTGTAAGTAAAACGTCCAAAGAAGTGCCTTGGATACTTTAGTTCTTGATAATCCTCTGTGTCTGACAAGAGCTGGTTTTCTTTGGCCAAATAGGCCTTCAAGATGATTTGTGTTTGAAACTGAATTTGGATAGTCAATAAAAACAAATAGATTGATTGGGGAAAGTGTGTACTAGGACAAACAGTAAATGAATTTCTAAATTAACTTACACTGGTTCCTGTGAAGATTTTGGGTTCGGACCAGGAAGGCGGGATATCCTGTTGTATTTCTTCTTCTGCTTCTTCGGGGGTCATTTGTCTGTCCTGAATTACTGGATTAATGGGTAACTGATTTACTTGGTTGTATGGTTTGTTTGGTATTGATCCTTGTGGGAAGGTACTGGTTGGCACCTTCTTGAATCTAAGACCCCCAAGTTTTAATAATTCTGTAAATGTTTCAAAAGTATTAACTGTTACCTCTGAAGATTGAAAATTTTTACTTTCACTTTCAATTCCTACAATTAAGTTTGTGGCAATATCAGGATCTAATACAAAACCTCCCTCTTTAATTAAACCTGCAACAATTTCAGATATAGAACTTGCGCTTTGTGCAAAAGAAAGTACTTGTAAATCTTTATTCTCAATCTCTAAAAGTCTTGTTCCTAAATGAATTATTTTGGAACTAGCAAAGTCTAGAGTTTGTAAAACCGGAAAATCAGATTCGCTTGTACCACCTACTAAAACTACAAAGTCAGAGCTACCTCCAGCATAACTTACTTCAATTTGATCTTTGGTTGGAGATTTAAAACCTACTTTTGGACTAATGGTTAATTTAAACTGACTATTTTCAATATCATAACTTACTTTATCAACATCAGTTGCGTTGTAATTGACAAATTTAATTATTAAATTTTTATCTCCCAAATTTCCAGTAATTTTGTCTACCCCAATAAGTCTTGAGAATTCGGCTGTCATAGCAACAGGACATGAGATAGTTACATCTTTCCCAGAACCCAAGAAAGATAAATAAAGTGACAACCCAGATGCTACTTGATCCAAATTTGGCTTTTGCGGAAGTAAAATTAAGACTTCTTGAGCAGAATCAATTAGAGTTTTAAACGAATTATCCATTAACGGCAATAATAACATCTCCTGCTGTAAAATCAAGCTGTGGTGAAAAAAATATTCCAAATTCTTCACCCTGAGAAACTCCATTAACCTCTGTTTTCTGTTTTTTGATTGACAAAACTTTAATTTTACCCAATTCTGTTTCGCCTCTCATAAGCCGTAGATCTGAAGTTTTATCAATCCTACCCATTAAGACTTTAGACCCAGCTACTTTTTTATCATTAAATGGAAAACTTGCAATAATTTCAGCTCTTCCTAGAATTTCTCTTAAACCACTTTTAACTATTTCGCTCAATCTTTCTAACAGTTGATAGATAATATCAAACCTCTCAATTTTTAGTTTTTCACTTTCAGCAAGCTTTTTAACACTCCCTGGAATTTTACTTTCAAACACAAAAATCAAGGCATTATTTGCCTTAGCATTTAAGACGTCTGACTCTGTAACATCTCCAACGCTACTTTCAACAATCACAAATTCTTGTGGAATTGAGGTTGTTAATGCCTCCAATGATCCAGCACTGTTAGCTTTTAAATAAAAAGGGATCTTACCCTTTTCAAGGACACCCCGCACAGCTTTAACGACGTGGGGTTGATCGTTGATTTCATGATCTGTTACCAAAGCCCCAACGCCAGGCAAACTTTCAAAACCTAAAACCTTTGCAGGTTCTCCAGGCAAAACCTCTTTAACAGGCTTATTTTGATAATCAAAAAGTCCTTTTACTTTTCCTTTGGTTTTTCCTGCCTGCGCAGGCAGAGCGCTAAATATTTCATCACCAATTTTTAATTTTCCGTTTCGTAAAACCAAAGACACCATATTTCCACCTTTATCTTTGTTTGTTTCAATGACAAAAGCTTCTAACTCTCCTTCAATATCTGCTTCAAAGTTGTTAACTTCAGCCAAAAGTAAAATCAAATCTAAAAGATCTTGTAACTTTTCTTTTTTCTTGGCTGAGACACCAATATAAGGTGTCTGACCGCCATGACCTTCAAAACAGATTCCTTCTTTTTCAAGTTCAGAAAGGGCAACATCAACTGAAGCTGCTGGTAAATCAATCTTTGTAATAACCACAATAAAAGGAATTCCTGCGGTATTAATGTGAGCAATTGCCTCTTTTGTTTGAGGTTTAACTCCATCTGAGCCGTCAACAACTAAGAGTGCGATATCTGCAAGTTTAGAGCCTCTTGATCTCATTCCAGAAAAAAGAGCATGACCAGGAGTATCAATAAAACAAATACCATTAACTACACTAGCTCCAATTGATTGGGTTATACCACCAGCTTCTCCACCAGTTACATTAGTATTTCTTAAAGCGTCAAGAAGTGAAGTCTTACCATGATCTACGTGCCCAAGAACAGTCACAATGGGTTGTCTTTTTGTTTTCATAGCGATTTAGCTGAATCTCATAATAATTTTTATTTAAAATACTCATGACTTTTCTTGTACGGTATCTTCAACAACAGGTGCTCCTGCCTGCGCAGGCAGGCCGATTATTTCAATTTTGTAACCTGCTAATTTACTTGCTAAGCGTACATTTTGGCCATCTTTACCAATTGCCAAAGACAATTGGTCTTCAGGAGCTGTAACTTCTGCAGTTAACTCTTTTTTATTAATCTTAACTACTAAATCAGAAGCAGGAGCAAGTGCAAGTTTAATCAATTCTTCAAAATCTTCGTTATATGAAATGACATCAACTCTTTCTCCTCCTAATTCATTGGTAACTGCTTGAACCCTAACACCTTTTTGACCAACACAGCTTCCAACTGGATCAACACCTGAACTTTCAGAGTAAACTGCAATTTTAGTTCTAACACCAGCTTCACGAGATATTAATTTAATTTGAACTGAATTTGCTCCAATCTCAGGAACTTCACGAGCAAAAAGCTTAACTACAAAGGCAGGATCAGCTCTTGAGAGAATTAATTCTTTTCCTTTAATCGTTTCTCTAATGTCTTTAAGTAAAAATGTTAATCTTTGTCCTTGAGATAATCTTTCTGTTGGGATTCTTTCTTCCTGAGGCATAAACCCTTCAGTCCTACCCATATCTACCCTGACGTTTGGACCGTCAAATCTTAGGACAATTCCTGAAACCAAATTACCAATTTTTCCACTAAACTCATCCATAATAACTCCCCTTTCAGCTTCTCTAATTTTTTGGTGAATTACTTGTTTTGCAGTTTGAGCTGCAATTCTTCCAAACCCTGGAGGTGTAACATCTTTACCATCTACTATTACTTTGGCTCCACCATCAAGAGAATTTATTTCAGCATCAAAGGCAACCTCTTCGCCATATTCAATACCAACTTCTTTTTGGTCACGTCTAAAGGCTGCAATTATTGCCTGTTTAATAGCATCAATTATTGTATTAGCATCAAGTCCTCTTTCTTGGACTATGGCCTTTAAAGCCTGGCTAAATTCTGTTCTTGGTTGATTATTTGACATGTTTTAAATAAATTTAAATAAAAAGGTGGGTTCTCCCCACCAAGACTGAAGTTTACACTATAATCCTTCTTCTTTCAAATCATCAATCATTCTTTTTTGCGTGCGGGTTAGTTTTTCGGGGACTAAAATATTTAATTTTACATACTGATCTCCTCTTTGTTTATGATGGGGATTTGTAACACCTTTACTTTTTAATCTAATCATTGTTCCTGCCCCTGTTCCAACTCTTACCTTTAATTTAATTTCATCATCTATGGTTGGAACTTTAATAGTTCCTCCAAAAACTGCCATTGAGTAGGGAATTGTGACATTTATATAGATATCATCTCCATCTCTTTCAAAAAACTCATGTGGGGCAACATTAACTGACAATGTAAAATCACCAAAATTTATTTTTGTGCCCTCATCAACCCCTGCAGGAATTTTAATTTTGCGTCGACTTCCCTCTATATTAAATTCTTTTTCAACTCCATTTACAGCTTCCATAAACTCTAAGCGAACACTGTATCTTGGAATTTGCCTGGCCTGCCTAAATGGCGAACCACCCCCGAAGAATGATTCAAAAATATCAAACGGGTCACCAAAATCTGTATTACCAAATGGACTACCGCCTCCACCTGATGACCAAGTATAAGAAAAAGGGGATCCTTGCCCACCAAAACCTCCTGCAAAGGGATTTCCGCCACCTCTGTTACCCATTCCTCCAGGAGAAAATGCATCATGGCCATAATTATCATATGCACTTTTTTTAGAAGGATCGGAAAGAATTTGATATGCCTCGTTTATCTCTTTGAATTTTCTTTCAGCTTCTTCTTTGTCCGTCCCTTGATGTCTGTCTGGATGCCACTCCAAAGCTTTTTTTCTGTAAGCGTTTTTAATTTCCTGGGTGGATGAACTTTTGGTTACCCCCAGCAAATCATAATAATCATTTTTTGTGGACATTATGAAGTTATTCTACCACTTCGCCTTCTTCGACTTTGGCGTCGGATTTTTTATCTTTCTTTTCCTGACTCGATTCTGCATCAGAAGCGGTTACTGTTGGCTCTTCTGTACCCTGTCCACTATTCGCTGTCCCCTGGCCTTGTCCGCCCTGGTTCTGGTACATTGCCTGGCCTACTTCCGATAGTGTTTCTGAAAGATCTTTTGTTTTTGCTTCCAGATCTTCTTTTGTTCCAGTTTCTAAAATATCTTTTAATGCTTTTGTTTTTTCCTGTACTTTTTCTACTACATCTTTTGGAGCCTTGTCACCTGCGTCTTTAATAGCTTTTTCTGCCATGACAACTGTAGCATCAGCTGTATTTTTAGCTTTAATAGTTTCTGCTTTCTTTTCATCTTCAGCTTTATTTTTCTCTGCATCTTCTTGAGCTTTTTTGACTTCCTCATCCGTTAAACCTACAGAGCCTGTAATTTTGATGTTTTGAGTCTTACCCGTTGCTTTATCTTTTGCGGTAACAGTCAAAATTCCATTAGCATCAAGGTCAAACATAACTTCAATCTGTGGTACACCGCGTGGTGATGGAGGAATCCCATCTAATACAAATCTACCAAGTGCTTTGTTGTCGTTTGAAAGAGGTCTTTCTCCTTGAGTAATATGAATTTCTACTTGTGTTTGATTATCAGCAGCGGTTGAGAAAACCTCAGTTTTGCTGGTTGGAACTGTAGTATTACGCGGAATCATGGGTGTAGCTACCCCTCCCATTGTTTCAATTGCCAAAGTTAATGGGGTAACGTCCAAAAGGAGGATATCTTTAACATCTCCTGCTAAAACTCCAGCCTGAATTGCAGCACCTACTGCAACAACTTCATCGGGATTAACTGACTTATTAGGTTCTTTGCCAAAAAACTTTTTAACTTCTTCAACAACTTTTGGCATTCTGGTCATGCCACCGACCATAATGACTTCGTTAATATCTCCCGCTTTAAGTCCTGCATCTTTAAGACAGCTTTCCACTGGTTTAATCGTTTTTTGGATAAGTTCATCAACAATTGATTCCAATTTTGCTCTTGTTAATTTCATCGTCAAATGAAGTGGCTGACCATCTTTTTGAGTAATATATGGTTGATTTATTTCTATTTCTTCGGCTGCCGAAAGTTCAATTTTTGCTTTTTCTGCAGCATCCCTTACTCTTTGTAATGCTTGCTTATCAAGCCTTAAATCCATTGAATTTTCCTTTTTGAATTCTTCAGCAATATAGTCAACAATTTTTTCGTCAAAATCGTCTCCACCTAAGTGGGTATCTCCGTTTGTTGCCTTAACTTCAAAAACCCCATCCCCAAGCTCCAAAATTGAAATATCAAATGTTCCACCGCCCAAATCATAGACTGCAATTTTTTCTGCATTTTTCTTGTCCAATCCATAGGCTAAAGCCGCAGCAGTAGGTTCGTTAATAATTCTTTCAACTTTGAGTCCTGCAATTTCTCCGGCCTGTTTGGTTGCCTGCCTTTGAGAATCGTCAAAATAAGCAGGAACTGTAATAACTGCCCTATCTACACTTTCTCCCAAATACTTTTCCGCATCTTTTTTAAGTTTCATTAAAACGCGGGCGCTAATTTCCTGAGGAGTGTAAGTCTTGCCGTCAATTTCAACATCAGCCATTCCCGACTTACCTGAAATAATCTTGTAGGAAACCATTTTTTGAGTCCTAGTTACTTCTTTATCCTCAAATCTTCTACCCATCAACCTTTTAACTGAAGATATTGTATTTACCGCATTTAAAATCATCTGCCTTTTAGCAACGTCTCCAACAAGGTTTTTAACCATTTCGACGACAGAAGGGGTTGTATTTTTGCCAGTATCAGAAGCACTAATAACTTTAGGGCTTCCACCTTCCATTACAGCTACACAACTATTCGTTGTTCCTAAATCAATACCTATAATTTTACTCATATTTTTTTATTAAAAACTTTCACCTTTGCAAATCGAACTACTTCATCTCCCATTTTCCAACCTGTCAAACAGACTTCTGAAATAATATTATTATCTTTTTCGACCTCAGTTTCAAGAGTATCAATTGCTTCATGTAAAGTCTCATTAAACATTTCTCCAGCTTGCGGTTTTATTTCACTAAATCCGTCTTCTTTTAAGATGGCCTCCAACTGCCCTACTATTATAGCAATTCCCGTATCACTTAAATGCTTTTGGGCCTCCCTTAAATTGTCTAAAATTGGTAAAAGTTTTAATACATATGAAATACTGGTCAATTTATACATTGTTCCTCTTTCTTCATCTGTTCTTTTAACCAAATTGGCATAATCCGCCATTGCCCTTGCAAGTTGGTTTTTCATATTTCCCAGTTCTTCGCTATCCACAATTTGAGTTTTTGAATCTTTGATTTTTTGGTTTTTTGTCGTCATATTCCCATTACCTCCTCCAACATTCCTCTATAATATCTTATTGTTGGAACTAAACTTGCATAAGATTGTCTGACTGGTCCAATTACCCCCATGGCTCCATTTTTGTCTTTTACTTTAAAATGAGCTGCAACAATTCCAATTGGCATGTTTCTAAATCCCAAGTCTTCTGTAAATAATACATCAAAAGGTGTTTCAATTGGGAAACGATTGAAAAAAAGGTCAATTAATTGCTCATCCTCATCCATAAAACCAAAAAGTGATGCGCAGGCTCCTAAATCTGCAAACTCGGGATATAAAAATATATTGGCATGTCCCGCCTGCCAAACAGACCCATCATCAATCATCGTGATAGCCATTCCACAGGTTCGATCAGCCAGAGAATGGGTCATCTCATTTACAAATTTATCAAAATTGCCCCTGTCATCCCAAACTTCTTCTTTGGCCTTAACTTCATCAGCCAAACTCATTTGTTTTTCCTCCATAAGTTGATCAACATAGAATTTCATGGCTCCAGATGTTGGGACTCTACCCGCAGATGTATGAGGTTGTTTCAAAAATCCTGTTTTTGTGAGATTACTCATTTCATTTCGGATAGTTGCAGGAGATACACCAAGATTATATTTTTTCTCTAAAGCGTCGGAGCCTACCGGCTCAGCTGTTTCAATATACTCATCAATTAATACTTTTAAAATTTGTGTCTGCCTGGATGTTAATGCGTTCATCTGGCACTATCATAATATGAGTGCTAAGTGCTGTCAACTACCATTTTTAAAGGTCTGACCTTTCAAATTCGGTTGTAAATTTTTGACCTGTTAACATTCTTTTAAACAGATTTACAAAAGTCTCAAGTTCTTTGGATTTTAGAAGTTTTAAAATAAAGATGTAAACTAGTACCCCAATTACGCCAACAATTGTAGTTAAAATTAAAAGATTTCCTGTATACCTTGTGTCAAGTACAAATTTTTCAAAAGGCAGATCTAAATTACTTATAAATGACAGCTTTTTAATCCAGACTGATTTATCAAAAAACTTTAAAATGAAAAACATAACACCACCTGAAATTATGCCTCCTGTTAATGATTTTATTACAGGAATATAAAGCGTTCTTTTGATACCGTTATGAATTCTTTTAACAATCAATCCAAAGAGAATTCCAGACTGAATGAGTACGGCAACTGAAAATGCAAAAGCCAAACTCCAAACAGGTAATTTGTAAACTATGACAAAAAGATAATCCATTAAGATATTTAAAAAAAGCGTTGAGATTGACACTATTACAGGAGTTTTTGTATCATGAAGTGCGTAAAAACTCCTTGCCAGTATTGAATTGGCGGCTTGTGAGAAAATTCCAATAGCAAAAGCAGACACAACCAAAGACGTTTCGACTGTTGATTCCCAGGTAAAAATGTCCGTTCCAAAAATAAGCCTAACAACAGGGACTCTGGCAACTATCAAAAAAGCAACCATGGGAGCCATCAAAAAAACCACCTGATTTAATGTTTCAAAGAGTGTCTTTTTGAAAGCATCCAAATTATCAGCCTGCGATGCTAGTGTAGGAAGTGCCGCTTTAGCAATTGAAGTACCAAAAAGTCCAACAGGTAAAAGTTGAATTGTATTACCAAAAGTAAAATATGTATAAGCAGGAATTGATATTAAAGATGCAAGTGTAAGTTCCACGAATTTGGCAATTTGCAAAAATGACACTTCAATAATTCGCGGTAAGGATAGTTTAGCTATTTTTTTAACTTCCGAAGTAATTGCAAGAGATCTATTAAACCTAAAGCCAAGTTTTCGAGCAAGTGGTAGCTGAATTAAAAAGTGTGACCCCGCTCCAACCACAACACCCAAGGCGGGGGCTAAAAGCCCCAGCTCTTTTGAAAAAAATATGGTAACAAGAATTATACCTAAATTGTAAAAAAGAGGAGCAAGAGCAGGAACAAAAAATCTCTTTGATGACTCCAAAACTGCAGTTAGAACGTAAGAAATTACAAAAAAGCCCTGGGCTGCAAATAAAATCCTGGCCATTAGAACAATTGTTTCTTGGTCAATGTTACTAAATCCAGGGGTTATAACCCTATATATAGGATGGGCAAAGACTATGACAATAGTTGTAATTGCTACAAAAAACAAACCTCCCCAATTAGCAATCAATCCGGCTAGTTTCCAAGCATTTTTTTTGGATTCTTTTAAACTTTTAGAAAAAACTGGAATAAAGGCCGAGGCAAAGGTCCCAAAGACCAAGACTTCAAAAATAGTATCTGGTAGTCTAAAGGCTGCAAAAAAAAGGCTTAAATCATCCGGTACAAAATAGTGAGCTAAAACCCTCTGGCGTACTAGCCCTAAAACTCTTGAGACAACAATCATGACCATGATAAGAGTTGCGGCAGATAAGACCGTATGCTGTTTGGCAAATATAATCTTTTTTAGTTTCGTAAATATCATATTCTTGTTATATTCTTTTTTTTTGATTATACTACCCGCATGCCAGTAACAAAAACAGCCAAAAGAGCGCTTCGTGGGTCTTTTAGAAAACAATCTGTAAATAAAATTGCTCTGACAAAGCTTGAGATTGCTATTAAAAAGGCTAAATCAACAAAATCAAAAAAGGATATTGAAAAAGCAGTCTCTTTAACAGACAAAACTGCTAAAATAAAGGTTATTCACAAAAATAAATCTGCTAGAATAAAATCACAACTTTCCAAACTTATAAAATAATGCTACATTGGGTATATGCCCAAAGTAAAAAATAAATTTATAAACCTTTTACCTCAGGATGAATTTGAGACAAGTACCCTAGGCAGAATACTTAAGTGGTCCCTTTCTTCTTTTAGAGTTATGGTCATTATCACTGAGCTTTTGGTTATGTCAGCCTTTTTATCACGTTTTTGGTTAGATGCCAGAAATTCTGATTTAAATGAGGATTTAGATATTGGACAATCCCAGATACTTGCCTATGAAGATATTGAACTAGAGTTCAAAAACATTCAAAAGAAGTTAAGTATCGCCAAATCTCTTTATAATGAACCTCTTTTTACCGAAATTATAAATGATATTTCAACAACACTTCCACTAGATATTATTTTTACATCAACCACTTTTAATGATAAATCATTTGCTATTAAAGCTACTTCTTTTTCAGAAAGTTCGATTGCTCAAGTTATAGCCAACTTGGAAGCAAAAAATAATCTTTCAGAAATTACACTTTCTCAAATCTCGACTTCTCAGGATGACCCGAATACTATTGTATTTACTGTTTCAGGAAAGATTTCACCGAAATGAAAAATAATTGGAAAAAAGATTATTTAAGGTACAAAGATTTTTTCTTAAATATCTTACAGATTTATTACACCAAACCCAATATTAAAATCTATTTAGAACTTATTTTATCATTATCTACGATCATTGTCTTCGCAATTTTTGCTGTTAAACCTACAGTTTTAACAATTATTGAACTCAATAAAGAAATTGAAACAAAGGAAGAAACAATCGTCAAAATTAATCAGAAGTTGCTTGACCTGCAAAAAGCAAACCAAATTATTCAAGACAAAGAGGAAGGACTTCAAAAGATTGAGTCTGCTATCCCAAGCCTTGCCAACGCTGAAGACTTAATATCAACAATGGAAAATTTAGCAAATAAAAATTCACTTCAGCTAATAAACTTGAGTATGTCAGATATAACCTTAATAGGTAAGGTGGCAGGGAAAACAAAGAGGATAGATGCGACTGAAAAATTGCCCCAGGGTGCAGAAGAACTCCCTTGTTCAATATCGATGTCTGGTTCATATCAAAACTTACTTCTTTTTCTTTTTGACATAGAAAATTTAGTTAGACCTTTAAAAGTTGATTCGTTAGTGATAAATTCCACCAAAACGGAAAATGGCAAAATTCTAATCCTAACTGTTTTGGGAAGAATGCCATTTGTTAAAACAGAAATATGAAAAATGCAAAGTTACCTAGTTTAATGATTTTGTTAATTTTAACAACTATTACTGTTGTTTTTTGGATATCATTTACTATTTATCGTGTTTTTACAAAAGAAAGTCCTGTAAATGTCTCAAATGAAATAATTGCTCCAATTAACCCTAATTTGGACATGGATACATTAAATGAAATTGAGAGAAGGGTACAAAACCAATGAAAAAAGGGGTAAGATTACCAACTATTTTAGGCCTTTTAATTTTAATCTCGAGCTTAGTTATTGGAATTTATTCAATTAATTCAAGGCAAATTTTTAAATTGGGTGCACAGGTTGAAAATTCACCTAAAAATGTACGAATCGGAAATATTTCCAATAACTCCATTACTGTTACTTGGACAACTGATACAGAAAGTAAAGGATTTGTTAAATGGAATAAAACAAATGGCAATCTTGGCAAGGTCGCTCTTGAAGAAAAAAGTTCCCAAAGTAGTGTACATCTGGTAAATATTTTAGGTCTTGAAAGTAGTACTGATGTTTTTTTTGCAATCAACTCTGATGGAAAAGATTATAAAAACAATGATATACCATGGCAATCTAAAACATTAAATCAGATAATTACAGCAGACAATTTAATAGCTACAGGTGTAGTACTTCAACAGGATGGTGCAACACCCGCTGAGGCAATTGTTCATTTGACGGTTAACGGTTTTACTCTATCCACAATTACCTCTCCAGAAGGAAGTTGGGTCATACCTATATCAAATTATATAGAATCAGTCCCTGAAACAACAGCCATTGAAATAAGTATAAATGCAGGCCCCAAGGGAACAGCCCAAGCTGTTATTTATCCAACTGCAATTAATTCAACTCCAATTATTTTACTTGGCAAGACATATGATTTTAGAACTATTAATAGTAATCAAGAATCACTTCCCAAAAGCAATCTTTCTGTTCCTGAATCAATTGAGGCTTCCTCTCGTTTTGAAATTAACAGAAACGAAGTTCAACCCACCAACTCTTTTATCTCGATCGATTCAGTTGATGAGGGAGAAATAATAACAACAGTAAATCCAGAATTTTTCGGTAGTGGCCCATCTCAAACCAATATTGAAGTATCTGTTGAATCAGAACTTCAAACTGTAACTGTTGCAACTGATAAAAACGGAGGTTGGAATTGGAGCCCTCCAAACAGCCTTGAACCAGGTCAACATACTGTAACACTTAAATGGACGGATGCAAATGGAATAATAAGAATATTAAAAAGAAATTTTATAGTCTCTGCAGCTGAAGGACCAGCATTTGAATCAACACCGTCAGCAACACCAATTTTTACACCAACTCCAATTGCCACATCATCACCAACTTCAAGAGCTACTGCAACTTCAACAGCAACCACGCCTCCCGTGCCAGAAACTGGTTACTTGACAAATACATTGGGATTATTCATGATTGGTATAGGATTAGTTTTAGCAAGCCACTATGTCAACAAAAAAGCATACAATTAAAACAAAGGTTAATAAGGTTAATAAAGTAAATAGAAAGAAGATTTTCTCGATAGTTGGTTTAATATTTTTAATAGTTGCAGTTTTAGTAGGTTTATATCTTGTTAAACAAAACCAAAACATTGAAGAAGAGGCTGCTGCTGGTTGTAAGTATAATTATGATCGAGAAAGTTGTGCAAATGCATGTTCCACATCCAAAAAAACGGGGAAATCTATAAATGTAAATGGGATATCAGGAGGGATAAATGTGGAGAAACTACAAAAGAATGTGATAGTGTCGGGCAAGGACCAAAAATAATAATGTGTCCTAGTTATAAGAACGATCCAACAAGATGTATTACTTTTCATTTTCCTTTAAAGGATTTGATTTGGGGTGCGTCAACTCCAAATTCCTACTTTGACTGTGTTAATAGTTCACAAGGAGGAATATCAAGATGTTGTAAAGATGGATATGAAATCAAATATAAAAATTTTACCCCTTATTGCATGTAAGATTCCAAAGTTGTGACGATAATAACGACTTCTTCTTGACATGGATTTCATGAAAGGTTAAAGTTAATTCAAGGACTTTTTATATGCCCAACGGAAATAGTAATCAACCAACAACAACCAATGGTCAAACTGATGATCAGAATTTTCCTGTAACTTTTCCTACTGTAGTTGAAGATACTGTTTTGCCCCCAATGCCTGTAGCTAGTGAACAGTCAACAGTGATCGGTGAACAGTTGGACACAACCCCAGCAACAGTTACAACAAATGTTGGTTCAGCTGCGCCAAGTGATGACGTTATTATGCCTGAAATAATGGGTACTACACCACCAAAGAAAAAATTTGCAGGGGGAAAAGTAATTGCAACAATATTAGGATTATTTTTACTTGTTGGTGGTGTTGGAGCAGGAGTATTTTTAACAGGCCAAAATCAGGATATTAGAGAAAAAGCAGCAACAAATCAATTTACTCCTCCATGTACTGCAACAGGATGTTCTGCAACTAGTTTTCCTTTAGATTTTGTTAACCACTACCATTGCAACGACGTCAAACCGTTTGGCACTAGCTGTAATGAAGAATACAAAACTCATTTGGAAAGCGCCAGTTTTGAATTTAATTGTGGAACCGAACAAATTGACTATTACAATAATGGTAATAAGGCTTTTACCTCAATGTTTTATGATGAAGATTGTACTGAAGGCGGAGGCGGAGGCGGAATAGGATGTATTAATGCAATAGTTCTTTACACTGAACAAGGGGCAATGATTACTGATTTAGGAACTTTAAAGGTTGGACAAAAAGTTAATTTGACAATACCTACTGCATATGGTGCAAATAACACTATTCATTTTACTAAAGCAAGGTTTACAGTTAATGGAGTACTAAGACCTGAAGTTACAGCCAGTAAAAAATTCCAAGTTGCTACGGTTTTCTATGATCTATATACAGTTACTTCAGGAACAACCAATATCCAGGCTGAAGTATATTATGCTGGAACATGGTATGGAAAATAAATATATAAATATAATGAAAAACAAAAATAAAATAGTAACTTTGGGAATAATAGCAACAACTATTGTTCTTGCTGGAATTGCAATATTCACTGCAATTAAACTTTACCAAACTAAAAATGTTGCTCCAACTGACTCAAATGCTGCAGCTGGGCCTAAAGTTTGTAAGGTGTCATTTACAGTAACTGGGCCAACAACAACGCCTACACCAACCGCACCTCCAAACATAGTATGTAACAGTGTCTGTCAACAAACCACTGATTGTCCCACAGGTTTGATTTGTTATGGCGCAGGGCCTGGGCCTGCGACATCAGGTAGATGTAGAAGACAGGCTTGTACATCAAAAACAAATTGTATTTGTGCAACACCAACAGCCACAGCAACAGCTACAGCAACACCCAAACAATGCAATAGTTTGTGTACCGCACATACAGACTGCACTTCAAATCTTAGATGCTTAGTTGTCAATTCTGCAGATTCTAGTGCCAAAAGGTGTAGAAAAGAGACTTGTTCAACTGAGACAGATTGTGTCTGTCCTGGAGAAACACCTACAGCCACACCTACAGCCACAGCTACAAGTACAGGCACTGGTATACCAACAGCTACTGCAACAGCTACTGCAACTTCGAATCCACAATGTAACAATTCATGCACTCAAAATACTGACTGTCCAAATGGTTTGATGTGCTATATTGCTAGTGGCGCAACTTCAGGAAGTTGTAGAAACACATCTTGCCTATCAGAAAATGATTGTCTATGTCCTCCTGAACCAACAGAAACATCTACATCAATCGCAAGTGTTGAAGAGGAACCAGAATTACCTTCAGTTGGTACAACATGGCCAACTATTGTTGGAACAGTATTTGGAATACTTGTAATACTTGGTAGCTTACTCTTAGCCTTCTAATTTAAGAGTTATCTCCAAGAGGAAAACCAATAGTAACTTTCGTCAAGTTTTAGTGGAATTCTTACCCCTATCCAATGAGGGTAAAAGTAAATAAATACCAATAAACCAATTACCAATAAACCAATTCTAAATTTGGGGAAACGGCGAAGAACAAAACCAGAAGCAATTGCCAAAAATGGAATTGAGGGTAAATAATGATACAAAAACATTATTCTAGGACTTGCAATCCAGGGTAAAAAGAAAATTAGGTACGAAAAAATTACAAAACCTAACTTTTTTATTCTCTCTTTAGCTGATATAAAAATTGATAGAATTATCGAGTAAAGTCCAAACCAAAAAATAAATGGATTACCAAAAGCATAAATTCGGGCAACTTGTCCATTAACATCTCCCCCATCATATAAATAAATTGGTCTTAAAAGTAATGGCCAACTCCAGGCAGGTGATGTGTAAGGGTGTTCCGCTACTAGATTGGTATGATACCACCACATTTGTTTTTGAACCTCTATAAATTGGTCCCATGTGTGTCCCGTTGTAAACATTAAACTATAACTTGCAACATATACTAGAGCGGGGAAAATCAAAAAAGATAAATAACTTATTTTTATCTTTTTTCTAAACACGAAGTGTGAAATAAATAAAATGGGAAAAACATAAATAGCAGACCATTTGGAAGCTATTGCTAAACCGAAAGCAATACTTGATAATAAATTTTTGTCTCTTACAAAAAGATAAACAGAAAGCAGTGAAAAGAATAAAACATATGAATCATTCATACCCATACGGCTTAAAACCAGAGGAAGACCATCCAAACAAAAAATTGTAGCTGATAAAACTGCTGTTAATTTATCTTTGAATACTTCTCTAGCCAATAAATAAATCACCAGTACTGATAAAGTACCTAAAATCGCCTGTGGAACTCTCCAACCAAAAGAATTTTCTCCAAAAATTTTCATCCCCAATGCCATACCTAATTTTGATAGGGGTGGATGAGTCCATTCATAGGCAAAGCCTTCTGGGTGTGGGTTCCACCACTCCCAAGCTTTAGGATCATTATGTAGCACCAATTTGGCAGTAAAGGAATGATAAATCTCATCAAAATACATCTCTTTGGGATTACCTAATTGATATAGTCTGGTAAAAATACTAAAAAGCAAAACTAAAAAGAGAAGTATTTTAGCAAATTTATTTGAAATGTCTTTAGTTGAAAAATAATTTGCCGTTTTTATATTATTAAAGTTAAATTTAATTTTTAAATTAATTTTTTTGAATACCGAAATAATCGCTAAAATTAATAAAGAAAGGTTTGTAATTATAAATCCTTTGATTAAAATTGGATTAAATATTTCTTTGAAGTTGTCTGTTATCCAATAATATGCATACGATAAATTAGCTGTGTAAGTTAAAGATAAACCAAGATATGAAATTATTAGAATAGGATTGCTCACAGTCGCAATTAAAAGCGGAGCAAGCACTGGTAATAAGTGCCTTTCATGCATTCTGGTCATAAAAAGAAAAGTGATAAGCAAAGAAAAGGCAGAAACTAGATACTCACCATTTTTGATATTCTTTTTAGAAATAATTAGAGTAATTAGTGTAATTAGAGCAATTGATATGCCAAGTCCTATCCAAAACGTAATATTGTCTGGCTTCCAAAAACCAAAAAGTCCCCAAAGAGAAAAGGCATTAACTGACCCGTAGGGATATTGATTAGCAGAAGCTGAAAGGCGTTGTATTATAAACTGCCATAAATTAGAAAAGTTATTAAATGGCACAAAACCAAGTACAAAAACTCCAAGTCCCAAAACTCCAAAATTCAAAACTTTTGAGAAAGAGGTTTTGTTTTTAATCATAAGATATAAAATTGCAGGTAAGATAAATGCGGCTTGCGGTTTAATAAGAGTACCTAATGCTAAGCTAATAACTGATAGCCAATAGCTGATAGGAAAAACATAAACAGCAAAAAGAGAGAAAAGTGCGGTCAAACTGTCAACCTGACCCCAAAGGGATGAATTGGCAAAAATTGCAGGATTAAAAAGATAAAACAGACTCCCAGTTATTGCCCATTTTTTTGTACCTTTTTTGCCTTCTAAAATTTTGTAAATCAGATAACCGGTCAAAAGATCTGCAATAATCGCAGGTAATTTAAATAATATAACTTGCAGGTTCGGAACCTGTAAACTAAGTTTGCCTAAAAACCATAAGACATATAAATACCCAGGTAAATAATCAGACCAGCCTTCATAAAAAGTCTTAGAGCCATTTACTACCAGTGAATTACTCCAAGCGATAAATGTCCCATGGTCAAGTTGTAAAGTTCCAAAATTAGCAAGAAACAATCTAAAAACTAAGGCAGAAAAAATAATCAAAGTAATGTTAAAATTAAACTTATTACTATGACAAAAATAGGATTTTTGAAAAAATTTGCGCATATTTTAGTTCCACTAATTTTGTTTCTAGGAAGTTTTTTGATTTACAAAAACATCTACCCAGAACCAAGAAATTGGTACGACCACTATTTATACCTCACAAAGTCAATCTTGCAAGGTAGGGTAGATATACCAGATCTACCTCAATTTTATCATGATAAATTAGAATTTGAAGGCAAGACTTATATTCCATTTCCCCCAGGCGCATCTATTCTCCTCACACCTTTTGTCCTAATTTTCAAAGGAATTACTCAACAACAAGTGTCTATACTTGTTGGAGCAATTGACATAAGTTTAATTTATTTACTTTTAACTAGTTTCACCTCAAAAAGAAACTCCATACTTTTATCAGTATTTTTGGGTTTTGGTACGTCTTTTTTTTGGTCTGCAGTTGTTGGTACCACGTGGTTTTTTGCCCATATTGTAGCTATCTTTTTCATAACACTATCTTTAATTTTCCATTTTAAAAAATTTGATTTTTGGTCAGGGATATTTTTTGCATTAGGAGCTTTAACAAGAATGTCGTTAATTCTTGCAGGTATCTTTTATCTCTTGCAACTTTGGAGAAAAAAGAAAAGATTTATGTTTTTTCTTCTGGGGGCATTTGTTTTTGTACCCATCATTTTGTCTTATGATTATTTAAGGTTTGGTAATCCCTTCAGGACAGGCTATAACGAGGTGTATTTACAATACGCAGGTTCAGATTATCCCTACACTATCCGCCAAATCATAAATCCTAAGTCTTCGTTATTCGGATATTTTGATATTAAAAATGTGGGCTTGCATCTTTATACTTTTTTAGTTATGCCCCCTAATGTCAAAATTGATGGAGGAATTGTAAAAGATTTAAAGCCTTCACCTTTTGGTATGGGAATACTTTTTACTTCCCCACTTCTTTTTCTAGCATTAAGACCTAAATTTAAACCTGGTCTTGAGTCAAACTTAATTATTACAAGTATTATTTGTGCCATACCCAGTTTTTTACATATTATGCAAGGTTGGGTTCAGTTTGGATATAGATTTGTTTTAGATTTCATTGTTTTTCTTATGATAATCTTGGCATTAAGATTCAAATCAACTAAATTAAACCTATTATTAATACTAATTTCGGTTATAGTTAATTTTTGGGGAGTAATATGGGCAATTAATTTAGGATGGTAATTCGGGAAAATGATGATAAATCATAAATCTAGGTTGGTAATAATAATTACTTCAATAATTATATTAATAATTTATTTTTTGTCGTCCGCTGGAAACACGGCTTTTAACCATTTCATATTATTAGCTGATGCTTTTTTAAAAGGACACTTGTATATAGAGGGTGTTTATCCATGGCTTGAAAAAGTTCCGATTGATATCAACAGATGGTATGTGACAAATCCTCCAATGCCGGCAATTATTGCTTTACCGTTTGTGTTAATTTTCGGAAAAGAATTTCCACAACAAATTATTGCTCATATATTTGGAATGGGGATTGTGGGTATGACAATGATTTTGTCATATAAAATTAAAAAAGATATTAAACTTGCGATCTGGTCAGGATTATTAATTGGGTTGGGATCCATAGTTTGGTTTTTATCTTCAGTTGGATCAGTATGGTATTTAGGCCAAGTTACATCTGCTTTTTTCTTGACCTGGGCATTAGTTGAAATATTTGGAAAGTCTAGACCAATTTTATTGGGAATATTGTTGGGATCTGTATTTCTTTCGAGAAGCCATACAGCATTAGTTTTTCCATTTATGATTTTTATGAATTGGAATAAATTTAAAAATATCAAAATATTGACTAAATTAATTCTAGTATTTTCTATCTTTGCTATATTTGGCTTTAGCTATAACTATTTAAGGTTTGGGAATCCGTTTGATAATGGTTACAGTTTAATTCCAGATGTTAATACCTCATCTTGGTTCTCGTCAGGCCTTTGGAGTCCTACTTATATACCTAAAAACTTTAACATTTTCTTTTTGAAACTACCTGTAATTAGAGATACTTTCCCCTATATTGTTCCGTCTCTTGCTGGAATGTCTATAATTTTAACCACTCCTGCTTTTATATATGCTTTCTTTGCAGCTAAAAAAGATCTCGTTACAAAATTATCTTGGATTTCTATTTTAATAATACTATTTATAGTAGCCTCTCACGGAGGAACTGGATTTTCGCAATTTGGATACCGGTTCGCCGTCGACTTTTATCCTTTTTTAATGTTACTTACAATTAAAGGAATTGTAAAACAGAATGGGCCGAGATGGCATAATTGGCTTCTACTTTTAATCTGCATTATTGTAAACACTTGGGGCGTTCTATTTATCAATAAATTTGACTGGGTAGGGTGGTAATTTATATTCCTTTTTTTAGCCAATTCTGAAATTCATTCCAATTACCACTTACTGGGATAAAAACATATTGAAAATCATATCTTTTGTTATTTTGGGAAAACTTAATATATTCTTCCGGGATTGATAAAAACTTGATGTTATCTTTTGATTCAAAAATAAATCTTAATAATTTAAGTGTCATAACTTTATCAATATTTGTTTCCAAATGAGACATTATAATATCGTATAAATTCATTAAAACCTTTGAATTTGACAAAACTTGCGTTGACAAAAGTTTTGTCTTTAAAGCTTCAATCACTTTTTGCTGTCTTCTCTCTCTTGCAATATCTGTTCCTTCATCTCCTACCGCATTTCTACTTCTAACAAACTGTAGAGCAGTCTCCCCATTCATTAATTGTTTACCCTGGACAAAGTGAAGGGTTTCGTATCTACATTTGTATAATTTATCTCCATTGCATAGATCATCTTCTTTTCCCACGATTGGATATTTTTCATCAGTAAAGGGATTGGCAACTTCTACATTTATACCACCAACAGTATCGATTAAATCTTTAAACAGTGAAAAATCAACAACCACATAATAGTTGGGTGTTATACCTGTAACACTAGACACACTGGATGATGCAAGACCAAAACTACCATAATGATACGCTGTGTTTAATTTAGCACGAATGGCTGGAATCCAAATATCTCGAGGCAGAGATAAAATAGATACTTTATTAGAATCTGGATTTAAATTTACAAGCATCATAGTATCTGTCAAATCTGGAGCCGTATGGCCCTCACCACCCTTGCCTAAAACTAAAATTGCAACATTCTGTTGCAATTTAGGTGCTAGAAAATAGAAGCTAGAACATAGCAGAACCAAAACAATTATTAAACTTCCTAAAAATAGTGAAACAAATTTAATAATCCGCATGCTACTATTGTAAGTAATATGGAGACTCTTAACAAGGAACAGCAAGAAGCAGTTACATACGTTGGAGGACCTCTTTTGGTTTTAGCTGGGGCAGGATCAGGTAAAACTAAAGTTTTAACAGAACGAGTCTCATATTTTATAAAAACAAAGTTAGTTAATCCTGAAAACTGTCTTTTATTGACATTTACCAATAAGGCAGCAAAAAGATTTAATTAAAGACATAATCTTGGAAATTGGTATCAAAGATACGATAAAACCTTCATCTGTTTTATACTCTATCTCTGAAGCCAAAAATCAAATGCTGGAGCCGACAGATCAAACTATTTCTACAATTTATAAAGCGTACGAGAGAAAATTAAAAGAAATTAATGCTTTAGACTTTGACGATCTTCTAATTAAAACTGTTTTACTTTTTGAAATACCAGAGATTGTTTCAAAATGGAGAGATAGATTAAAACAAATATTTGTCGATGAGTGGCAGGACACAAATAAAATACAATATAAATTAATAAGACTAATAGACGGAAATAGAGGTGTAATTACTGCCGTAGGAGATGCTAGTCAGTCAGTATACTCCTGGAGAGGGGCAGATTACAGAAATATAAACTATCTAATTTCTGACTATCCTAAAATAAAAGTTATTAACCTGGAACAAAACTACAGAAGTACACAAAATATTTTAGAAGCAGCTAACGCCGTAATTTCTAAAAATATGACTCACCCTATTTTAAAATTATGGACAGAAAAAGAAAGTGGAGAAAAGATATCTATTTATCCTGCCAGAAACGGTTTTGATGAAGCAGAATTTGTTATAAATGAAATAAAAAGGCTAGTCCTTAGTGGCAAAGATTATAGTGATGTTGCCATACTTTACAGAACGAACGCCCAATCTCGTGTGCTTGAAGAGGCATTACTCCACGCTAGTATTCCTTACTCATTAATGGGTGGTGTTAGATTCTATGATAGAAAAGAAATAAAAGACATACTTTCATACTTAAGGCTTTTAGTTAATCACAAAGATACAGTCTCCAAAAAAAGAGTGTTAGCCTTAGGTAAAAGAAGGTATGAAGCCTTCAGCAATTTACAATTATCAATTTCCAATTTACAAGAGTTAACAACACTAGAAATACTTGACCAGGTTTTAAAAACAACAAGTTATTTAGCCAAATTTAAAGAGATCGATCCAGAAGATGTAGAACGTCTTGAAAACATCAAAGAGCTTCGTTCAGTTGCGATTGAATTTCCCACATTAATAGAATTTTTAGAAAATGTATCATTAATTGAAGCAGGACCTATTCATGAAACAAAAAACGCAGTTACTCTTATGACTTTGCATTCTGCCAAAGGTCTTGAATTCACTGTAGTTTTCATTGTAGGAATGGAGGAAGGAATTTTTCCACATTCAAGGTCTTTGTGGGAAAAAGAACAACTAGAAGAAGAAAGAAGACTTTGTTATGTAGGCATAACTAGAGCCAAAGAAACATTGATTTTGTGTTATGCCAGTAAACGCCTCTTCTATGGAGAAACATCAAGTAACGCCCCAAGTAGATTTCTTTCGGACATTCCTGAGCATTTATTAAACGGCAGTTTGGAAATTATAAAAAACGATGTTTATAATGACTCACAGATCGCCGATGATGATTTAAACTTTGACAATATTCTCGACAAGTACTTAAAATAAGGAATATTGGTTATTCTAATATTCTCAACAAGTACTTAAAATAGACTATGACACATCCACTACAAACAAAGGAATGGGGAGAGTTTAGAAAGGAGTGGGGGAATGAAGTTCACTTTGAAAAGAATTCTTTAATAATTTTTTCCAAAATTCCTTATACCAATTTCAAAATAGGAACATGCCTTAAATGTGGCCCTATTGCAGAGTCCGACCCTGCAATGTTTAGAAATATAGGCAAAAAATATAACGCAATTTTTATAAAATTCGAGCCAAATATTTCTAATAATGAATCAGTAAAACAGTTACTCAGTAAATCAGGCCTGGTCAGGGGCAAAACATTATTTACACCGACAACTTTTTGGATTGACCTAACAAAATCTGAGGAAGAACTTCTAAAATCTTTTTCTAGCAAAACTAGGTATAACATTAGGCTAGCCCAGAAACATGAAGTAAAGGTAAGAATTGATAATTCAGACAAAGCTTTTGAAAAGTATCTTGAATTAACGTTTGAAACAGCTAAAAGGCAAGGCTTCTATGCTCACACTGAAAAGTACCATAGGCTTATGTGGAAGCATTTAAAAGATAAAATTGCACATCTTCTAATTGCGACATACAAAGGCGAAATTATTTCTACCTGGATACTTTTTACCCATAATGACTTTTTGTATTACCCATATGGAGCATCAACTGATAAGTATAAGGAGGTAATGGCCAATAATCTAATGATGTGGGAAGCAATTAAATACGGTAAAAAACAAGGATTATCTACATTTGATTTATGGGGAAGAGAAGAGGGTAAGGGATTTACTAAATTTAAGGAGGGTTACAATCCAAAGGTTGTTGAGTTTGTGGGTAGTTGGGACCTTGTTATAAACAAGCCATTATATTATCTATATAGAATTGCTGAAAAAGCTAGATGGTTTTTTCTTCGACTTAAGGCAAGGGTATGACTGATATCAGACAATCTGTAAATTATGCCAAATATTTAAAATCCCAAGGCTGGATTATAGAGAGAATTAAAAACACTAACTACTTCATACGAAAACTGCCCCTAATCGGTTCCGTCCTAAAAATTCAAAGACCTAAAAATATCGATTTTAAGACAACAAAAAAGTTAGAAAAAAAATATAGAGTTTTTCAAACAATTATTGAACCAAACTTAAATTTAAATAGTCAAAAATTAAAAGCTAATAACTACAAGTTGTCAAAAAACCCATATTTACCTTCAAAAACATTGCATCTGGATTTGACTAGCCCGTTTGTTTTTAAAAAGGAGACAAGAAGAAGTATAAAAATAGGGGATAAACTAAAAATTGTTGAGTATTCTACCCCAAAAGAAATAGAAAAATTTTATAAAGCTTGGAAAAAATCAGTTAGTTTTAATCGATATGTACCAAACCTTGAAAGTTTAATAAACTTAAAAAAAAACTTCCTGAACAATCACTCAATTTTCCTTGCGTCGCACAATAAAGTTGGCAATATTATCGGGGGAGCGATTTTCACGCGGAGTTCACACGACTTTGTATATTATTGGTATGGTTTTACTAATAAAGAAGGTCGCACTTCCCTCTCCCAATACTCTCTTCTCTATTCTGGAATACTATGGGCTAGAAAGCAAGGTTGTAAAATCTTTGATTTTGAAGGAATATATGACGACAGGTTTCCCAATAAATCTTGGCTGGGTTTTACCCACTTTAAAAAGTCGTTTGGTGGTTCAGAAGTACTCTACCCTGGGTGTTATACTAAATTTCGACTACCTATTTAAGTAGTATTTACCTCCAGATTCGGTAACAAGACCTTTAATTCCCATTATTGATAATGTTGATCCAATTTCTACAACACTCCCCCTGATTTTGACTGCAATTTCATCAATTTCCAGAGGTTCTATTTCAAGTACTTTATAAATTTTTTGTTCTAATCCGTTCGCAAAATTTTGACTTTTAATTTGTAATTTTGTATTTTGACGCGTAAGCGATGCTATCTTTTTAAATTTTGATTTAATTATGTCTCCCACACTTATTGCCATAATTGCATCCCCAGATTTTATAAGATCATTACATCCAATAGAAACTTTAGAATTAATTGGTCCAGGTATTGCATATACTTTTTTCTTCATTTTTTTAGCTAACTTTGCAGTTACCAATGACCCACTATTTTCTCCCGCCTCGATAACCAAAACTCCAAGTGAAGAAAGTCCTGCAACAATTTTATTTCTCTGTGGAAATTTCCAAAGATGAGGTTTTGCCGAGTCATCATATTCTGACACAACTGATCCTCCTGTTTTAACAATTTGGTCATACAATTTTGCGTTTTCAGCAGGGTAAATTATGTCTAAACCACAACCAAAGACAGCAATGTGGCGACCGCCATACTCAATAGTCTTTTCTGCAACCTCTGTATCTACTCCATACATAAAACCTGAAATTGTGGTTATCCCGTTGGCAACAAAGTCACAAACAAATTTATCGACTATTTCCCTACCATATCTTGTCATTTGCCGACTTCCAACAATTGCGATGGATTTTTTGTTAATAGTATAAGGATCTACTCCTCTAAAATGTAAGGTTTTCATAATGCGTTATTCTTTCTGACTCCTCTACTATACACACAGCATCTATTTGATATCTATCAAACTTTTTTGCTATATCAGGATTATTTAATAAATACATTTCTGCAGTCCGTCTAACTTGCGCTAGTTTATTTTTTCCAATCATTTCTTCTGGAGTACCATAGTCTTCAGTTGTTTTTAGTTTAACCTCAACAAATGTTAAGATATTATCTTTACAAGCAATTATATCTAACTCTCCCCATTTGGTAGAATTATTTTGATCCAGTATCTGATATCCTTTCTTTCTGAGTAACTCAGCCGCCATCTCCTCCCCTTGTTTTCCGATTAATCTATTTAATTGCTTCATGTTGACAAGTTATGTATAATATATTTAAAGTAAACCGAGAACTAAGCGGACCCCATGCGTAAAAGCGGGTGGTGAGGCCGATAAAGCTCGGTTTCTTTTTTTACCTAATTTTAAAATAGCAACAATTATCGCAAATATCTTATAAATAAATTCTGCCCTGTTAAATATACTTTTTCTTAAAATTTTTATAAGTTTTATTTTCTCGGTGGCAGACAAATAAACCGATCCAGAAACATGATTTGCCAAGGAAACTACTGTATGCGTATTCAAATGTTCCACCTTTCCACTTTGGTCAATTTCTGCCTTCATAATTTAATAATCTCCCAATTTTTCACAATTGACAAGAAGAAGAAGAAGAAGTAAACTACAAGCTATGAAATTAGATATTATTTTCCAAAATGGTCAGTATTTTTATAACCATCCTGAAAGAGGCACGTTGCCCCTTGCCCCTAAAAATACTGCTGAAGATCAATTAAAACCATTTATTGAAAGTGTGAGAGAATTAATTAATCAAAAATTAGATAAATCTCAAGAAACCGAATCTCCTAGTCCCCAGTCCTGACACTATATTGCAAAGATATAGATCTATACCAGATACAAAACAATTCCTACAATTGTTAATAATCTGATAATAATTGTTGGAAGTAGTTTAAAGTGAACCCAACCAATAAACGGCAAACAAATACTTGGTAAATCACCAAACCATTTATCAAATACAATTTTCCCAAAAATAATATCCCAATCAATAACCGCAAGAATTAAAATATAAACTAACACATATTGGATTCCTCCGATTAAAAAAGAAAAAATTGTAGGGATAACAAAGGGAAGAATTATCAAAAACAAAAAACAATACCAAAACCATTCTTTTCTTTTATAAATCTCTTGCTTTTCTGCTGAAAAGTAAGAAAGTTTACTATTTTCTCTAAAAATTAGTCGATTAACCAATCCATCAATTATCGCCAAACTAGTAACATAAACAGATGAAGCAAAAACAAACAAGAGCATACAAAAACTATATCACAAATTTATTCACTTCTTACACGATACTGTAACGCTTCGGCGACGTGATTTGGAAGAATTTTTTTACTTTCTGATAAATCTGCAATCGTCTGACTTACTTTTATAAGTCTAAAATAAGTTCTGGCTGATAAATTATAAGTGTTGACTGCTTGTTTAAGTAAACTTAATGCCTCTGGAGTTATATCAACAAATCCTTTAATATGTTTATTTTTCATATTGGAATTTGTGTAAACAGAGAGGCCTCTAAATCTTTTATTCTGTATCTCTCTTGCTTTTATAACCTGCTCTCTAATTTTTTTAGAATTTACCATTTGTGTTTTAGCATTTGCATTTTCCATAAGCTTGTTTATATCAACCGCAGGAACATTTATATGTAAATCAATTCTATCCATCAAAGGCCCCGACAATTTACTTTGATATTTCATAATCATTCTTGGTGTACATTTGCAATCTTTTTTAGGATCGCCTAAATATCCACAAGGACAAGGATTAGCTGCAGCTATTAACATAAAACTTGCGGGGAAATTAACCGATCCTGCAATTCTGGTTATTGATACTTCCCCATCCTCCATCGGTTGCCTTAACGCCTCAAGTGTGCTTCTTGAAAACTCCGGAAATTCATCCAAAAACAATACTCCATTATGGGCAAGGGAAATTTCTCCGGGATGTGGATTTGTTCCTCCACCAATTAAGCCAATTCGGCTTGTTGTGTGATGTGCTGTTCTAAAGGGTCTTATACTGACCAGTCCTTCTCCTGCAGGTATTAGACCGGCAAGTGAATAAATTTTAGTAACTTCCAAAGCTTCTTCCTCATTTAGTGGTGGTAAAATTCCAGCAGATGCTCTTGCTAACATTGTCTTTCCTGCTCCTGGACTACCCATCATAAATATATTGTGTCCTCCTGCTGCTGCAATAGTCATAGCGCGTTTTGCAGATTCCTGACCAATAATTTCAGCAAAATCAAACTCGATTTGCTGAGTCTCAGCAAATCGTCCCCCCGAAGCTTTGGCGGAGAAGGACATTTTCTCTATTTTCTTTATTCCATTCAAATGACTGACCAGCTCAAGTAAAGATTTAACAGGATAAACATCAATTCCGGCTAAAACCACAGCTTCGTTGGCAGAGTCAAACGGCACAAATAAGTTTTTAATCTTTAAAGCTTTTGCAGCGAGTCCTAAAAGAAAAACACCTTTAGTGTGGCGTAGTCCACCGTCTAGTGAAAGTTCACCGTAAAAAAATGATTTTTCTTGCGGAAGTTTTACTTCACCTAAGGATGCAAGTATTCCGATTGCAATGGGAAGATCATAAAGAGAGCCTTCTTTTGGAATATCGGCAGGAGCCAAGTTAACTACAATTTTTGAATTTGGAATTTCAATATTTGAATTAATAAGCGCAGTTTTAACCCTTTCTTTTGCTTCTTCAATTGATTTATTTGGAAGGCCTATTATATTAAACCCTGGGAAGCCTTTTTTAAAAACATTGACCTCAACCTCAATTAAGTTTGGCTCCAAACCAAAATGGCTGGCAGAAAGAATTTTTGTAAGCACTAATTAACTATATCGGATCAAAGCCTGGCCAACAAGTTGTAAACCTCTTTTCTGTGAGCCACTAAAATTATTTCTACCTCATTTGTAAATTTAACAAAAATTATTCTATAAGTTCCTGTCCTAGCTTTATAATAATTTTTATATCCTGATAGTTTTTCTAAATCCTCAAATGAACTATTTATTAAATTTCTAATTTTAGAAGTAATAATTATTTGTATGCTTTTAGGAAGCTTCTTGATTTGCTTTTCAGCATGTGATGTTATAGTTAGCCTCATAACCCAAGTTCTGATGCAAAATCTTCGAAGTTCCTTTTGTCAGACATATTAATGTTCTTAATTGTCTTTTTATCCTCAATATCCTCAAGATAAAGAATCATTTTTTCAAATAATCCCTTACCTATTAAATAGGCTTCAGTATCATTCCTGTTTTGAATAGCGACGGGAAAATCTTGCGCACTTGCGATGGCTAGAGCAGGATTCATTTTCAAATTAGTTATAGATATCGTAGTCATGTTTACATGATACTATAAACAGGTCTTTTGTCAAGACCTATATCATGGTCATTTGTAAAAGTGTATAATTAATTTATGGAAAGGATTGAGAAAAAGACATGGCCTGAATTATTCAATAAAATCCTTTCTGGAGAAAAAACATTTGATGCTAGAATTGCTGATTTTAATGTTAAAAAAGGAGATATTTTAGTATTACGCGAATATGATCCAGTCGATAAAAGCTACACAGGGAGAAAAATTGAGAAAAAAATTTCTTTTGTATTAAATTCAAAAGATCAAAAGTTTTGGACTAAAAAAGATATTAATAAATATGGATTGGTAATCATGGGATTTTAAATAAATTACTTTTCATTTCTACAAAACATTGAGTATTCACATTTTCCCTGACAGAAAAAACTATTGTTACATTTGAAATCACTTTCTTCAATTTCTTTTTTTATTTCTAAAATTTCTTTTTTCAAAGTTTCTAACTGCTTCGCTGTTCTTGTTGTTGTTATTTTTTCCTGAGTATCTAAATAGTAAAGTGAGAGTTTAATATCTTCAGGTTTTACTTTGTATAAATTTGAAACTGCCAAGCAATAAAAAGATAACTGCATGTCTTTATCAACTTCTTTTTGCGTCGGAATATTAGCTCCTGTTTTGTAGTCAATTACTTCATATAGCCCTTTTTCTAAATCATCTACCCTATCAATAACTCCCCCAATCTTTAAAGTTTTGTCGATTAGAATCGTAAATTTTTGCTCAAGAGAAACTGTTTTAATTTTCGGATCATAAGAATTTTTCAAAAATCCTAATAAGTAAATTTCTCCTTTTTTGTAAAATTCTTGTTTATGTTTTTTATTAATATAACCCTCAGTAATAAAATTATTTTTATATATTCCAAGAATATCTTTCTTCGTCCCGAAATAATCTTTTAAAGTATTATGAATTGATACACCAAATGAGATTGAGGCAGATGGTGGAGTAGGGAGTTTATAAATATATTTTAATTTGTAGTGCATTGGACAGGATTTAAAAGTTTCGATTTGGCTTACAGATAAATAATTAATCTTTAATGGCTGGTGACTAGTGATTGGTGACTTGTGTTTTGAATTTTGTAAATTAGTGATTTGAAATTGTTTGATAATTGGAATTTGGTTATTGGTTATTTCACCAAGGGCCTCAGTGACAAATGGCGATATTTTCTTTTGTCTTTTACCATCATTGTAGTAATCACTTGCAGTAAAATATAATCTTTCTTTTGCTCTGGTCATGCCAACATAAAAAAGTCTTCTTTCTTCTTGCAAATGAAAATCTCCAGAAGGCAGCGTTTCTTTAATCAAATAATCAGGTATTGGAATCTGTTCGCGTCGTTCTCTTGATGGAAACCGTTCACTTACCAGATTGACTAAAAATACGACGGGGAATTCCAAACCTTTTGAACTATGAACCGTCAAAATATTAATAGCATTATTTTCCTGCCAATCGACATCGGTAACACTTGGAGACTCGCCCACTTCTGTTAGTAAATCAATGTAATCAACCAATGCAAAAACACTTGCGTTTTTGGCTGATTCCTCAAATGATTTTATCTTTTCAAAAAACTTGGCAATATTTTTTGCTTTGACATCCTCGCTGTTATCCAAAATTTTTTGATAAATGCCTACTTCATTTATATAATCGTATAAAATCTGTCCTGCTGATAGTTTATTAATTGACTTTAGATGTTTGTCAATAACTTTAAGTAAATTGACTATTTTTTCGTTCTTAATTTCCGCAAGTACTTCAAAAAGTGACAAACTTTTCCTTTTGGCCAAACTATTTAATTTTACTAGCTCCATGCTTGATATATTTAGAACCTCAGAAGATAATAGTCTATACAAACTGGCCGAATCTTCAGGGTTATATAGAACTTTAAGGTAAGAAATTAGATCAATTATTTCTTCTTTTTCAAAAAGTTTACTTAATCCTAAAAACTGATGCGGAATACCTTGTCTTTCAAATTCTCTTATAAATACATCTGCATGGTTATTAGCCCTGACCAAAATTGCAATATCACTATAGTGATATAGTGTCGAGTTATGGGTTACGAGTTTAATAACTTCTTCAGTAGCTTCTTCTGCTTCTTCCTGCCCAGTTTTGGTATGAATTAACTTTATACCTGTTAACTGTTTACTATTCACTGCCATAAGTTTTTTAGATATTCCCAACTGATATTCTAATGTATCTGGATCATTATGTTTAATTAATCTGTAAGCTGAATCAAGAATTGTTTGAGTTGATCTATAGTTCTGATTCAAGCTGATGATTTTAGCTTTAGGATAAGTCTTTTTGAATTGAATGATATTACTTATAGCAGCTCCCCTAAATTTATAGATTGATTGGTTATCGTCCCCAACGACTGAGATATTTTTATACTTTCGAGCAAGTAAATTAATCAATTCGTTTTGTCCATAGTTGGTGTCCTGAAATTCATCCACTAAAATATATTTAAATTTTTCCTGATAAATTTTTAAAATGTTAGGGCGTTTCTTAAATAATTTTAAAGTTTTTGTAATCAAATCTCCAAAGTCAAACTTGCTCTCTTTTATTTTTAGATCCTCATATGCTTTATATGCGTTTACCAGTTCTTTAATTTTTGTTATCTCTAGTATTTCTTCATTTGTATAATTTTTTGAATATTTTAAATATTCTTCTGCTGTTATTACCTCATCCTGAAGTCTACTAAAATGCTGTAACATTCCTTCAATAAACTTGTTAGGATTTCCCAGTGGTCTAAAATAATCAAGATTAAAGTTAAATAAGTTTTTCTTTATTAGGTCAATATTTTCGGCAGTTGTCATCAATTTAAAATTAGGGGGCAAACCAATGTGAATTGCATTATCGCGAAGAACCCGATCACAAAATGCATGAAAGGTAGAAATCCACATTTCCCCATAACCCAAGGGCATTGCCATATCCACCCTCTCCTCCATTTCAGCTGCTGCTTTTTCAGTAAATGTTAAGGCCAAGATTTCTTCAGGCAAAGCTCGTCCTTTTGTAATTAAATACTTAATTCTTTCGGTTATTACAGTAGTTTTCCCAGTCCCTGCCCCAGCAATTATTAAAAGCGGGCCTTTGCCATGTTTTACCGCCCGCAACTGTTCCTTGTTTAATTTTTTTGGAGTATCTTTCACACTTCAGATTGTATCACGAAGCAAAAGCAAATTTATTCTTTTTGTCAGCTTCTAAGGCACCACTTATATAAATCTTAAGAAGTGATTGGTATGGCACATCTATTTTGTTGGCTTGTATTTTTACATCATCCAACATCCCCGCTGGTACACGCAAGGAAATTGTTTCCGTTGAAAACTTCAGATTTGGGAATCTAGCTCTTCTAAATTTTGAATAATCAAAATACTTAGAAGTATCAGCTTTTGCCCAAAAATTTCTTTCATCATCCTCGTTCTTAAATTTTGGTATTGGTAATATTTTATTGATTTTCATATAACTTTCTTTCTTTTTTATTCATATCTCTTGCTGAAATTACTCGAATTTTTGCATTTCTTTTTGTAAAAGCAACTGTTAGTTTTCGATTTGATTTTGTTTTACCTAATAACAACCATCTCAATTCTACTTTTAAATGTTTTGTATCTAAAGATATGATAGCTATTAAATCTTTAAATATTTCTTCAGCTTCTTTGTTTTTTACTTTATGTAAATTCCAATTCTTTTCTCCATTTCCTCTATCCCATTCAAATTCAAGGCTGGTCTTAAATAAATCATCCATTCCATCTGTATATTTCTATAATATACATTATTTCTTTTTTGTCAAGTACATCTTTCTTAAATTAGGCTCAAATCTCTCAATTGCATATCTTAAAGCCGTTCTCGGCATAGTAGATGCGTGTTTATCAAGAAATTTTATTTCATCTTTCATAGATACTCTTTTTCCTACCTCACGAAGCGCCCAACCGACAGCCTTGTGAATTAAGTCATGGGAGTCATTAACTAAAATTTCTGCAATTTTAATAGTTTCTTTTGAAGAACCATTACCAATAAAGGCAAATGTAGAAATCATGGCAATTCTTCTTTCCCAAAGATTTTTTGATTTTGCTAAACGCGTTAAGAGGGTCGGAACCTCTGCTATCTTCTCTTTCAGGTTCCGACCCTGTAAGAACAGATAATCGCCCACTATTTTATGTGCAGATAAATCCACCAAATCCCAGTTATTTATATATTTTGTGTTTTTTAGATAAAAATCGAAGATTTTTTGTTTTAATTTATCATCTCCTTTTTGATACTGATAAGCTAAAATTAAAAGTGCAATCAATCTTTCTTCATGAATCCTTGATTTAATTAAAATTTGAAGTTCACTAAAACTTAGGTCTTTATATTTTTTGGCAACTTTTCTAGATTCTGGGACAGTAATGCCGTAAAACTCATCTCCCTCTCCATATTCACCCTTCCCTGTCTTAAAAAACCACTGGTAGCTTTTTGCCTTTTTAGGATTTGCCAGTTTCTTAGTTTCCTTTTGAAGATCTTTTAAATTCACTATTTTATTTTTATCCCTCGTTTTTTTAAATCCTCCATGCTTTCAAATTCTAAATAATTTTGAGTTAACTCTTCTCCTAGTTTTATATTTCGCGAAGTCGCAAGATAAGCATCTTTATTGTTTTTGTCCTGTGTTAAATTTCCATTGAATGAGTGATTAATAAATTTTGAAACATCAAAATCAACATGCCAGACATTATTTGGCGCGTCCCAAAATCCCCACCATCTAATTTCTTGTTTTTCTTTATCGTCCAGTGATTTAAATTTATCTTTAGATATATTCACATCCAAAAGTGGACTGGTTGAGTAAACTAAACTACCTTTTTTTATATTTTCATTAGCAAACAAACCAACTCCATGGATCTTCGAATTTTTTAATCTATATTTAATATGTATCATGATTGTTGATTTATTTCCCCTTTTATCCAATCATAATAACCTTTATTAACTTTGTATGTTGGAATTGCAATAATACACGGAACTTCATACGGATGAATTTTATATATTTCTTTCTCCAAATTTTCAAATTTTGATTTTAATGTCTTAATTATCATTACCACTTCACTAGATTCATCAATAATATTTTGTTTTGGGGGCCACCAAAACAATGGATAAAGTTGAGGTAAAACATTTACACAGGCGCATGTTCTTGTTTTAAGTAACTTTCTGCCCGCTTCTTTTGCCTGTTCTGCATTTTCCCAAGTTGTGTAAACTAAAATAAGTTCATCCATAAATTTTTATCTTTGGAGATAAATTCCAAAATTTGTTTTTGTTTTGGAGTGAGTAGATTTTTCCCCATATTAAGTATTCTACCAGAATGGCAAACTTGTTTATCATTCTTGCCCTATTGGGGTCTAACTCGTTTTTTAATAACAACCAATTATCTTTGATATCAGTTAAATTTAATTTTTTACCATTCAAGCCATAATTTATTTTTTGAGACAATTCCCAAATCTTTTTAGAAAGTCTTGTTTTAAATTTTGTAGTATCTGTATTCCAGTTTTTCATGGTTCTAATCTTTTAACACCTTCAATTTTAGTAAAGCTTCTATCATACGAATATATCTCTTTTGAGTTTGAATATAAAGTGTGGGAAATCAAAATAGCGTCTTCAAAATCTATATTATTTTTAGAATATAAATTTAGAGCAGAAATAATGACCGACTTATGTGGTATTTTTAAACTTCTGATTTTTAATACAACTGACAATTTCTTACCAATTGAGTCTCTATCCAAGTTATATAATCTTTTTGATTGTAAAACATAGACAATTTCTGAAATTATTGATTCCGTAGTATGTAACTCTAGATCTCCATCTTCTGCTTTCTTAAACAATCTAAAACATTTTTCAGATTTAACAGGATCGTCTTTGGCCAAAAGTCTAATAAATATGTTTGTATCAACGAATTGCATTTAGTTTGTCTTCTAGAGCTATTCTCTTCATTTCTTTCAGGGACATCTTTCGTAAAAGTGGAGAAACTGAACCATAGACTGACGCCAAATTAGATGCAGGTTTTATTTTAATATGGTCTTTTTCCACGTCAAAAAAAACACGGCTCCCTTGTTGTAAACCAAATTTAATTCTTAAATACATCGGGATTGTTATTTGACCTTTTTGTGTAACATAAGACTCTTGATTTTGTAGTAATACTTGCATATTGATGTAATACTAACAAAACAGGTATTACTTGTCAAGTCGTTGTGTGTTGTCGATTTTATTGCCAAGGTTGGTAAAACTTGAAAAGACATTGCTCATCATATTTGTAGCATTAACCAAATGTTTTTGGAGTGTGGAAAGATTTTCTTCAACTTTGCCATAATCTTTCTTTATGGCGCGAAGTGAGGCAAGAATAACTTGAGCCTGCTTTTCTATCTTTTGCCCTTCAAAACTCATTAAAATTGCCTTGATGTAAGCATAAAAAGTAGTTGGAGAAACAGGCAGTATTCTTTTACTCTGTGCATAATCAAAAAGAGACTGACTGTTTACTATTTCATAGTAAACAGCCTCAGATGGAATATACATTAGGGCATAATCTAATGTCCCTTCATCAGTTAAAATATACTTTCTTGAAATATCTTCAATATGTTTCTTAACATCTGATTCAAATGCTTTTAAATAAACTTTGTCATTTTGCATCCTTCTGAAGTTTTCCATTGGAAACTTTGAATCAACTGGAATAATTCCTGCTGAAGTCATAATCGCTGCGTCGACTTTTTCCCCTGATTTAAATGTGTACTGAAGGTTAAAAGATTCATTAGGCAAAAATTGTTTTAAAAGTTCTTTTAAGACCTGCTCTCCTATATTTCCCCTAAGTTTTGGGGAGGCTAAAAACTGGTTAAACTCTGCAATGTTTTTTTGTAAATCTGCTACGACTCTTGAGGCATTATCTAATCTATCCCCGATTGCACTACTTTGGCTATCAATTCTAGTATTTGTAGTTTTCAAATATTCCAAAAGTTCAGGTGAAGATCTTTGGCTTTTTAAAATAAGCATTCCAACCAAAAAAATTAGAACTATAATTAGAGTAATGACAACAAAATCCATACAAAGATATAATACACCCCCACACCAATTATGTTCTACACCTATATTTTAAAAAGTTTAAAAGATAGTAAATTGTATATTGGTTCGACAAAGGACCTTAAAGCTAGATTTTTGTTACACAATAATGGTAAAGTTTTCTCGACAAAATATCGTAGACCGTTAAAACTTGTTTACTACGAAGCTTATTTTGCAGAATATGACGCAAGACATCGGGAGCACAACTTAAAATTACGCAGTAGAGCTTTAGCTCAACTTAAAAAAAGAATTGAAAAAAGCATCGAATTATGAAAAATAAACGAAAAATTGGTGTGGGGGTAAATAGGCTCAAGCGTAAGAATTTTTTACCTTCCCTAGTCATTACTACTCTTTTGTGGGTAACTTTGGGATTTTTGGTATATTTCACGGATCCACAAAATCAGTTATTTGTTGTTTTGTTTTTTATTAATCTTTTTACCACACTTTTTTTTACTACAGCACTTGTTTTGGGCAATTCCAGAAGAGGATTAATTGTTTCGACAATCTTAACCGTATTTAGCTTGTTTAGACTCTTTGGAATTGGTAACATCTTAAACTTCCTACTTCTTGCGGGACTAGGAGTAATAATTGAATTTTATGCAAAGCTTACAAAAAGAAATAACTAAAACATTTTTTCAAACTCTTGAAGATATCAAAACAAAACAAAACTTTGAAATATTTTTTAGTGATTTTTTAACTTCAAAAGAGCTTGAGATTTTCTCAAAAAGGCTAGCGATTGCCTACTGGCTGAGTAAAGGTCGAGATTATGAAAACATCAAAATTAATTTGAAAGTAACATCTAAAGCAATTACTGAGGTTAAAAATATAATAAACACTTCAGGCATTAAATTAGCTCTAAAAAAAATGGAAGCGGAGGAATGGGCCAACGTCTGGAGTGAGAGAGTAAAGAAACTAGCGAACGGACACTAGATACTAGTATAATTGCTTCATGACCAAGTTTTATGTTACCTGTGCAATCCCATATACCAACAGTCGGCCACACGTGGGGCATGCACTTGAGTTTGTACAGGGAGATACTATTGCTAGATATCATAGGTTGCTAGGTGAAGATGTTATTCTTCTTTCTGGTGGAGATGAAAATGCTTTAAAAAATGTTCAGGCTGCTGAGGCTGCTGAGGAACCTGTTCAAGAATTTGTTGATAAAAATAATCAGTTGTTTGTTGAACTTACCAAAAACTTAAACTGCGAATTTGATATCTGGCAAAAGGGAAGTGATCAAGAAAAACACTTTAAATCCTCACAGAAACTCTGGGAACTTTGTAAAGATGATATTTATCAAAAAGAATACGAAGGGCTATATTGTGTTGGTTGTGAGGCTTTTTATTCTCCAGAAGATTTAAACGAAAATGGAAAAAAATTATTTCTTTAAATTATCAAAATATCAAAAGGATTTAATAGATTTAATAAGTAAAGACAAATTAAAAATCTACCCCATTGAGCGAAAAAATGAAGTTCTATCTTTTTTGAAAGAACCACTTCAGGACATTTCAATTTCCCGTTCCAACGAAAGGGCAAAAAACTGGGGTGTTCCTGTCCCCAATGATGATTCCCAAAAAATTTATGTCTGGTTTGATGCTTTAAACATCTATCAATCAGGAATTGGTTTTGACTGGGATGAGGAAAAATATAAAAAATATTGGCCGGCTGATTTGCATGTAATTGGTAAAGGTATAACCAGATTTCATGCTGTTTACTGGCCAGCATTTTTAATGTCCGCTGGACTATCTCTTCCCAAAGCTTTGTTTGTCCATGGTTATTTTACAGTTAATGGGCAAAAAATGAGTAAAACTTTAGGAAATGTCATCGATCCAAATGATTTAATCAAAAAATACGGAGCAGATAGTCTCCGTTATTACTTTTTAGCTAAATTTCAACCTTTTACAGATGGGGACTTTTCAGAAGAAAAGTTGAGAGATGTCTATAACGCTGATCTTGCCAACGGTCTTGGAAATTTAGTTTCAAGAGTAGCCAAAATGTGTGAAAAATCAGACTTTTCTTTCGAATCTGATCAGACCTTAATTTACCCTGAAGTTTCAAAGGCAATTGAAGAATTCAGATTTGACAACGCTTTAAGGTTTATTTGGGAAAAAGTTACAAATGTTGACCAAAAAATAAATAAGGCTGAGCCATGGAAACTAGAAGGAGAGAAACTTCAAAAAGCTCTCCAAAATTACTTAGATGAAATTGCAGAAATTACACTTAATTTAAAACCTTTCTTACCAGAAACTGTACAAAAAATAGCCAAGACCTTTGGTAGAATAAAAATAAAGTCATCTGAGCCTTTATTTCCCCGTATATGAGAAAGTATATTTTAAGTCATGAAAAAAAGGTCTTAAGGGCTTTTGAAATTTTACCTGGTTTTTTTTCTTGGAACATGATCCTACTTCCCTACTGGGGAATATTTGTGTTTCCCAATTTTATTGCCTACTTCATTCTTCTTTTCAATATTTACTGGTTTTATCAATCTTTTTTAGTGGCTATCACTTCAGTGATTTCACATCTTAAAATTCAGGCAGCTATTAACTATGACTGGATGGCTGACCTAAAAACTTTTAAAGATTTTATGAGGACAGAAATTCTAAATTTGAAATTTTAAATTCTAAATTTGGGAACAACTTTAAGCATTTTTTGAGAACAGTACACAAATTAAAAACTGGTGAGGTAACAGGGAAAGCATCAAACGAAAGATATGCAGCGGTATGGTTTAATAAAAATTTTATTAAAACAAGTCAATACGACATTAACTATTTAACTGTTACAAGTTGCGACGCAGATCATAAATATCATCCCAATCATTTTGCAAATTTAGCATTCAAGTTTCTTGATAACCCTAAAAGGTACAGAATGTTTTGGCAACCCGCTGTTATGTTTTACAATAACATTTGGGAAATTCCTGCAATCACAAGAGTTCCAAACACCTTAGGTTCTATTTGGAACCTGTCTCAACTCCCCCGTAAAGATAGACTAATAAACGCCCAAAATTACTCTCTTTCTTTTAAACTCCTAGATGAGGTGGATTATTGGGATGCTGACAAAATCCCTGAAGACTGGGGAATATTTTTCAAAGCTTATTACAAAGTTGGAGGAGGATTGGAAGTAGAGCCAATTTATTTACCCTTACATGCCGATGCTGCTCAGTCTTCTTCATTTTGGAAAACTTTAAAAAATCAATATGAACAATACAGAAGATGGGCTTGGGGGGCAAGTGATGATAGTTGGATTATTAAAAATTATTTAATAGACACAAAAATTCCGTTTTGGGATAAAACAACAAGGCTTGGGTTTGTTCTCTGGGCGCATTTTATGTGGCCAGTTAATTGGTTTTTGATTACCATTGGATTAACACTACCAACACTCTTAAACCCTGCTTTTGGAAGGACAACATTAGGATTCATGGTCCCAAAACTCTCATCCTATATTCTTACAGCCTCACTTGTGTTTTTACTATCTTTAATATTTATTGATAACATTTATAAACCAAAAAGACCGGCAAGTATATCTGTTTGGAGATCAATACTTTTCCCGTTTGAATTTATTCTAATGCCTATTGCTGGCCTTTTCTTTAACGCACTTCCAGGACTTGATGCCCACACCCGCCTAATGCTTGGAAAATATATACAATATAAAGTTACGGAGAAAGTCTAAACGTTTTTGTAGTAATCAATTGTTTTTTGAAGGCCCTCTTCTAATTTTACTTTTGGCTCCCAGTTTAGAAAGTCTCTCGCTTTTGTAATATCAGGGCATCGTTGCATTGGATCATCAGGTCTAAAAGTATCTGAGAGAACTAATTTTGATTTAGAATTAGTGAGTTCAATAATTTTTTCTGCCAATTCTTTAATCTTGTACTCTTCAGGATTCCCAAGGTTAAATATTTCACCTTTTGTACCTTCTACAAACATTGCTTTTTTAATCCCATCAACTAAATCTGTAACATAACAAAAAGACCTAGTCTGGCTTCCATCTCCATCAATTTTTATTGTCTCTCCTTTAAGGGCCCAATTTATAAAATTACTAACCACCCTACCATCGTCTTTCTGCATGTTAGGTCCATATGTATTAAAGATTCTAATAATCCTGGCATCTATTCCATATTTTTTCAAAAAGACATAGGTCGCAGCTTCTGCAAACCGTTTCGACTCGTCGTAGCAGGACCTTAGGCCAAAACTATTGGCATTTCCCCAATAATCTTCTTTTTGTGGATGCTCAAGTGGATCGCCGTATATTTCAGATGTTGAAGCAATCAAAACTCTTGCTTTTATATTTTTGGCTAAATTTAAAACATTTAATGTTCCCTGAGAATTAACCAAAAGTGTTTCCTCGGGAAGATTTTGGTAATCAATTGGTGAAGCTGGGGAAGCAAGATGAAACATATAATTAAGAGTTAAGAATGAAGAATTAATAATTGGTTCGCAGACATTGGCTTCAAGAAATTCAAAGTTCGGGTTCGATAATAAACTTTCGATGTTTTTCTTACTGCCTGTTATTAAATTATCAAGGCAAATTACTTTATAGCCATCACTGAGAAGTGTTTTACAAAGATGTGAGCCTATAAATCCTGCTCCGCCAGTAACCAAACAGTTTTGCATATGCTAGAATTATATCAGAATGAAATCATTCTGGTACAAACTAATCTCCATTATTGATACACCACTTTGGTTAGAAATATTTTTTGCAATGTTGCTTCTCCTTCGTATCCCTTCATTTTTTGAACCATATTACTATGGAGATGAAATGATTTACCTTGCTCTTGGTGAAGGTGTAAGGCAAGGTATCCCTTTATATTCAGGGCTGCATGATAATAAGCCTCCTCTTCTTTATTTAACCGCAGCCATTGCTGGAAATTTATTTTGGTTTAAAGTAATTCTATCTTTTTGGAGTTTAATAACAGTTTACGGCTTTTGGAAATTGGTAAATTTCCTGTTTCCTAACAAAAATACTTTACATAAAGTATCAACTGTTATTTTTGGACTTCTAATTACGCTACCCCTGCTTGAAGGTAATACTGTAAATGCAGAATTATTTATGATTGGACCGATAATCTTTGCCTTCTGGATAATTCTTTCCAAAGTAAACAATTTTAAAAACTTATTTCTAGCAGGAGTTCTTTTTTCAGTTGCTTCCCTATTTAAAATTCCAGCAGCTTTTGATATTTTAGGCATAGTTATCTTTTGGCTTATTTTTACAAAAAAAGATGGTATTGAAAATTTCGTTATTAAATCTTTTTACCTATTTTTAGGTCTTATTATCCCCATTGGTCTGACCTTTATTTGGTACTACTTTGCAGGTAGTTTTAAAGAATACCTAATTGCAGCATATTTACAAAACTTCGGTTATGTCAGTAGTTGGCAGAGAAGCGGAGTTAAAGCTACCTTTTTAGTCAAAAACGGCCCACTTCTAATAAGGGCTGGAATTATGTTTATAGGATTTTTAAGCTTATGGCTCTCAAGGAAAAAACTATCTAAAAACTTTATATTTGTGACTGCTTGGCTACTGGCAACACTTTTTGCAGTAACACTTTCTGAAAGACCCTACCCTCACTACCTAGTGCAAGCCGTGGCCCCAATCTCAATACTTTTAGGGATTCTAATAACCAACAAAACCATTGAACAAAGTCTAACTGTAATCCCCTTAGCTCTTGCCTTTTTTGTACCTTTTTATTACAAATTTTGGTATTATCCAACATCTACATATTTTCAAAGGTTTATAAATTTCTCCTTAGGAAAGATAGACAAACAAACCTATTTTAATGGATTTTCTCCAAACCTTAATACAAACTATAAATTAGCTGACTTTTTACAAAAATCAGTCCAAAAAAGCGAAAAGATATTTGTTTGGGGTAATGATTCTGCAGCTATTTATTCACTTTCCAAAAGACTCCCACCATTTAAATATGTAGCCGATTATCACATTAACGACTTTGCATCTAAAGAGGAGATTATTAAAACCCTTGAAAAAGAGAAGCCTAAATTTATTGTTATTACTTCTAACTCTTTCCAATTTCCTGAATTAAATCGCTTCTTGAATCAAAAATATTATATAATATCTGAAATTGACTCCTCCCAAATATGGCTTTACATAAACAAATAATAGACCCAAGATTTGAGCGTTTGCCATTATTTAAATTAATAGTCGCAATTGTTATTACAAACTTAAGTGTAATACTTATTGGCCTCTTAGCAAGAATTATTCTGCCTCCCGAGATCCCTATTTTTTTTGGATTACCCCAAACTGAGGAGCAACTTGCACCAGCTTTGTTTATCACTATTCCCCCAACTATATCTTTGATATTTGTTCTAATTAATTCAACCATGGCTATTCATATTGAAAGTTTCTATATTAAAAAATCTTTAGCCTTTGGTTCGCTTGCAATAACTCTACTTTCAACCATTGCTGCCTTTAAAATAATATTTTTAGTAGGTTCTATATAAAAAATGGGTAATTTATTAAATCTATTAATCTATCCCTTATTAATATCTTTTTCCATCTCTTTTTTATTAACCCCCATTATAATTAAACTAGCCAAGAAATTAAAAATAATTGATGATCCTAAAAAAAATACTCACCCAAAGGTAATTCATACAAAACCTACACCTAGGGGTGGTGGAATACCAATTTTTTTTGCAATATTAATCACCTCACTTTTATTTATTCCAATTGATAAACATTTAATTGCAATACTAATGGGCGCTTTTGTTATCTTTGTTATGGGGTTTTTGGATGATAGATACAACTTAAACCCTTATTTAAGACTTTTTCTTGGACTTTTGGGAGCTTTGATTCCAATCTCATCAGGAATTGGTATTTCTTTTTTAACAAATCCATTTGGGGGAATTATAGATCTCTCAAACCCTATTATTTCAGACATTTTTGCACTTGTTTGGATAGTCTTCATGATGAACATGCTTAATATGGGCGCCAAAGGAATTGATGGACAATTATCAGGTGTAACAGTTATATCAGCAATTACAATAACAGCCCTTTCCTTTACATATTCTGCAGATATTACCCAATGGTCAGTTATTGTATTAACCTCGATAACGGCAGGAGCTTTTTTAGGTTTTTTTCCATGGCACAAATATCCACAAAAAATTATGCCAGGTTATGGTGGTGCTACTCTTGCAGGTTACATGCTGGCAATTGCCTCAATTCTTTCAACTACCAAAGTAGGTACATTAATTGTAGTTTTAGGTATTCCTCTTATAGATACCGGTTATACTGTACTTAGAAGGATTTTTTCAGGTAAATCTCCAGTTTGGGGAGATAGAGGACACTTTCACCATAAACTGTTAGATTCTGGTCTTTCAAAAAAACAGGTATCTCAAGTTTACTGGTCACTAACTGCAATTTTGGGAGTATTAGCCCTAAATTTGAATAGTGCATATAAGTTGTATACAATCATAGGTGTTGGGTTTGTTCTAGGAGGATTAATACTGTGGCTAACTTACCGTTCCAAATAATTTACGTTGCCAGGCCAATTCACTGGATTAAAAACATGGCTCTTTTTGGTGCACTTCTTCTAACAGGGACCTTATTTGAAAAAGGTCTGTTGGTAGATGTTGTTTTTGCTTTTGTGGCATTCTCTTTTGCAACCTCAGCCACATATATTTTCAATGATTTAATGGATGCCAAATCAGACAGACTTCATCCAGTAAAGAAAAATAGACCAATAGCTTCAGGTAAATTACCTGTCTTTTTAGCAGTTTTAGAATTACTATCTTTTCTTTTTCTCTCACTACTAATCGCCTTTGTCTTAAATGATCTACTTTTTACCTTAATTCTTTTCTATCTTGGACTTCAAGCTCTTTATAGTTTGGGATTAAAAAATATTCATGTAATAGATATTATAATAATCGCAACAGGCTTTGTTTTGCGTGTTTATGCAGGAGCATTTGTAATTAACGCCCATCTTTCCGTTTGGTTTTTACTCTGTGTTGTTTCAGCTTCACTATTTCTTGCTGCTGGGAAAAGAAGGGCAGAAATTAATCTTTTGGAAGCTGTTGATGGAGGAACCAGAAAAAGTCTTTCCAAATATTCCAAAGAACTCCTTAATAGTTATGTTACCATGTTTGGTAACGCTACCTGGATGAGTTGGAGCCTTTATACATTCTTTGAAAGTCCAAAGGCAGCTCTTCCTTTCTGGCTAGCCTTAGCTGAGCTTTCAAGGGCAACAACTATAGACAAACTAATGATGTTAACTATTCCCGTAGTCATTTTTGGAATCATGCGCTATGAAGCTTTGATCTTTGAAGGTAAATCAGAAGCGCCTGAAAAACTTCTTCTAACAGACAAGGCCCTATTAATAGCTGTAGGCCTGTGGCTAACACTAGTTTACTGGATTCTTTATTCTGGAGTATCAGTTAGTGGAATTTAAACACTACTTAGCATCAACATTCCTAACAAAAGCATCGTAGGTGGCAATCTTTGTTTCATGATCAATCCGTTTCGGTTTGTGTGCACCAGGTCCCACACCAGCAATAGAATCAATTGAACAAGCAATAAGCGATTCTGTAACTTCCGTTCCACTAATCACTTCATAGCTTTCATCCTCAGCGAAAAGTATGTCTACTTCCGCGGGTGTAACCCTAACATTATAAACATTTTTATATGGTGGGCCAATACGAACTCTTTTTATTTCCATAAGTAAGTATTTTATCTGTCCAATGATTTATTATCTTGACTTAATTTGACATCTCAAGTATACCCTGTAGTATAATACCCACACATGAAAACGGTTATGAATGTTTCCACATGGGAGTATTCTATTAAAACTGAGGCGGAACGCTTGATTCACTGTGCCCATCAGATTATTGTTGGTTTTTATAAAACTAACAATTTTATAGTCCTTCCATATAATCCGAATATTTTAAATGCTCACGTTGTCACATTTCCTGATTTGCCTTACACAAAAATTTCAAGGTTTTGGGAACAAGTTAAAAAAGTTGACGTAAACATACTTCCCATTCAGACAGATCCCAAGTTTATTGATGAAATTGTTAAAATGTTAGAGTCTTCCTATTTGCCTGTCACTAAGTTTGATAATTTAAAAGATCTTTGGCAGAAGGCAGAAAAAAATATTTTAAAGGAGATTTATAAAGTCATTCCAAATAAAAAGGGTGTGATTAAAAAAGTAACAATTTATCCAACTTCTTTTGGTACAAGTTCAAGCTTTAACTGGATAAACAAAAGGGGGGAAATTATTATTTATATTCGTATTGATCAAGGAATACATGCAATAGCTGAGGCTATAATCACTGCCCTAACAAGAAAAGATGTCTATGGGAAACTTGAGGGAGTTTGGCAGGAATCTGAAATTATTACAGATTATCTAATCACTGAAACTTCAATTTCTTTGTGTCAGGACTTACGCAATTTAACCAAATTCAAAGCTAACTGTGGGGTTAGTGAGATATTGTCCTATAGATTCCTTTATAATTTCTCTTTTTGTTTGATACC
>LBPF01000002.1 GCA_000990005.1 Candidatus Woesebacteria bacterium GW2011_GWB1_33_38 | reverse complement strand
GCTTTTCCCTTGCGGGGTCATGTGGTATTAGCTCATCTTTCGATAAGGTATTCCACACCATTGGGTAGATTCCTATTTTATACTCAGCCGTTCGCAACTGAACGTATAATTTCGCTTGCGCAAAATGTTACGTTCCGTTCTACTTGCATGCCTAAAGCACGTCGCTAGCGTTCATCCTGGACCAGGATCAAATCCTCAAAAAGTAACACACACTCCTAGTCACATCTTGAACTTGTAGTCATACTAGACTACATAGTTTACTGTCATATTTACATTTCAATGTTAATGTTCAATCAGCACAGTAAGGATCAAAAATTAAGCAACAAATCTAAAAAACTACTCTAACTAAAATAATTTGGGTCTTTTAATCTATTACCTAATTTCTAATTCTTAATGGCTAATTTTAAAGGTTCTTTTGGAGGTTATCAAATCGGGTGCAGTCTTGTACCTGACGAGTCAACCTTTAAACTTGTAGAAGAATTATAACATATTAAAAATGCTGTGCAATAGGACTACAATTTTTGTGTTTCAAAAAACATTTTTGGAGTAAGTATCTTTTTTGGTTTAATAAAATCAAACACTTTCTCTTGCAAAAAATCTTTTTTATCTAAAGTTATCAAATAATCACAGTCAGAATCTTTTGCTTCTGCCAAGATTACTGCATCTTTTTCTACAATTACTTTCCTTGCTTTCAAAATCTGTTCATCGTTTGGGATTTGATCAATTATAGATAATTTATCAACAAGCATAAAAAAACGATCTAAATGATAATCATGCAATTTTGTTCGAACATTCTTTTCAACCTCTTGCAAGACTATATTTGATACAATTAATTTAATATCTGTAAATGTAAATAATTTTGCTGATCCGCCGATTGGAGAATTAACAGCTGTAAATAATACGCTTGAATCCAGAAATAATTTCAGATTTCGTCTTCTTGTAGCCATTTTTTAATTTCCATATTAGAAAAATTTCTTGTATATTTATCTAATTTTGGATCGATAAAAGTCTTTTGATAAATCTTTCCAACTGCCGTTTCCAAATTTCTTAAGTAGGCCAAATCTACCAAAGCTACTGGTGGCTTTGTTCCTTTTGTTAAAACAAAATAGTTACTTGCTATCGCCAACTCAGCTAGATTTCCAAGCTTACTTCGAGCCTGAGTTATTGGAATAATATTTGCCATTTGTAAATCCATAATTTAATATAACATGTGTACTATACATTGTCAAGTATTCTGTACGGTTTATCGTACACCTGAAGCTAAATAGTCAACCTTTAAACTTGTAGGGAGTACTATATAACCTAACTATAAAATTAGTCAATGATAAATATAGAAATGGCAGGATTAAAATAAAATAACGGGTAAAAGGTAATTGAAAATTAAGAATTAAAAAATAAAAAATGGGAATTAGAAAAACAAGAAAACGCGGATCCGTAAACTTAGTCTTCAGAATTGCAAATAAATTCACAAAAAATAATATTGGCCAGAGGAAATAGCCTCCAAAAAACATTGGCAGTACTCCACCCCACTGAGTAGCACTGTTATGGGTCAGCATGAACTTAACAATTTTTACCTGTTCAAAAAATATATTAAAAGGCCAGGATTTAATATAACAAATGCTAAATACTAAAAAGGCAATTAATAAAATAGCTAGTTCATGTTTAATATTAAATTGCTTGTTAAGCAATTTAAATATATAAACCAGTCCTAAAAATATAATTACAGGACTGTAAAATTTTGAGGCGAAAGCTAAACCAAGCATAACTCCAGACAACAAGGTGACACCTTGTGATTGGACCGACTTTATGGACATAATTAAAAATCCCAAGATAAAAACCATTTGCCCAAGATCTAAAAGTGCATAGGTTATTACTTCCTTAAAAACAGGATCTACTAATAAAAATAGTGAAGCCAATAATCCAACAGAGCCATTTTTGAAAACTAAACTCCCAAGAAGATAAACTTCAAACAATAACACACCTGCAAAGATAATATTGGGTAGTAGTGGCAAGTTAAAATACTTAGCTGATAATCCAAATAAGTATTTAATTAATGGCGGGTGCTGAAAGTTGTAACTTACGGGTTCCGAACCCGTAACATATAAATAGCCCGCGGCTATATAAATATCAGAATCAGATATAAATATTCTGTTTTTTATTTTATTTTCAATATCTTCAATATCCTGCGATCTTAAATATCTACCAACAACTTCTGGATCAAATTTCTGAAATATACTTTGTCTGTTAATAAATAAAAACACAAAAAAGCTAAGAATGAGGATTAGTTTTAGATTTAACGAGTTCATATATTATTGGAGCTATTGACAGTCCTATTATAGCAAGAACCACCAAAGAAAAATTATCTTTAACAACTGGAATGTTGCCAAAGAAAAACCCCAGAAGTGTGAATCCAAAAACCCAGACAAATCCTCCAGACAAATTATATTTTATAAAATCTCCATAGTGCATTTTTCCAATTCCTGCCACAAATGGGGCAAAAGTTCTGACAATTGGTACAAAACGAGAAAGAAAAATGGCCTTGCCACCATGCTTTTTATAAAATTCTTCAGCTTTACCTATATGATCTTTATTTATAAAAGGTATTTTTGGATTATCAATTATTTTCTGACCAAAAAAATGTCCTATCCAATAATTTGCAGTGTCTCCTAAAAATGCAGCTGTCCATAAAATTAATAAAACAGCAAAGATATTAAACGATCCAAGAGCTGCAAAGGCTCCGGCTGCAAACAAAAGTGAATCTCCTGGCAAAAACGGTGTAAAAACAAAACCAGTTTCAGCAAAGACTATTAAGAATAAAATCAAGTAGGATATAGTTCCGTACTGAATTATAATTTCTCCTAAATGTGTGTCAATATGCAATATAAAGCTAAATAAACTACTTAGGATTTCCATATTTTTGAAGATCTTCCAAAAGTTTACTCATATCTTGAAAATTAACATCTGTTGGCGCGGTAAAATAAGAATCAGCAACTGTTGCTACCTTACATGAATCTTTATATTGATCAATCATATTCAAGTACGATTCGCTTGAAACAACGTCCTGGTTGGTTGTTCCAACCTGACTATTTTCTGTCTGGTCAGGAATTATATAGATAAATCCCGCTTTTGTTTTAGGTTCCCACATATACATTTTTTTATCTTTAATAATAATTTCATTCGCCTGTACATTATCACCATTTCCTATTGAACTTACTCTTACTGCCCCATTTTTGATATAAGATTTAACTACCGTTCCTGTCTCGTCTGTAAATTCACAAGAAAGTGTTAACTTTTGAGTTAATGCGTCCTTTACTGAAGTAAAAATACCACTCTTTTCACTATTAGATCCTGTTGAAACAGTTTTGTTTCCCTTAAATTTACTGTATGACACCCAGCCCACCAAACCAAGAAGAAATATGCCAATTATAATGAATAAAACTATTTTCCCTTTCATTGTGTTTCTATTGTATCAGTAGGTATTGGAATTGCGCTAGAGTTAATTTCAGCAACTGGCGTACCTATCGCTTCAATAGTTGGGATAGGCACTGGTGTCCTAGGTAAGACTTCTAAATCTTTAATATCAAAAACCTTAAGAAATCTTTCTGTTTTATTGTATTGGCCAATTGCAAAGATTCTTTTCCCTACTAAAGTAATTAGATCTAAGTTACTTGGAACATCCAAAGTGATTGCTTCAGAAGATGTGGTGATTAAAAAATATTTATTAGTGGTTAATGAAAGTTGCAATTTACCGGTAAAGGCAGTTTCTTTCCAGATAACTTCCGCTGAGGTTGTGGGTTTAATTGTTGGTAAAACTTGATATTTTAAAAATGGGATATTTATTGAATATCTGCCAACACCAATAAAAGCAGTGGCAAATCCAAAAGCAATTAAAAATGCTGTAATTGGGTGAATTCTAAAACTAAAATAAACTCCCTCCTTCCCCATTACCCTATCCCACCAAAGGCGAAGATATGTAACAGGGTTTGTAACTTTAACATCAACTAAAGGTGGTTCCTGTAAAGAACTTGTCATAGTTTAATTTAATATCAATCAATATTAAATTGCAAATCTAATAAGTTTGAAAGACTTGGCTAGTCTTTGACAATCCTTCTGAATAATTTGACGGGTAAGCCGACGGTATTCTTCGGTTGAATTGACAGCAATGCCATATTGATCTTTTAAGGTAAACAAGGTTATATGGGTTGGTGGATAAGTAAAGTTGTAACCAAAATGTTTATTAAAAGCAAAAATCAATCTCTTCAATTCATAAAGATGTACACGAACGATTATTGACTGTTGGTTTTCTTGCGTTACTAACCGATAAATCTTGGATATTTTTTTAAGCTTTACTGGATATTTTTGAGCAAAGTTTAGAACCTTCTTTTGATCAGATTCTGAAAATTCTTCGAGACAAAGCAAACTAATATGGTATCCATTTTTAGAATAAAATGTTTTGGTTCCAATTTTTATTTTTGAAACTATATTTAGACTAATTGGGAGCATTAAATAGCCGTAATTTAAATATATGTCGGGATTAGAATTAAAAATGTTTTTATTCACGTTCCGTTAAGCGAACTGCAATAATGATACTAATTAAAAAAGCTCAATGTGTGAACTGTTACGAACAAATTCGAACCGAATTTCAAAGAACTCGGAACACCTCGCTCACCGCTTCGCGGTTCGCTTAGCTCGGCCTTTGGCCTCGCTTTTTAACACATTTTAACTCAGCGCGATTTTTTGTTGTTTGGCTACGCCAAACTATAGCAGCAACACATAGCTTCAAAGAACAAAGCAATTATACCACAGAACAACGGAAGCCTGACGGGTTACCGTAAGCACCTCAACGAACACCGTCAACTGGCCGTATTCACGGCCTTATAGCGGTCTAACGGTTGACGGTTTGCGGTTGCGGTAACCGCAACGGTAACCCAAACACCATTTCAGTCGCAATTTGCCCTAAAGAGCAACTACTCAAGTGCTGAAAACAAGGCATAGGTGCTACGCACAGCACTTGGTTAGAAGCTACAGCTACAACACAACCCACATTGCTTCCTGAAATATTCCCTGTCGGGAATCCTGCCCAGCACAAAACACCCCAAAGCTTACAGGGGTATGGCTTACGCCATGTGCATGGGCAGGAAATAAAATATAACCGTCAAAATAAACACTTATAAAATAAGGTAAAATAAATTATGTCATTAGGCGGAGAAGAAAAAGGATCAAAGACAGAATGGACTATTGAGCAAACAAAAGATATGCTCTTAAAATCTGCACAAAAGAAACTTGAAGCAGAAATTAACTTTCCTGACAAAATTGTACTTAATGAAACATGGATGCAAGTTATGGAAGGGGTATTCCATCAATCAAAAATAGAACGAGGTGATGTCGAATTTATGTTTACACACCCTGAAGAAAATGGTCGAATTATTAAGACGGATGGTAAAAGACAAAAATTGCTAGTTCAAACTGTAAATACTCAAGGGTCAAAAGATCATGTGGCAACACAGGGAATAGTTACAGCACCCGAAGTAATGGTTGGCGTTATTCACAAACACCCCGTGGTTGCACCATTTAACACAGAAGATTTGATACCTCTTGTTCAAAAAGACTATGGACATTTTTTTGAAGGATTAGTTGATCCAGAATATTATTATTTTGCATTTAAAAGTAAAGAAACACCAAATCTTTTGGGAGCAAGAGAAATTTCAAGAGGTTACATGCTAGCATTAGCAAAAAATCATGGTGAACGAATACAAAGACATCGATTGGGAATTGAAGCTGCTGAAATGAATAATAAAATGGCTAAGGAATTAAAAATGCCAATCTATAGAGGCGCAAGACATCAAAAAGTTCTCACTAGATTAACTTAAATAATTATATTTCTTTCCATTCTTCTTTTGGAGATTGTTTTGCTTCGCCATTTCCTGAATTAAGCCAACTTGAATATGCTTTCCGTTTATCAGGTTTCTCTAGTACATCGCATGCTTTTAACATTTTTCTTAAATATTCTGTTTCCTCTTCCGTAGCTGTATTTCCAGAATCAGGATGTAACTTTCTTGCAACTTCTCTTTTCATTCCAGAAACGAGAGTGTTGAAATATTGTTCGTCTAAAAACCTCAGTGCATATGGGTTTAACCCTAACGATGAGTAATGTCCTTCAGGATCAATTGGTTTAGAATTGGCTCGTGCTGCACCGCTACCGCGAAGTTCTGCTCTAATTCCGAGACTTTCAACAAAATCAACCTTCCCAATCAATTTATATAATTTAAATAAACTTTCATCGGTGATAGCATTTGGATCATTATTAACATTTACACTAACACTGCCATTAGGCGCTCTATCTAAACTAGAACCCTTAGCTGAATGTCCAAATTTACAAACATACTCGCCGCCTTGTTTTTCCTCAATATTCAATACCGTTGTTTCTCTATTTCCCCCATGAACGGCAAGTAAACCTTTATGCTCTCTTATTTTTTTTGCTAACTCTGGATCTGCAGTCATACTACCATTGATAATTACTCCTACAGAGTCAGGTTTTGAATTCTTGTAGACAAGATCTAAAAGTGCTACTGCATGTTCTTGGTAACCACGTAGTTCTATTGGCCATGGTTCCTCACCTCTATTTCCTACATTTACTATTCTCATCTCATGAACTTTTCGTACAGCCTCAAGCCTTCTTCGCTCTGGTGGTAATTTATACAACTCTTTTTTTTGTGGTTGTACTTTCTCTGTTGGTACTTGTGGTGGTGTTTCACTCATTGTTAATAGATTTTAATCTTGTTCCTAAACCTACAATACATAAGTTCAATGTATTATAAAATGAATCTGTGGCTTTTTGATCGTTAGTAAGTTGTGCCAATATCTTTGAAGTTGATGTAATTATCTCTTGGCTTATATTTTTGTTTTCGATATCTAATGGTGTTATTTTTTTAATAAGTTCTACAAAATTATTTACTTCGTTTTGTAAATTATCTTTGTCTTGAACTTCTAGTTCTGCAACCCAGCTATTCAACAAACTGTTCATGGTTTCGCCAGCCAAAACGCTTATTGATATTGTCGAATTTGTTCCAGTTACTTGATCTTCACCCATACATTTACTATATCAATTAAATACACTTGTAGCAATATGTCAAAAATTTATATTTTGTGATTTTTCTTCGAGCCATTTAATTGCTTGATCTTTTGTATAAGGAAAACCTAGACCTAATTGTAAATCAACTGCAAAATCAGCAACTTCATTAATTATGCTTTCTTTGCTATTAAAAACTTCAGTTGTAAGTATTCTGTCGTAAATATATCGTTTATCCATAAATGGTTCAGGATCTTCGCCCCAAAAGTTATTATATCCAATGTACACAGGAAGCACCTTGAACATCTTTAATAAGGCAACATGAATTTTATAATCTCCATGAATATTAATTTGATTCGCAAAATTTTTATAGAAATGTAAAAAATCAAAGTATTGTGCAACTATTTGTGATAAATAAACTGTCTTTTTTGGAAGATCATCGTTACCTTTCTTAATTCGACCAAAGTCTTGCGAATGGAAAAGTAAACCGCTTGTGTTAAATGCTGTATATTCTGTAAATTCGCCAAGATCGCCTTTATTATGAATAAAAAGATATAGTCCATTTTGCATTATTTTAATAGACGTATTCATGAATGAAGGAAATACTGAATTCCCCAATGTATTTACTTCTAAAGAAGTTATTTCGTTTTTTAATTTTAATAAGTCAACATTTAGATAAGTTGGATATGCTGGAATAATATACATATTTAATTCGCCAAATTCGATATTTACTTTGCCGTATTCAATCAATGAATAATATCGATCATTGACCGAATTTATAATTTCATTCCTTAAGTTGATAGCATTCTCTCTATGTCTTGCAAGCCAATGTAATTCATTAATATTAATTAATTCTTCTGGGGTAGAGATATTCCCAGTTCTCGAATAAACTTTGGTGTTATTTTCAATGGCGTGTGGTGTATTAGTAGATTGTGGTATTTGTATTATAACAAAAGTTTTATCTTTAACAGGATCACAAACTTGTACCTCTGGAAAGATGGGTGGTGTAATATTGCTTGTTGTTATGCTATAAACTCTTTCTTCTAAACCTCGTTCCCACTTAATTCCTTTTGGCTTATCTACTGGTTTTCCGTCATTTTCTTCAACACCAATAATAATTAATCCTCCGTATGTATTTGCGAAACTAGCAATAGTTTTTTCTAGGTTTTTTGGAAATTCCTCTTTGTAATCAAGTGCAAAATTTTCTTTTGTTTTTAGTTCACAAAAACTTAGTACATCATTAAATTTTATTTCCTTGATTGGTTTATTAAAAAACATATTATTTAGCCTGAATTATAGCACTTTCTATCACCAACTAATTATTGATAGTTGAAAAACATTCTTCAAGAAGTAAACTTAAATTGTAATCAACTTTGAGGATCTCTTTTTTAATGGCCACTTTGGACGATTTGGAGAGATCCGAGTTGATTACACCAGAGTGGCCATTTAAGTTGTCAAAATACGAGAACAAAAACTATAAGACAGACAGAACTTTAAAAATTTTTGCATTTTGATTTAAGAACAGAACAAAACGAAGTTCGGCAGGCACTTTGTTAAAAAACGAGACACAAAGGCCGAGCTAAGCGAACCGCGAAGCGGTGAGCGAGGTGTTCCGAGTTCTTTGAAATTCGGTTCGAATTTGTTCGTAACAGTTCACAATCAGAGATTTCTCAGATAAATATGTGGCGGGGTGGGGACTGCCACATACAGAAAACAGCGTAGAATAGCCACAATTGTATGAAAATTGCAGGTGTTGGTCGGAGAAAAGGAAAACAAATCAAAATGCAAAAATTTTTCAGAGCAAAGCTCTGTAACAACTTAAAAACATGATTAAATACATAGCATATTGCAGAAAAAGTACAGATGAAAAGACAAAGCAAATTCTTTCCATTGACCAGCAAATAGCAGAATTAAAAGAATTTGCTAAAAACCAAAACTTGGAAATTTTAGATTTCGTCTGCGAAAGCAGAACAGCCAAAACGACTGGGAGGCCACTGTTTAACAAAATCCTTGAAAGAATAGAAAATGGTGAAGTTCAAGGTATTGTGTCATGGCACCCAGATCGTTTGGCTAGAAATAGTATTGATGGTGGAAAGATTATTTACTCATTGGACACTGGAAAATTGATTGATCTAAAATTCCCCTCATTTTGGTTTGAGAACTCACCACAGGGTAAATTTGTACTCAGTATGGCGTTTTCACAGTCTAAATATTATGTAGACAATTTAAGTGAAAATGTAAAAAGAGGTATGAGACACAAAGTTAGGTTAGGTATTTGGCCAGTTGAAGCACCACTTGGATATTTAAACGATAAAATTACAAAGACCATAGCAGTTGATCCAGTTAGAAGTAAAATTATAAAAAAGTGTTTTGAAATGTTTGCAACAGGAAAGCATTCTTTTGTTTCAATTTCAAAGTATTTATTTAACTTAAAAGTAACTACTAGACTTGGTAGAAAAATAAATACAACTACAATTAAAAAAATGCTTTCCAATAGGTTTTATTTAGGAGTAATGAATTACAAGGGAGAACTGCATAAAGGAATTCATAAATCTATTATTTCAAAACAACTTTTTGAAGCAACACAAAAACAAATTACTAGGTTTGAACGACCTAGGTATAACGGCCATACTTTTCCTTTCATTGGTTTGGCAAGATGTGGAGAATGTGGTGGTGCTATTACTGGCGAAAGTCATCATCGTAAATATAAAAATGGCAACTCTCCGACATTTACATATTACAGGTGTACTAAAAAATTTGGTAAGTGTAGTCAAAAATATATAACTGAGTTTGATCTTGCCAAACAATTAAGAAAACATGTCCGTTCAGTGATTGTACCTGAAGGATGGAAAGAAAAGTGGCTGGAGTTATTAGAAAAGGATAAACAAATAGAATCAGTCAAAGCAGAGGAAAACACAGCTTTGACTGAAACAGAACTACAAACAACAGAAATTAAGTTAAGTAAGTTGTTAGACACATACTTAGACGGTGTTGTTAATGAAGAAGATTACAAAATTAAAAAGAACGAGTTGTTTAACACTAAACTTAATTTACAAGAGAAAATAGAAAAAATTAAAACTAATGGCAACAACTGGCTCGAACCACTAGAACATTTCATAATGAGTGCCTTTCAGGCACAAAAAATCGCTGCTGAGAAAAATGAATACCAAAATCTTTCAGATTTTGTTAGAAGTGCCTGCTCGAACTTTTTCCTAACCGATCAAAAACTCTCCATGAATTACAATTTGGGCTATTCTACGGTCAATTTCATATGTGGCAGTCGCCATTCTGCCACATATTCTGAAAAATTGTCTCAATGTGTGACCCCACAGGGAGTCGGACCCTGCCTCCGAGAATGAAAGTCTCGTGTCCTACCGATAGACGATGGGGCCAAAATTAACATTTTGGCTAACAAATCATCATCTCATGTTTCCATGTAGACGACGGGGCCATGGGTGAGCCCGGATGGAATCGGACCATCGACACAGAGCTTAAAAGGCTCCTGCTCTACCCCTGAGCTACGGGCCCATGAACGTCATATTATACCTTATTGTATTCCTTAATCTCAACACCCTTGATATTCGTCATTAATTCGGTGTAGTATTAATTAATGCTCACACGTTTCTCTGTCAGACGTAAAAGTAAAGATGTTTTTCAAAAAGTAATAACTTTAAGAAAACTAGGATATAGTTATTCTGAAATAATCAAAGAAACAGGTGTTGCAAAATCAACAATAAATAGTTGGATAACATTCGCGGGTCTAAATCTATCTCCGGAACACATGCAAATTCAACTTAAAAAGCGTGTCCAAAACCACGTTCTAGGAACTCTTGCCTCTAAAATTACTAGACTTAAAAGACGTGATGAGGATGTTCAAAATTTTATAAGCGAGCAAAAAGTCAACTTCAACGATCCCCTTTTTGTTGCTGGAGTTATGCTTTATGAAGCAGAAGGAACCAAAAGTTATAGTAATGGCTTTTCAAATTCAGATTTTAGATTAATTAACTTATATATAAAATTTTTAGAAAAATACTTCAGGTTATCAAAAAAGGAAAATATGTCGTTCAGATTATATATTCATGAAATTAGAAAAAGTGATTTAGAGAGGATAAAAAGATTCTGGTCTAAAAAATTGATCATTGATGTAAATAAATTTGCAATAAGTTGGAAACATAACATTGTAGCTAAACAGCAAGAAAATTTAGATTACGTTGGTCAATTAAGTGTTAACGTCAGAAAAATGAGTCACTTCATTAGCAAAATGGTTACTCTATCGGATATAATACTAACAAGATATCAAAAGTTATGATAATGCGGGATCGTATAAGGGCAGTACGACAGAATTTGGATCTGTCTATCTAGGTTCGAATCCTAGTCCCGCAGCAAAAGTGTGTTATACTGTCATATCAATACAAATTTTTCAGTAGACCAATTAGCTGAGGCATTAATTAAAAAGGGTGGTCGTATAAACAAATATTATCTTCAGGAGTGGAATAGAAGTAAACCTGCAATTGTATTTCTTAATGTCTGGATAGGTGGCAAAAACATCAGAGAAGCACTTCTTAAAGCTTTAATTTAATCTTCGTCGTCGTCTTTGTGGTTCTTTTTATCTTCAATTATCTGTTTTCTAGCTTCTTCTCTTTTAACTTGTTCATCTTTAATAAATTGTCTTTTCTTCTTTTCAGTAAGAAGAGTTTTATTTACCATTTTTTGACAATCCGGATCAGAACATTCTGTTATAGTATATGTAACAGTTGAATTGTCAACTTTTTCATCGTAGGTCTTAACTACAATTCTAGGTTTACCACATCTTGTGCAAGTACTACCTGTCATTTCTGAAGCCTCCAGTTCTTCCTCCACCTCTTGTAAACTTTGGTCTACCACCGAATGAAGGTCTCCTGTCATCAGAGTATCCACCACGTCTGTCATCTCCCCCACCAGATCTTGGTTTAAATTCTCTTTTTTCCATTGGTTTTGCTTCTGCAACTATTAACTTTCTTCCGCCAAAGTCTGTTTCATGAAACATTTCAATAGCTTTTGCCGCCTCTTCTTCTTTTTCAAATTCAATAAATCCAAATCCTTTTGAACGTCCTGAAAATTTATCAATGATAATTTGAACTAAGGTAATTACCCCAGCTTTTGAAAAATGATCTTTTAAATCACTATCTGTTGAAGAGAAAGGTAAGCCAGCTACAAACAATCTTTTGTTCATCTAGAACGTATTTTACTACGAAGCTGATATAATAGCCATATGCAAAGGATGAATTCCAAACAATTAAGGAGGAACCCGCCCAAGGCGGATGATATGAAGCATATCAAAAGAAATCCAATTTATTTTATTCTGGATAATGTCCTAGACACATATAACATTGGTTCTATTTTTAGACTAGCTGACGCTGTAGCTACGGAAAAAGTATACATTTGTGGAGAATCTGAATATCCACCATCTTCTAGAATTCATAAAGCTGCAGTAGGCACAGAAGAATGGGTACCATGGGAACACAGTAATTCAGTAACTCATTTAATCGGTAAACTCAAAAAACAAGGCGTGCAAATTGTGGCCATAGAACAAGATGTAAAAGCTGTAGACTATAGACAATTGACCATAGACAATTTGAGATTCCCAGTTGCGCTAGTTGTGGGTCATGAAACCACTGGGGTATCTAAAGAGGTATTAGAAAAAGCAGATTTAATTATAGAATTACCCATGTTTGGAATTAACAATTCTCTAAATGTCTGGGGATCACTAGCAATTGTCTCTTATAAAGTCATTGAAAATCTTTAAACACTGTATTCTTTATAAAGTTGTTCTGAAGAACCAATCATCATATAGGCAGTGATTGTTACAAATTTTTCCAAGTTTGATCCTACTAGTTTTTCTGTCATTATTTCGTCAACTTGAAAAACTCCTGCTGGGTTTGTCATATGAATTCTAATTTCAATTGGTTTTTTGTTTCCTTCCAATATCTCAACATTATTAATCGCTAAATCTGACTCAGAATAAATATTGACCTCTCCCCTTTTATATGTAATTCTACTTCTTCCTTTTCCCATATCAATTGCATCTGCAATTCTCATAATTCCAGCTTCTACTGTTTTAGGTTTTCCGTTTGCACGGTGAGAGATAATTGCATGAAGTATTTCTGAAGTTACAACCATCCTCTCTTCAATTGGCAAGAACGAAAGAATCTCCTTAAGTATATCTCGTGCAATGAAAAGACTATATCCTTCATGCCCATCTCTGTGAATTGAAATTCCTAAATCATGCATTATACAGGCTAAAAAAACTACAGCCTCAGCATGATCGTTAGTTAATCCAAAATCAGTAACAATTGACATTGAAATATTATTTTTCTCCAGTATCTTGATAAGTCTTTGGCCGTTATTGGCTACAATATTAAAATGTGTTGGCCCATGATCACTCATTCCCAACCTATCAATAGCCATGACATTCATGATCTTCCAAAGTGTTTTTATCTCATCATTACTATTAATGTTATCTAAAACTTTCTTTAAAAGCTGATTTTCTCCCACAGAAACATTAATTTTAATTGCATCAAGTGAAGATTTAACTATTTTTTTACTAAAGAGCATTTTTTACCACACTCTCCATGTCTTTATATGAGTATGCACCTGCAAAATTATTTTCATTTACAAAAAATCCAGGTGTTCCTGAAACACCAAGCTCGCGTCCAAGCGCCATGTCTGAAGCTAGTCTATCATCATATTTAGTGCTCTCAAGACATGATTTAAGCCCGTCAACATTGGCTGATTTCAAAAAGTCTGCAAGTACTCCAGACTGAGCTTTGTCATTCTTGACTGTGTTATTAAGCAAGTCATATCCTTTAGAGGTCATCAAAAGATCATGTACTTCCCAGAATTTACCCTTTTCATAGGCACAATACATAGCTTTTGTACCCATTTCACCATTCCCATGGCCATTAAAATAAAGCCAAACAAATGAAGCTTTACCACTATCAACTAATTTCTTCATTTCTATAACAGGCGCAATATAAGTTCCACCATCACTTACCAATTTGAATTGTGGCCCAACTTGCGTATTTAGTTCAGGATTAAGACCAGCTGCTATGTGACAGTAGGGACAAGATGGATCTGATGCTTCAACAAATAAAACTTTACTATCTTTATTTCCAAATTTAATTACATCTTTATCAAAAAGCCCTTTAATTTGATCAGGTGATACTTTAACGGGCTCAGGAGCTTGTTGTTGTGTGCCTGTAGTTGTATTTGTATTTCCTTTTCCAATGTTTTCAACTTTCTGCCAAAGAACACCTACCAAAAAAGCAAGGCCTACTGTGATAACCAAGAGTGCTGGAACAAACTTTTCTAAAAGCGAAGGCTTTGTTACTTTAAGTGAAGATTTCTTTTCAACGTTTTCAGACATGTGTTAATTCTTCCAGAAGCCTTGTATTTTGTCAACCAACAAAAATTAAAATTAATATCCATCTCTCTCACGAAATAATAAACATGATAATTGCCATCTCTGCTTCACCAAGAGCCTTGATTGTCATGTCGTGGCAACACGCACCATTACAATCCCTTAGACAGTTTAATTTTTTACCAAATAACGAAGGTAAAGAAAACATGACTATATTATACTTAATTTTTTGTCAAATCACAATACTATAGGGGAAAACTTATTTTCTCTTTTTGGTTTTTGAAGGTTTTGATGTATGAGATAGTTTCCAAATCATAAAAAGAATAATCGGGATTAAAACCAAAGAAGTGTATGGCGAAAACATAATATCTGAAAATGTTATTTTGCCCATATTTTTTTATTATTCATCAAGTAAAGTAAAAGTCCCAAAACAATAATCATAAAAACACCAAAAATATTTTGTGCACCAACTACTGTTTTAACTAAATCTATTTCTATCATTTAAATCTTTTAAAAAATACGAAAGCGAAAAACCTGCTAATCCATACATTAAATTGAAAGTATAAAAACAACACCAAACCAACCTGCAGATAAGTTCACAAACAGATCAGAGAGAGTAGCTAGAAAATTTGATTTAGCAAAAAATTTCATTTTAATTCTGTAAGGTAATTTAGACAGTCCATTGCTGCCATACAACCATAGCCTGCTGCAGTTATAGCCTGTTTGTAGGTATGGTCATGAACATCACCAGAAACAAATACTCCCTCGATGTTTGTTTTTGATCCCTCTTTTGGAACAACATATCCTTTCTCATCCAAGTCAATCAATCCTTTAAATATTTGGCTCGATGGATCATGTCCAATAGCAACAAACATCCCATCTAATTTAACGGTCTTTGTTTCTTCTTTTTTTACATTCTTAATTATTATTTCTTCTATTTTAATTTTGCCTTTGACTTCTACTACTTCACTATCCCAAATTACGTTAATCTTAGAATTTGCAAAAACTTTTTCTTGCATTACTTTCGAGGCTTTAAATTCTGACTTCCTATGAATAATAGTAACTTTTTCGGCATACTTTGTTAAAACTAAAGCCTCCTCCATTGCAGAATCTCCCCCACCTATAACAATCACATATTTATCTTTAAAGAAAGGTGCATCACATGGAGCACAGGAAGAAATTCCTCGACCAATTAATTCCTTCTCTCCAGGAACTCCCAGCCATTTTGTTTCTGCACCTGTAGCTATAATCACAGAGTGAGCAGTGAACTGTGAACCGTCAACAGTGAGTACAAATGGTCGAACAAAAAAATCAACTTTGGTTACATTCTGAGGCACAAATTGGGCACCAAAACGAATAGTTTGTTTTTTCATCTTCTCCATGAGATCTGGTCCCATAACTCCTTCTGGAAACCCTGGAAAATTATCGACAGTTGAAGTTAACATAAGCTGCCCTCCCCAAACATCTCCACCTAAAATAATTGTTGATGCTGCTCCACGAGTAGTATAAACACCCGCAGTTAAACCTGCAGGTCCAGAACCAATTATGGCCGTATCCCAAATAGTGTCTTGCATTTTACTTAAAAAAATTAAACAGTTGGTGTTTCTGTGACAGGTGTCTCAGCTACTGGTTCAGTCATAACAGATGTTGGAACTTCAGGAGTAGGAACTTCTGTCGTTACTGTCTCAGCCGGCATAGGTGTTTCAGCAGGCATTGCTGGTGCAACAGGAGCTGATGTAGCAACTACTACCTTAGGATCAGCTACTGGTGTTACTGTTGTTGAATCTGTTGTTGGTGTATCTTGTGGCATTAAAAATCACCCCATTCCTTTTTTGATTAAATCTTCAAAAGCTAATTTTCCTCCAAAACCCACCTGTCTCCCTATCTCAATTCCATCTTTAAATAAAATTGTTGTAGGAATAGACATAACTCCATATTTACCTGAAGTTGCTTGATTTTCATCTACATTAATTTTAACTAGATTAAGTTTGCCTTTATAAATCTCACTAAGTTCATCCAAAATTGGTTCTGCCATCTTGCAAGGTCCACACCAATCTGCATAGAAATCAACAAGAACCGGTAAAGTACTTTTCAAAACATCTTGATCAAATGAAGAATCTGTAATTTTTATTAGTGCCATAGCAAGAAACAATATACAAGTTTTGAAGTTGACAAGTCAACCCCCACTTCATTACAATGCGATTAATATCATGGACAGATTCTTCTCAATATTAGGGAAAATTTTTATCATTCTTGTTGTTCTTGGCGCAATGGCATATGGAGGCTATTATTTTGGAACTCAAACTAAAAATATTACCAAGCCTGAGGCCATAAACACAGAGGCTTCTATTTTGCCTTCCCTATTACCTATTCCCTATTCGCTAATTACTATAAATGGTGGTGTCGCAAAAAGTGCAGGATTATCTTTTGATCAGTACACTATTAAGGCTAGTGATGAATGGAAAATAACTAAAGAGAATCAAACAGCTATGGATGAAAAACTGATTCTTTCAAAAGACGGCTATTCAATTTCTATTTTTCAAGCAGCTACAGGAGGAGCGCTATGTCTTTATACAGGAGACCCAGACTTTGAAGGTCCAAGCAGTAGATTTACATTCTTTAAAGAATTAACAACACTAGATAATAGAATGATGAGGAGAAGTGGTGAACAAAATGGAGTAGCTTTTACTATTTGTCAAAAAGGCCAAGATGGTAGTTACCAACAACCTACAAACTATGGCCACATCTCAATTAAGTTACCAAATGGTTGGACCAAAGAAACGTTGGATGAAATAGACACAATCATTGTTTCACTTAAGAAGGTCTAAATTTTGAAAAAATTAGATGCGTATTTTATTTAACCTCAAGGAATTTAGAACCACGGAAATTGAACTTGCAGCCATGGCAAAGGAGGCAAGCATTGGATTTAAAAGTCCAAGAGTTGCTGCAGGAATTAATATTACATTATAGCCAAAGGCCCAAAACAAATTTTGCTTGATAACCCTCATTGTAACTTTACTTAAATTTATGGCAGTTAGGATAGATTTAAAATCTTTGTTCAAAAGTGTGATCCCAGCAGACTCCATAGCAATATCAGTTCCTGTACCCATGGCAATACCTACATCAGAAGCAGCCAGTGCAGGTGCATCATTAATCCCGTCTCCTACAAATGCAACGCATTTGGTTACTTTAAAAGCAACAGATGTAAATTCCTTTACTTTGGCCGACTTCTCATCAGGCATAACTTCTGCCATGACGTTTTTAATTCCGGCTAATTTGGCAATGGCTCTCGCTGTTCTTTGATTATCTCCAGTTACCATCCAAGTTTTAATGCCCTTACTTTCTAATTTTGCTATCACTTCCTTTACTCCCTCTTTCAAGGTATCTGCAACAGCTATGAAGCCTAATAATTTATCCCCTTCAGTTAGACCCATTACAGTCTTACCTTGACTTTCAAGTTTTGTAATTTCATCAGTTTTAACTTTAATCTTTCCAAAAAAATATTTTTTGTTTCCAATTGATCCTTCAATTCCCTCCCCCGATATTGCTTTAAAGTTACTCACTTTTTGCATTTTTGTCTTTTTAGTTGTTGCATATTTTAAAATTGCTTCACCTAGCGGATGTTCTGAACCTTTCTCTAAAGATGCCACAATCATAAGTATTTTCGGGTCAGAAATGTCTGTTACTACAGGTGTACCTTTGGTCAAAGTTCCCGTCTTATCAAAAATAATTGTACCAATTTTATGTGCAGTTTCAAGACTCTCTGCATTTTTAATTAATATTCCTTTTTCTGCCCCTTTTCCAGTGCCTACCATGATTGCTGTAGGAGTAGCAAGTCCCATTGCACAAGGACAAGCAATAATTAAAACTGCAACTAAATTAATAAATGCATTAATTGGAAATCCAACAACGTACCAACCCACAAAAGTGACAACTCCAAGCATTAATACAATTGGAACAAAATATGAAGAAACAAGGTCTGCCATTCTGGCAATAGGCGCCTTAGAACTTTGAGCCGATTTAACCATTTCAACAATTTGAAAAAGCATTGTTTCACTTCCAACTTTTGTAGCTTTAAAAATGAAACTTCCAGATTTATTCAAAGTTGATCCTATGACATTTGCTCCAACTAATTTTTCAACAGGTAATGATTCCCCTGTTACCATTGATTCATCAATAAAACTATTCCCATCCGTAATAATACCGTCCACTGGAACTTTTTCCCCAGGCCTTACTCTTATTAAATCTCCCGCCATCACTTCATCTAGAGGCACGTCTATTTCTACACCGTTTCTAATCAGACGAGCAGTCTTAGGAGCAAGGCCTAGAAGTTTTTTAATTGCGTCAGAAGTATGAGATTTTGCTTTAGCCTCTAAAAACCGTCCAAATAAAATTAGTGTAATAATAACTACGGCAGTATCAAAATACATACCAACTACAACTCCAAACATGGAAAGTATGGAATAAAAATAAGCAGCAGTTGTACCCATAACTATTAATGTGTCCATGCTTGCAGATCTGTTCTTAAGCCCAGACCATGTTGCCAAATAAAAATCCCAACCAGCCCAAAACTGAACAGGGGTTGCTAAAAACAATAGAAAATAGGGATTAGAGATTAGAGAATAACCAAACCATTCAGGAAAGCTTCCAACGAATACAAATAAAGAAAAAATTGAAGAGACAAAAATTTTAACTTTTAAATTTTTAAGTTCTTTTGCTTTCTCTTCCTCTTTTGATAATTTGCTATCTCCCAAAATTGCTTTATAACCTGCGTTCTTAACTGCGTTATGAAGGATTTCATCAGATACACTTTCCTCTATTTCTACTACAGCAGATTCGCTTCCATAATTTACAGAGGCATTTGAAATACCAGGAACTTTAGAAAGACTTCGTTCTATTAATTTTGCGCATGATGCACAATGCATACCAACAATAGAAAAGCTTTTTTTGGCCATATTATTTTTTTCCAAAGAAAAACCACCAAATAAATCCAATTAATGCTAACCCACCTGTTATTACTAATATTTTGTCTGGGCTCATTTTTTCTTTAATACCTCCATTACCTCTTTAATAGCTTCTTCACTTTTTCCTTGTTTGATTGAATCAGATACACAAGTCTTTAAGTGATTTTCCAATATTAATTCATCGACATTCTTTAGGGCGGATTGAATTGCTAGAAGCTGGTGAACAATGTCAATACAATACGCATTCTTTTCAACCATTTGAATTACCTTCTCCAAATGACCTTTTGAAATTTTTAGTCTATGAATTATTTGCTGTTTTACTACTTGCATAATTTTTCCCTATAATCGATAATATAGTTTATATCCCCCCTAGGGGGATGTCAAGGAACAATATGAACCAGATTTTTTTAGCTTTTCTGACAGGATTAATGACAGGGGGATTATCCTGCTTTGCAGTACAAGGTGGACTTTTGGCAGGGATTTTAGCAGAACAGAAAAAAGAAGAGCAAAAAAAAGTAACTTTAATGTTTTTAGGTTCAAAATTTATCACCCACCTATTGTTGGGTGGTTTACTCGGACTTCTAGGATCAGTCCTTGTTATTACTTCAAAATTTCAAGGTGTAATGCAAATTGTTGCAGGATTATTTATTTTATTAATGGCCTTAAAAATTTCAGATATCCACCCAATATTCCGCAATTTCACAATTACTCCCCCAAAGTTTATCTTTAAACTATTAAGAAAAGAGTCACGAAGCGCAGCCTCCTTTGCTCCAATAGTTGTAGGCTTTTTAACTATCCTAATACCTTGTGGTGTAACACAAGCAATGATGTTACTTTCAGTGTCATCAGGAAGTTTTTTGTATGGAGCCTTAATTTTAGGCTCGTTTGTCTTGGGTACAACTCCAATTTTTTTTGCCTTGGGAATTGCTTCTGAAAAGATTCTTTCCATTAAGCCCTTAAAAGTGTTTGCTGTTCTTGCCATGATTTATCTTGCCATAACATCTATAAATAGCGGACAAGTTCTAAGGGGTTCTGTGCACACATGGCAGAATTATAAGTTAGCTATTACAGGTTCGGAACCTGTAGGGTCAGGACAGGTTCCGAACCTACAAGACGGCAAGCAAATAGTTACAATTGACGTCAAAAGCACTTCTTACAAAGCTTCTACAAATACTTTAAAGGTTGGGGTTCCCGTAAAGTTAATTTTAAAAACCAATAATGTTTTTAGTTGTGCCAGATCATTTACAATTCCCTCTTTAAACATAAGTAAATTACTTCCTTCAACTGGAACAGAAATTATCGAATTCACACCCACAAAATTAGGAAAACTTACTTTTACCTGTAGCATGGGAATGTATTCAGGAGTATTTAATATAATCGAATGAAAAAATACAAAATCTCTGGAATGGATTGTGGTTCTTGTGCAAAAATGATTGAGCTTGATTTAGAAGATGTAGGAATTATTTCCAAATGTTCTTATACTAAACAAGTTCTAGAAATAACTCATGATCACGATACCACAAAAGTGGTTGAAATAGTTACTAAATCAGGTTACAGTATTACAACATGAACAAAGTCGGAATCATAATTATTATTTCTTCTCTCTTGATTCTTGGTGGTGGTGCCTATTTTTTTACAAAGCCAGAAAAACTAGTAGAGATTCCTCAAAAAGAAGCAGATTCTTACGAATACTTCTGGGGCAATGGTTGTCCTCACTGTGCTGTTGTAGCTGAATTTTTTAATTCATCTGATAAAGATGAGAAAGTAAAATTAGTTAAGTATGAGGTCTGGTACGACAAAAATAATGCCAAAATAATGGAAGATAGATATAACAAATGCGACCCCAAACCTCAAGGTCAAATGTCAGTACCCTTCATGGTTACACCCGATGGCAAATGTCTAGTTGGTGACGCTCCAATAATTGAACTTTTTAAAAACCTTTAGATCATTATCCCGAAAATAAAAAGTAAGACTAATAATATAAAAAAATACTCTTTAACTTCTTTATTTAGAAACTTTCTTAAATTAAATAAAACTAAACTTAAATAAAACCCCAAGACTAATCCTCTACCAAACAGACTACTTGAAGATGATATAACCCAAAAAGTTAAAATTGTAAATATTATTTGAAAATTAACAGAATGAAAAATTAAGTCTTTTCTTTCTCCCATTGTGTCATACAACAGAATGAATCCTTCTTTATACCTTTTCTCGTTTATCAAAAGTTTTACTCTTTGAGAAGTCAGTTCAAAGGGTTTGAATACAAAGATATGTAAAACATGGTCAAGATTTGGCATAAAAAGTCCAAATAAACCTCCTACATAAAACGGCCAGTAGGAAAATGAAAAAAGTTTATTAACAAGTGTCACTAATAAAAAGAATGAAAAAAAATATATTAAATTATTAATCAGATTTTTCTTCATATGCTCATTATGGCATATTTATTGATTTTACTAAATAGAAATCATATGATAAAAAGGTAATGACATTTACGGCAGATCAAATTAAACGACTTTCAAATATATTGGATAATGCTGGACAAGTAATTTTGGCATCAGCTATTATTCCTCTTCTTCTAGGTAATATTGACTTTTCTTTAAAACAAATGCTACCATGGATTACAACAATGATACTTTTTTGGTGGATTTGTTTAAGATTAGAAAGAATTTCATCATAATTTATGAATATAAACAACAGTCTTACTCTTTTCTATATAGCAATGATGATTTTTGCCATTGGGGTATACATACTTGTTATCACAGGTAAAATTGAAAAGAAAAAATTTAGTCGGTAAATACTTGTACAAACATTTTACCATAGACTCCGTTATCAATTACACCAATGCCTATTCTTTTAAATCTTACCTCTAATATGTTTTCTCTATGCCCTTTTGAGTTCATTAAACCAGTGTGAGCTGTTCCCAAAGTTGGAGCAAGTGCCAGGTTTTCTCCAGCAAAGTTGTATTTAATACCTGCACCATTAAGCCTATCCCCTACATCCTTACCTTCAGGTGAGTAATGACTAAAATAGGATCTATTCCACATATCTTTGGCGTGATTTCTAGCAACAGGAACAAGCGACGATTCCCAAATTAATTCTGGAATAGCAAGTTTTTTTCTTTCCTCATTTACTTTAGATAATAGCCCTGTTTCGGCCTTTTCATCTATGACCAAATTAAAACTAGCTATATTTAACTTAACCGATTCATCTGTATTTGGTTTAATAGTAAAGTAAGTTAAAGAGTCATTAATAACCCCACCAAAAACCTCATTAATATACTTTTCTGCAAGAGTTGTTTGTTGCAAGATAATAGATCCTATCCTCGAATTTTCAATGTCTATCTTAAGTTGTGGTTTTATAGGTAGTGCAATTATTAAGGTTAAAAGAAACGAAATAAGGATTAAGCCCTCACCCACGCCTGGTAAAATACTCAATATATTATTCAACTTATGGTTTCTTATTTTTTTAGGTAATTTATAAATTAAATATCCAAAGAATAAACCCAAAAAGGACTCGACCAAAATTGCTGAAAAAAGAAAACCTAATGCGTTTGCAATTGATAGATTTAGGGAAAAGTTTATTTTTAAAAATTCTGATATATATTTATAAAATTTTAAAGAAAGTATGAGTGAACCTAAAAACGAAACAAAATCAGCCAAAAGTATCCAAAAACCATGGCGCCAAGCTTCAGTAGCAAAGTAAATTAAAACTAAAATTATTATTAGATCGATATAATTTCCATTCATTTTTTAGTTTTTTTAAGTTCTCCCAATTTCCACATGAACAACCTTCCTTTACTTCTTGCATTTGTAGCATCCTTAACAAAACTTCTGGCAGATTCCATTAATCCCCTGGGGGTATTTTTAGCAAGTCTCATGTACAAAGATTTGTGGGCCAAATCATCAAGTTCAACAGCTAAATCATATGCATATTTTTGAAATTCACGAGAAACATACTTGTCAGTATCATCAGCTTTAAACTTTCCAGTTATAAAGTCTCCAATTTTTTGCATATTTCTTTAATTACTTTACCAAGAATTGGGATTTCACTATCAGTGAAATCATCTAAAACATATTCTTCTCCACTCTTTCTATCTTCAGGATTTCTGTTTTCTATCCCCACTCTTACTCTCCAAAACTCACTTGTTCCCAGTTTTTCTTCAATATCAAGTATTCCGTTATGTCCTTTTGGACCTTTTCCAAATTGAATTTTATATTCTCCCAAACGAATATCTAAGTCGTCATGGATAATGTACAGATCAGACATAGAGATATTAGGATATAAGCGGAGCTTGCCGCTTCGCGGTAAAGATATAAAGTGTTTAACAAAACTGCCTGAGTCATTCATAAAACAATTTGATTTTCGAACTAACAAGGTTGAACCTTTTTTCTGATCTACCTTTAAAGGTTCAACCTTATAAGTCATAACATCGACAACCATATGTCCCACATTATGCCTGTTGTTTTTGTATTGTTCTCCTGGATTACCAAGACCAATAATTAATTTCATTATTGCATTCATATCCTCATTCTACCCAAAATTGACAAGTAGTAGTAGTAGTACAATATCAAAATTATGAAAGATATAATACGAGTTCCTAATCCGGATAATGATGGTTATTCTATAGCTTTAACTGATGAGGAAGAATTAACTAATCAAATATTTGCTATTACAAAGAAAAATATTTCTAAAATCGCTAAATTGGTTGGTCTAGAACCTGAAGTATTAAAGGCTAATCTTGATGCAAACGTAAAGATATCTTTTAGTTAACTAATTCTTACTTCTTTGGGGTAAAAATCATCAAAAGACAAAATTCCATCAAGTTTGAATTTTTGATAAACTGCCAAATTTGCACAATCTATAAAAGATGTTCCTTTTTTTGTTTGATTTAAAAATATCTTCCATATTTCTTTTTCCAATATTTCATCCAATAAAATCCTTGTATTTATAAATTTATTAACCATTACATAAAAAATTTTCGCTTGATTCATCCCAAACCTTTTACTTATTACCGTTGTCGATTCCTGAAATACTAAATTTAAAGCTAAAAGTTCAGTATCTTTTTTCAAATTTTTATAAATGTTTAAAGATCGAAGATGATTAGAATCTTCGTCTGAAGCGAATGAAATTAAAAAATCAGAATCTACTAAGTATTTCATTTTTGATAGGGTTCGTCGTATAAATAATAATCCATATTTTTAGATAAATCTTTCGGACCACCTTTCAATATTCCCGCAAAGTCTTTGAGAGCATCAAAGTCTTTTGGTTGTTTAGCTCTTTTCTTTTTAATAACTTCATCAATTCCTTCTCTAAAAAGTTCAGAAAAAGTACCATGACCCATAGCTGTCATAAGTTGAAGCTCGTTATATTTGTCGTCTGGTATATAAACTTGTGTTCGTATCATATTTAAAGTATACGTCGTATGTCGTATGTTGTCAAGACTTAACCTATTAAGGTCAGACATTTTTACTAATTTAATTTTAAGTCTGACCTTACCAGAAACAAAAAATTATGCTTTCTTAACTAAACTTCTTGCAAACTTGCCTGCAAATGGAACTTCCCACTCTTCTCCTTGCCATGCTTTATATATACACATAAGCCAAAGAATAAAGGAGACAATTCCAACCAAAGGTATTAAAATTGCTAAAATTATTGTTAAACCAAGCATCCATTGGATTGCAAAAAGCCCCACAAAGATAACTATTGATTGCATTGCGTGGAATCTTACAAATGGATCTTTTTCTAAAACAAAAAACAATACTCCAGTTAATGGGCCCAAAACATAAGCTAATGCTCCCGCTGTTTCTTTCTTAAGTCCTGTTGTTGTTTTTACTTCTGCCATTATTAATCACCTCTTTTCAACTATCTATTTAAAATATAGCAATTATTGTTCTAATTGAAAAGTAGCCAAAAAACAAAAAGGCTATTAAAATCATGGTAATTCTAAATAAATTAGGTCTTATTTCTTTTTCTAATTCTTTCATATTTAAATTTAAAGTTAGTCCAATATGTACAAACATTGTTACAGCATTTAGAACCGCAGAGATAGTCAAAAGAAGTAAAGGTTGTCCGAAATTGAAACTAAAAATAAGTATACCGAATATAATTTGTACCCACAAAAAGGGGTAGTAAATTTTTGAAAAATTTGTTGAATTATTAATAATTTGCAAGTTTTCTGTCATTATTCTACTAGTTGCGTCAAGTACTGTAAGTTGTGTATTAAAAAGCATTAAACCAGCAATTATTAAAAAGGAAGTGCCAATAATATTTCCTAATTTTGTTGAAATAACTATTGCTTCTTGAATTAGGAATCCAACACCTGTTGGTAAATTAGATAGGCCAAAAACTGTTGAGTAAGCTAAAAGTGAAAGTAAACAAATTGTTAAAACTCCACCAAACCAGAAAATTAATAAGTGTTCCATATTGATAACTCTCCACCATTTTTTAAATTTTGATAAATTTTCACTATTTATTTCAAACTTAGTAAGTTTCCCTCCAAACTTGCCCATCCCATATCCTTTCTCTTTAACATAGAAGCTTTGAGCCAAATTTAAGTTACCTCCAGCACCAGCAAAAGCGAAGGCTGCTAGAAATGAGGCTATTGGCAAGCTATCAGGAATAAAGCCAAAATTTATTGCCCCTCTTACTAAATCTAAAAGGTCAGACCTTTCAGTTAAAAACATCGTCAAAAGAAAAATTGCAGGAACACCAATAATTATTAAAATTGTTGAGATTTTTTCAACAGTTTTGTATAGACTTTTTCCAATTGTTAAAATTAAACCAATCAAAATTAAAAGAATAATTCCTAAAAGATTATAATTAGTAAATCCTATAACTTCCCCTAAAAGACGAGCCGATGTAGCTATTATTCCTGGCCAAATCCAACAAATAAAAGTTGAGAAAATAAACCAAAAAGGCAAAACTTTCATTTTTCTGGCAAACCCAACAAAGACACTCTCTCCTCTTGCAAGGGCATACCTTTCAATCTCCATGTTTATAAAAAACTGAAATGTAACACCCAAGATTGCACCCCAAATTATTCCCATGCCCCAGTTTGCGGTTAAATAAGGCCACAAGATTAGTTCCCCACTTCCTAAACCAAGCCCCAGAAGGATAAACGACGGCCCAATTAAATTTTTGAACTTTGGAGCTTTGGGTAAATTATTCATATAACTTCAAATTCTTAATTTTTGAAAAGTGTTTTTTGTTGCTTGTGGCAACTTGAGCCCCTAATTCCAAAGCTGTAGCTGCAATTATTGCGTCAATAGTTTCCATTAATTTGTTATTTCTTAATAATTCTCCCGCTTTTTTTGCAGATTCTTTACTTAAATCAACTTCAATAAATCTTTCAATTAACTTTTCTATCTTTTTTTCATTATTTTTATCATTCATGCTTACTCCCGCCCAAAGTTCAGAGATAACTACCATTGGAATATAAATTTGAGCACCTGAGGATATAAGCTTAAGCAAAACTCCCTTGCTTGCTCTAGTATGATCAATAATTACTGATGTATCTATAATTATTTTCACCTTTTTCTTGCTATTTCAAACCTCTCATTAAAACTGTTTCTAAATCTTTTTCTTGCAAGATCATCTTCTCTACTTGCCAATAAACCACTACCACCAAGACTTTCTACAAATTTTATATATTCATTCCAGTCAAAATCTTCTTCGTCTGCTTTAACTATTTTAAATATAGGCATACCTCTTTTTTCATCCCTAACAGTCACGGACTTACCAGCAATAGCCATATCGGCATAATCACTCATATTTTTTCTAAAATCAGTATAAGAAACAGTATAATTCATATATTTTTATTATATGTACATTATGTACATATGTCAATTGGTAATTTCTTTTAACTCTTTAAGAGTTGTTGCTTCATTTGGTCCTTTGTCTTCTCTAATCTTGATAAATCTCGGAAATCTTAAGGATAACCCCAGGGAATGTTTTGTTGATTTTGAAATACTATCAGCTGTTACCTCAACAACCAATGATGGAATTACCCAAACGTCTGGAATTAAATCTTTCTGGGCCTCGTATTCCTTTGGTTTGACTTTAGATTTTAATTTATTAAGCCTATTTTTAATTTCAACAAGCATAGCCTCAGTTAAGCCTGTTCCCACTTTTGTTAAAGTCATTATTTTGTCTCCATTTTTGATGCCAACCAATATTTTCCCCAGTCCAAATTGGGCCCTTTTACCCAATCCTTTCCAGTACCCCATTACAATGCAATCTAGAGTGTCAGAGAGCCTTCCTTGACTTCCTTCGTCTTCTTTCATTTTAACCCAGTTCCAACCTGTTCTACCTGAAACATAATGTCCATTTGCCCTTTTTACTACAACCCCCTCAAGTCCCATTTTTAAATATTTCTCGTGTAATCTTTTAATTACTTCTGGATCTTTGGTGATAGTTGATTCATCAATCCTCAGTGGTCCACCATCAATAATTACTTGTTCTAACTTCTGTCGCCTTATTTGATAAAGTGTATGAATCAAGCTTTTTCCATCAACTAATAAAATATCAAAAACCTGAAATTGAAGTGGTGTTTCACCTGATGATTTTTTTATATCATGCTTCCTTCTTCTTTGTATTGTTTTTTGAAAGTCAACAAACATCTCCCTTTTTGGATCAAGCCCCACAGCCTCGGTATCTAAAATTATTTCATCAGCTTTAATATATTTGCCAATATCTTTTAATTCTGGAAAAGATTCCATCGGTAGACTATTCATATTACGTGTATATCCCCACACCAAAGATTTTGGTTTGCGGGTAAAATGAATAAAAATTCTAAGTCCATCAAACTTCGGTTCAACTGCAACTTCCCCCATTTTGGCTATCATTTCAGTTGTAGAGTTAAGTCTTTGGGCAAGCATGGGCACAACTGGAACACCTATTTTAGGGCTTACGGTCGATAGCTTATGGCTTATAGCTAACTTGGCAATATTACCAATATCAGGATGAATATTATATTCTTCCTCTCCCATGCCTAATGCGTCTAATATTGTTTTTTCAGAAAAACCCAATCGAAGTTTACCTACAGGAATTCTTGTTACATACCTGACAGAAAGTGAATCAAGATTTTTTAATAGTTCTGCAAACTTAACAATTTTCCTGTCTTGAGAGCCTTCACCTCCATCTTTTGCAATAGTTAATAAATTATCAAACACTTGACTAACTGGTATCTTTTTAACTCGTAACGCATCACTCGTAACCGATAAACTCTCAGCTACATTTCCAAGATCTCCCATTTCTTTATACAATTTTGTAACTTTTTTTAAATCTTCCCCGTATGCAAGAGATATTGATCGAGCAACCATCTTTTCAGCCAAGTTAAGTAAAACTCCTTCATAATTTGGGGCCAAAACACCAAGGGATAAATAGACAACTTCTTTAATTTCTGATTTATCCGTTTTTTCAAAAAGTTCTTTTAAAATTGCAGTTATCTCAAGCCTTGAAGCCGTTTTTTCTAACCTCTCTAAATACTTTGCAAAATCAGAAAAATACATAAAACTATTGTACGTTCACCCCCATAGTTTGACAAGAAGAAGAAGAAGTAAAATAAGGATTATTATGGAACGAGACAATTTAAAGGAAGCTGTTCAAGAAGCGTTGGCAACAGCAAAAAGTGCACCACAGGCTAATAAAATGGGTGATGTCTTAGTAGTAGCGTATGAAGCAAATGGGTTTAAGGTTGTCGATTCATATACTGCCGAAGAGGCAAAAGAACTACTTGAGAGTGCATCATATGATCAAAGTTTGAATTATGTCCATGTGTGGGTTAGATAATTTGTCTTGTCTTAAAAAGAGAGGGTATTTTTAATCAGCAAAGACCCCTTTTTCAATATATAGCTTCATTAAAGACTGATATGGAATATTTATTGCATTCGCCTTTTCTTTAACCCTATCAATAAGATACTCTGGGATCCTTAATGAAATTGGCCTTGATGTAGGCTTTAAATTTGGAAAGCTTACAGGAACAAAATCGCTAGGCTCAAAGTATTCAGACAGGTCCAACTTTGACCAAAAGCTTCGCTCTGCATCTTCATTTTTAAATTTTGGTAATTTAAGTTTTTTCAACATAATACTTCACCTCTTTTCTATTAATATCCCTTGCTGAAATTATTCTCATTTTAGTTCCTCTTTTTGTAAAAACTAAATAAAGTAATCTTTTCTCCCTGGTTTTTCCTATCAAAATAAATCTGTCTTCTTTTTCAGAATGAAATTTATCTTTATAAATAACTTTCTTTTTATCAAAAAAGGTTTCTTCTGCTTCTTTTTCTGTTACCTCATGGCTTTTTTCATTCTTGCCAATATTCCCCCTATCCCATTGGAAACTAATTGGTTCTTTAATAACAACCATGTATATACTGTATTATACAAATAACTATTGATCTGTCAAGTTTACCCCCATAGTTTGACAAGAAGAAGAAGAAGAAGAAGAAGTAAAATACCCCCAAATGAAAAAGGAAATCCCAGCAACGGAGTTGATAATTGAAGTAGGAATAACAGCCGACCCCAGTCAAATTAAATTTAAAAAGGGTGGCCAAGGTGAGGTTTTTGTGTCTGTTAATATACCGCAAATAGGCACTGAAAAGTTCGCCGAGCTTTCAGATGAGGACCAAAAAAAATTAATAAAACTACTTCAAAAAGGACAACATAAAAAGAAGTAAGATTAGGCAAATTTGATTTCCAATTTTTTTCCAAGTCCTTCTGCAATTCTTTGAAGTAAATCGATTGTTGGACTTACAGTAGCATTTTGAATTCTAGATATTACTGCCTGGGTAGTTTTTGCCTTTCTTGCCAACTCTTTTTGTGTTAATTTATTTTCAATTCTGGCTTTAATTATTGCGCTCGTCAGTTGATAGTGAGGCTCACTTTTTTCCCATTCTTTCCTGAACTCTTTGTTTTTTAATTGTTTTTTTAAAATTTCCTCGAAAGTAATCATTTTTCTCATACAATATCATATATCTTTTAAGATATATTTGTCAACTCTCTAAATCTGTTATTAGACATCTCAATTTCATTAATAAGAGTTTTGTTACTTTTCTTTACAAATATATTTAGTACCACTACTGTTTTGTTTGGGAGCGAACAACATATTATCCTAATATTATCGTTTCCCAATATTCTCGATTCCCATAGATTTGTGCCTGATAATTTTCTTAGATATCGATTATCGAGAGTTAAACCATATGTTTTAATATGTTGGATATGCCTTAATATTTTTCTAGAAGCACGAATGTTGGTTTTCTGAATAAACTCCCAAGGAGGAGAATTACTTTTGGCTGTAGTATAAAAATCAACTTGATACATTTTACATCCCTTTACCACTCATGTAACTGGAAAAAAACAGATAAGCAAAGACTACCATTCCTATGAACAAAAGTCCAAAAAAGACACTTATTAGACCGCTCCACTCTTCATGAGCACATTTATAAATTCCCTCTCCCATTAGAGTTAAACCAAATAGGCTTGGTAAAACCAAGATCATATATAAAAATTGTGGATCTTGTGGTGTCATTTGTTAGCTAATAAATATCTCGCTGACTTTGTACTGCCCTCTTTTTTAATTATGCCCTTTTTTGTAAGTCCTTGTAAATCACGTAAAATAGTATCTTCAGAAACCATTGGAATTAACTTTTTAAGGTCAGCCATCGGAGCCCCCCCTTGATCAGAGATATACTCCATAAGTCTCATTTGACGCTCTGACAATGAAATTTGTTCCCCAAACTTAACCTTCAAACGAGTATCAAGAGAAAGTTTTCTGACTTTTTCTTTAATTTTGGAGAGTTCAACTGCAACAACCTGGGTAAAATATTCAATCCAAACAGTTAAATCACGAGAAGCTATATTTTGTGATTCCTTGTCGACCTGAAACAAAGCATCATAATATGAAGCTAAATCAGAATCAAAGTTTTCTTCCAAAGAGAAAAATCTTTTAATATCATATTCTTCCTTCATCATTAAAAGCTGTGTAAATGCCCTAACAGTTCTACCATTTCCTTCTACAAAAGGATGAATTGCAACCAATACATAATGGGCTATTCCAGCTCTTATGATTGAATGTATATCCTTGGCTGGTTCAGAGTTTAGCCAACTAAAAAAATCCTCTAGTAAATATGGAACCTCGACAAAAGGTGGTGGCTTAAGTACTATTTTGTCAGTTCCCTCCTCTTTTATAATTACTTGTGTTGTTCGAAGTACTCCGACTTTTGCAGGATCAACAATCTTTTCAACAACGGCTTTGTGAATATCCAATAAACTATCTAAATTGGGTTCACCTTTTTTGTAAACTAATTCATCTAAGAGTGTCATTACATTTCTGTAATTTACAACTTCTTGAATATCCCTATCTCTGCCATAAACCTCTTGGCCCTCAATAATTTTTTTAGCTTGTTGCAAGTTAAGTTCATTTCCTTCAATGTGTGTTCCATGATGAAGAGTCCTTGCTAGTGCATCTGTTTGGAATTGTTTTTCATAGCTTGGAACAAGCGGGGCATTTTCAATTACTTCCTTGCATGCCTCAACTACCCCGATATTTTTAAGAACTTTATTTGTTATAGAATATTTTGGAGAATACATACTCTAAATATACCGCAAATCTTACGGAAATAAAAGGTGCTAATCGTCTTTTGCTGACATGGCTATAAAAGTTGGTGGACAAAATTCTCTTTCCCGTACTACGCGCATTGGAGTGCCATCAGATAATATGTCCATGTCATGTTTCTCAAGCCATTCAAGTTCTGAATCGTTAGTAGGTTTTACCTTTCCTTCCAACAAGTTTATCTGCCATTGTAATAATTCTGATCTAATCAAAATTCCCGAACTCATAAATTTATAATTTTTAACTCTTCACTTTTAATTTTTGGTAAATTATGCTCATCTGCTGAGGTGATTATAACTTGATGGTTTCCTATGCTGTCAAGAACTATTTTCCTATGTTCATGATCTAACTCTGAAAAGATATCATCTAATAAAAGTGTGGGTAATTCTCCAGTTTTCGCCTCAACGAAAGCAAGTTCTGCAAGTTTTAACCATAATATTTCCATTCTCTGTTCACCTCTTGAGCCATAACTGGCTAAATCCCTGTCATTTTTTAAAAAGATAAAATCATCTCGGTGCGGACCCACAAGAGTCATTGCAGATGCTATTTCTTCGTTTTTATATTGCTCTAACCTACCCTCACTAATGGCAGAAGAATCATATTTCAAATTGCACTTATTTAGTGAATTGATAAATTCAATAAATTCTCGCCTTCTCTCAGTTATGTAATTCCCATTTTTAATTAAAAGTTGATTCCAAAACAATAAATTACTTCTTGAAATATTCTCTTCTCTTATACGAAGTAATATCCTGTTTCTTTGCCTTACTCCTTTTTCATATGATCCTATTGCTCTTCTATATTCCCTATCTACTTGAGACAAAACTGTATCTAAAAACCTTCTTCTAAGCGTTGGTGTACTTGTTACCAGATCCAGATCTTCAGGTAAAAAAAGTGTTGTTTTTAAATTCCCAGCGAAATCAATCATACGTCTTGCTATTCCATTAACCAGAAGTTTTTTCTTAGGCCATTCAGGAATATCTTTGGTTAAAACAATTTCCAAACTATCCCCCTTAATCCTTGCTAAATCACAGTCATAATTTATTGATTCTTCTTCTCTTCGTGCTTTAAAACTTTTGCCAGTTGAAAGCATAAAAATAGCCTCTAATATATTTGTTTTACCTTTGGCATTTGGAGCATTAATTACTGTAATCCCTTCCCCAAACTCAAACTCTTTCTTAGTAAAATTTCTAAAATTGGTTAATTTTAACTTTTTAATCATCTTAAGAAGTATAATATCAGAAATGAAAATAGTAATTACATCTAATTATAAAATTGGCAACGAAACAGGGGCTTCATTTGTAACCGATTTATTAGCCAATAAATTATCAAAAAGACATGAAGTACTTTATCTATGTTTAGGAGAAAAATATAGATTAGTCAAAAAGTCAAAAAACTTTAGCATTTTAAACATTCCTACTTTTACAATTAACGGTATTGATCTACCTTTAATTACGCCCATGGTCGTTTTATCAGCTAGTAATGAACTTGAAAGATTTAATCCTGATATAGTGCATACACAAAATTCTATCCTTTTATCAAAACTTGCTCAAATTTGGGCCAATAAAAACAAAGTACCGGTCGTAACAACTTTTCATCACATTCCGACTCAAGCACTAGAACATTTGTTACCACAATTTAAGAAAAGCTATTTAACAAAAATTGTTCAAGACTTTTATACCCAAACTAGTCTAAAAGGTTTTTTAGCTAAATGTGATACTGTAATTTCCCTTAATAAGTTCCAATATCAAGCAATTCGAAAAGTAGATAAAAAAATAAAATTAGTAACAATTAACAATGGACTTGACCTAAGATTTCTTTGGAAAATTAAATCACGCCAATTTAATTTAAATAACGACATAAATTTTGTCTTTTTAGGCTCGTATAATGAGAGAAAAAATCAATCATATTTAATAGATGCTTTTAAAAAATTACCAAATAATTACAAATTTTTTTGTCACGGAAAATTTGAAACAGGTGGTAACTATCTGAAAAAACTAAATAAAAAAATAGAGCTGAACGAAATAAAAAACGTTTATTTACTTGATTATATAAATTTAGACAAAATTTATAAAGTATTTAAAAAATCCCATTTTTTTATTTCAGCATCTAAAAAAGAGGTTCAAAGTCTATCAATAATACAGGCCTTAGCTTCAGGGTTGCCAGTAATTGGGCTTGAAAATGAAACAACTTTAGAATTAATAAATAAAGATAATGGTTTAGTTTGTCCTAAAAATATAACTCCCAATAAATTCGCTGTTCATATTACTAATTTTATTAAAAATATTGATTATAGAAGTCTTGCAATAAATGCTAGAAAAAGCTCTAAGAGATTTAAAATTCAAGATGTCGTATTAAAAATTGAAAAAATGTATAAATCCACGATAAATTCCAACGGTTAAGAAAGTAGAAGGAATGTTAGCTAAAATTAAAATTAAATACTTAAACGCAAAGTTTTTGAGTAACAACCTAATAGTTAATGCTAAAAAAACAGGGCCACCAATTGTTCCAATAATAAAAACGGCAAGAATTTTTCCATGATGAAGATATTTTTTTAATAATTTCTTTTCCTTTTTTTCTTCCTCTTCTTCAATTTCTTTTCCAACAGGAAAAAACTTCTCATGACTTATGATATATAAAAGAAATAAACCAAAAATCGCTCCAAGTAAATACAGTTGTAAAAAAGATTCTATAACGTTTTCTTTTGAAATAGCATGAACCATATTAACTTTGGAAAGAAAAAAATATCCCCCCAAAATCACAACTGCAAATAAGTGGGTCCAGTGAAATTTATCAACTTTGTTGGCCAAGCTTTGCTTATGTTTTTGTATTACTTTTGACATATTTTGCACCAATAGGTTCCTCTTCCTCCTAAAAAGAATTTTTCAATTTTAGTACCACAAGTCTGGCAAGGCTTGCCTTGCCTACCATAAACTAAGGTGTGATTTTGATATTCACCTTCTTGTCCATCTGGGGTAACATAAGAAGATTCTGATGAACCACCATATTTAAGTCCTGCTTTTAAAGCAGTATGGATTGAATTATAAAGTTTTTTGACTTTTTTTGGCTGTAGGCTATTAGCTGTAGACCTTGGACTGATCCCCGCAAGCCAAAGTGCATCATTTGCATAAATATTTCCTATTCCCCCAATTTTACTTTGATCCATTAATAAAACTTTAATGTTTCTTCTTGATTTGAAAAGTAAATTAGTAAAATATTCCAAAGTCAAATCTTTCAATGGTTCTGGTGCAAAATTATTAATTTTTAATTCTTCACTCTTAATTATTCTGATCCATCCAAATTGCCTGACGTCATTGTAATACAAATCTCCATCGTTAAGACGAAAAATGACATGTGTATGTTTCCCTCCCAATCCCCCTATTACCTTGGGCGAAATTTGATTTTTGATTTTTGGATTTTGATATAGCAACTGCCCCGTCATTTTGACATGAATCATTATTGAATAATTATTATCAAGGTCTATCAAAAGTTGTTTTGCAAATCGTCTAATTCCAACTATTTTATGTCCTATTGCTTTGTCTTTGTCCCCACTGAATATCTTTTCACTTAATATCTCTATATCTTTTATCGTTGCCCCAACGACATATTTCTCAAGTTGTAATTTAATTGTCTCAACCTCTGGAAGTTCCGGCATATTTATTTTTTATATAATCTAACCATAATAATTGTTGCAATAATTAGACTAGCAACAGTAATTGCTGTTAATGAGTATGGGATAAATAGCACATAACTGGTAAGTTGGCTTATATCTCCCATCCAAAGAACAAATTCATCAAGTACTAAACCAAGACCAATTCCATAGAAAAGTGCAAACCAATTTTTATGTTTTCTAATTCCAAGTCCTATTGCAAAAAAACTAGTAATCGTAATTAATATATTTCCATAGACAAAATGGTGTAGCCTAAAACCGTTTATATTGGCAAATAAATACCAAGGCAATATACCAGTTAAAACTAAAAAGGATCCTATTCTGGAAATTAAGAAGACTACAATAATTGACAAAAGAATAATAACAAGTGGGGCAATACTAGCCTTTTCTAACTTTTTCATTAATAAATTGTAGCATTTCTCTAACAAACCTTTCTCTACCAAATCTCTTTGCATTTTTAATAATCTCTTCTTTGTTCCATTTAATGTTTTCTATCCTCTTAATCGCTTCTTGTAAAGATTTTTTAGAAACTTCATTGATTAAAACGCCCGTTTTCCCATCAATAACAGACTCTCTAAATCCACCCCCATTGAAGGCAATTACAGGAGTCCCTGCTGCTTGAGCTTCAACTACTGTCATACCAAAGTCTTCGTCTTTAGCAAAAGCCAAAAAAGCTTTTGCACTGGCCATAAGCTTATATTTTTCAACGTCTGAAATTAAACCTAAATATTCAATATTATTTTGATTATTTCTCTGAAGATTACTTTGTATGTTTGATAACCCATGACTTTCCCCTACGATTATTAAATTTATTTTTAGTTTTTGAGCAATATTTACTGCATGCTCAATTCCTTTTGCGCCTACCAATCTTGAAACAATTAAATAGAAATCTTTCTTTTGAACTCCTTTTGTTATTTTTTTAATTTCTTTTGTTTCTATTGGAGGATATATAACCGTTGATTCCTTTCTGTAATACTTCCAGATTCTATTGGCTACATTTTTAGAGTTTGCAATCCAATGGTTTATTTTTTGCGCAGTGTTGAAGTCATACATTCGCATAAAGTGTCCAACAATTGCAGCATATATTTTAACTGGCCAGTATTTTGTAAAACTTACTGAAGTTTCATACCCATATAACCATCTTGGTGGTGTATGACAGTAAGCTATCACTTTAGTATCTTTGCCTACTTTGAAGCCTCTTGTAACATACCAACTACATGAAGTAATAACTAAATCATATTTAGACAAATCAAATCTACCCCAAATTATGGGGATTAAAAATCTTAATGGACTATACAGTTTCCGAATCTTTAATATGGGAGATAAGGAGCTTTCTATTATCTTTCTACCTTCAAATTCTTTGTCAGCTGTAGAATCTTTAACTCGAAAGGCAGTATATATTGGAGCTTCAAGATACATATCAGAAAGAGTTTTTAAAACCCTTTCAGCACCACCATATTCTTTTATATAATCATGAACAATGGCTATTTTCATATTAAAAAAGTGACCCCTGTTTTTCTTCTTCTATTTTTCTACTTAATGCTTTTATTCTAGCAGTTAAGGTCTTAAAACCGTATTCTTCAAAAAGTTTGATTACATCACCAGAAATTAGATCCCATTTGTCAGAATTTTCTATATCAAATTTAATTGGAACCCCACGAACAATAGTTGCGAGTTTATATGACAAGTTCGCTGATTCTTTGCCTTTTAATAATTTATCTTTTAACTTTTCTGGAATCGTATTTATTTGTTCATAAACATCACTTAAAGTCTTATACTTGGCTAAAAGACCTATGGCAGTTTTTGGTCCTATTCCTGGTATTCCAAAATAATTATCTGACTGATCACCCACAAGTGCTTTATAATCTGGAATTTGATTTGGAAGTACTCCTATTCTTTCAACGGTTTCTTTTTCTTTAAATATTTTCCCATTGGACAACCCTGCAATAGGCATAAAAAGCTTTATATTTTTGGAATCGTCTACAAGTTGCAAGATATCCCTATCCCCCGTAACTATTACAGTTTCAAACTGTTGCGAGTTACGAGTTACGAGTTTTGCAATTGTGCCTATTACATCATCTGCCTCGAAGCCTGATTTTGAATAAACTGAAATATGCGCAGCACGAAAAAAATCTCTTGCTTTAAAAAATTGAGGTATTAAGTCTGATGAGGTTTCAGGTCTTTGAGATTGATAGGTTGGTAATAATTTACTTCTGAAGGTCGGCTCCTTCTCATCAAAACAAAAAATAATGTGCGTTGGCTTTAAATTTTCTATAACATTTAAGAGCATTGACACAAGGCCATAGACAGCATTAATAGGCTCACCATTTTTAGTAGTTAATGGAGGAAGCGCGTGGAAAGCCCTATGCATCAAGGCGTTCCCATCAAAAATAATTAGTTTATTCATATCTCGTTCGCGTACTTGTGAAGAACTGAAGAAGCTAATGTTTGATATGGGATACCTTCTTCGATAGCTTTAGTTTTTAATCTAAAATAAGTTTTTGCGGTTAATCTCAGATTAATATTTTTTATTTTACTTAAAGTATTTTTTGCAGCTTCTTCCAGTTCAAGTTTAACTTTTTTAAAATTTTTAACACGAACCATCTTACCTTCTTTAAAAGCTTTTATTATTTCTTTTTCTTCTTGGTCTGGTTCAAAGTATTTCATTTTCTTAAATATTTTTTTGTTAACTGGTGATCGGGATATATTGTTTTTAAAAATATCTTTTTGTCATCTTCAACATAGGCTACAAAATATGCATAATCTCTAATTTCGACTACAAAAACTCGTTGTTTAGGATATTTCTTCTGATTTGGATGATCAAAAGCATCTAAAATCTTTTTGCTTGTGATAGCTTCTGATATTTCCTCAAATGAGATATCCCTCTCCTCTTTTAAGCTCTCGTTTTTATCTCTATTCCATTCAATGTACTTCACGATTAATAATATGACAATGTATATTGTTTGTCAATATGGTATCATAGATAATGGACTTTTCGAATATAAAAAATTGGTTTAGTAAAAATAAAGACAAAATAATTAAATATTTCTTCATAATTATTTCAGTTTTAATAAGTGTTGTTATTGTTTTATTTAGAAATGAGTTAGCAAAACTTACTGAATTTGGATATTTAGGCATATTTTTAATTAATCTTGTAGGAAGCGCAACCATAATTATTCCTACCCCATCTTTGATTGCCACCTTTGTGGGTGGATCAATTTATAACCCACTTTTAGTTGGTATCTTTTCTGGAGTTGGGGCTTCAATTGGTGAATTAACAGGATATTTGGCAGGATACGGAGGATCAGTGGCTATCAAAGAAAATAAACATTATAAAAAAATTGAAAAGTGGATGAATATGAATGGATTTGTAACAATTTTAGTTCTGGCAACTGTCCCCAACCCTATTTTTGATCTTTCTGGAATCTTTGCAGGAGTTACGCATTATTCATTAAAAAAGTTCTTTACAGCAGTCTTGATTGGCAAGACTGTAAGGTTTATAGGACTAGCTTTTTTGGGAAGTAACTTCCTTTAAAATTCCCATACCTTCTCCGTTTATCTTTTTACCTACAATTTTTTCAAATTGATCTTTGTCAACAGTTTCTTTTACTAAAAGTTCTTCGGCAACCAAGTCTAACTTAGACTTATATTTCTTGACTAATTTTTCTGCTTCTTTTAAGCCGTTCTCCATTATATGTCTAACTTCATTGTCAATTTTTTCTTGCATAGCAGGGCTAGCTGCATTTTCTTGATACCAATCAGTCTGTCCAAACTCTCCAGAACTTGTATCTGGCCCAAAATTAACAGGCCCCAATGAACTCATCCCCCACTCAATAACCATGGCTCGTGCAACTCTTGTAGCATTGGCAATATCATTACTAGCTCCTGAGGTCATTTCATGAAAAACAAACTGCTCTGCAGCTCGTCCTCCAAGCATAGCTGTAATTTGATCAAGAAGCCGAGTTTTAGTATCGTGAGTTCTATCTGCTACTGGTGGAATTAAAGTATGTCCCAAACTCATGCCACGAGCAACAATTGAAATTCTATGAACAGGGTCCATGCCTTTAGTGAAATGGGTAACAATTGCATGCCCTGCCTCATGATAGGCGGTAATTTTTTTATCTTCTGCACTTTGCAATCTTTTCTTGGCAGGACCTAATTTTACTTTTGTGGCTGATTCTTCAATGTCAGTCATATCAATTTCAGGTTTATTTAATCTTGCTGCTCCAATTGCTGCTTCATTTAACATATTCTCAAGATCAGCTCCTGAAAATCCAACAGTTCTATCTGCTATCCTTGCCCAATTAATACTTTTGCCAAAGGTTTTACCTTTAGAGTGAATTGTCAAAATTGCTTGTCTTCCTTCTTTGTCAGGCATATCTAAAGTTACTCTTCGGTCAAATCTACCGGGGCGAAGTAATGCAGGATCAAGCAAGTCTCCCCTGTTGGTAGCAGCTAAAACTATAACTGACTCATTTGGAGTAAATCCATCCATCTCAACTAAAATTTGATTTAAAGTTTGTTCTCTTTCATCGTGGCCCCCAACAAGACCACTTCTTCCACGTTGTCTTCCGATCGCGTCGATCTCATCAATAAAAATAATTGATGGAGCTTGGGCTTTGGCCTGTGCAAATAAGTCACGAACCCGGCTATTATGCAAAAGGGTTGGTGATTCTCCACCAAAGAAAGCCTCGTTTTCAACTCCACACAGATCATATACAAAACCATCATATTTCTTTTTATTCACAGACTTTATTATTGCTCTTTTAAAATGTCCTACTTTTTCACCTTCAGAAAATGGATCACTTGTCTTTCCTATAATCAAAGTCCATGACTCGGTTTCAGGAAGAGGTTTTCCATGTAATATACTCCTTCCTTCCTTTTGAAACTCATGTTTTACGCCCACTTTAATGCCATGCATACTACAAAGCCAAGTAAGTTCTTTAATTAATTGATGACTCACAGAAGTCATTGAAAGTTTACCTTCTTTTGTCCTATAACCATCACCTTCCCAATACCCTTTTAGATATTGAAGGAAGTATTCTCCTGATAAGCTCCAGATAAAATTAGGTAAATGTTTATTGTGACTTCCATTCCCGCAATGTTTAGTAAAAAATCTTCCTAAATGCGCAGAATAATAAATTATTCTTATACTGTTAGTATCTGTATAAACTATTTTTGGATCTTTTAAACCAAATACTTCGTTCATTAATTTCGCTACATCTTTAACTAATTCAATTTCGTCCGAACCAAAAGTAAATTCTAAACTTTTTGTTCCTCTGCCTTCAGCTGTATAATACCCAAATAATTTCATTAGTTCCGGAGTTACCTTAACTGTATCTGGAAAGCTAAGTTTTATCGCCTTTTTACTTATACTTTGAGGTAAATGCTTTCCACTTTGCCAATTACCAACCGTTGCTTGTGATACTCCTATTTCTTCAGCAATTGCATACTGAGCCATCGTTCCTTGATTTGCCATTGCATATTCATAACTTTTAATCTCGTCCGGATTGTCTTGCCAAAAATCAAGTAAAATTTGTGGGGATTCTATTGGAAATTCATGCTTTTTTATAAAATGTTCTGTTATATTCAATTTAGAATTCCATGCTCTAGTATTCATAGGCAGATTTACTAAAACATCTCCAGGCCTTAAATCCTTAGTTTCTTTTGCTCTAATACCACCATATTCCCTAACAAACACACTATGGTCTGCTGTTGTTTTAATTTTCCCTCCTAAAAAGTTAATCTCATAAATTTCTTTAACTTTGTGTCTATAGACAGAGTCCACCCCTTGCCATTTACTGCCTCCAAAGACAGGCCTTACATTTGATCTTGATCCCCAAAATTTATTTACTTCGGGTTTTAAACCTAAAGTCTCAACACCTTTTACTTTCATTAGCCCTTCAGAATTTTTACTGTAAAACTTATCTACAAATTCTCCTATGGAAATTAAACAAACACCATCTCTTTCTTTTATAAGTATGGGTGTGTCTCCTGTAACTGAGGCACCAATACCCACAAGCATTTCCATAAATTCAGAGCCTGCCATTGAGAAAAATGGAACATTGGCCTCACCTGCTACAGCCTTAGCAAGCATTGTTTTTCCTACTCCTGACGGACCAAATAAAAGTACACCCTTAGGTGTTCTTGCTCCAATTTTTTTATATTTATCAGGATTTTTCAAGAAGTCAACAACTTCAACCAACTCTTTTTTGGCTTCATCAACTCCTGCAACATCAGCAAAGGTTGTATCTTGCTTTCCTTTAGCAAAAATTTTAGCCTTGCTTTTGCCAAATGAGAAAATATCCTGTGCTCCCCTTGTTTGAGATTTCATCATGTAAAAGAAAAGTCCACCAAGAAGTATTATTGGTAAAACTATACTAATTACTTCTGCCATAGCCTTAGCAAAAGTCTGGTCAACTACGGTAAATTGCAGTTTATTAGGATCAATCTCTGAGGCAACTAATAAATCTGTAAAACTTTGACCTTCTTCTTTTGAAGCAAGTTTGGTGGTTTTATCTTTGTAAGTTAATATTAAATTGTTTTTTTCTATCGATACCTTTTCTATTTTTTCGTCTTTCAAGTCTGTGAGTGCAGTAGATAGATCAACTTTCAAATCCGTTGTTCCAATACCAAGTAAAGAAAAAACAGAAGGTAAGAAAAAAAGAGTTAATAAAATTCCAAAAATAACTGTCCAGATGTTGACTCTCATCTTAACAGTTACTTGTTTTTTTGAAGGTTTCTTTGTCTCTTTTTTGACTTCTGGTTTCATGCTTGGAGATTATATCAATTATCTAACTCTTGTGCCATTGGCTACTTTTTTCTGTAATTTAAATAAAATAGGGGCCACATCTTCCTCTGGAACAGCCTGCCCGCCGGTAGGCGTGGCCATTATCATCATTGCTTCAGATAATTCTTTATCAGGTCCTATGGTTTTAGGCTTTAAGTTAACCACAAATGGAAATTGTTTACCGATAAGATCTTGTGGTTTGTAAAATTTCATTATGCCAGAAAAAGCAGTTTTTTCTCCTATCTCAGGTCCTAAATCCACTTTCATTCTAATTACCCAATGGCTCCACTCAGGAACCATTGCTTCAATAACAGTTCCTATTTTTATATCCACTTTCTCAAAATCATCAAATGAAACTTGATCCATGAAGCAATTTTAACACATTTATTTATGAAGGTTTTATAATTTTTAAATTTTTTATTCTTTGAAAATGTTTTGTATTATTTGTTACCAATATCTTGTCTTCCGCAATTGCAGTTGAGGCAATTAGTAAATCAAAATCTTCAAGTTTCTCTCCTTTTTTTTCAAGAGTTGCTCTGATTAATCCGTAAATTTTAGCAATATTTGTATCAATATTAATAATTTTAATGTCATAATCTTTTACAAAATCCTCAATTTGGCTTTTTGACTTTGTAGGGTTAGTACTTTTCTCTGCTCCTGCGTATAATTCAGAGAGAACCAATACACTGATTGAAACACGATCGAATGAAAAATCTCTTACGGAGTTTCTACCTCGCCAAAAATCTACAATAACATTTGTATCAATCAAATATTTTGACATTTTTTCTTGTAGTTCTAAATTTGTAAACTTCTGGAAAGTCAGGAATTGAACCAAAATATCTAGCCATAATTTTTCTATAATCTTTTTTAGGCCTTGGGTTCATAATAGGAACAACTTTTACAACTTCTTCGCCATATTTTTCAATCATTACTTCATAACCACCATAAATGGCAAGATTTAGAATCTCAGATGGATTATTTTTAAGCTCAGTTGCAGTGAATGTTTTAGGATAAATATTCATGTTCTGTACATAATATACAAAATGTATATTTTAGTCAAGTCCCATTTTTAATTCCTAAATTGCAATTTATGAAAATTTGTATGTTGACAAATTACAAATGTTTTTATATAATCATTTGTAATATATGAATTTACAAACCTACAAGACCACATTAAGTAGATCTAACCAAACTGCAGTTCCTGCCTATATTATAAATAAACTAGGCCTATCTGCTGGGGATAACCTGATTTGGAATATCGACAGTCTTGAAAAAACAGTTAATGTTAAGGTTGCTCCTAAACTTTGGGGAACATATTTGAGCCAAATAAATACTGACGCCTGGGATGGTATTAATATTGAAAAATATATTAAAAATTTGAGGCAAGACAGAAAATTTCAATGAAACAATCGTATTTTTTAGATACACCATGTTTTATCTACATTGTTGAAAACAACAAACAATATAAAAAGGTTATCCAAAATGTATTTGATGAAATTTCAGTCGGGAAAATAACAGCTATATCATCAATAATTACTTTAAGTGAAATATTGGTACAACCAATCAAAAACAATGATAAAATTCTAATCAATATTTATATTGAACTTGTTAATCAGTTGCCAAATTTTTCACTTATTTCTCCTAATTACGGTACAGCTATCCAAGCTGCAAAAATTAGAGCTCAATTAGATATAAATTTACCCGATGCATATCAACTGGCTCTTGCAACTGAGAATAATTGCAAATATTTTTTGACTAATGACAAAGGTTTAAAGAAATTTAAAGAAATTGAAGTCCTAATTCTAGACGACTTAATATCAAAGTAATCCCATTTTTTCTTTGACTTCTTTTACGGTTTCACTTGCAATTTTACGGGCTTTTTCTGCACCACTTTTGATTACCTCATCAACGTAACTTGTTTTGTGTTCCAACTCTTTTCTTTTTTCTTGAATTGGTTTTAATTCTTTAAAAATTGCATTAGCTAAATTTTCTTTAAGTTCCCTATATGCTATACCCTGTCCCTTGTACGCTTGCTCGTAATTTTTACGAGCATCTGTTCCTTCAAAAAGTTCTACAAATTTAAGTAAATTTGCTACACCTCCAATTTCAGGTACTTTCTCTCCCTTTCCACTATCAGTTGGGGCGCCAGCAAGTTTCTTCTTTATCTCATCTAACGAATCTGTTAAAGAAATATAACTTTCTTCAACAGACTTACTCATCTTTCCCTCTCCCGTTAATGAAGGCACATATTCTCCACTTGTTGCAAATCTTTTTGGTTCCGGAAAATTGGTTCCATAGATATCATTCGTTTTTCTTGCAATTTCCCTTGCAATTTCTAAGTGAGGTTCTTGGTCTAGTCCAACGGGGACCATTTCTGCTTTATAAATTAAAATGTCAGCCGCCATTAAAACTGGGTAATTTAAAAGTGCCATAGTTACATGATCTGGGTGTTGTTTGACCTTTTCTTTAAAAGTTGGTAAATGTTGCATTCTAGCAACTGTTACCATGGAAGAAAAATAGAATGCAAGTTGGGCATGGAGATCTGCCAAGTCAGATTGAATAAAAAGTGCGGATTTTTCTGGATCAAGTCCGATTGATAAATAGTCAATCATTACATTTCGAGCGTCAGGTCCTATCCTTTTAGAATCAAAAGGTGTGGTTATACCATGAAGATCAGCTACCATATAATAAGTTTCATATGCAGGATCTTCCTGCAAAGTAAGCATGCCCTTTGCAGTACCGAGGTAATTACCCAAATGCAACTTTCCTGTCGGCCTCATCCCCTGTAAAACTCTCTTCTTCATATTTTATATAAATGTAACTTCTATTTTACCCTAATTTATATATTTCACAATTATTAGGGACAAAACTTGCAAGATAATCTGCAAGATTCTCAGCGTTATCTGATTCGTAAATTCTACGAGCAATCTTCATTGAACCCGCGTGTCCTATAACAATTATAGGCAAACTCTCATATTTAATCCTCAAATCTAATACTCCTTTTTTGATTCTTTCATACATTGCAGATAATAGTTCTATACCTTTATCCTCTGATTTTAAGAACCAAACACACGATGGGCCAAACTTTTCATATAATCCTGCCAATTCTGGCACTTTTAATATATTCTCTAGATCTTTTTTTTCGTACTCTCCCAATCCCCTCTCTTGAAAATCTGCCATTTTTATATGTGTCAAATCACTTCCAAAAAATTCAGATATTTTTTCTAAAGTTTGCATCGATCTTATTGTTCCTGTGTGTATAAATGCGACAGGTGCACACCCCATCGAATCAAAATGTTGCTTTAATTCATTACCTGTAACTATTGCTTGTTCCACTCCCGATTTAGTAAGAGAAGGATCTCCTCCCCCAGTTAGGGTTATATTAGCTTCAGATTGTCCATGACGAATAAAATAAAGGTTCTTTTTCAATTCCTGGCCTCGTCGATTTTCTATTTCAGTTATCATAACTTGTTTATCTCTACCTCAAATCCTTTACCGAAAGCATATGTCTCATTCTGAATATGAATAATTCTGGAAATTAGGAATGGATGTTTAAAAATATCTAAATCATTTTTCAAATATGCCTCAAACATTTTCATTGTAAAACTGTGTGAAACAACAAGTTTATCATCTGTTCCCTGAGTAATAATTTCCAATGCTTTACAAATTCTTTTTTGTATTTGTTTTCTTGTTTCCAATAATGAATCATCTATAAAGCCTTTAATAAATTTTTCTCTAATTAAAGACGGTCCATATTTTTCAAATTCTTGACTGCTTACCAGACTATGTAAAGAGAATTTTATCTCTCTCAATTCATTAAGTGCTGTTATCTTCCCAAATGACATAAGTTCTGCGGTATGCCTACATCTTTTTAAACTAGAGCAGTATGTTCGAAGATTAAAGTACTCAGATGATTCTGAAACTACGATATCAGGAGATCTCTTTTGACGAGTAATTGCTTCGTAACTTTCATACTTTGAAAGCCCTACACGCTGTGGGTTATATTCTAATGTTTTCCTAAAATAGATTCTCATAAATTTAATAAAGTTTGACTTGGAATACAGGAATATTTTTTAAGTCTTCTGGCAAAGGACTTCCTTTAATACACTTCGACAATAAATCCGTATTAAATTGCCCAACATTAGGTGAGTTATAGTTAACAATAAAACTGTTACTCCTTAAGCCTGGATATAAACGACATAAATATCCCAACGCCATGTATTCTGCTGAATAATGAATAGCTAAATACATTGAATCAGAAAAGTCACATTGACCACCCAGAATTTTTGTATGCCTAGCCAATCGCGAATGTGCAATCCCAGCCAACGAAAGTCTCAATTCGTAATCTTCCTTTGTTAATTTAAACAATTGTCTTTCTAAATTGGCAACCGTATTTATAAAGTCAGGAAACATCTCCCCGAAAGCCTGTACAGATACTTGTGCAAATCTATCATCTTCTGTTAAGACGCGACTAATTGCTTCCACATTTCTTTTACATTCCTTTTTATATGATTCTGTCGTTAAACCAAGTCGACTAAGATACTCTCCACTCGCGACTCGTTCCTCTGCATCATCCACAAGAATATAACCACGAAACGGAATTTCGTATTTGGTAAAAATTGATGTGAGGCGTGGTAATCCAGAAAGATAAGCGTCCGCAGTCTCACTTAAACCATCTTCGTTGTAACGCGGACAAGTAACCATAATCATCTCTAATGGATTTGTTGTTTCTCCTAAAGCTCGATCGGCTATTTGTTCGAAAAAGGCAATCAACTCTTCACCTGATGGAGTTAGTACATTTGCCCTCCTAGCTTCAAAGAGATCATTAAGTATATTTGCTATCTTTTGTGTATCTGTACTTAGTTTTTGTATATCATTTGGCCTATATTTTCGTGCAATAAAATCTTCCATTGTTAGTTTAGTGGTCCCGTCAATATTTCTCTTTTCAAAATATTTTTGCAATGGCAATAGTATTTGTCGTGTTTGATTAACACAGGACTTACGCAATTTAACCAAATTCAAAGCTAACTGTGGGGTTAGTGAGATATTGTCCTATAGATTCCTTTATAATTTCTCTTTTTGTTTGATACC
>LBPF01000001.1 GCA_000990005.1 Candidatus Woesebacteria bacterium GW2011_GWB1_33_38 | reverse complement strand
AATTTTAGCAGAAAAAACAGTAAGTGCCCCAAAGGGTATAAAAACAAATAAATTTAGCCTCAAGAAGTTACATAAAAACTAGGTTGGCGAAGTCAGGAACAGTCATGCAGTACCTGTGGTTGCTCCCTATCCATTTAAATAAAACTACTTATAAAACACATTAGATGTGACTGACTGCCACCCCCCAGTTGAACCTGAAGGTAATTCATCTGATGCAAATACTCCAAAGGCTAAAACTTTATTTTAACAATCATTAATTCTGCAATAACCACTCATATAGGGGAATTACTTGAATTTTAGATCCTCTAATTTCTATATCTTGCCGTTTTCCCTCCGCAACTATTATCAATTTATTTATTTTTTCCAATTCTTGCTTTACTGCAACTAAGGCTTTTTCTTCTCTTTCTTTAGTTTCTAACAAATCCAACTTTTGAGTTACTTGAATTAACATTTTCTTTTGTGGCACAAAAAAATCAACTTCTAGATTTTGTATTGTTTTATAGTAATAAATTCTGTCATATTTCCGTCGCAACGTAAGAAAAACCAAATTTTCCATTAACTTCCCTTTATTTTTAGAGAATGAAAAACCTACAGATTGTGCCAAACCTGTATCGATACAGTACAATTTCTTGGCGGCAATTTGTTGTTCTTTAACTGAATAGGCATATTTATTAATGGCAAAAAACAACCAACTGTTTTCCAAATAACTTATATAGTTCTTAACAGTATTAACACTTCCTAGTTTCAGCAAGTCTTTTAATTTATTAAATGATAGCATCGACGAAATATTGCTAATCAAATAAAAGGCTAATTCTTGCAAAATTTTTACATTGTCTATATTATATCTTGTAGCAATGTCACGGTATAAAACATCATCATAAAGTGTCTTATGGATTGATAATTTTGGATATTTGAGTGCATCAGGAATACCTCCAGAAGCAATATATTCGTTGGTAAGTTTTAGTAAATTCCCTCTTTGTTTGGTTGTTAGCACCTTTAAATCAGGGATATTAATTTGTCTATAATTTAAAAATTCTCGAAATGAAAATGGGAATAATTCCACTCGAATTGATCGACCTGTGAGTCGAGTTCCTAACTCTTGACTTAAAAGCGAAGCGTTTGATCCTGTTACTACAAATTTATATCCTTGATCATGCAATCTTCGCACAAATCTTTCCCACTGAGGTACATTTTGAATCTCGTCAAATAAAAAAAACTTTTTTTCGCCAAAAAGACTAATTAAGGTCTCATGAAGTAGATCAAAATCTTTAACCTCGAAATCTAAAAGTCTTTCGTCTTCAAAATTAACAAAATAAAAATCTTCCTTAAGATATTTGATAGCAATTTGTTTTAAAAGTGTTGATTTACCGACTCTTCTTAAACCTGTAATAACAATGATTTGAGGTGTGAATATTAAGCTTTTTAAGTTATGCAGTTCTTCTCGCTCAACACCTAATTCACTATTTTTAAAAGCTTCATATTGTTCTTTTAAGGTTGAACTCAATATATTTTGGTCAATCATATATATTCATACTAACACAAATTGTTTTCACTGTCAATGAAAACTTTTAAGTAATTCCTTTCACCTACTTTGAAAACTAAAAGTGCGTTATTACTTATAGAACAAATTTGAATCAACAGTCTGCCATCCCTCAGCTGAACCTGAAGGTAATTCAGCAGATGCAAATACTGCGTAAGGACCAGATGTTACAGAAGAGACAGAAGATGAAGCAGGAAGTCCAAATGTTTCCATTGTAATAAAGTAAATTCCTTTTGGTTTTTTATCTAAAGTATATGTAAAGTTTGTGTCGACTGATGTAAGTTCTGCCTCATTAGACTGCAGATGAAACTTGGTTGAGAATTTGGCTAATAATTTCCCTTTTGAATCTCTAAATCTAACTGTTAAATTTCCTTCCTCTACACCTTCATCATATCTAAATTTACCGTTTGATTCTGATCCTAAGAGCAATTTTCTTTCAAAAACGATAATATCCTTTAGTTCAGCTGTTCCAGGTACACCCTGTGCCCTACCATCAGGTAGTGAATAAAGAAGCTCATAATCCATTGAAACAGCTTTAGGTACTTTTATCTTTTCAATCTTTAAGTTTATATAGTGTCCATCTATAGTTGGAGTAAGTGAAGCAAATGATCTATCTGGAAAAGCTAGTTCTACAAGTGTTCCGTTGTCATCAGTAACATTATCAGTTTTTTTGTTCTTAATAAAAACAAAAACCAAAACAACAATCAAAATTCCTACAACAAAAAGAATAATCGGAAGATATTTTTTCACTTACTCATTTTGGCATTAATCTAAAATCCTTGTCAATACGCATCCCACATCGGGAGTGGATTACTATTGCCACATCGGTATAAAATTAACTTATGCCAGCAAGATACAACCCTCTTATAGAGAAATATTTTTATCATGTATTTAATCGTGGTGTAAACAAAAGACCAATTTTTAAAACTAAATATAATTACAGAAGATTTACATTACTTATAAAATTTTATAATTCTGTTGAATACCCAATTAAATTTTCTAAATTTATGACACTTTCTCGAGACCAGCGCAGTGAGATCTGGAACAGATTAGCCAAAGAAAAAACTCAAACTGATGTACTTTCATATTGTTTAATGCCAAATCATTTTCATCTATTACTAAAGCAAAATACTGAAAAGGGAATTTCAAAATTGTTAGCCAATATTCAAAACAGTTATGCAAAGTATTTTAATATTAAAAACGAAAGGATAGGCCCACTTTTCCAAGGACAGTTTAAGGCTGTAAGAATTGACAGTGAAGAACAACTTCTACACGTATCTAGATATATCCACTTGAATCCCCATTCATCGGGGATTGTCAAAAATCATGATAAATTATTAAGTTACGAATGGTCATCGCTCCCAGAATATATAAATCAGGTTAAATTTTCATTTTGTAAAAAAGATGATGTGTTAACTAGCTTTAAAAATACTGAAAGTTATAAAAACTTTGTATTAAATAATGCAGATTATCAGAAAGAGCTAGAAAATATTAAACACTTAACCTTCGACTAAATCCCACATCGGGAGTGGATTACTATTGCCACATCGGTAGGTTGTTAATCAACTACTTTGTCAGTTTTAAGTAATTCAATCTTATTTTGACCTGATAATACCTGTTTAAATACGAGAAACTTAACTACTTTATCTGTATGGTTTATAAATGTATGGGATGTATTTTCAGTCTCGATTAAATCACCAGCTGAGACAATTTGAGTTTTTTCTTCATTATTCTCTCTCCATTTAGCAGTTAATTTGCCTTCAATGATAAACAAAGTTTCAGAAATTTTTTCATGGTGATGCCAAGTCTGAGTTGATCCTGCAACCTGTTCATTATAGTGAACCTCGTATTCATTACGAAGATAATAATCAACTTTGGTCCCTTCTGGTTTATCTACATGGATAGCATCAGATTTTTTAATAATTTTCATTATTTTAACTTTTCTTCAAAATACCCCTGAAGTTTATTAATTTCAATTCTTTCTTGTTTGCCTGTGTCGCGGTCGCGGACAGTGACAGAATAGTTTTTAAGTGAGTCAAAATCAACGGTAACACACCAAGGAGTGCCTATTTCATCTTGAGCAAAGTATCGCTTGCCTATATTTCCCCTATCATCCCAAACACAAGAGTATTTAGTATGAAGTATATCGTATATAGATCTTGCTTTAGCTACAAGATCAGGTTTATTTGCAAGAAGTGGAAATACTGCTACCTTGAATGGCGCAATTTTTGGATCAAGTTTTAAAATGATTCTTTCTCCATCCTCACAGTAAGCGTCAAAAAGAATAATACCTGTAAGCCTTGAAAGTCCAAAGGTTGGTTCTACAACATGTGGAATATATTTTTCATTTGTTTGTGGGTCCAAAAACGACAGATCTTTACCCGAATTCTTGGCATGATTTGTAAGATCAAAATCTGTTCTATAGGCAATACCAAACATCTCTTTAAAACCGAACGGATATTTATACTCAACATCCATTGTCTTTTTTGAATAGTGACTTCTCTCAAACTCCTCGTGTTCACGCCACCTTAAGTTTTCTTCTTTCAAACCTAGGGAAAGTGCAAATTTCCACATTTCATCTTTAAAACATTTAAATACTTCTTCCCAATTTTCTTCTTTGATGAAATATTCAAATTCCATTAAGTCAAACTCAAAAGATCTATGTGTAAATTGACCCATGGTAATTTCATTCCTATAAGCTTTACCAACTTGAGCTATGCCAAATGGAACTTTAATTCTTGTAGAATCTAAAACATTTTTGAAGTTCAAAAATATTCCTTGAGCAATCTCACCTCTTAAATAGGTTAATTGTTTTTCATCTTCAAGAGCTCCTAATTTAGCTTCGACTAATAAATTAAACTTTCTAACATTTGTCCAATTTATCTTACCGCATTTAGGGCATTTGATTTTATTATCTTTAATTATTTTATTTAGCTCTTTTAAGTCCAATCCTTCAACTTTTGTATTAGGGGTAGAATCCTCAATTAAGTGATCCGCCCGCAGTCTTGCATGACAATCTTTACAGTCAATCATACTGTCTGAAAATCCACTTGTATGTCCCGAGGCTTGCCATACTTCAGGTTTTAGAATTGTTGCAGCATCAATTAAAACCATGTTGTCTTTACTTGATACAAAAGTTTTAATCCATAAATCTCTGATATTGTTTTTAAGTAAAGTTCCAACAGGACCCCAGTCCCAAGTATTAGCCATACCACCATATATTTCAGATGAAGGAAACACAAATCCACGTCTCTTGGCAAGTGCTACAACTTTCTCTTTTAAGTCCATGGGATTATTATAATGCAAAACTACTCAGAAGTAACGCCGTCAAATTCTTCATCTGAAGATTCCGCTTCTTCTTTAGTTTTGTGCACTGTTTTATTTTTGTGATGAGGTGGTGAGTAAAGTGTATAGAATTTTAAATATTCAGTTTTTGAAGTATTTGCTATATTATGTCTCGCGCCAGCTGGAACAATTACACAGTCGCCATCGGTAATTTCAGCAACCCTTTCATCAATTATAACCTGGCCTGTTCCATTCTCGAACCTAAAAAACTGATCATTTTCCTCATGCACTTCAAAACCAATTTCTTCTTTAGGTTTAAGCGACATTAAAACTAATTGAAAATTCTTCGAAGTATAACGAACTTGTCTAAATAAATTATTCTCCAAAGTAAGTTTTTCAATATTTGCTTTATAGCCTTTCATAATATCATTGTAGCACTTCGCGTTGACATTTCATGATAGCACTTTTCTACCCACTCTGACTGAGTTTATCTTTCTTTCTAATACTTCTTCCAGCTTAATATCATGGTCTGTCATTTTTTTATCATTTGGCCAGTAGCCAAGGTCTACCAGTAAATCTTCTATAAATTTTTTACGAAGTATTTTTAAATTTTTTGCAGTCTCTAACTGTTCAAGAGCTGTAGTCAATAAATTATAAACTTTTGACTGTTTTTCTCCCTCTCTAGTAATTTTATTTACAACCTCACAAAAGTAATAGGCAAGTGTTACTTTATTTAAATTTAACCTAAATTTTGAAAATGTATTTATAGTCTCTGCTTCAGTGATCAAATCAAATCCTTTACCAGAGTTAGCTGAAAATTTGATTTGGCTAAATATTTCTAAATGACCTCTTTTTCTTGAAGTTAATTTTCTTACACCTTTTGCCAAAAGGGTGATTTTACCAAAATATTTTGAAAAAACTGTAATTATCCGATCAGCTTCTCCATAATTTTTTCTTGCCAGTATTATGCCCTCTGAAGAGTAAGTTCTAAGTTTCACAACTTGATTCTAATTTCTTTGTCCACATTTAGCAAAAATTCTTCCTCAAACTTGTTACTAATAATTCTATGAAGTGGTGCATCAGTTCCTGCTTGTTTTTGAATAAGCATTTTGTAATCACCTGCCTGCGCAGGCAGGCTACTCTTTTTAAAGGGTAGGGAATATTTAAAAATTACTTTGGAAACCCCTTCTGGCCTTAACTTAAAGTAGCCTGAAAAAACAGTTTTACCTAGTTCTGTTGTTGTTTCATATTGTTTCTCCAAACCTTCTATTTCAACAAGTTTACTACCTTCTGGAACATATATTCTTACCCAATTAGGAAGAACTGAATTAAGCCAACCATCATGTTTTTCTGGGTTTTTATAAGTTATAGTAACAGTTTTCTCAATTGACCCATCTTTAGTAACTTCAATTTCTTGTTCAACTTCCTGTTTAACATATAGGTTTGATTTTCTACCTCCTAAATTTGAATCATTTATATGCAAATAGTCTGAAGTGCCCGTTTCCATTCTCCCAGCAATACCAAATCCTTCGACTGCTTTTTGGGCATCTAGGTCATGTAAGTAGAAAAGAACATGTTTTTCAGTAACAGACTTAAAAACTGCATTAATAAGCTTTGAGAGTTTATCTTTAGTTGAACCAAAAGCATTTGCTAAAATAGAATTCATTAAAGGTCCAATTATTTTTTTCCTATTATCAGAGTTTTTAGGCCTTAATATAATTTTGCCTGTTAATGGATCCCAAATAATAGGACCTTCGACATCGGCAAAACTTTCAAGTTCGTAAATAACCTGTGGGCAATTACACTTAGGTTCTATCTTGGTTGAAAAATTTCCAAATCCAGGAACACCAATTTCACCCAAAGCATCAAGTAAATTTACCAAAAGGCCAGTATCTACAGCAATTATTCCATCTACATTTTTTAAACCAACGTCATTTGCTTCTTCAGAAAAAAGATCCATAGCAACTTTAAAATCAGGTGAATAATTCATATCCCGAAGCCTAATATTTTGAGAAAGAACATAAGGACCCTTGATTAAATCAACAACAGCCTGAGGCGCAGGAAGTGAGGGTTTATATTTTGCATCTAAATTGTAAATATCATCAGATGAAACAGGTTCAAACTTGGCTTTTGATACTTTCATTATTGAGTAAGCAGTTAAAAAACCGCCAGTTGCACGAAGTTCTTTGTCATTTTGAAAAAGAACCAAATATGTCCTGTCACTATCTACACCCAAAAGATAGGGTGTTGCTTCTAAAAGTGGTTTACTCTCCGAAATATAACCTGAGATTTCATTGAAAAGATCAAGGCCCTTTTTTAATTTTTCTCGAAGGGCAATCCCTTTAAATTTTTCAGGATAATCGCTTGGATTAATATTTGACATTTCCTCTTCAGCTTTTTTAAACTTTTCTGAAATCTCTCCAGCTTTAGGTAATATTTCTGGAATAGAATTAATTACAAAATCTATTCTTTCCTGTGATGTCTGAGTGTTATCCTTTCCGCTGTCGGAAAATCCCAGAACTGATAAATATGGTTCAACTGTTGTTAATGTAATTTCAGTAGCGTCAATGACATATATTCCAGCTTTTATGGAATGGCCTAAATCGTCAATATACTTTCCTAGCCCTGGGAAGATTTTCATCCAAGAAAATAATTTGTAAGATGTCTGAAGTTCAGAAACTGTAGTCTTAACTAAAGTCAAATCATTTTTAATTTTATTAGTATCTTTAATGTTTAAATTTTCAACAATTGGCAGAATTTGTTTATATGCCTTATTGGCTTTGGCGACAAATACTAAAACTGGGGCAGTCAAAAGTATGATAATTGCTAAAATAACTACAGGGACAATTACAAATTTAGATTTTAAATTAAATTTTGATTTTTGAATAACCTCAATCTTGTTTGGTTCTATTTTTGGAATTAAAATGGTAGGTTCCATATCAAAATTATACAGCACCCTTGCCACTAATCATAGCCCAGGGCGTTTTTAATATTATTAAAAGATCAAAGAAAAGTGATTTTTTCCTAGCATAATAGGCATCCATTTCAATTCTTTTATCAAAATTGACATCGCTTCTACCTGACACCTGCCAATATCCAGTGATTCCCGGCTTTACTTTATGCATCTCTTTAACATACTTTTCTGTTCCAGGATATTTTCCCTGTTGCTCTTCGAGTTCTTCTCTTAAATATGGTCGTGGCCCAACCAAACTCATATCCCCTAATAAAATGTTGAAAAATTGTGGTGTTTCATCTATTGAATATTTTCTAATAAACTTACCGACCTTGGTAACTCTGGGGTCTTTTTTGGGTTTATAGCTCCCGCTATTGTGTTTTTGGATATAGGCAATTTTGTATTTTGGATCGGTTTTTTCTAAGATATCACCACCTACTGGCATTGACCTAAATTTAAAAAGTCTAAAGACCTTCCCATTTTTTCCTAAACGTTTCATGTGAGAATTTTCTTTTTCAACCAAAATAGGTCCAGGGGAAGTCAATTTAATAGCAATTGAGACAACCACCGTAACTGGTGCAAAAACAATAATAAGTACTGAAGCGGCAATAATGTCTATTATTCTTTTAGTAATTTCAAAAAACATTTTTTTAAAGAAGATCTATTCTATTTTTTGCTTTTAGTAGTTCCACAATCTTTTTAACTGACTGGGCATGGCTTTTGGAACAAACAAGTAAAGCTTCTTCTGTATCTACAATAATTAAATTATCTACATCAATCGCAGCAATGAGACGGCCGTCAGAGTGAATTAGAGCGTCAGTCGTATCAATATTTATTACCTCCCCGCCTTTTTCATCTCCCGTAATTATGACATTGCCATTTACATCTTGAGGCAAATTCTTCCATACCTCATTCCAGTCTCCTATATCTGTCCAACTATAATCAGCAATTATCATATAAAAATCTTTTGATTTTTCAGAGATTGCATAATCTACTGAAATCTTTTCAAACTTTTTGTATTCTTTCTCTACTGTTTTTTTCTCGTCTACTGTGCCCAAATTCTTTGCAATTTCTTCCATTCCAATACTTAACGTTTTGGCATAACTTTTGACTTCACTTAAAAATTTGTCTGCTCTCCATACATAATGATTAGCATTCCAAAAGTAGTCTCCTGATTCTGTATATTTCTGTGCCGTTTCAAGTGGGGGTTTCTCAACAAACTTATCTAATTTAAAAACATATCTACCTTCTGAAGTATCTACATGTTTTCCCTTTTTCAAATGACCCATTCCAGTATGAGGATATAAAGGTTTGATACCAATTGAGACTAAACCACCGTTTTCAAATGCATACTTGCTAGCAGCAAACATAGTTCTTTCATAATTTAACTGTGGACTCACAAAATGATCAGAAGCAGCGTTAACAATAACCGCTTCTGAATCTTTACTTAAAATATAGGTTGCGCCTAAAGCATGTGCGGCTGCACTATCTCTTCTCTCAGGTTCGACTAGAATATTTTCTTCAGGAACTTTTGGAAGTAATTCCTTAATTGTATCCCCATATTCTTTAGTTGTTGTAACCACAAAAATTTTTTCCCATGGTAGAAACTTGTTTAATCTTTCCCCAGTAATTTCAACTAAGGTTTTATGATTAAACAACTTTAAAAACTGCTTTGGAGTTTTTTCTAAAGATTTAGGCCAGAGTCTTGTCCCCCCACCTCCAGCTAAGATAAGAGCGTACAAGTGATCTTTGTAATTCCCTTTTGAATCTTTCCTTTGAAAAAATTTTAGCATTATTTATTAAGTCTATATTATTAAATCTCATTGTATCAAATTTTGCAATTGCCTGCTTCAAAATTTCTTTTGTTTGACTGTTAAAAAGAACTCCAGTCTTGTCTGGTATGACAGTATCTATTGCCCCACCTTTATTATAAGCAATCACAGGCACTCCAAAACTTTGAGCCTCAACGGAGGTGATACCAAAATCTTCTTCTTGAGGCATCAGAAACGCCATGGCATTTTTATACAAATCGGGTAGCTGATTATCACTAGGTTTATATACAAACTTAATGTTTTGGTTAGCCTTTCGTTGTAATCTCAAGAATTCTGATCCGGAACCTGAAACCACAAGGCGAAGTTCTAAATCATTAAATACGTCAATTACCAAATCGAGTCGTTTGTAAGGTTCAAATCTTCCATGAATAAAATAATATTTACCCTTCGAACTCCCCATTACTTTTCTTGGCAAATCGCATGGGGGATAAATTATTTCAGAATTTCTTTTGTAATATTTTTTAATTCTACTTTTAACTTCAGTTGATATTGCTATCATTTTGTCCGGCCTTGTACTTGCAATAGAATCCCACTTTTCAAGATAACCTACAAACGGTTTTGCAAAAATTTTAAAAAATGGAAAAATATTAAACTTTTTTGGAGGATTATTAAAATAAAAGTCCCTAGCGCTCCAAAGATATCTCGTTGGAGTAAGACAATAACAAACATGTAATGTATTAGTACCCGTGATAATTCCTTTCGCAGCCTCAGAAGTAACTGAAATTACTAAATCATAATTAGAAAAATCAAATGTTTCAAAAGCCAGTGGCATTAACCAACCAATTAATTCATGATTATTTTTTAAAAAAGGTATCTTTTGTAGGAAAGTTGTGTAAATTTTTGGGAAATCATGAGCCCAACTCGCTGAAAGCTCGTTATAGACTGATGTATAAAGTGGGGCATTTGGAAACATCTCATGAAGGGACAATAACACTCTCTCCGCCCCACCAAATTTGTTTACCCTATCATAAACAAGTGCAATTTTTAAATTATCTAGATTTATTCCATTCATTTGACAAAAATGTTACAATACAAGTATTAACAAGCTCCCAAGGACAAAGGCCCGTGTTGGCCGAGCTTTAAAAAGCTACTTGGAAAGTTGACCCCGCTTCAATGCGGGGTTTTCAAACAAAGCAACTTTATATATAAAATCTAAACTCAAAATTTTATTAATAAATCTTTGTCGAACTTTCCATCCATGTTCGGCCCAGTGAAAATTATCAAGCCTTAACTCGTTTAATATTTTATTATAGCTTTTGTCAAACTTAGCTTGGTTTATTATCTCAAGATATACAACTGCAATAGTTGCGTGTCCAATTTTTGACCCAGTACCTGATTCATCAATAAAAATATACATTATTTTGAATATTCCACAAAGAGTTTTTCGCGGTCTTCTTCAATTTGATGAAGTTGTCTTTCAATATTTTTCATAGCTTCCCAAAACGTCATTTTTGATGCAACAGTTGGTTTACTACTTGTTTTTCCTTTTTCTATATTGTCTTCAAATCCCATAGTTCTGATTATACCACCGACTCGTAGATTTTTAATGTTTCTTTGGCCATTTTAAGCCATGAGTATCTTTTTAGGAATTCTTGAGATTTCTCTATTATTAATTTTCTTTCATTATCATTCATTTTTAAAACATTTTCTAAAGCTACTTTGATTGAATTTACATTCAATGGATCAAAATAAAAAACACTTTCAGCATAAACTTCCTTAAGCACTGGAATATCAGAGACTACTGCAAGTGTTCCAGCGTTAATTGCTTCCATCGGAGGCAAACCAAAACCTTCTGTAAGAGTAGGAAAGACAAAAGCAATAGAATTTTTATATAATTTTTCTAAATATTTATCATTTACAAAACCTAATATATCAACATAATTTTGCGCTTTCTTATTTTTAATTATTTTTTCTAATCTTGAAATGAAAATATTTCGACCAGAGACTATTTTTAATTTTACTTTTAATGAAGTTGTAGCATCAATAAGTCTCCCTAAGTTTTTATGAGGATATGCATTACCAGTATAAATAAAATATTTTTGCTTATTCATAAGTTACTTCAATTTTTTTAGGATCGATATCATAATAATCAACTATTTCATTTTTCACTGTCTTACTTGGAACAATAATTTTAATTGAACCAAAAACAGACTTGATAAATGTAACGTAATAACCTAATCTCCAAACTTGATAAACTGGAAATTTTCTTGTTGTTGCTTCCCCACCAGTAAATTTATGCATTATGAGATCGTGTATAGTAACCACAAATTTCCCAAAATATAAAATGGGTACATTAAAATGAGGAAAATGAACTAAATTAGGCTTAAATTTATTGATTAGAAATGGTAGTTTAAACTGTTCTTCAAAAGAATAATGTTTAAAATCTGCCAAAACTTTTTTGAAGTTATCAGGTAATTTAACTTCATTAAAATTATTTTTTCTCAGTAAAATTATGTAATCATTTCTAGAATCTATCTTTGCTAGGTTTTCAACTAACTCTTTGGTATATCTACCATTTCCAGTATTTTTTGGACCATAAAGTCTAGCGTCAATTAATATTCGCATTAGTATGAAGACAACAAAACTACCCTTACAAATCTTATGACCTTATAAAGATTTATCCCGAGAAGAACAAAATAACTAAACCAAACTGGATATTTTTTCCAAAGATTTTTCCGATAAAAAAGCTCCATGGAGGCAACCCCTGCCATTCTTATTCTTTTTCTCTGTTGATCAGTTAATTTATGTCTCCATTTCTTAACCTTTCCCTTAGTTACTCCTTTAAGGTGGGTTATGTAGACATCAGGATAATAAACAAGGCTATAGCCTGCTTTATTAATCTGGAAACATAAGTCAACATCTTCACCATCAAAGAAATATCTCTCATCAAACCAACCAACTTTGTCCAAAAGTTTTTTGTAGGTTAAGAAAAATGCTCCCTGTATTGCCTCAACTTCATGTGTTGCATTATCTGGGATATCTTCATAGTAATAATATTTACTTTTACCTAAAACCAACTTCTGGAAAGAAACCCATGGAACAGGAAACCTACGTCTCACATCTTTATCCATATCTCCATTTGGAAGAACCAATTTACAAGTAACTGCTCCCACCTTTGGATGTTCATCCAAATATCTGACTGTTTTTACAAAGACATCTTTATGTACTATTGTATCAGGATTTAAGAATAGAACCATCTCACCTTCTACAAGAGATTTTGCTCTATTGTTTCCTTTTGAAAAACCCTCATTTGGGCCCTCAATAAATTTAACCCAAGGAAAATTCTTCTTTATCATTTCTTGGCTACCGTCATTACTGGAGTTATCTGAAACTATAACCTCCATAGGAACTTCATTCATATACTCCTTAACAGATTTTAAACAATCCGAAAGAAGTTCTTTTGTATTATAATTAAGAATTATTACGGATAGCTTTGGTTTCGTCATATACATTATTTAGTTTAGCAACAATGCCTTTCCAATCAAAATTTATTTTGACAAATTCTTTACCTGCTTTCCCTATTCTTTCAGCTTTGGCTTTGTTTTTCAAGAGGTCAATTACCATATTTGCCAAATCATCCATATTAGAAGAAACCAAAGCTTCCTTTCCTTCCACGATTCCAAGGCCTGCAACACCTACAGGAGTTGAAACAACAGGAAGACCTGAGGCCATAGCTTCTAATACTTTAAGTCTTGTTCCACCTGGTCCCCTAATTGGTGTAACCAAAAGAGTTGACCCTTTATAAGCATCACGGTTATCCTCAATACTTTCTGTAACCTCAATATCTTTATCTTTCTTTGAGTATTCAACAATTTCCGGTGGAATGTTACGGCCTGAAATCCAAAGTTTAACTTCCTTAATTTCTGATTTTACTTTTGGCCAGATTTCATGAACTAGTAAGTTAACAGCTTCTACGTTTTGCATCCATTTAAAGTTACCGTGATATAAAATTCGAGGAGGACTTTTTTTAACTACTTTTTTACTTTCAAAAAAATCGAGATCCACACCGTTTGAGATAACTCCAACGTCAATATCAGGAATTTCACCCTGCATGACCATTTTGTCATCTTCAGAAACGGCAAAAAGTCTTTCAGCACGTTTCCAATAAAACTTTTCCCAGAATTTAAGCTTTATTACATCAAACATATAAATAGGTCTTAAAAGCGCATTAACTTCATTATCTACATAATGTTGATAAACTGAGTATTCTATAGTTGGTTCAACTAAAATAATGGGGATCTTAGTCTTTGGAATATGTGGCATGACATAAAAAGTTTCTGCATGAATAAGATCATATTTATGGCTTGCAAGTTCATGTTTAATTACGGCTCTTTCCTCAAGAGATAAATTGCGGATTACAACCAGTGGATTAAAACTAATTAAAGTTAAAAAAAGATTTCTAAATGTCCAAGGAGATTTTGGGCGTTTAAAAACATATACTTTTTTACAATACTTTTCAATTTGTGGTAAATATTCCCTTTCTTCTTCATCCTTAATTAAAGACATTAAAGTAATCTCATGTTTTTCACTTAAATGTTTAATTAAGTGATACCATCTTGTCTGCCCACCAGACATTTGATCAATTGGTAAAAATGGCACAAGCATAAGAACCTTCATATTTTTATATTAACACCTTATCCCAAGTTGAATGTGGAGATGTATAACCTAATTTGACCAGAAGTTTTTGAATTGATTTGTTGTACGAATACACTCGTCCCTGAAGTCTTTTTATTTTATTTTTTCTTGCAATTTTTTCAGCTTCTTTAATCAAAAAGGTGGCAATCCCCATTCTCCTAAATTCTGGCAAAACATAGCAATCATCTAAATATAAAATATTGTTAAATTTAAAGAAATCTGGAATTTTTTGAATATCAGCTCTCAAAAATCCTGCAAATTTTCCATCAACCTCAACAATCAAAATAAATGCTTCTTTTACATTATCAAACGCTTTTTTGTAATATCCTTCAATATCTGATTTTCTCATCCTTTCTTCGTCAAGGAGTTCTGACACATTTTTTGCATGGTCAACCCATGAAACAATTAAACATTTCTTAATTTGTGGAATGTTATCAATATTACCTTTTCTAATTTTAATCATATTTGGTTATTTCTTTTTGCAAATCTAAGATTATAAACTTGTCTGTTTTTTGCAAGGTTACAAAACGTTTGGAAAAGTTAACTGTGTCAGGGCTTCCCAGATCAAGAGAAACATAGTGTGTGGCACCTCTTTCAATTAATCCATCAATTGAATCATCAACTGCAGGCCAACCCTTGCGATTCATTTGATATAAAAAGGCAGTATCACCATTATAAGGAGCTATTACTTTTGCATCTTTTGGCAATGTTTCATCAACAACATTACCAACTTCCATGAGTTCTGGGTGATTAACTTGATAAAAAGGTTTTATTCTGTCCCAACCTACCAAAAACATAACTAAAATAGAAAGTATTAAAACTAATTTCGAAACCATGTTTCTTTTCCATAACCACACAGAGCCAAGTGCAAGTGAAATAGAAATTGCAGGAATTATTAAGATTTGGTAATAATCATGTCTAACGTTTGCTGTTGCTACTGCAATTAAATATGTAAGCATTCCCAAATTTAAAAGTAAATTAAATTTGTTTTTTTGTTTTTTAATTAATCCCATTACAAATGGAATTAATCCCCATCCACCTAATATCAAAATCCCAATCCTTTCTCCAAATAACCATCTAAACCATGCTGGATGAAATCTTATTCTATCTCCATTAAAAGCCCACTTGTAAAAAGATATTCCTTCCGGATGTAAGCTTTCCCAATATCTCCAAACCATAAATGGGGCCATTGTAATTGACAAAAAAGCTAAACTCTTTTTCAAATTTTCTTTTTTAATTAACTCAGGTATTAATGGAAACAAATATACTCCAAAAAATGGTTTTTGTAAAAGTGCCAGCGCAAATAATAGCCCCGAAACTACTATGTTAATACCAAAAAAATAAAGTCCAGCTACAGCAAATAAAACACCTAAAGGATCAGGTAAAATTACTCTTGAGAAATAAATATTAAATGGAATAAAAGTAAAGAAAAAGGCAGCAATTAATCCAGTTTTTGCTGAATAATGTTTTCTAACCAGCAAAAACAAAAATATGGCTGTTGCAAGTGAAATCAGTATAGTTAATAATCTTCCCCAGAGTTCTAAACTAAACGTTCCAAAAGTACTAAAAAGTGTAGCGTGCAAAACATTATAAATTGGAAATTCCACCATTCTAATTCCAGTTGGATTGTCTTTTCCACTTTGAATACCACTAATATCATCAAAATGGGGAGTCAAAATATTTATTCCGCCTTTAACATAATTTCTACTAACTGAAGCAGTATCTGCTTGGCGCCAAGAATGCCAATCAGCAACTGGATTATTGATTTTATAAAAACGCACAACAAGGCCCAAAACGAGTATTATTGAAAGTACAAAATACTCATTTTTCACAATCCTTTTCATGAGAGTAATTAAATTATTCATAAATCTTATTTATACTTCCAACTGAAAGCCCAGTAAACAACCAGAACATCGTTGCAAACTTTGATGCTTCAAAGATGTCAATAAACACAGCAGTTAAAAGAATTGCTATTGTAGACCCTATCATTCCAACTTTAAATATAGAATCAAAATCAGTTGTAAATTTAATATTTTTATAAATCTTACTAAGATTAAAAAATATTAAAATAAAGGCCAATAATCCTAAAATACCCGTTTCACCTATTGCCCTCAAATAGTCATTGTCTGTTGCTAAAGTAATTGAAGAATAACCAGTACCTACTAATGGATTTTTAGTAAATGCCCTAATTGCTCTGGGCCACTCAACATTTAATCTAATTGAGGTTGATCTGTCTTCAAATACTACAGGTCCTTCATCTGCAGCATACACTGTATAAACTAAAGACATTTTATTTTTTACGACATCAATAATTCTGCCATATCTAGCTCTTAAATCAGGGGAGAATCCAAAAGCTATTAAACTTATCAAGCCAAAAATAATTATCTCTTTATATTTTTTTGTAAGTAGTAGTGTAATAGAACAGGCGATCAAAAAAGCAACAACTGATATCCTTGAAACAGCTGATGAAAGAAGCCAAAATCCGATCAAAACAGATGAGCCAAAGATCACCTTATTTATTTTTTCCTTAAATACAAAAAATGAAGCTGCAAAAATTGGCATAGTTAAAATAAGATAGGAAGCAAGATCATAATGGCCTGCAAATGTTGAATTGATATGTGAACCAGGAACCCAGCGAAGTGCTATACCCTTGGAATATTCTTCATTTTGTGTGGTTACTACTGGAAAGTCTAGATAACGTTGGCCTAAACCATACAAAAATATAAATAAATTAACTAAAAGTAAGACTTTGATAATATATTCAAAGATTTTTTTGTCAGTATTAACATATTTCACATAAGCAAAGCCAATAAAGAATAAAGACAAGTATTCAACTCTTCTAAAAAGATGAAGTAAAACAATTTTTGACGAAACTGTTTGGGTTAAATAAATAGCAGATATTGTAGATACAAGTCCTATAAATAAAAATATCAAAATTGATCGTGTAATTTTTAATTTAATTAAAGACTTAAAATTTGTAAATATTGGAATTAAGAATGCCAAAAATGTAAAAAGAATTAAAAAATCTTCCAAACGTACCGAAACATATATACCCATAATACGAAGGGCTGGAAATTTTGGAAATAGAGGAATAAAAATAAGCAGAAAAGTCAGTAAGAATTTGTAAAAATTCGATTTACCAATGAAATTGGCCAAGATTCTCTTATACGGCGACAATAGCTTTTGCATATATTTTAGCAATATTTATTCGACCCAATATTAAATATACAAAAAGGCGTAAAAAGGCACCAAATCTCAAGAAAAAGGTAAGAACTGGAAGTTGCCAGGAGGGCTTATGTTTTTTATAGAAAAGTCTTAAGTTTTGCATTTCCATAATAGTTGCTTTCTCACTCCCATTTGTGGCCATTCCATAATGCACTATTTTCCATTTTGGAAGATACCAAGTTTCCCAACCTTTTTTGGCTACTCTGTAGGCAAGCTCAACTTCTTCAACATACAAAAAGAAGTCTTCATCAAATATACCAGATTGGTCCATAGCCGTCTTTCGCATAAGAAAAAAGGCTCCTGTAACCCAATCTTGTTTGTGACTTACCTTAAAATACTCTTCGTTAGTATGAAAAAATGAATATCCATGCATAGGGTGATATGGTTTAATTAATTTATCAAGATATGGAATATCATCAATAAACAACATCCAAGTTATAACTCTTGGAAGTGTTGGAAAATAACCACCTGAACCTTGATAGTTTTTAAGGTCAGGATTCAAAAGTGCACAGGAGGCTAAACCTACCCTTGGATGACTATCCATCCAATTAATCATTTCTTTGAAAATCTCCTTATCAATCATTTTTGTATCATCGTTTAAGAGAAGTACATAACGACCCTTGGCAATCCTCATCCCCATGTTGTTATTTTCACCAAATCCTCCATTCACATCGCGTCTAATAACCTTAACTGCTGGATATTTTAATTTGATTTTTTCTCCAATTTTATCTACTGAAACATTATCGATTAAAATAACTTCATTTTTTACTCCCCTAAGTGAAGAATATAAAGTTTCTAGACAGTCGTTTAAATAGTCTAACTTTGAGGATATGATTACAATTGATAAATCTAATCTTTCTTTTGCCATATTTGATATTCTCTCATCAAAACAATCGTGCTGACAATAGTTAGAAACACAATTAAGACTCTAAGCCAAATTGCACTTGGAACATATCGAACAATAACTTTTTGATCCCAAGTCACCCCATCAATCACCAGTTGATATATTGTCTTTTTAGATTCGAAACCGTTTATGAAAAGAGATTCTCTTAATGGGTGTACTAATTCTTCTAAAAATGTACTCTTTGTTTGATCTCTAATTAAAGCTGGAGCTTCCTCAGGAGGATAATTAAGTCTGGGAGTATAAATGAAACCCTCATTAAATTCTTTTTGGTAATGCTCAATTATTTCCTGACGAGTAAGATTTGTATAATATCCTCGTCTTAATGGTGTTTCCACGTCAGCAGGTTCAAAAGATTGCACTGAAGCAGGTAGTGGTTTTGGAAATTCTGGGCTTTGAGGTAAAACATAAAACAAAAGAAATAAAGAAGCTATAAAAAACAATATTTTTAAAATTTTTTTCATTTACTGGAATAGTCTAGCTCTACCTAGTTTGTAATTTGGATTTTTATTCTTTCTCTCACATATTGGTTTTGCAGGTACACCACCTACAATTGTAAAAGGTTCTACATCTTTTGTAACTACAGCTCCACCAGCAACAACCGCGCCCTTCCCTATCTTGACCCCAGGCATAATTATTACCCTAGGACCTATAAACACATAGTCTCCAATTTCTACAGGCTCAGTCCTGGCCTTGAAATCTTCACTTTCCAAATCATGTTCTGAGTTATAGATCATTACAGATGATGCAATATCTACATGATTACCAATCACGATCTTATCTCTACCATCAAGAAATGCATGATCTCCTATTATGGAATCTTCACCAATTTGAATGTTTCTGGGGTTAAAAAAGTTAGCCCACATATGAAGTGTTGAACCTTTACCGATTTTTATACCAAAGAACTTATATTTTAAATTTCTAATAGTATGAGATGGAACATGTCCAACCCATCTTAAGAGCATTAGTTCAAAATCTAAAAAGTAATTAGATATTCTGTTTAGAACTTTTTTAAACACATCACTTATTGATAGGGCGTTGCCGTTTTTGTCTTTAATCATTTATTTTTTCTATTACTTCTAGTATTTTTCTACTACATTCTTCCCAACTAAATTTTTTAGCTTGTTCAAAGCCCAGATTCACAATACTATTATATTCTTTCTCGTTCATATTTAAAACTTTTTCTATTCCTTTGGTAATACTACCAACATTATTTGGATTAACATAAATGCCAGCCTTACCAGCAACTTCAGGAATTGATCCAATGTTTGAAACCACTACTGACTTGCCACAACCAAATGCTGAGAGTATTTCAATACCAAAACCTTCCCAAAAAGAAGGGAGTATATAAAATTTACAACCCGCCATCAAGGCAGGTCTTTCTTCTTCTGGGAAATAATCTGTAAAAATAACTTTTTTCTCTAAACCTAAACTTTTAACTTTTTCGTTTATCTTTTCAAACATCCAACCTTTTTTACCAGCAACAACTAGCGACAGGTTTGGATACTTAAAAATTATTTGCGAAAACGCCTCAACAAGTCCTTCAATGTTTTTTGATGGTTTAAGTGTACTTACAAAGAGAATATAGTCATCAACTATAGAGTACTTATTTTTGACTCGTCGTACAAGATCTTTATCTACATCAAGATTAAATCTATCTTTATCATAACCTAAATGTGTAACAAAGATTTTTTTAGCTGTGCTTGGGTAATGTCGTACAATGTCTTGTTTGCTAGAGTCTGATATAGTTAGTATCCTTTTGGAGACAAAAATCGAAATAGCACTCCAGTATTTTAACTGCCAAAACACCTTTTTTTCAAAATGTTCCGAATTATTGAGATAACCGAGGTCCATTATTGAGCAAACACGTTTAATTGGTAAAATCGGAGGTGTGTAATGACTCGGAGAAAACAAAACTTCGATCTTTTCTGGATTTTTAAAAAGATACGGAGTAAGTTTTGACAATATCCAAAGTCCTCCACCTGCAAGAACTTTATACTTAAAGTTATTTGTTTCCTTTGGCAGGTCAGGAAGAGGCTCATCTTTAAGATAAACTATAAGATTATTCGGGTTTTCTTTTTTTATGTTTAATTTATACAGGCCCCAAAGCATCTCGTATGCGTATTTATTAACTCCTACTCTATCTTTAATATTTGCCTCATTTCCATCAATACCAATATTCATATCTAGATTGTATCATTGACGACAGCTTAAGTCAGTATTATTATAAAGATATGACAAAGAAAGATAAAAAAGAAATAGTGGACTTATTTAATCAGGGCATAACCGAATTGGTTTTACCAGTGCTCGATGACATGAATGAAAAGATGGCCACCAAAGATGATATCCAAGAACTTAGACTTGAAATTGGAGAAGTTAAAGAAAACGTGGGCGATATTCAAAAGCAACTTGACACGATTCCTGACTTTCTCCATAGCCAATAATTAATATCTTTTAGCTTCAAATTGTTGTTAATTTGCGTACTAGTTTAGAATTGGTAGATGAGGGTTAGAAAAGTGAAGTTGGCTTCTGGTGGTGTTTCTGTTCAAGTTGTGTCTGGTGGACATGATTATAAAGTGATTAAACACATTGGAAGTACTAAAGATTTTGGGAAACTCCAAGGTTTGATATGTTTAGCACATGATTTTGTAAGAAAATATGAGAGGACTGGTTCACTTTTTTCTGAGTTTGAGAAAAATCATATTGTCTCTTTAGATAGTCTGGATTTTGTTGGTTTAAATTATTCTTTTGCATATCAGTTTTTAGAAAAGTATTACAAACTCAATGGTTTTGAAGGATTATTGGACTCACTTTTAAAAGACTTAAGTATTGTAAGAGTAATTGATCCATGCTCTAAATTAAGAAGTATAGGTATTTTGAAGAAATATTTTGAAATTAATTACACCAAAAATACCTTGTATAAAAGACTGTTAAGATTTAACAGGCTAAAGGATGATGCTGAAAAGTTGGCTTTTGAATATGCCAAAAAATATCTCTCTTTTGACTTTTCACTTGTTTTTTTTGACATAACTACACTATATTTTGAAACTTTTAAAGAAGATAAAGAGGAATTTAGGAGAATTGGATTTTCAAAAGATAATAAACCAAATCAGCCTCAAGTTTTAGTTTCTTTGATTGTTACAAAAGAGGGTTACCCAATAGCCATGGATGTTTTTAGTGGTAATACGTTTGAGGGTCATACAATGATACCTACAATTGAAAATTTCAAGAAAAAACATGGAATAGAAAATTTAACAATTGTTGCAGATGCTGGGATGCTTTCATTTGATAACATCCAAAAATTAGTACAAAAAGACATAAAATACATAGTTGGTGCAAGAATATCAAGCCTACCTTTAAAACTAACTAAGGAGCTTTCAAATACCTTAAACAAAACAGAGGGAATCTTTTTTCAAGTAGAAACAGACAAAGGAATACTCCTTTGTGACTATTCAGTTAAAAGAGCAAACAAAAATAGATCAGATAGGAAAAAACAAATACAAAAAGCATTAAATCAAATTAATTCAAATAGCAAATATTCAAAAAGATCAAGATTTGTAAAAGAAACTTCAAAATTAAAACCAGTTTTAAATCAAGAACTCATTTTTAAAGATGAACTTTTAGAAGGAATCAAAGGATATTATACAAACCTCAAAAATCAAGAACCAAGCTTAATTATTTCAAGATATAAAGACCTCTGGCATGTTGAAAAAGCATTTAGAATTGCAAAATCAGATCTTTTAGCAAGACCAGTATTTCACTACAAAAAAGAAAGCATAAAAGCTCATATCTTAATAGTTTTTCTAAGTCTTTGCCTCATTAAATCAATTGAACTTAAAAATAAGAAGTCCATAAGAGAAATTAAAGACATAATTATGTCTGTTCCTGATGTTAGACTTTTAAATACAATAACAGGTGAAATAACCACCAAAAGGCAAAAAAATAAAGAAACTGAAGAATTAATAACAAAACTCAAATACTAATTGCGTACTAAAAGGAGAAAGTCAGGAAAACGTGGGCGATATTCAAAAGCAACTTGACACGATTGATCGAAGAATTGAGGCACAGCAACTAAGGTCTGATAGTCATGGAAAAGTTATTGATCAAATTCGACAGTCCCCCGCCTTCGCCTAAGTGTTTTTCTTAAAATTACTTTTTAAAATTTGGTCCATCCACACACAATTTATACCCTTATTAAAACTGTTCTTAATATAAAAATTAATTCCAGAGATATCTGTCTTTTCAATTAGTGCGCAAGCATATCCACATCCTTTAGTTCTTAAATTAGACAACAAACTAGCTAATAATTTTTTAGCAACACCTTTCCCTCTAAATCCAGGGTCAACAAATATATTTTCAATGATCGCCTTTTTAAAGATCGGGTTATAATTTGAAATTACAAAACCAACAATTACACCTTCGTCTTTTGCCACAAATATTGATCCATCTGTAATACATTTCTCTAAAATTTCCTTTGGCCAAAAAGTCGCTACTTCATCACTAACCTGGAATTCATTTACATTTGAACCTAATTCCCAAATTTTATTCATATCATCAATTGCGGCTTTTTTTATTATTATATTATTCATTTAAATTCATTATAAACTTCTAAAGTTTCTTCTGCACATTTGGTCCAGGAGAAATCGGCAACACGTCTTAGACCCTTGGCAATTAATGTCTTTGGTGTCTCTAGAGCCTTTGTAATACCCTCCGATATTGAGTTGACATCATATGGATCAACTAAAACTGAAGCATCGCCTGAAACCTCTTTCATACTCCCTAAATTTGAAGTAACAACAGGCACTTCGCAGTTAAAGCCGTCTAAAATTGGAACACCTAATCCTTCATAAATTGATGGGAAAACTAAAAGCCTTGATCCAGTTAAAAGTGGTTCTAAATCGCTATCTGGAATAAATCCTAGAAATCTGACACCTCTTTGATCCTCATGTTTAACACCTTTTCTTTCTCCTACGATTAATAGTTTTATATTTTTCCCAGCCTTTGAAAGATGATATCCATTTATAAGTCTTTCTATATTTTTTCTAGGATTAGTACCAATCGTAATAATATAATCGCTATGAATATCAAATTTAACCCTTACCCTTTCGACTTCGGAGTCTAAAGCTTTAGAAAAATTAGGTGCTTCATATATAACTGTTATTAGATTTTCATCAAATCCCAATTCAACAAGGTCTTGTTTTGTGGTGTTGCTTGGTACAATTATTCGTTTGGACTCTTTGTTAACCCATTTTAACCTTTCCTTGTGAGTCTCCACTATAATTTTGGGGGTGATTTTAGGAAATTTTATCGGCGTCAAATCATGAATTGTGGTTACTTTAGGAAAAATGGAAGGTGGTTCAGCCCAATCAGAGGTGTGAATTAAATCCACCTTACCAATCAATTTTTCAATAGGAAGAATGTGTAATTTATTCCATAGAATATCAGCAAGTGTCGGCGGTATCGGAAAAATCTTGTTTTCTGACTTACCTAATTCCTGAATTTTAACCCCTAATTCCTTGTATCTTCTAAACGATCCACCATATAGCAAATAATCGTTTTTAGAATCAATCTTTAGTAAATTACGAACCAGATTTTCCCTGTAATGGGAAACTCCTGTTCCATATATTATTGGTGACAAATCAATTGCGACTTTCATATTTTTGAATCACTACTCCATTATATCTTTTTTCCTCGATCATATTATATCCCCTATCAATTAATCGAAGACGGGTAGAATCTGTGGGGTCAAATATTTCCCAAACATAGCGAGATAGCCAGACAGGCTCATTGCTAATTGTCTTTAGCTCTTGGACAGAAATAATATTTTCTTCTTTTCCATAGTATATTAGTGCTTCTTTTTGTGAATCGTTAGGAAAAACAATTTTTTGATCACCAATTTCTTTGGCTACACTTCTCCAATCTTCACGATGAAATTTAGAATTTAGAAGATAGAAACTAGAAGTTAACAGATTTATTGCTATTATCAATGCAATTAAAATCTTGCCTGCTGTTTCAGACAGAAGCAAGTAAAAGGCGGGCAGAATAAATAAGTATCTAAAATAAGTTAAGGTCGGAATAAAAAATGATATTAAAACACCAACAATTAAACTTACAAGAAACCATGACCAAACTAGTTTGTTTTTTGCTTTTGATAAAGCTAGGGCAAAAATAAAGCCAAGCGTAATGATTACACTTAAGTAGATTGTTTGACTCTCAATACTTACCCTACCAATCATAAATTTTGTAGGAATTAATGCAACGTTTTTAAAAGTAACAGGACCTAATATATTCCACCAATTATTTGCATTTTCTTTGACCAACATTCCATGTGTCAGTTGTTTAAAAAATGTTGGAAACCAAATTATAAAAGTAATTAAAAGAGGTGTTGTAGAAAAAAACATATTTTTTAATATTCTTTTATCATAAAAATACGAATAAGTAATTAGGGCTGGGAGAATTAAAATTGACAAATAGTCTGTCAAAAAGATCAACGGTAAAGTTAAGGCAAATAATAACCATTTTTGTTTCAAAAACAAATAAACTGTTAAGGTAACTAAAAATGTAGCCATTGAATACATCCTAGCTTCTTGGGAATAGTAAATGTGAAGTCCAGATGTTGCTAAAAATAGAGGGGCGATAATTGGCCATTTAACTTTGATCTCTCTGGCAATTAAATAAACCAAGTAGATAGTTAATAATCCAAAAATTACAGATGGAAACCTTAATGCAATTTCAGAATATCCAAAAACTAAAGTCCAATAATGAATTACTAAATAATAAAGAGGTGGATGAAAATCCCCTGACATAAAATGTGTAAAAAAATCAGACAAGCTTAATTGTGACGCTATAGCAGTTGTAGCTTCATCTAACCACAACGACTGGTTGATAGATATCAGTCTAACTATGGTTCCAAAAAATAAAACAGAGAATATCATTTTGCACCTTTTTTGGTAAACATAAAATTAATTATTCCCACAAAAATTCCAAAGTCATACACCAATTTGAAAATTAAAAAATAAAAATTAAAACTTAATACAGATTTAACGAAGCCAATAAATAGTGAGACCGGGAAAGAACTCCTAATTAAACCTATCAAGTAACCCAATAGTCCTAACTTATACTGCCTTTTCCCCACCCATTTGGCATGATTAAATATTTCTTTTAAGCCTTCAGGATTTTTATGAAAAAACACCGCCTTCGGCGAAAAAAATGCTTCGTAGCCTAATTTTTTAGATAAACTCCAATCATCATCATATCCTCCAGGAGTAAAACCACCGACTTTATTAAATTCTGACTTTAATATTGCTCTAAAAACAGGTTGGTAATCTGGATATTTTTTAGGGTGTCTTTTTTTATCCTCCCAACCTTCGTTTATATTCCAGCACCTTGACCAAACATTGCTCCAGTTACTAACGTGCTCTTCTTTGGAAAACACACCTTTTAATTTGCCCGTAATTATTGGCTTAGCAAGCATTTTTATAAAGTTTTTGTCAAAAGTCATGTCAGCATCAACAAAAACCAAAATATCTCCATTTGCATGTTTTGCCCCCAAATTCCTAGCGTTTCCCGCTCCTTTATGGTCTTGTCCTAAAAGGATTAATTTTAGATTTTTAAATTGTATTTTTGAGTTTTGAATTTTTATTTTTGAATTATCAACACTTCCGTCATCAACAACAATTACTTCAAAGTCTTTAAATGACTGTTTAGATAGTGATAATAAACAATCACTAATTACATCTTCTTCATTGTATGTGGGGATAATTACGCTAATCATAAAGTTTTAAATAATTTTTCATATTCTGACGCTATTATATCCCAACTAAACTTTTCAGCCTGTTTTCTTGGTTTACCAAGCCCTAGCTTGGCCAAGCTTTGCTTATCTCCCCAATCAATATTTAAAGCTTCCTTGATCTTTTCTGCGTATAAATCAATATTTGTCGGATCTACAAACAATCCCGCATTGCCTACTATTTCGCGTCGAATTGGATCATCTGTAGCTACAACTGGCAATCCACAAGCCATTGCTTCAATTAATACCATACCAAAGGCCTCAGAGGGCTCAGAGGCCAAGGTGAAAACATCAGCTAGGTTGTAAATGTCAGGCATCTTATCATGTGCTATCTCAACAACTTTAAACCTATTATCTAATAGTCTTTCACCAAGTTCTTTAATTTCTTTCTTTTTATTTCCTCCACCCCCCGCAATTATTAAATTAACATTATTGAGTTTTGAAACAGCATTTATGACTAAATCATGTCTTTTCTGATCAGTAAATGCACCCACTGAAAGAACCGTCTTTTGAATATCATTTTTATTATTTAAAGCTTTTTTAAATTTATTTAAATCAACCCCTCCAGGAATTTTTACCAACTTAACAAACGGGTTGATCTTTCTTGATTTTTCCAATGCTTTTGTTGACATTGGTATGAACCGATCAGGAAAGGTATAGAGATTGACTCTATCATCAAAGCCGATACCTGAAAAACCAGATATGATTACTTTCTTTCTTTTAATTTTTGCCCAAATACTACACAGCACACTTTGCCACTGGCCATTGGTTGGAAAAACAATATCTGTCTTTTTATCAATGATTTTCAATACCTGTAAGGTAAACTCCATTATTTTGAGACTGTAATGATTTAAAAAAGCAACATTTGAACTCTTTTGGTTCCAATCCACGTTTGAAAACAGTGATACTGTTTTATATTTAGCATCTATTAATCTTGGTCCAATTTGATAAACAGTTACGTCGTACCCGTGATCAACAATCTCATTAGATAGTCTATGTACTAAAATTTCGACTCCACGGTTAATGATACCTCCATAAAATGATAGAATACCAATCTTTTTCATTTGTTTTTTATACACAATTCAACTTGTTTAAATTTATTCTCACATGAATAAAACATATCAATAAAATCTTTTAATTCCAAAAATTCAAGTTTATCTTTTTCATTAACCATTATCGCTTCTGACATTTCTGATTTTAAGTCGTTTAAAATTAAATCCTTACTGTTATCATATGATAAATACCAAGGTATATATGGAATTAAAGGTTTAGTTGAAGGAATTGTATTTGTAAATGCATAGATATTGTCCCAGTAATTAATAATATATATTTCTTCAGTTCTTAACTTTATTATCTCTTCAGTTATTTTTATTACTTCAGGTTCATAAAAACGTGTGTTATTTCCAATTTGTCTTTTTAAACCAACAAAGGCAAAGCAAAATATAAAAATCAGAAAAACGATCTTAACTATATTTCTACTTTTAGAAAATAAAAAAATAGCAACAGCAATTGCAATAAATGGCAGAGCCGGTTGAAAATGAAACAGTTCCCACCTAGGGTATACTCCCAAAACTCCTACAAATGCAAAAGTTAAAAGTAAAAAATCAAAATTTAAAGTAAAAATTAAAAATGGAAACACGGAAAATAAAAATTGCCTAAGAGTCGGTAATTGTACCTGACCTACAGCATTGGGGAGATAAAAAATTCCAAATTTAATAGCCCAATCGTAATAATAAAGTATTAAGTTATTAGTAAAAAGATATAAAGTAAAAATTCCAAAGATAGAAGTTACTCCAAGCAAAAACTTTTTGATATTTATGTTAGATAAAAGAACAGGTATCAAAAAATAAATAAATGTCTGTTTCGTTAAAAATCCTAATGCAAAAATAATTCCAGCAAATAAATATTTTTTCTGGCGAATAAACAAATAAAGTAATAAAACAAATGGAACTAAAGCAAGATCAAACCAGAGACCATTGCCTTCATATACAACAGTTAAAAGTAAGTAGATAGCGGCAGACGCAAAAGCGACATTCTTACTCCAAAATTTATTTGCAACAAAATAGGTTATATAAATATTAATGGAAATTAAAACCCAGGTATAAATCTTTAGTTGAAGTATTCCAACTCCAAAAAGTTTAAAAAAGACTACTAGATCTAACAGTAGTAGTGGATTATGAGCTATAGCAATATCTCGATACGGAAGCCATCCCTGTAATATTAGATACGGCCAGGCTATCATTTCAGGCCAGGCAGTAAAATTAATACCCCACTCCATTTTTGATAAACCTCCTTTTTATTTTTCTAAATGGCGTTTGTACAAATGCCATCAGCTTATAGTCAATAGTCATAGGCATCCACGGAGAAATTATAAAATCAGGTTTATCTTCAAAAAAAACTTCTGGATAGTAAAAATCTAACGGAAATCTTTCGCCTATTTCATATTTTAATTTTTTAGATCTTTTGGGAACTTTTTTATCGTCTACTCTACCTTCCCCCCTAGGTAAATGGGTTGCATGTAAATAGGGTGCATCAACAAATTTATAAGTATTTCTTTCTTGAATCTGTTTTCCTTCTTGATCTGCCCATCCCCATACACCATGTACACCTTTAGAATGTAAACCATTAATGTTTCTTTTAATTGCCCTCAAATTATAATGGCCTTTAAGTTCACCAAATTGATATTTACCAGCTTCTTTTTCCTGATAATGATAAATGTCCCCCACTAAATTAATTGTAGGAACAATAATCGTTTCAAAACCTGTAATACTTGTATTACTTGTTATACATTTAACTACTTTTTGTATCGAATCCTGCCAATATATCTCGTCTGCATCTAATACAATGAACCAATCAGCATCTGTTTCATTTAACATTTCTTGCCTGGCTATAGGAAAAGTTTCAGTTGTTACTTCACCATATTGTCTTAAATCTATTTTATCTTTATATTTTTTCTTTAAAAGAGAGGCGATGTCCCAAGATCTATCAGTTGAACCTGTATCCCAAAGAAATAGTTTATCAACATAATTTATAACAGAATTAACAGAATACCAAAGAAAGCGTTCTTCATTTTTGAAAAGTGTATGTGCATATATTGTCATTTTTTAATCCAATAATTGTTGATTACAATAATCCAAGTATAAATTGCTAAAATTGTGTTAGTTATACCAAAAGTAATTGTCGGGCCGATGGCACCATATTTAGGAATAAAGACAAGATTAAGTAAAAATATAGCAGCTAATTGAAAAAAACTAAAAGCACCTATGTAAACGTTTTTCTTCATGCCATATATAATGGCCGAAACTGAAGGTGCAGTAAAAATAAACGGAATCATTGCGGCAACTAAAGCCTTAAATACAGGTATTGAATCAAAATAATTCTCTCCAAAAAGGACTAAGATAAAAGGTTTAGCAACAATTATCCAAAGTATAAGCCCGGCTACTATTGGCAGAAGTGAAAGTGTTGCTTTTACAATGTATTTTTTTTCTTCTTCTTTATTTCCAAAACTTGCAAGCCTTGAGGCAAACACACCCGAGAGACTGGATGTTAACACTACAACAAAACCTGCAAGTCTTGATGGGATTGAATAAAGTCCAGTTGCAGTAGCACCAGCTAGAACTGCAAGCATTTGGATATCTAACCTACCTGAAATTGAAGAGATAATTCTATTAACACCAATCCAGCCTGAAAATTTAATGATTTTAGTATAAACTTCTTTTTCAGGTTTAGATTTTAAGAAATCTGGCTTTATTAAAAACACACTGACAATAGTTCCCACAACTCCACCTATAATAAATGCTAGCAATGAATTTTCAATTGTGACTTTAGCCAAAAACATAAATCCAAAAGTAAAGACCAGCCTTGTTAAATACAATGAATTATCAGAAATTATTGAGGAAACAAATTTTTTCTTTGCTTGAAGAATAAAAGGAAATATCATAGGTAAAGCAAGAGATAGGGAAACTAATGATGTCAAAATAGCAACATTTACCTTGTCAGTAATTAAAAATGTGTTAGCTACATATTTTGCAAAAAAGATTACCAATAAAGATGCTATTAGTGTAGCTTCAAATCGTAAAACGGTAGAGGCTTTTATGTATTTATTTACTAAATCTTTATCACCCTTCGCTTCATTCTCTGCTACAAAATTAACTGCTCCTGTTGATATTCCTAAATCAGTAATTGAACTTAAGATAACAACCAAATTAACAGCAGCAGAGAATATTCCAAAATCTGAAACTGACAAGCTACGAGCGACTACTAGAGTAAAAACAAAACCCAGGAAAGCCGAGAATATATTTCCAGAAAATAAGATATATGTATCTTTTGCGGTTGAAGATAAAACTAACGATTTAGCTTTTAGAAAATATTTCTTCACTGTTATATTCTAGCGTATAATACCTCTAATGAAAAATATAATTATTAAAAACCTAGACAAAATTACAGACATTCAATCCTACCTTGAGAAATTAAATACTAAGAAAAATCTAAATAAAAGATTTTTTATAGAATATCAAAACAATCTTTTTAAAGAAAGTAATTGGCTAGATAAAAATGACATTAAAAACCTTTTGACCCTTTCTGGTTATCAATTTATAGCTATCAAAAAAGATTGGATTATAGCTAGAATTAAGACTGTTGGTTTAAATAAACTATCGGTTTCAATTGTAATTCCTGCAAGAAATGAGGCCAGAAATATCCCTGGAATAATAAAATCAATACCCTATTTTGGTAAATCTCAAGAAATCATATTTGTTGAAGGGGGGTCAAAAGATGACACTTGGCTTAAAATTCAAGCTGAAATAAAAACAAATAAGATTAAAGCCAGAAAAGTTATTGCATTAAAGCAACCAGATTTAGGAAAAGCCAATGCTGTTAGACTTGGGTTCAGGAAATCAACAGCTGATATCTTAATAATATATGATGCAGACAGAACAGTTGACCCCAAAGATATTATAAAGTTCTACAACATACTTGTCTCAGGGGAGGCAGAGTTTGCAAATGGTAGCAGACTTGTTTATCCAATGGAAAAGGACGCGATGCAAATGTTAAATAAAATTGCAAATAAAATATTCGGCTTATTTTTTACAAAAGTTTTTGGTCAAATATTTAAAGATACTTTGTGTGGAACCAAGGCTTTATTTAAAAAAGATTATAATACTTTCAAATATTTCAAAGACGACCCATTTGGTGATTTTGAATTAATTTTTGGTGCTATTCAAAATAATTTAAAGGTTATCGAAATCCCGATTAGATACAAAGAAAGAATATATGGCATGACAAATATAAAAAGATTTCACCATGGCTTGTTACTTTTTAAAATTATGCTGATAGCCGTTTGGAAATTTAGTTTGAAGAAACTTTTTTTACCAACAGAACTGCGTTAGCTGGTTCGTTTTCATATGTATCTTCAGCATTAATCATAAATTCTTTTTCTAATTTATATTGAGATAATACTGTTTGATTTTCGGAATTGTTAAATATCTTTCTCCAATCATCACCCATATAATAATTTTCGTCATCCATTTTATAACTTGTCAAATAAATTGCGTCAAAATCACTTTCTGCAATTACTTTTGGATCTACAGGAAACCAGACAGTTTTTCTTTCACCATACCAACTTCCCCAGGTATCAAGGTTTGTAACCACAACATCGTTACTTGATGTATTGTCTTTTAAGATCTGTGACATTAAAACATAAACTGGAGGTTTACTAGTGTTTTTAGTATTTGATATAAACCTTGAATCCAAAAATAAGATACCTAGGCTATTTGCAATCAGATAAATAAATACAAGGAGGTATACAAATTTAATTTTTACAATTTTTGAAAGCGTAGAGATTGCAAAGATAAGAAGTAGGGGAACAAATGGATGTAAATATCTAAAAAATGGAATTGAAACTGAGGTTGACAAGATAGTTAACAAAAACATAAAAAGGAAAGTATATTTTATATAATTTATCTTTTTTTCTTCCTCCTTAATAAACAGAGATAACATAAAAAGTACAAAAATAGATGAAGGCATGATATCGGGCATTAACTTATATAAATTGTAGAAATTGTAAAATACTTTTTTGCCTACTTCTAAACTGTTTGAAATTAACAGGTCTTTTGCATCAACCTGTGTCCTTAAACCAGTCGTACCAGACAAACTTGGGGTATAAAGAACTGAAACATCAACACCTTTTGACAATATTGAATAGAAAAATGTTTTACCTGTTAGTTTTGTAAACAAAGTTAAGTCAATAGCTATTCCGATAACCACAGCTAGAATTAACTTAAAAAAAACTAACTTTATACTCTTACTAGATATCAAAAAATAATATGTTAATGCTCCAACAATTAAAATAAACCCTTGAGGTCTAGTAAAGTATGATAGACCTGCAACAACTAAACCAAGAATGTGAAGTCGTTTATTTTTTAACGTTAAAAATAGAAAAGTTAAAACTATCTCTAAAATAAACAAAGACTCAGAGGCTCCAGTTAGAGCATATTCCCAAAAGATAGGTATAAAAATAAAGGAAAGTGCAGAAATAAAACCAATATTCTCATTAAAAATATTTTTGGCCAACAAGTAGATTCCTATTATCGATAACAAATAAAAAAAAGTAGAAGTTAAAATCAATCCCAAATCACCTACTCCGAACAACTTGTAAAAGATAGCCACAGAAAAAGGCATTAGAGGGTGCCTACCCCATGCAGGGAAAACATTTAAACTTAAATGATTTAGGATTTCCTTATCTGCTCCAAATGATGAAAAAGTGGACCCATAGCCGTTACCTTGTGCAATATTTTTTGCAATATCGGCAACCTTAGCCCCATCGGAAAAAGTTAAATACTTAGGCATAGAAAATTTCCAATAGAAAAATAGAGAAAGAAGTCCTATAATTCCCAGTAACAAAATCTTTTTGAACATGATCAAATCTATCTCTATTGTAATACCAGTTTATAACGAAGGGAAGTTCATCTTTCAAACGCTTCAAAAAGTTGCAAAATCAGATACGCTTAAGTTAAAAAAAGAAATCGTAGTTGTTGACGATGGATCAAGAGATAATACTATTCTCGAGGTTAATCGTTTTGTTAAAAAGTACAAATCAAAGCTTTTAAAAATTACTCTTCTTAAAAATAGATTAAATCTTGGTAAAGGAGCAACATGTAAAAAAGGGTTTTTAAAGACAACTGGCGACCTGGTAATGATTCAGGATGCCGATTTGGAGTATAGCCCTGATGATTACCCTACCATGCTCCAACCTTTTTTTGAACATCAAGCAGATGTTGTCTACGGATCTAGATTTGTAACCAATAAACCCCATAGGGTTCTTTATTATTGGCACTATGTAGCCAATAAAATGTTAACCACACTCTCAAATATCTTAACCAATCTAAATTTTACTGACATGGAGACTGGCTATAAAGTTTTTAAAAAACACATAATTGATCAAATTGCACCAAAACTTGAATCTCAAAGATTTGGAATTGAAGCTGAGTTAACGGCAAAACTTGCCAAATTAAAAAATGTAAAAATTTATGAAGTTGGAATCTCTTACACAGGCAGATCATATGAAGAGGGTAAAAAAATTGGCTGGCGAGACGGAGCGAAAAATATTTGGGAAATTTTAAAATACAATTTACAACCCATAAAATTTGATTGGTTGACTAAATTAATTTCAAAAATACCAATTAGAAACAAATTTATTTTTATTTGTATTTTGCTTCTTGGAATTTTTTTGAGAACTGCTGGAATCTTTTGGGGGCTAAACACTAATGGGATAAAACATGGCTCACCATATCATGATGAAGGACATATGTATAACTATGTATTAGATAAAGACTTCTTTAAAAACTTTGGAGAATATGAAATTGCCAAACCAGTATATTTATATAAAGTTTTTTACGACAACAGCTCAAATTTATTAGATAGACTTAAGATATCTCCAAAGGAATTCATAAGCGCATATAAAGTTTATGGGATTATGAGAGTATTAACTGCTTTTTTTGGAATATCTTCAATTTTAATTGTCTTCATAATCGCCAATAAAATGTTTAACGAGAAAACAGCTCTTTTTGTAATGTCTATCTATACACTTTTCCCTGGACATTGGTTTATGTCACAGTTAGCTAAAGGCGAGGCTGTAGTAACTTTATTTATTCCCTTAATATTATATTTAGCTTATTTGTTGACAAAATCAAGCAAATTAATATTGTTTGTAATTACGGGGATTATCCTTGGATTAGCTATGTCTACAAAAGCCACCTTTTTGGTAGCTCTACCTGCATTTGGATTCTTATGTCTAGTTACACTGTATAACAACAGAAAAAAATTAGGAATAGCAATTTTTTATTTTTCAGCACTAATAGTTTTTGCTTTTTTTATTTTTAAAACATTTTACCCATATCCATTTTGCTGCTTAAAGAACTACAAAGTAGCCTTGGCCGATCCACGTAATGCTTTCCAACGAACTTCCATTAAAAGATATGACATAAGTCCTACGAGCATTAAATACATTTGGAGTAGATATCAAAGTAAAGATTACCCTTTTTTTACACTCGCATTTTCCGAACCGGCAACATATTTGCATTTGATTGGAATTGTAATTTTGTTGTTTGTTATAATTCACAGAATTAAAAACAAACAGGATTCAAATCTGATTCTTGCACTTCTCATTACTTATGTATTTTTCTTTTTGTCTCTCAATCAATATGGTGATGTTAATGAAGATCGCTACATTGTTCCCTTTGCACCATTCGTAGCTATATTCACAGGTGCTGTTTTTTACTATATAGATAAAAATATACCAAAAATTAAAATTTTAACAAACACAGTAATAATGTTGGTTGTGGGGTATATGTTTTTATTCTCTTTAGCTTATTTTTATCCATACGCGATTTCTGATCCAAGAACTGAGGTGGCCACGTTCTTGAACAAAACTTCAAAATCTAATGAATCCGTTTTTATACTTTTACCAAGTAGTAGAGATAGAATATTTTTAAACCGTGACAAGAAACTTGTTTATAACTATGATCAGATGAAATCTGTTGAACAAGGTAAAATATTTCCCGATTATATTGTCATATATAGAACCATCAATCATAAGGGCAGATGGGGATCGTTTAATTTCTTGGGAGAAATAGCAGAAAATCCGTACGGTAAAATTATTCCAAGTATTCTTGGAAGAAATTATAAGTTAATTGCAACCTTTGGGAAAAGGCCTAGTGTTTTAGGACACGAGAAACCAGAAACATATATCACACCAACTTTTGATGTGTATAAAAAGTTTTAACTTTTTTGTTTCACATAAAAAGCTATAGTTTTTTTTATTCCCTGATCTAAACTGACCTTTGGAGTCCAATCAAGAAGTTTCTTTGCTTTAGCAATAGATACATATTGTTTTTTAATTTCTTTTTCTCTTTCGTCAGGAACAGCTTTGGTTAACAAATGTAACTTTTTGTTTCCATATAATTTAATTATTTTGTCAACAAGTGTAGTTATATCAATTGGCTTACCCGAACCAAAATTGATAACACGGGCTCTTTTTACATTTGGAAGTTTTACCTGCCCTAGCCTTAAATATCCTTCAATTGCGTCATCAATATATAAAAAATCTCGTACAGCGCCTATATCAAAAATTACAGGGTTTATATTGTTAAGTAATTGACTAATTATTTTTGGAAACAATCTTGATGTATTTAGATCACCTGGTCCGTATAAATTTACCATTCTAGATATTTCAACAGGTAAATTATAAGTATCTGCGTAACATTGTGAAACTAAATCAGCCGAAGCTTTTGATGTTTCATAAGGTCTTGAAGGTTGTGGGTAATATTCCTCTTTGTATGGTAGGTGTGGATTATCACCGTAAACATGAGTGGTTGAAGCTATAACAATTTTTTCAACTCCCGCCTTTCTCGCTACTTCAAGAATATTCCAAGTCCCTTTTATATTTATCTCAAAAGTCTCAATCGGACTTATTTTTCCCACTTCAATTAGTGACTGGGCCGCAAGATGGTAAATAATTGTAGTTTTAGACTTTACAAACTGATCAAATAAATCCTGATAATTTCTAATATCGCCATCATATAAAAATACTTCAGCTTTTTTCTTTTTAAGGGCTTGGGATAATTTACTACCAACAAAACCATTCCCACCAGTTAAAAAAACTTTTTTGTTATTCCAAAACATATTATTCATCTTTAATCTTATATATAGTGGCCCTTCCAACAGTTTTTACAAGTGAATAATTTACCTCCATCTGTTCTCGTATATCTTTATATCTAAAATAAGATGCATCTGTAAATGGTTCTCTAATAATGAATTTAACCCTTCTATTTTTAAGTAACTCTAATAATTTTTCAACAGGAGGAAAATATAATAAAAATACATCTCGCCTGATATTAGTATATCCATACCAAGCTGGATGAGAAATGTTATAAATTACCTCATCGTCCGATAAATATGGGAGTATTGCTAAAGCTGTCAGGATAGTATCTTTACTGGGCGATTCAGACTTAATATAATTTGTTATTTCTTCAACTTCTGCTGGTAAAAACAAACCTGTGAAGTATATATTCTTATTCATATAAAAAGAAGTTGTAAATGAAACTATTGTGAATAAAATTAATATTAATCTGATGCTTTTTTTATAAACTTTATTTGTAATTAAATTTATGTCTTCAATAAAAGATGTTATGCCAATTGAAAAAAGAATAAGGAGAGGAGGAAAGAACTCAATCAAATATGGTGATCGGAATTTAATCCACAATAAATATATTCCCAAAAGTATAATTATCCATAAAATTAAAAATTTATAAAATTGGGAATTAAAAATCTTAAAATATTTAGGGCTAAGTGAATTCCGATGCGTCACGTGAGAAAAAGTTAACAACGTTAAAACAATAGTCAAGAATAGTAAATTTACTTGTGGAATCATGTCTACTTTCCACAATCCGGAAAAGAGATGATAACGAAATTGGTACATTGAAAAAATAAATATCAAAAATATAGAGGCAAAACCATAAGTCTTAAATTTATCTTCAATTTTATTTCTTTTGGCTAAGAAATAATAGAATAATGTAAGCAGTGCAAAAGACAATAAAATTAAACCATCTCTAAATAGATTATTTGCTTCAACAATCGCCTCGAGACCAAATTTAAAAGGATAGGTTATAATTTCTTTTATACCCAATGATCCTTTTTCTTGAATTGCCAAATTAGCCGCCCCACCACCAACAAGTTCAAGTGTTCTGCCACCTCCAAAATAATTGTAAGCAAATATTGTGACTAGTGATATTAATACAGAGGTAATTGCAAAAAAATAGATAGGTAATTTTAAAAATTTACTTTTAAATAAAATTTTACTAAACATTTCAAAAAGTGCCGGTAGTAGTATTAGTACTATGCTTGATTGTCTAACAAAAAAGGCAATTGTCATGGCTATCGCGGAGAAGAGTAAATGATGTAATTTTTTTGAAACTCTAAATCTAAATAAAAATAAATATGACAGGATAACACACAACACTTGAAGCGGTTCTGTATGTATCTGTGTAGTATATGCAGCAATTAATGGAAACGCCCAATAAATTAGACCTGAAATAATTGCAATTTTCTTACCCAACATATCCCTAGCAAAAAAATAAAGTAATAGTGATGTAAAAAGGGAAATAACAATCATTAACAATCTACCCACGAAAATTGAGTTGCCAAAAATACTTTGAGATAAAGTTAATAAATAAATAAATGGTAATGACTTGGTTAGAAAATCTTTAAGAGGTATTAATCCATTCCTGATGTTTAAGGTATCATAAAGATACGAGCTTTCATCGTTTGTTAATGGTAAATTGTTTGCGTAATACAAATGTATAAACAAACCCAATAAGACAATAAAACCAACAAGTAAAACTTTTTTATTTTTTAATAACTTCATATACATAATTTGTTTTTATTATAAACTGACCTTGATATCTATTGTCGCCTAAAAACGTAAAATCATCAAATTTAGGTGAGTCAACAATATATTTGACATTTTCACTTTGAAGCCAATTAATTTGGGATCTAGGATTACTGTCGATCAAACCACGACCAAGAAAATCACCCCCTATAAATTTGATTCGACTGTCTCCCAAATAATATTTTGCAATGTAACTTTGAGTATAATCCCTATCAGGCTCAATGGCCACTATACCTGATCTGACTTTTAAATATTTAATAGAATCAGTAAATTCTTTTTGGCCTTTTGTATCAAAATTAAATTCATCTATTTTAAGCTTGACTGTATACAACGAAGTTGTAACTAAAGCACCTGTTATAAGTATCGGGAGAATAACTTTTGAAAATTTACTTATACCTAATAACAAAAGGGTCGACAAAAATGGTGTTAGATGTTGAATATATCTACCACTAGGTTGAAACCATAAAGCAATTATTAATTGTGAGATTAAAAGAATCAAAGCAAGCATTTTTTGTTTGTTTATTTTTTTAAGATAATCAATTAATCCTAAGGCAATAAAAATAACAGTTGAGCTAAATAAAATGTTGAGTAAATTAATGTTAGTTTTAAAAATTCTTATATTCCCCCAGGTGGAATAAATTGCGAATGACATTATTTTCAAATTAGAGGCAAGGTTTTCATAATTTTTGGGTATATATAACCCTCCTCCATCGTCTAAGTAACCTAAATATAGAAAGTTTTTATGATAAATATAGTTGTTTAAAAAAAATGGAAGAACTAAAATTAAATAGATTAAGCAAGGTTTTGAAAATTTGACAATTAAATCTTTTCTTTTAGTTGACCAAAAATAATATAAAAATATTATTAGCGAAATCAGAAATCCTTCATGCCTTGTCATAGACAAAAGACCAAGAGACGTAAACGCAAATAAAATAGATGTTTTTTTGCTCTCTAATGTATAGTAAATTGACGATAGAAACAGAAGTGTAAAAAGAGAAGAAGAAAGAGGTCTAAGTGAATAAAAGAGATAAACAGAAGAAAATGTAAAAAGAATTAAAGATAAATAATTCAAAAATTTTGAAATCTTAAACTTATCCCCGATTAAATACATATAATACAGGGATAGACCTGCAAATATTGTATTTACAATTCTCCCCCACATTATTCCATCAATATTTAAAAAATATGAAGGGATTAATGTTATCGGGAAAAATGGAAGTCTTTTAACATCCAAAAACGGATTCTCAAATGAAATGATTCTTTTTGCAATCAACAAAAACTCAAAAGCATCTCCCCCACTTGTTCCTTGGATACTGGTAATTAATAACAACCTTAACAAAATTGCTATAAAAATAATCACAATAAGCCATATGTATTTTTTCATTACCTTTTTTTACAAAGAATTATTATGTGCCAAGCCATTTTTTTGATAAATGGTATTTTGACAATTATCTTATCTAGCTGGACTAAGAGCTTAAATATGGGAAGTGGAACAAACTTATAAGTAGGCAAGATGTCGGGGAAAGCAAATGGAAAAGATAGAACTCCCCAAAAACCGATCTCTTTAATTACGAATCCAGATTTAATTAATAAATTTGAAAGTTCATCTCCAGAAAACGATTTATGAGTATCTGAAAAATGATTTGATAATCTATAATAAATCTTACGAATCAATTTGAGAAAAATATTACTATAAGGTTCGGAAACAATAAAATATCCGCCCTTTTTGAGCACTCGATAAGCTTCTTCACACCCTTTTACAGGTTCAGGTAAGTGATGGATAATACCTCGTCCGATTATTAAATCAAAGGTACTATCTTTTATTTGTAAATTTTCCGCGTCGGCTTCTAGCAAACGTATGTTTTTGTATTTTTTCCTACCAATATTAAGCATGTCTGGAGACAAATCAACCCCTAAATAATTTGAATTGAGTTTATCCTTAATTAATTCATAAAATTCAACGGTGCCACAACCTAAATCCAATGTATTTTGATACTTCTTTTTTGGAAGCATGGTTTGTATTTGTTCTATCCACAAATTATTAAAATACTTATAATGAGAATTTTTTTCACGCACCCAATAGTAGGATTTTGCTAGTTTTTTGTGTAGTTTTACTTCCTGTAATTTTAATTTAGATATTTTCATTTTTCGTTCTTGGTTAATAATATTAAGGGGTTTTCAGAACCAATTATCTTTTCTTCTGAATAATTTGCATATATATAATTTTTTATCATATCACTTTTACTAAAATAAGAGTCTGTTGTAAATTTTTCAATTACTACAATTTGTATTTTATTAACAGCCAAATAATCAACAATCTCTTTCTCTGAGGGAAAAAGTTTATCAATTATTCTACTATCAATATCTTGGTAAGAATATATAGCAGGATGAGTAATGTTTAAAGCTAGGCTATTTCCAGAAACAAAAGGTATAATCGACGCACCAGTAAAGATCTCTCTCTTGGGGTAATTTTTTATAAGATGGTCTCTGATCTCTATCAAATTTGTTATTGAGTATGTTCCTCTTTGTGGTTTAAGAGTAACCCAAAAAGATAAGAATGTGTTTACAGAGACCACAATCAATAGTGTTAAAAGCAACCAAATATTACGTTTGTAATCAAATTTTATAATTTGATGATTAAACATGAATGAAATCACCATGATAAGCGGTACTAGAAATTCTATCCAATACTCTGTTTGAAAATTCGGATAATAGAAAAGGTAAAAAGAGAATGGGACAGCGAACAAACCGATTAAATATATCAATGAAGTGCTTTTTTGCGTGTCTTTTATGGAATTCTTGGATAAGTATAAGATCAAAGAGCAACTAAACAAAACAGCCATCACAACAAAAAAAAGATAATAATTATCCATACCTATTGATACAAGCGTATTGGGAACACTTTTAACGAAAAGGATCAGTACAATAGAAACAAAACCCAACAGAATATTTTTATGTTTTATTAATTTACCTAAAATAAAACTGAATGCAGAAGTAGTAAAAAGAGATAATATTCCAAAGGCGTAAACCAAATTAAATCTAACAAGCTCAAGTTTAGACACGATAGATACAATATAGCTAGTGTGACCTTGCCTAGCAGTGGCAAGCGCCATAAGATTATAAAAAACTTTTTCGAATCCAATACTTAGACCAATTAAAGACCATAAACCCAAATAAGTGAGAGTAAACATTGAGCATCCTAAAACCGTTTTAATTAGTTTATGAGCAAAATTCTTTTTACTAATCGGGAAAAAAGTGAGCACAGCCCATAGGGGTAAATAGAATATGACCATTTCTCTAGTCAAAATACCTAATGAAATAAAAAAGTAAGAAATCAGTATATTTAAATTTTTACCATCTTTAATTGATCTAAGTAAGAAATAAAAAGAAACAAGTACATAAAATATAGTTATAGTCTGTGTATGAACATAAATAGTGTCATAAACCATCGGAGAAAATACAAGAAAAAAAGAAGAACTTAAAAATCCCAACCTTTCATTTTTTATAAATTTACCTATTAAGAATAAAATAAAACTTATACCAATAGATACAACTATTGAAAAACTTCTCCCAATAAATAAGCTAGATCCAAAAGTTTTAATAAATAGTGCTAACGGATAAACAAAGGCTGGAGATCTAGCAAAGGAAAAATGAAAAGGAGATGAACCTTGGCTAATCAAGAGAGAATCATAAAGATAAGCCCCCTCATCGTTCGTAACTGGTAAAACCAGTGTGTAAAGAAACTTTGCTGAAAGAGATAAAAACAGCACAATTAATAAAGCATAAATCCAATATTTTTTGTTTAATTTGTTAATAAATAAATAACTAAATACTGCAAAAACTCCAGCAATCCCGATCAAAACTGATATTAATAATGGAATCTCATTCATATGTTCCAAAAAAGCACCTGGTCTTTCAAATGGATCAATAAGCAAAAGACTTTCTTTTAAGAAAAAGAGCAGGACTAAAAACGTAATAAAAACAATTATTTTATTAATCATAAAACTTTATACATTACGACTTCCGAATTATCTTCCTTAAATATTTTTACTATTGGAAATTTTTTAATTCTTACGATGTCTAGAAAATCGTGTTCTTTAGGAATTAACAGATAGTTAATAGAATTATCTTTTATCCATTTTTCTTGAATCTCAATTGAATCTATCTTGGGAGGTCGGGTTGTATAGTAAACACCTTTATTCTTCAAAAAATAAAGAGCTTGTGGATAATCGGCAGGTAGACCAATTTTTCCTTCAAAATTCTGCGAAACATCAAGAAGTGCTTTCCTTAACAGATACTCTTGTCGCGTACCTTGGTTTAATTGATTTACTGTTCCTTTCATATAAATATAAAGTGATTTGAATTGGAAAAAAAGTATTAAAACAAAAAGTGGATATACAAATATTTTTAAACTGTATTTTTTTGACAACGAAAAACCTAAATAAACCACTAAAAAGGATGCAAAGGGTATTATTTGAAGCCAATATCTAATTGTTGGTTGATACCAAAATGATATAACAACTTGAGACAGTAAAATAAATATTAAGGGTATAGATAATTTCTTTTTATCATTTATCCATGCAAACACTCCAATGATCAAAATGAAGCTTAGTATTTTCCCATAAGACAAAAATTGAGTTCCAGAAAACCAAATATATTTTGGTATTTCTGAAAGCATATTAAAATTTCGGATAAATTCGTCCCAACCTTTTGGCATCCATAAACCTTCTGGATATTCCAAATAATCTGAATAGAAAAGTTTGCCAAAATTTAAATAATTATTAATAAAAAAAGGTAATACTAATATTCCAAATGGTATTAACGAATAAATTAATTTAATAATTTGTTTTCTCTTAATTGCTTTTAGTAGCAAAAATATAAAGAATATGAAGGCGATAACAAAACCTTCATGTCTTGTCATCGAAGCCAGTCCCAACATAAACCATAAAGAATAATTTTTGTTAAATTTCTTCTTTTTGTAATTTTGATAAAACAAGTAAACAGAGGTGACGATTAAAAAAGCAAATGTGCTGTTGGAAAGAGGTCTTACCGATACAAAAAATAATGTCGGTGACATACCTGTTAGCATCGCTACAACTATTGATAGAAAAATATTTAATTTAAAACTCAACGCAAATAGAAAAATAACTACAGACAATAGTGACCCAGCTAAAGCTGCAATTATTCTTGAATATAAGATAGGATCAACCTCAAAAAATTGTGTTGGAACCAAAAGTAATGGGTAAAAAGGCAATCTTCTTGCTTCCAAGAAGGGATTATTGCCATTGACAATATGTCTTGCAATAAATAAATTGTTATAAGCATCCCCACCAGAAACACCTTTTATTTGATTTGCAAAGTAGATTCTTAGGAAAAAATTAAATATAAAAATCAAGAAAACTGTTGTTAATATAATGGTTTTATTCGATTTCATTTTTGAGCAACAATAACGACCGATAATCCAAACGATGGTCTAAAATATTTTTCTAATTTAATGATAGGTTTTAATAAAAGATTAAATATTTTAATTAATTTAGTATCAATTACCCCTTTTCTTAATATCTTTCCATTAATAAACCAACCAATACCTGAAATAGGATTCAGATAATCTTCAGAAACAATCTTAAAGCCTGCCTTTTTTATTTTATTTCGCAGTAAATTTTTGGTATATCTCCTAAAATGACCTAGATTCTTGTCTAACAAACAATAAAACTGTTGATGGGCTGGAACCAACATCACCAACTTCCCATTTTTATTTAATTTCTTGTACATATTATTAAGCGCCCTTTGATCGTTCTTAATATGCTCTAAAACATTTAAACATATAATCGTATCAAAACCAGTATATTTAGGTTTAAAAATATTATCTTCAATATCCGCAAATGCAACTTTAAGCTTTTTGTTTTTTATCTTTCTAAGGGTGGAGAGATAACTTTTTCTAATATCTGTTGCTAATAACAACTTCGAATCTTTAAGGAGTATTTCTGTAAAATTACCAATCCCAGATCCTATTTCAAGAACTTTTTTACCTAAATTTGGTTTCACAAAACGGTTGTAAATAAGTAAGTTATACCATTTGGCTTCAGACATTACTTCTAGTGATTTTTCTCCCACTGGATCTTCCATAATTATTTCTTTTTGACTAACAAAAATAAATCAAATGAAATTGGCTGTAATAAATTACCTAATAAATAATCAATCTTTTTAATAAAGCCAAACTTTGAAAAAGGTAAAAAAGCGGCTCCTATTCCCACTCCAACTATTTTAACAACGGTGAATCCTAAGAATAGTTTTTTCAGATTAATAAAAGTAAAATGTTGAATATGTGTAATTGGCTCTTTTTTAATTATCCACATCAAATAGTGTTTCAGATTGTGCACAATTTCCATTGGGTTTAAAATATTTGGTGTAGTAATTAAAACACGTCCATTTTTTTTCAACACTCTATTAAATTCACTGACTACTAAATCAGGTCTACTTACATGCTCTATTACCTCAGAACAAATAATAAAATCAAAAAAATTATCCTTATATGGCAGATGTTCAATATTACCGACTTTAAAATTAAATCTATCAATCATTTTTTCTTGTTTTGCCCGTTTGATATCTGCCTTAATAAAACCAGGTGACATATCCAAGCCGTAAACTTTTTTAGCACCGTTTTTAGCCATAAAAAAGCTTAAGAAACCACCATTACAACCTGCGTCTAAAATTATTTTCTCTTTAACTTCAATGTTTTGTTGAACAAAATCTAACAAATGTTTTCTAGCGATTAATTCTTGTGAATATTTCTTGTGATAATCTTTTTGATATATATTTTTCATATTAAATATCAAAAATAATATGTCTTATGTTGGTCGTCATCAAAATACCTTTAACAAAACTGATTTTAGGTTTCCAATTAATACGTTTACTGATTTTACTTATGTCAGACACATAATCACCAGCTTCTATTTTCTTTAACAAGGAATTTTGTTTAATAACTACAACTCTTCCTTTTTTTAAAATTCTAGTGATTGTTTTTGCTGCATCTATAAATTTAATACCCTTACCGCTTCCTAAATTATATACCTGACCATAAACATTTTTGTTCAGTGACAATTTAACAAGTGCCTCACAAAAGTCATCAATATAAATATAATCTTTGATTTGATTTTTGGCAGTTTCAAAAATTTCAATATCTTCATCATGATTGGCTTTATCAATAAAATAATTAATTATATTGTAAGCAGGATTTGGATTATAAATATGCGTACCGTAAGGATTTGCTCCTTTTACAATAATTGTCTTAACTGAGTACAATTTATTGTACAAAAGATGAAAACTAGAAGCTGTGAATTTACTTAAACCATACATCGTTTGTGGTTGAGATACAGTCTTTTCTGATACTGGGATTTCGTTTACTTCTCCATATTCAAGTCTGGATCCTAAAAACACAACAACCAGATCTTTGTATTTTTTTGCCTCTTCTAAAATATTTAAAGATCCTAAAGTGTTTGTCTCCAGATCTAAAAATGGATAATCTACACTAGCTTTTGGTCCAGAATGTGCCGCTAAATTGAATAAGATATTATATTTATGCTTTAGAATAGAAGCTATTGATCTTTTGTCTAATATGTTTCCTTTTATAATTTTTAAATTTTTAATTTTCTTGGCAACTTTTAAATTCTTTCCTTTTAATTCATGTTCAACTAGTGTCACATTATAATTTTTTTTGAGAAGATTAATTGCTAAATTTCGGCCTATAAATCCCAATCCTCCAAATATAACTATCTTTTTATTTGTCATTGTTTCAAGTTGTATATTTTTGTATAAATTTTATTGTAAGCATTTGATATCTTTTCCCAGTCGTAATTTTTTGAAATTTTAACAGATTCAATTCCCATTTTTTGCCTTAATTTTTTATCATCAATAAGTTTAATTAACGAATCAGTTATACCGTTAACATCACCAACCTCCAATAAAAAGCCATTTTTATTATTTTTTACCAAATCCTCGTTGCCTGCGATTTTTGTAGATATACTTGGAAGGCCAGACGATATGGCCTCAAGAAGTGACAAAGGCATTCCCTCAGCCATAGAGGGATGAACAAAAATATCTGATGTAGACAATAATTTTTTAATCTCAGAGTAGTCTATTTGGCCTGTAAACTTAACTAATTTATTTACATTATTTCTCCTTGCAAGTTCTTTTAATTCAGTTAGATAATCCCCGCCGCCGACAATCGTAAAAATAAATTTATTTTTTGTTTTTGCTTTAACATTTTTCAATGCCTGAATAACAAATTGATAGCCTTTTCTTGGCATTAACCTCCCTACTCCTAAAATATTAACAATATTACTCCTTATGTTTTTATGAACAAAATACTTTGTATCTACACCATTTGGAATCATTACAAATTTTCTTTTTGGATCAGATTTTTCTGCAATTTTTTTCAACCCATTGCTTGCGGCGACTACAGTATCGGCTCTTGACCAAATTAATTTGATAATCGGAGAAAGAATCGGATATATAGTTTTGTATCTATAAGGATTAGCATTTGGTACATCGCTACCACCTAAAAATATTACATAAGGTATCTTATATATAATATTTAAAATATATGCAACACCTCCCGCAGGCACTGCAAAAAACGCCTGCACAATATCTATTCTGTATTTTTTAGCAAAAAAGAGTGAATAGAAGAGTGCCGAAATAGAAAAAATAACTAGCTCCCAAAGTGAACAATAATCTTTACTAAGTCTAATCGCAGGTATTCTATGAACAATATAGCCATCATACACTTCTTCCCGCGACAAATTTGCATAGCTTGATGTAACAAGATGAACCACATGGCCTTTTTTGGCAAGATCCTTAGCCAAATATTTGACAACTATTGATCCTCCACCCCCTATCGGTGGATACTCATTGCTAATTAATAATAAATTCATATTTTTTCTGTAATTGTGTAAATTATACCGCCAACAAAACCCATTATCATTTTCAAAACAAATGGTATAAAAGACAATAACACTCCTAAACTAGAACTTATTCCCATTGTTGAAAAGAAAACAACCGAGACACCTTCTCTTACGCCTATTCCACTTATCGAAATCGGTGCCATAGATGCTAAAGACAATAAAGGTACAAAGACAAAAAAAACAAGTGGGTTAATAATTAGACCAAGCGAAAGAGAGACAAAATAGCTTGACGTAACAATTGCCATATAAAAAAACAAAGACCAAATAAATGCTTTTAAAAAGTAAGAATTAAAAATACTATATGATTGTAAAGTATGAACAAAAGTATTAATTGATGAAATCTTTTTACCAAATTTGGGTTCAATAAATTTCCAAAGATTTTCCCATATACCTTTTATATTAAGTGTGAGAAGTGTAAGAAATGCAATGATAAACGCATCTACTGTATATAAAACAATATTATTGGTGAGATATTTTCTACCAACAATTCCCCCAATTAAAGCTACCACAACCAACGCATAAGTCCCGATTACTCTATCTATTGTAACTACACCAATTGATACAGCTCTTTTACCACTATGAGATGACAAAAGAGCCATTTTGACCACATCTCCACCAATAACAGTGGGTAAAAAGATTCCAAAAAATGTACTAATAAGATTAAATTTATAAGCTTTTAAGTAATTCATCTTTATACTTTGCCCGTTAACAATAATGCGCAATCTTTCAGCTTGAATAAGTGTACTGATAAAATTAAAAAGGAAAGCCCAAAAAAGATAGTAAAGATTTAGGTTTTTAAGGTCTTCAGTAAATTGTGCTACTCCTACCTTCTTTATTAAAAAATATATAAGGGTAATACTTACAACAAATTTAAGAATGTTCATTATTTTTTTTCTAGTCATTTTGATTTGATATTTCTACCCCCTTCATATATCCATACATATTCCAAATTGTTCAAATAAATTGTTTTATCAGGAATCATTGTCTCATATGAATTAATTATACGAGTTGCAGGATCAATTTCTGCCCTTCCTTTCATTCCTCGGTACAAAACCACATAATCAGCTTTATCTATTGAATCAAGACCTAAAATCGTTCCGGGAAAGTAAGTGGCCATAACATCTGGATACCATGATGATACAATAAGATCTTCTGGCTTTTCTTTTGTTTCTAAATATTTAGCAGCCAATTCAATTCCTTCACCAAAACCCATTTTAACAGGTGGCTCTACTAGGGGGTTATAATACGCTAAATAGTAAGGATGAATATTCACCGTCTGAAATATTATAATAATCATAGCAATTAAAGCTACCAACAAGGCTATTCTTTTATTTTTAATAGCATTCAAAATACCATTAAGCCCTAACCCTGAAAGAAAAAAGAGGTGGGGATATATTGGAAGGATATACCTTAAACCCTTTTTTGCCCCAAGTGTCATTCCAACTATAAAGTAAATAATAAAAAATAGACTAATAAGTAATGATTTAGTCTCTAAAAGTTTCTTTTTTTTCAAAAAAATAACTGAAGATAATACAAGAAACATAACAATAGGACTACTAAAGTTTTTGAAAGTGTTAACATAATAATAAGGATCAAGAATATATTCACTAATATTATGAGCTTCTGTTAACCCAATTCTTGCCGCACCAAAAAGGGATTGCAAACTTTCTTTCGGTGTAACCCACATAGCTGGCCATAAAATTACAAAAGTAACAGCAGAAATAGCAATCCATCTTAAGAATAGCCTGAAAGAATATATAATTCTTTGTTTATTGAACTTGGTAATGAAAATTAAAATTAGGGGAATGATTGGTATAATGGCAAAGGCGGGTACTTTTGTCAAAAAGGCTAGCCCACCCAAAACAGCTGAAATCTTAAGATAATAATTGATGTGATCTTTTTGATTTAGAGCTAAAAGAAAAAATATAATTGAGGCAAACATAAACATCGAGAGCATTGCATCCAAATGTAAAAGTCTCGAATAACCGAGAAAAAACGGGTCAAGAGCCAAAAAGGAAGAGGTAAAAAAAGCTACACGTTTATCGACTATTTTTGTCAAACCAAAAAAAATGAGTAGGAAAAGCATTCCTCCAATAATAATTAAGGGGAGCTTAATCAAAAAAAGTCGAGTTTCGGATGAATAATTGAAAAATGAAGATGTAGCACGCTCCAATATAACGCCAGTTCCACCCGCCCACATTAAGGTCACGCCAGGATGAGATGCTTCAGCAATCCTAAATTGACGAGTATTTTTTAACTCAAGTTTACTAATTGCTCTCATAAAATTTGTAGATCTTTCAATCCATGTAGACTCATCAGCAGTAAGAATAGAACCTGCTGAAAAAATCCTCGGGATAAACCACATTAAAAGAAGTATTGCTGTCAAACTTTTGTTCTTACGGACAAAAGTTAATATTTGTCTTACAATTACATTCATGCTTTCTTTTCTGCAACTATAATAATAGGATAATAAAATTGAAACATTTTTCCTAAACTTATTGCCAAATATGTTAATCTAAAAGTTTTAAGTAACCTAAGTTTGTTCTTAAGACTATTTGTTTGGCCCCAAGCATTAAAATTCAAATTTTTCATTCTTTCAACCCACACTCCCTCGCCCGTAGAAAAAATCCGCACTTTGTGAGTTTTTTTAAACATCGCTATTACTTTTTTTGGTGTAGTAAAGTTAATTTCATCAAGAAACTCTACATCTCTTCCAAGCAATTTTACATATATTCTTGCTAAAGTTTTAGAAAGAAGCGGAAACCATAAAACTCCATAATGACCTTCCCAAAATGAATTATAATTAGGAGCTACAAAATACAACTTTCCCTTAGGCCTTGTAACCCTTACAGCCTCTTTTATAATTAATTCTGGGTTTTGGGCATGTTCCAAAACCATTACAGACGTCACAATATCAAACGAATTATCTTTAAAGGGAAGCTTTTCACCTATACCATGGACAACTCTTTCTTCCTTGACTCCATATTTTTTAAGAACAATTTTGGCTCCCTCATACGCAAACTTGTCTGGTTCGATACCATAACAATCGGCGCCTTTCTGAAAAGTATTACCTAAAAATAATCCGAACCCACAGCCAATCTCCAATATTTTTTTACCCTTAATCGTTCCTACTGCCTTTTCAATCTGAGTAATTTTCTCATTAGCTTTTTCTATGTTTAAGACATCTTTTGAAAGCTTTTTCCAATTTCTTGTAACTCCAGAATAATAGGTTTTATAATATTCAATTGATAATTTAGTCAGTTTTGGGTTCTTAAACAGTTTCATTTTGTGCCCTCCATATAAATCATAATTGAAAAATCTTTAATTAACGGAATAGTCTTAAATAAATTATCAATAAAATCATAAAATCTGAAAAATAATTTCGGGGCTGGAGGCGTATAATTAAAATTTTCCAGTTTATTTATTTTAATTAATCCATCTGCCCAGATTTTAAAATTATTTCGGGAAAATTTTAGTATGTTTCTCTCAATAGGATCAATTATTCCCGCAATAAAATTAAGCGGAAAATTTCTATTTGGTTCAATAATCACCATTTTACCACCAGTTTTGAGGACCCTAGCCATTTCTTTTACAACTTGTCTAGGTTGGTCCATATGATGGAGAGTCCCGGAACAAAAAACCATATCAAAAAAATTATTCTTGAAAGGTAATTTATTTGCATCGACACATTTAAAAACAGGTTTTGTTAAAATTGGTATATTTTTTATTCTTTCTTTTGAAGCTTTTAACATTTCTTCCGATATATCAATCCCCCAATAAGAAATTTTTCCTTTTGTTTTTTTAAGTAGCCATTGGGCATGAATTCCTGTACCAGTCCCAACTTCCAAAATTTTTTTTGGTATATATTTCTTAACGATTGAAAGAATTTTTTCAATTTTTTTATAGTGATTTCTATTGGCACGTTGATAAACACCAAAACTTCTATTATCATATTTTTTGGCCGAAGAGTTGTAAAATTGACGTTGTTTCTCAGAAAAAGTATTCATTTTTTAGAAAAAATTTGATAAACATTTTCGTACTGTTTGGCAATTTTTTCTATATAATATTTTCCTACTATCTTTTTGTTGTGTACTCCCATAACGCTCCGTTTAATTTGGTGGTTTTTCAGAAGTTCTATACTTTTCGCTATTTCGTTAACATCTCCTACTTTTATGATGAATCCTGTTTCTTTATTAACCAAAAAATCATTATGTCCACCAATATTCCCAGCGATAACAGGTAGACTACAATACATAGCCTCGAGATATACAATCCCAAATCCTTCATGGGAAGAAATTAAAGCAAAACAATGTGAAGCTTTTAGAATTTTATATTTTGTCTTCTCGTTGACAAATCCCACAAAATCCACCCTATTACTAACACCATTTTCCCTTGCCAAATTTTCTAATTCGAGACGAAGTGGTCCATCCCCAATTATTTTTAACCTGACAGTATCTATTTTTTTGATAGCTCGAATAAGATCCGCTATTCTTTTTCGTCTAACCAATCTTGCAATTGTCGTTATTGTAAAACTAGCATACTTCCTAACTTTAGGTAAAACGAAATCGGGTTTTTTTAAAGAGAATGAAATTATCTTAATATCGGAATCTCTATTTAATTTATAAAATTTCCTAGCTCTTTCTGCAACATCAGTCGATATAGCAGCAACATAATCTGAATTATTAAGAACGTACTTAACAGCACTTTTTGTGAAAAAGTTTCTACTGGGTGACAATATCTTCGTAGGATCGTGAATATCTCCTCCCAGAATAGTCAGTACATGAGGAACTTTGGATATTTTTGACAGCAAAATTCCTACTAACCCCGAAGGTACTGCAAAAAAAGAGTGTATTACATCATAGTTTTTATTACGGATTTGTTTTAAACCAATAAAGGCCGCTGAAATACAATAAGTAAATAATGAAACTAAAGTTGACGTTTCAATCGATTTTCTTAATAATATTGGAGCTCTGTAGATACACACATTTCCCTTCTTTTCCAACATAGGAAGTCCTTTGTAGTGAGAGGTCAATACATCAATTTGATGTTTTTTTGATAATTCATCGACCAATGCTTTATTGCCAATGCCACCCCCACCACCCAATGGTGGATACTCAAAATCAACAAAAAGTATTTTCATAAGTGAATTTAATTTACTTTCTCTTTAATGATATAGGTTTTTTTGTTTTGGGTCTCGAAGTATATTCTCGTCAGCATTTCAGCCAGAAGTCCTGTCATAACAAGCTGTAGCCCAACAAGCATACAAAAAATGGCAACTAAGAACGATGGTCTCGATGAAAGTGGAAGTGCAAGAAAAAATCTTTGATAGACCAGATAAGTCAAGAGTAAAGCTCCAACCCCACCCACAAAAACCCCAAGTTTTCCAAAAAAATGCATTGGTCTTGTTTGAAAAGAAAGTAAAAATTTAACAGTTAAAGCATCGAGTATTACCCTTAACGTTCTGTTAATACCATATTTTGCTTTTCCATACTTTCTTGGATGGTGTCTTACTATTACTTCTGCAATTTTTGCACCTGCAATATGAGCTATGGCAGGAATAAAACGATGCATCTCACCATAAAGTTTAGTCTCTTCTAATATTTCAGATCTATATGCTTTTAATGTACATCCCGTATCGTGTAAATCAACTCCAGTAATAACCGATATTAACTTATTTGCAATCATAGAAGGCAATCTTCTCGTCAAAAATGGTTCTTTTCTATTCTTTCGCCAACCTGAAACAACATCGTAACCCTCATTTAATTTGTCAAGTAATTTAGAGATATCTCTAGGGTCGTTCTGTAAATCTGCATCCATTGGAATAGTGACCTCACCACGAGCGTTATCAAAACCAGCTGACATAGCAGTGGTTTGTCCGTACCTACGTCTTAAAGCAATAATTACTACTCGTTGGTCTTTGTTGGCAATTTTTTTCAATTCGTTCAGGGTGTTGTCAATCGAACAATCATCCACGAAAATTATTTCATAACTTAAATTTAGTTCAGAAACCACCTCATTAATTTGATGATGTAAAATTGAAAGATTCTTCTCCTCATTGTAGGCAGGAATAACTAGAGACAAGTCAATCTTTTTTTGCATATTTTATTAGGTACCATTTTATCATCATAGATATACCTTTTTCAAACTTAAAATTCGGTTTCCAATTAAGAAGTTTTTTAGCTTTTCTGATATTTGCGTAGGTCCTAGAGACATCTCCAATTTGATTTGGTTTTTTAATAATTATTGCCTTTTTACTCAAGCTTTTTTCGATTATTTTAATTAACTCGCTAAGTTTTATGGGGCTTGAATTACCTAGATTAATTACTTCAAACTTAAACGGCTGATATACACACTTAACAATGCCATCGACAATGTCGTCGACATAAGTGTAGTCTCTCATAGTCGAGCCATCCCCAAACATTTCAATTTCATTAGCGTTATAAATTTTATCTATAAACTTTCTTATTGCAAGATCAGGTCTCTGTCTTGGTCCATAAACGGTAAACAACCTTATAGCGGTTGAAGGAATCGAATAGAGGTTGCTATAAATTTTTAAAAGTTTTTCACCTGAGAGTTTTGTTAACCCATAGGGAGAAATTGGATTTTCTGCCTTATCATCTTCGGAAAACGGAACTTTCGGTCTTTCACCGTAAACTGATGAGGAAGAAATAAATATAAAGTTTTTTAACTTAATATCTTTGCAGGCTTCTAAAAGTGTTAACGTGCCTTCAATATTGGTTTTAAAGTAAGCCACAGGATCTTCAATTGAAGGCCTAACTCCTGCTTTAGCAGCTAAATGTATAACTTGATCAAATTTATGTTTCAAAAATATGTTTGCAATCTTTTTTCTGTCTGTAATATCAACATTAAATAACTTGAAGTTTTTATCTCTTTTAAAAACTTTAATATTTTCCTTTTTATCTTCAATTGAGTAAAAAGGGTCAAAATTATCAATCACCACTATTTTGTGGTTCTCTAAAAGAAGTCTTTTAACTAAATGTGATCCAATGAATCCTGCTCCTCCTGTTATTAATATTCTCATATTAGTTCTTAAATATTAGTGAAATTGTAGCACCTTTTTCAATTATTGCCTTGATCTCTTTTTTATCTTTTAAATATGTCAAGAGATCAGATTTAGGATGTTGATTCAAATAATAGGTTTCTAAAATAATATAGTCAGATTTTCTAAAATCGTAAGTTAATGGTAACGGGGAATAATATGGAGTAACCGATGGACATCCAGCAATATAAACACTGCCAATTGCTTTAATACTATTTAAATAGTTGAGAGCCTCTCTTTCGCTGGTGCACCATCCGACCAAAACATATTTTTGTGCCCCTTTTGCACCTCCTACGAAATTATTAAAATAAATATGGGTACTTTTTAACCAAATTAGCGGAATAATTATGAGTGCAAAAATAATTAGTTTAATATTGGGTAATTTTTTGATTAATTTAGTTATTCCCTCACTAGAAATAATTACTAAAACAGGTATCGTTGGTAATGCGTATCGAATATCGATTTTTTGAGATGAGAAACTTATTACGGCAAGATAAATTAAAGTATATATCAAAAATGGGAGATATTTTTTGTTTAGATTAAATAGTCCAATTAGTAAACCAATAATTGTAATTTCTGTTAATCTGGCAAAAATTTGGAATAAATAGTAACTCCAATGGGGATTGGTGGATGAAACTCCAAAATAAAAGTTCTCTAAGTAGTTTCCTTGTACAAAAAAATAAACTCTATATAAATAATCAAAAATGGAAATAAACGGCAAAAACCAAGAGAGAGGCCAAAAAACCTGAATCATTACAAAAAAGAAAAGTAAGTTATAAAAAAATAACTTACCCGGTTTTACGATAAAAAACCAAGGAATTATAACTAAAAGACCTAGCGGTTTAGTTAAAAAGGCTAATGATAAAAATATCGCAGGTATTAGATTTATTTTTTTATCTAAACTTGCCTTAATAAAATAATATATTGCAGTGATTGAAAAAAGCGTTAGTAAACCGTCATTAATTGCCCATTTTTCAATACCAATTAAAACAGGATTTAAAGCGTACAAAAAACCAGCCAACAAAGCGATTTTTTTATTCAAATATAAACCAATTTTGTACACAAAAACAGAAATTAGTGAAGTTAGAAAGATAATTGGAAGCCTAGCGGCAACTATATCTGAAAATATATTTAAACTGTATTTACTTTGTCCGGCGAAGACAATTTGAGAGATCCCACTCACGATCGAAAGAGGTAAACCAATAGCGGGAGTTTCTCCTTGATAAGTCCACCATGCAGTTTTCAAAAACTCAGTATTCCATTTAGACAAAGCATAAATTAACTCCTTACTTCTTGTCATCCAAGTAATTTCGTCTGAATAAATCGGGTGATTAGGAAAATTCCAAAGCCTAACAAAAAGTGTTATAAAATAAATTATTAAAATTGTTTTTGAAAACTTCATATTAATTTTGCAACTTTGTTTCCTATTTCTACTGCATAATTCGTACCTCTATCCCAAGGATAAACTTGTTGTATATTTGCATTATAAACACCGGCTATTTCTGACACAAAAGGTGGAATCTTTTTAGAATATCCATTAGACACAATGGGTTGTGCAAAAGGAGCCTTGAATAAATATTTATTTACAATCACATTCTTTTTAAAATCAGGATTAATTTTATTTAAATACGGTAAATATATATCTAAGATTTCCTCAATATTTTTGCTGTATAAGTTAGAACTTTTATCAAGATAGTTCCCAACATAAACAACATGTCGATTGTTATAATTCCTTTTATCCATAAAATTAGTATGTTCTACAACGGCTAAAAAGGGGGAATTGGCATCATTAATATTAAGCCAATAAGTATTGTCTTTTAAAAATGGTTCTTTGAGTTCTAAAACTAAATTAATTGCACCGATCATTTTGATACCTGTTTCTTTAAGAGGAATTGTATTTATAATTTTATCTACTATTAGCTGTCTTTTGTTTGTAAAAAGGACAAATTTACCACTCTTTTTCTTAAATTTCTGGAATAGTTCGTTGTAGTAAATTATTACTTTTTTTTGTTTTAATTTATTCACGATTCTATCTGCAAACTTTTGAAATCCACCGGCAGGATAACATAGTGATGGTGTTCTCTTTTTGATTCTTGCCCAAAACCAAGACAACAATATTTTTTTGTAATCTACACCAAATTTTTTTGTAAAAAGAGGTTTCCATAAAACATTCCAAGACTTCTCACCCATAAAAAAACGTATAAACTTTTCTGATGTAACTTTCTCATAAAGCTTAAGGAATGGACTTATTTTTAAAGAAAATAATATAATTCCTGTTCTAAGCCTATCAATGATACTTAATTTAGAAAAAATCAAAAGTGCAAAGGGTGAATCAATTTGATAAATCTCACCTTTAATAAAAGTGGACGTTTTTGGCCTAACTGTAACAACCTTGTGACCAATCTCTTTGGCCAAATTTAAAATTGAATAATCGTTGGTAAACCAATGATGGTAGTGTTTTTCCAAAGTCCATTTCCACACTTTTTTTGAAAACCCAACTGCAAGACCACCTGCTTTATTTTCTGATTCAATTAAAGTAATCTGATGTCCTTTTTGAGATAAACGATATGCAAGTGTCAAACCTGTAAACCCAGCACCAATAATTGCGATAATCATGAGACAAAATACCCCCTCATAAATAATGCTTCAGTTATTACAAGCAAGATAAGCATTGTAGTAAAAATGAATATTTGTGCCTGTTTCTTAAATTTAACAATATTTGTTGCCAAATATATAAAAGCTGGAAACAGAACAATTACGTATCTTAACATAGAAGAAAAACTACCTGTAAGCGTTGGTATTAAATAACCAATTGTTAAAAATAACCAATACTCAAGTCTAATCTTTTTAAATGAATAAATAATAACTAATAAAAATGCTATGGCTACCACAATTTCAAGAAGTGTAGTAAACACAATTGGAAAGTAATTCCACGATAAACTAGGTAGTATTTTGACAAAATATCGGTAAAAAACTTGAGGTAACATAATTAGATGATCACTTCTCTGTTCTCCAAAGTTTATCTGATTATGAAAAAGCGCTAAAGCATCTCCCCATTTATATTTTGAATAGCCCATGTATCCAAAAACACCAATCGGAATAATTCCAATAATACGAGTTAATGAAGATAAACTACCAAGTACTACTCCTAATAAAAATTTCCTTTTCCTGAAAAAGTAAAAACCCCAGACAACTAGAGCTAAAAATAAACTTTCTGTGTATACTGCGCCAAAAAAGAAAGATGATGGAAACATTAAAAGTAATATTATGGATAATCTTGCAACCTTTTGATCATAATCTAACTCAATTAGTTTGTATAAACCAACAAGAGAAATTAGGAGACTTAAGTTGGAAATTAGTAAGGCAGAAACAATTGAGCCACCAAAAAAACGAATCAATAATGGATAAAGCGGAAAAAAGGCTTGCTGTAAATCTTTATAACCATTTACTGCAATTGACAAATAATGTTCTCCGTCAAAATTGGCCCAAGACCAGAGAAAAGGATTACTGTTATAGTCAGATATCATCCCCCCCAAAAAGTTATCACTTAATCTCGGGACAAATAGAATTGCTAGATAAGCAATTAATAAAGTAGTAACTCTCCAAACAAAAAAGCTTTTGAGTATAAATAAAATACTAGACTTTTGCATACACTTCTAATGTTTCCTTTGCAGTCTTTTCCCACGTGTATATGCGTGGCAATTTTACATTTTTATTTGGATTAAGAATTCCCATTGCTATATCTTCTGGACTATTTGGATTTATATATTTTATTTCAAGGCCCATAATCTCAACAAGAGTTTGAGCCTTTGAAACTACTAGCGGGGTGCCGCTGGAGTAGGCTTCAAGAAGTGGCAAGCCAAAACCCTCGTAAAAAGACGGCTGTACATAGCAATATGCTAGATTATATATTTTATTAAAATCATTATCCTCTACAAATCCTGGTCTTATGACATTTGAAAAGTCGATTCCCTTTAAATGAACCAACTCTGGATGATCTAAATCCATATTTTCAATTTCTTTGGCTTGTTTTCCTACAACCACTAAGGTCTTCTTTGCCAATTTGCATGCCTTAACTAGGTTAGGAATATTTTTGTTATAATAAATATCTCCCTGAAAGAGTATATATTCATTTGGTAAAGAATATCTTTTTCTAATTTCTGTCTCCCAAGCTTCTTTTGCAAGTTTTTTAAAAGCTTTCTTTATCCCCAAGTAAGTAACAAATATTTTATCCGGATTTACACCCAAAAACCTAGATATGTCTTTTTTAGAAGTTTCTGAAATTGTTATTATCCTGTCTACATTTTTCCATATCAAAAATTTATTTATTAAAAACTTTAAACTTCCTTTTATACCAGGAGGGAAATGATTTGGATAAATTAATCTATGTAAATCATGGATTGTTAAAACAACTTTTTTTGAAGGTTTAAAAAATGGGAGTGAAATAAAAAACGGATGAAATCCCACGTAATGAGTTAAGTCAGCATCTTTTGGATTATCTACAAACCTAATATTTTTACTGTTTAGAGCCTTAATTGCTTTTGTCAATTCATTATTATGCAGACCCATAGCACCCAAGGCACTGTTTGCCCCCGAAACCATTGCCACCTTCATATGAAGATATTATATAGCACTTCCAACTATCTGACTAATGTTTTTATAGCCTTCTTTTTGAAGTCTTTCTGAAAGATCCCTATTTATTTGAGCAGTAAGTTGAGGTCCCTCAAAAATCATTCCAGTTATGAGTTGGACTAAACTTGCACCGTTTGCAAACTTGACCCAGGCATCATCTGCATTAAACACTCCTCCACAGCCAATTATTATAAATCTATCTTTAAAATTTTTATAAGTGAGTTTAATTAATCTATTTGAATCTTCAAAAGTTGGTTTGCCTGAGTACTTACCCATCTTAAATTTATTAACTTCAGAACTGACTAGAACTTTATTTTTCTTGTTTGTTTGCAAGTTTCCAAATATAACTCCCTTAATATTGTGCCTTGAAATCACATTTAACATTTTTAATGTATAACCGTCAGTTTGATCAATCGGCATTTTTACAAATATAGGCTTTGTTAATTTAATTTTATCCATCTCAAGAAGTAGTTTTTCTAGATTATTATATTTGTAAAAATTTATTCCAGCATCATGAATAATATTAGGACAGCTTATGTTTAGTTCGTAATAGGCATTATTTATATTAAAATTTTTGGCATATTTAAATGCAGACAAAATATCAGTTATCGATTTATCAATAGTATCTAGTTTAGGTGAATTTGTTCTTCCGATCGAAATGCCAACAGGATAAATAAGTTTTTTTTCTGATAATTTTTTTAAAGTTTGTTCAATACCCAGATTTTTAAAACCTTTATTAACCAATAATGATTTGCTTTGCGGAAGTCTACCTAGTCTTGGTTTTGGATTACCACCATAACTCATATTAGTTATGGTTCCAACTGTTTGAAAGCCAAAACCAATAAATGGAAGTGTTTGGGTTAATCTTGCTTCATAATCAAATCCTGCTGCAAGGCCAATTGGGCTTAAAAATTTAATGTCTAATATTTTTTGCTCTAGGTTTTTATATTTTTTAACAAATATTCTTTTAAATAAATTAAGTATTAGTTTGGGCAAACTCTCTCCCATTTTAACCATGGTTTCATGAACGACTTCAGCATCAACCATAAATAACATTGGTTTTAAGATAAATTTATAACCATACCCAAGAGAGTCTACAACCAAGGTACTCCACTCTTTTTTGAAAAAGATCCATGTTAAACCAAATATTAAAAAGGAAATTAAGGCGGAAGCTAAGCAATATAAACAAAAGAGTCCAATCGCAAAAACTTGGATATAGATTAGATAAAATGAAAACAAAACACCAAAACTTGATGTCAGCAAAAAGAAGTGTTTAAACATTGTTTCTTTCTTCAAGAGTAAAAAAAACAAAACAATATAATAAATTGAGCCCAAAAGAGATAATGGAATACCTAATATTTCAGAATATTTAGAAGATGTTACTGCCAAGCAATTTATCCAAGGACTAATAGGACACCCAATTGAAGTTAGCGTGTAATGTTCCCAAGTTAAAAAAACAGAATCAGCCAACCCCAAAAGTATTAATATTCCAAAAACAAAAATATAAACCTTTCCCATGAAGGTATTATACAATTAATACTCGACTCTTACATCATGAAGCCAAATTTGAGGAGGACGTGAGAGCATAAAAACTATAACGTCAGCCAAATCTTCAGGTTTTATAAACTTATCTTGATTAAAATGCTCGCCTGTTTTACTAAATAGGTTAGTGTTAGTTCCTCCTTGGTGAAGCGTAGCTACTCTTATTTTTGAATTTTTAAGATCTGTTTTCAAAACCTCAGTGAATCCTGTTACTCCCCATTTGGAAGCTGTATAAATCGATTGGCCTTCTTGAGTTGTTACACCAGATCGGGACGAGACGTTTAAGATAATTGCTTCTTCATCTCTTTCTTTGAAGTACTTTAACAATTGTTTAGTAACATAGATCACACCCTTCAAGTTAATGTTTATAACACTATCAATTTCTTCATCGGATATATCTTCTAATTTGTTTAACTCTTGCCAAACACCTGCAATATTAAGTAAAATGTCAACAGTATTAAAATCCACCAAAATCTTATTAATTGTTTCCTTTACTTTATCTTTATCTGAAACATCGCATGAATAACTTTCAACTTTGGATGATCCCAATTCTAAACATTTATTTTTAACCTCTTTGAGTCTGTCTTCATCTCTAGCTACTAAGGCCAACAAAACTCCTTCATTAGCAAGTTTTAAAGCAACTTGCTTGCCTATGCCATCACTTGAGCCTGTTACAACCACAACTTTTCCTTTTAAATTCATATTTTCCAATTTCTAACTTCTTTGACTCCTGTTTGATTTTCGTCAAAGATCTGTAGCCTATTTAACTTTACCTTATAAAACCTGGATTTCCATACTTTTTTAAATATTTTATATGTTACAGGAACAAACCCTCTTTTATTCCATACAATAATTATATCTTTAATTTCTGAGACAGAAGTTACTTTAGTGGCATTACCCCTTGCTTGAAAACCTACCTTTTTACCATTAGGGTTCTGTTTACTATCAGCTATTGTTATTGAAACTTTTGGATTTTTCAAAATATTTTGAGCGTGTATAGTTTTAGTTCCACTGACAAAGTAAAAATTCAAATCATCGTCAAATAGATAATAAACTGGAGCAGCCCAAGGTTCTTTGTAATAAGTTCCTAAGGACATTAACTTGTGTTTTCCTAAAAATGTAAGTATTTCCTTTTTGTCTTTTTCAGTTAATTTCATACTGTTTTTAGAGATAATCCACCATCAACCACCACCACCTCACCCGTCATTGCGTCGTTTTTAATAATGGCCGTCGCCATCTCTGCAATTTCTGAAGGTTTAATCAACCTTCCAATCAAGAGCTCTGTTTTTGCTTCATTTTTAATCTCTGGTGAAAACTCATCCCAAAGTCGTGTGTCAACATAACCTGGCGCTATCGCATTTACATTAATTTTTGGAGCAAATTCTTTAGCTATAGTTCGTGTTAAATTATTGATTGCAGATTTTGATGCTGCATCAGCAGCTTTGCCTGGCCACGCAACTTTATCTTCGGCGTAAACTGATGAAATATTTAAAATTTTACCTTCATTAATAATATTCTTTGCATATTTTATTACAGTAATATAACCCAAGACATTGGTATTTAACGCCCTAGACCATAACTTTAGATCAAAAATGTCACCACTCTTACTGTATCCGGCATTATTTACTAAGATATCTAATTTCCCAAATTTTTCTTTTACAAAATCAAACAAATTCTTGATATCTTCTTCGTTTTGTAAATCAACTTTGAATTTATAACTATCATCATTCAACTTTTTAAGAGTTTCATCTGCCCCTTTTTCATTTGTATTATAAGTAAAAACTACCTTACAGCCTTCTTTTGCCAAAGCAATACAAATTGCTTGTCCAATTCCACTACTTCCACCAGTTACAACTGCAATTTTGTCTTTTAAGTTCATGGTTATAGTATAACTACTTTATTTCCAAAATTCTATCTACTCTGAAAACTCTTTCTTCACCCCTTAGGTCATCATCGGCAATTACACCTATAAACTCCTTGCCAAGATACTCCATCTTGCCAATTTCTCTTGGCCAAATTGTCCTTTTTGTTTTTTCATCATTAGATTTTAAATAAGTGATATCACACGAGCCTTGCTCGTCAAGTTTTTTCTTTAAATATTCTATTTTTACATCAAGTGAAATATTATTATCTGATAACTGATATTGAAAACTTGTCAAAAACTTTACAACTTTCCAGTCGAGCAGAATATGACTTTTTTTAATTGGAACACGAAGAACAAGTCCTGAAAGTGTAGTACATCTTGATAATGCAACATATGTTTGACCATGAGCAAAAGATCCTCTACCCATATCAACAATTACTTTGTTAAAAGTTTTGCCCTGGGATTTATGGATTGTTATAGCCCAAGATAATATTATTGGATACTGTGTAAATGACCCTGTCGTTTCTGTGGTTATTTTATTATTTTTAGAATCATATGAAAATTTATACATTTCCCAGGTATTAGGAGCCACATCAACTAATTCTCCATTTTCAAGTCTTACCCAAATTTTCTCAATATCATTTTCTTTTTTAATTTTTTCTAGTTTTCCAACCGTTCCGTTTATCCACCTCCCCAACTTGTCATTATTGGTCAGCATTACCTGAGATCCAATTTTTAAGTCCAATATGTGTGGTGCAGGAAAGGCTTTTTCATCAAAATCTCCAGTAATCTCTCCTTCATAGGTATACATCTTTCCATCTAAACTTGTTAATTTTTTATAATTTATTTCATCAGCTTTGGCATTAACTGTTACTAATTCTATAAATCCTTCGTCAGTCTTTAGTTCAAAATTAAAATTTGTATTTTTATTTAGAAGAGTTAATAAATTATCGTCAATTGATCTATTCCTGACGGCATTTAAAATTTTAATAAAATCTTCTTCGGTTTGTCTATAAATTTTTTCAAGTTCTATCAAAATAAACTTGGTTTCTTTAAAAGCTTTGGAATCAAAAAAGTAAGGGCTTTCATACATAGTACTAAATATTTCTTTTTCTTTGTAAGTTACAACAGGAGGAAGCTGATATAAATCTCCGATAAACACAAGTTGAACACCTCCAAAAGCCGTTTCCTTGTCAGGGCCATGCATTTTTAAGAATGTATTAACACAGTCTAATAAATCAGCCCTGACCATTGAAATTTCATCAATAATTAAAATTTCTAAATTTTTATAAATTTCAGGGTTTTTGACAGTTTTATATTTTTTCTGTACTTTTTCAATTGTGATATCAGGGCGAAAGCGAAAAAAAGAATGAATTGTTTGTCCCCCAATATTAACAGCGGCAACACCTGTTGGAGCTAAAACTACATGGTTTTTTTCTAAATTATCTCTAATTACTTTAAGAAGTGTGGATTTTCCCGTTCCTGCCTTTCCTGTAATAAAAACATTTTTCGCGTCTCTAACTGCACCAATTGCCTCCTTAAACTTTTCATTAATCTCAATCTTTGAAGTCATTTGAAGAATTATAACCTTGTTTTACTTGACTTACTATTCTAAAATATATGTTATATGAAAAAAGTTACTTACAATTTAATTTTTAAGACAGAACCAGAAGGAGGGTTTACTGTTTCAGTTCCTTCGCTTCCTGGTTGCGTAACTTATGGTAAAAATTTAACTGAAGCTAAAAAAATGGCTAAAGAAGCAATTAACGCATATTTAGCCAGTTTGAAAAAACATGAGGAAGTTGCACCAAGCGATGAACATTCATTCTTCTCAACTATAAATATGGATACACCAATACCGTTTTCATATGCCTAAACTTCCAAATTTTACGTCAAAGAAATTATTAAAGAAACTTAAAAAATTAGGATTTATCGAAGATCACCAAACGGGGAGTCATATTGTAATGTTTAATTCAAAAAATGGAAAAAGGGCAGTTATTGCAATGCATTTAAACGACATTCCAAAAGGAACCCTGATTTCGTTACTTCGAGAGGCAGGAATTTCAAGAGAAGAAATTATAAAATAGATTATTTCAGTGTAAATCCCGCATCAACATATATTACTTGGCCTGTCATTGCGTCATTTTTTGCTAAAAATATAAATGCATCTGCAATTTCATCTTCTGTAACCCATCTTTTTAAATATGTTTGAGCAATAAACAAATCGGTTTGTTCTTTAGTCATCCCATCATAGTTTCTAGTTTTTACAAATCCTGGTGCTACTGCATTTACCTGAATATTTGGGGAAACCATTTTAGCCAGGGTTTTTGAAAAACTATTAATTCCAGATTTTGAAGCAGCATAAACAACAGATCTACCACCATATTCTGCACCCCTAATCGAACTTGTATTAATTATTTTTCCATAACCCTGTTTTTGCATATATTTTAACGCCTCCTTTGAACACATCATTGGTCCAATCAAATCAGTATTTACAAGTTCAACAATATCCTCATAACTTGCTTCAAAATATGGAACTTTATCATTTGGAATTGCTGCATTATTTATTAATATATCGACTGTCCCAAATTTTTTAACGACTTCGTCAAACAACCTAATTATTTCTTTTGGCTTTGTAACATCAGCCTGTACCAACAATCCCTCGGAGATTTTATTAATTTCATCGACAGTCTCCTGCCCCCCCCTAGAATTAATATTAAAATTTACAACAACTTTTGCACCTTCTTTTGCAAATCTTATAGCAGTTGTTCTACCTATCCCGCTTGAAGAACCTGTAATGACCACAATTTTATTTTTTAAATCCATCTTATTTTATATCTTTATTATCTGTTACATATTTAAAATATGCAATTGGGAAGTGCAGGGCGCTAAAAAAACTCCAGAGAAAGCCGTTTACGCCGTCAAGGAAACCGAGATGACGAAAATAGAGAGTCAAGAATTTGGAAGTAGGAATTAGGAAGACATACTTAACAAAAGACAATATATTATTAGGAAGTTTCTTTACTTTTAGCTCTTCCGCGTGAAGATCAGTGTAGCGATTTAAACGAGATAAATATCTTTTTAAAGTTGGTGAATCATAATGCAGTAAATCACCATTTAACCAGCCAACTTTTCCATCAAGTTCAATTTGTTCATGTACAGACTTTTGAGGGAATCTGGCAAAACCGTTTTTAACTAATCTTATTACTCCATCTGGATATACCCCTGCGTGAATTAAAGGTTTTCCCAAAAACATATTCCTTCTGGGAATAAAATAGCCCACCGTATAACCTGTAGATTTACCAATTGGACCGTCACGTTGTTCTATTAATTTTTGATGACGTTGAAATAGTTTGTCGGTTTGCGAGTTACGAGTGACGAGTTGACCATTAACAACGTTGAGTATATCTGTTACTAATTCTAGTGTTACTACTTCATCCGCATCAAGTTGCAATATCCATTCTCCATTAGCTTTTTCGAGTGCTTTTTGTTTTGTAATATGAAATATATCATGATGTTCTTCAAGATATACTTTGGCTCCAAGTTTTTCTGCAATTTCACGAGTAGAATCAGTTGAATATTCATCAAAAATAATAATCTCAGATGCAATATCTTTTACGCTTTCCAGGCACCGTTTAATATTTTCTTCTTCGTTTCTTGTTGCTAGGATAACGGACAGTAACACAGTTTTGGGGTTACGAGTTACGAGTGGCGAGTTAACATTTTTGATCATTTTTTTGTTAAATAACTGATGAACGCACCCATCCTTTTTGACAATTCTAGCAACTGGCTATTTATCTTATCAAATTCTAATTTGTTTATATAATTGATCGATAAAGCAATGTAAAGTTGGTTTCTAACTTCTCCAGCTGAACCTTTCGAAATCATTAAAAATCGTCTAAATTCATTATTATTTCTTTTTTCAAAACCTTCGACAATATTTGAACTAATTGACACCACAGCTCTTCTAATCTGATCTCTTAATCCAAAATCTTTTGAAAACTTGCCCTGAGATGTAATATCGTAAACATCTTTTGTAACCAACAATGCTGATTTCCAGATTTCTAAATCCTCAAATTTTACAATATTCATATTTTGTTTAACTCGTAACCCGTAACTCGTCACAGATTAATTGTTTTATTATTCATGCCCTCCTACAATATAAAATGCATCACTCTTATTAGGATACTTTATTAATTTTAATACATCAAATTGTTGTAAATGTCTTAAACCAGTATAATAACTGGGAGTTACCGTGTATAAAATTCCTTCATTAGGGTAACTTTCTATAATATTCCAATTACCAAACTGGTATCTATCAAACGACAGTACTGTATTAAAACTTTTTGAATTACTTTCATCATATCTTACAGTTGCTAAAAGTTCAGGAAGTGGAACTTTTAAATAATACAAAAAGTATATATAAGGTTGTTGACGAATATTATCAACGTACATTTTATAAAAATCATTATTTTTCTGACTATATTCAACAATTTGTTTCATACCATACTGCCACTCAATTGCTTCTTTAACTGGATAGATGTTTAGATAATAGCTAAGGTAATTTTTAACTTCAAAACCCAAACTTATCAAAATAGCCATCACAATAACAAGTTGAACCAATTTATTTTTAAAAAGCACAATCAGAGCTTCTGTTCCAGAAGCCGATAGTAGTAACACAGGAACTATCATAAAAATTCCTCTTATAGCGCTTGGTTCTGTTGATGAAACCGCACTGGGGATTGGTGATAATATCAACCAAAAAACAATAACGGACAGGACTTGCCACTTCTTTTTAGTTATTAAGACGAGTAATCCAATAAGTGAAAGTATCAAATCTATTTTGTAAAACTCACCAATTACTTTCACTGATGCTCTTGGACCCAGATCACCACTTCTAAACAAATATGAATAAGTAAAATGTTTTTTATAATTATCAAAAATGCTTACATCGCTTGCTAATTTGGTTTGATTAATTCTGGCAAAACCTAAAATTCTAGTATCCTTGATCAGTAGTATTCCAAAAAGAAAAACTACTAATACAGATGACATAAACACTGTCTTGTTTGCCAATAACTTTTTGATATTAATTAGACAAACCAAAACTACAACCATTGGAACTACTATTTTTGCAGAATGATATGAATAAAACGAAAGTCCAAAAAAAGAAAAAGCGAGGGGAATCAAATAATTGGATTTTCTAATTCCAGTGTAAAACATGACGAGTCCTGCTATTAAAAAGAAAAGAGCAAAGTTATTTTCCCACAGGCCTCTTGAGAAATGAATATGGTATGGAGAAACAGCTAAAAATAAGCTTGAAAATAAACCTACTAAATCACTCTTGAACAATTCTTTTGCAAGAAAAAAAACAAAAAGAACAGTCAAAACACCTATGCCTGCACTTGTTGCGCGAATATTAAAGTCTGATAATCCAAATAGCTTGACTACGATAGCGGTCAAATAAATATGCACTGGATGTTTGTCGTCAGCAAACGACTTAAAAACAAGTGGAAACTTATTTCCATATTCATCTGCTCCCCAATTGGCAATTGTATATGCGTTATATCCTGCTGCTACCTCATCCCAATTAAGTGAAGCTGGTATTTGATCAAGTTTCCAAAATCTTAAAAACACTGCAAGTAAAACAATTAATGTCAAAAAAAAATAAGTTAATTTTTGCATATTTTAGGAAAATCAAAATTTCCAAATGACTTTACTGTTGAAAATCCCCAATCAGAAACTGGATTTAACTCACGGGTTGTAATAAATTCCTTTGGATTTACTTTTTGGTAAAAAAGGGCAAATATATAAGGCTGGGCAAACTCATCCGAAACACAGCCTTCTTTTTGTTTTTCAAAAATCTGCTTGTACTCATGTTGCCATGCCGAACGGGACAAATTGTTGTACTCCGTCCCGAATTTATACATATAACCTTCAAAAGACAAAGCGTAAAGTACAATAATTATAGTTAATAATATATTTTTATTTTTAGTAAAAAGGCTAGAAAAATAATAAACTCCAAATGCTGAAATTACAGATAAAATAGGGCTCATTAAAATAGCGCGTAGGGCATGTGGATTTTCTTTAGTAATAGTAGCTGGAATTGGGGCTATTAATAAAAGTCCTAAAACTAAATATAACTTCGGATTATTAGACTTTAAAATGTATAAAATTCCTAATACTAAAAATAAAGCATCTAAATAATACAACTCTCCTGTTTGTGGAATCTGACTTCTTAGATTGGTATCGCCACTTACAAATAAATATTTGGGTGAAAAGTTTTTGAAGTAATTTATAACTAAATTACTTTTTGACCCAACTGTTTGTAATCTTGATAAACCTGAGTCTTCTTTATACAACTTATACAACGGTACGACGCTTGCTATCAAAATTAATACAGACAGAGCAACAACCACAAATTGTCGTTTATATAAATGGTAAATAAAAATAATTCCAAGTACTATTGGTGTTAGTATTCTAAAACTATTATAACTATATGCAGATATGACAAATAAGAATGTTGAAATAATAAATAAGAATTTACTTCGCTCAAAAGAGCGAAGCAATAAATAAATTGCCCAGATAAAAAATGTAAGTCCTGCAGTTACTTCATATCCTGTTCTTGAAAAGATAAAAAACCAAGGAGTAATGCTAAATAAGAATGATGAAAGAAGAGATAATAATTTGTTTTTAGTTAACTCATATACCATTAAATACAGTCCAATTATTGACAAAAGTCCATACATAACAGCTGGTAAACGAACAGCCAAAGGAGTTAAACCAAATATAAATTCGCTAGCAACAACTGAGTATATATAGACAGGAAGTTTAAACTCTCCAAATGCACGAAAATGTAAGGGCATAAATTCTCCCCATTCGTCTCTACCAGTAGTTAAAACTGAATAGGCGTTGTAACCAATTGATGCCTCATCCCAGTAAACTGAAGAGGGTATTTCACTAATTCTAAAAAGTCTCGTTCCTAAAAAAAGAAAACATATCAATATCAATACAAAATTATTTTTAATAAACCTAATTATTTTATTCATATTTGTATCATTGTACTAGTACAGCAGTACTTGTTTGCTTTGACTCTATAATTTTGTAATCATCGCCTACTACTTGAATTGCTTGTTGATTTGTAAGTGGAATAACTTTATATTTAGAATTGGTAAAATCGCCAACAATCTTCTTATATCGACCTTCGTACTTCGGATCACCATAATGAGGCAGTATTGTAAAATCTACAATACCAAATCCGTTATAGTTCTTTAGATTCGGTCCTAGTTTTGGATCATCTAAAGTTATTACCGCTTCCAACGATGGACCAACTATTGCTGATCCTGCACTACTCCCAACATAAATCAAACCTTTTCGCAACAATTTTTTAATTACTTTATCAAAACCGCTTTCTAGAGACTTTTCTAATAAATAAAATGCATTTCCACCAGATACAAATATCAAATCAAAATTTACAAGCAATTTATATAACACTTTTTCTTTTTTATTCTTAATATCAACATCGGTTATTTTAAATCCTTTATTTAGTAAGGCTTCTTTATCTTTTTCGACAAACCATTTGTCTTGATATGGATCAGCTGCGGTCGAAATAAAAGCAATAGAAACCTTTTTCGGTAATATGTTAATAAATTTAACTAGATCATCGACTACATATGCAGTAAACGATGCTAAAAATAATTTATTATATATTTTCATAGATTATTTGTTATTTCGAATGCTGGTTCACCGTTTAGGAAATAAATTTTTTCAAGTATTTTGGCCTCAGGTGGGAAATCACCAGGTTTTCCAATAAATAATATTTTTTTGCCTTTATTTGCCTTAATGACATCTTGATATTTTGTACCTTCATCCCCTAGGTCAGGAAAATAAAATCTATCAAATCTTAGTACTCTTACCCAATCAAAAGTTTCAAACCTCTCTAAATTATAACTGTTCTGAAATCTGGCTGGATCATATTTTAAATAGAAAAGTGTAAAAATGTGTGGTTCTCCATAGTGTCTTGTAAAAACAATTAAACTGTACTCATCCATATGATCCTTTATATATTCAACAACCTGTTTGTTCCCATATTGCCAGTCTCGAGAATAGCGTATAGGGTATAGGGTATAGAGATTAGTTGCAAATATACAAAAGTTAATTATAAATAGAGCAACTGTTGTCGCGATTATTGCAGTCTTTAGTCTTTGGTCTTTAGTCTTTTGTATGAATTCATATATACCAACTGCAGTAAAAATCTGATAAACAGGGGCAGCAATTAAGGTGCGAAGTGCATTGGGAATACTATCATTGGTCATAGAAACAGGCACAAACGATAACAGTAACCATGGCAGTAATATTTTTAAACTAAGATCTTTCTTTTTTAACAGTACAAAAATACCAAACAATAAAAATGGGGCTTGGAACCAATATAGCTCACCAACACCTTGAACATGATGTTGGTGATGACCAGCACCTTTAAGAAATAAAAAACTTGGACTAAAGTGGGCAAGATAGTTTTGACTAAAATAATATGTGTTATATGTATATCTGTTATGAATTAATTTTGTAAAAATAGGTGATAATTTTGATAAATTTCTTCTTTCTTCAATTCTAGGGATTAGTCCTTTATCATTTGTAATACTAACTAACTTATAGCGTGCAGAGGCATCTCCCGAAAGAACAAAAGGTATAATGGGCGAAGTTAAAAATATAAATGCTAAAAAGCTAAATGCTAAATATTTAAGATTCTTCAAGAAAAAATTAAAATTTAATAGATAAAAAACAAACAAGAACAATGGTGTAAAAATTCTTGCTGTGTTGTAAGTATAGACCGAAATTACAAACGGAACCATTGAAACAATAATCCATTTTTTTTCTTTTAAACCTTTAACTAAAAACAGTAAGGCCAGCAAAAACCAAAATAAAGAGAATGATGATTCAAATGAAGCGCGAGTAAGTTGAATGTGCCAAGGAGAAACAGCTAAAAGAAATGCCGAAATTAAAGAAATATATCTTTTTCTGTACAGTTCCTGCGCTAAAAGATATAAAAGAAATATTGTTAAAGTTCCATAAACAACAGGGGTGATGCGAACCCCAAACTCGTTTAGTCCAAAGATGGCAACTCCCGGAATTGATGCATATATTTGAGCAGGTAGTTTATACTCTCCAAATGATTTAAAGTGAACAGGCATAAACTGTCCCCATTCATCTCTCCCCGTCTTTAAAATTGAATATGCATTATAAGCAATTGAGGTCTCATCCCAATTTAAGGATGGAGGAATTGAAGTAATTTTGTAAAATCTTAAAAAAAATGCGAGGGCTAATATTAATATTAATTTACTTTTCATTTTGATCAGTAATTGTTACATTGCCATATATTTTTGGCCATTTTTGATATTGTGATATTACAAGTCTTGGGTCAACCTTAGCATAAACTGGATAGGCGTATTCAATATTGTCTATATCAGTTGATAGCATAATCTCGTGATCTTGACTTTCTTTTATTGCTTTTAGTGATGCATTTTTGGCCTCAAGCGACCAGAAACTACCAAACTTATTTGGTGCATAATAATAAATAGTTACAAGCACTGCAATAAGTTGAACACACATCATGGTAAATATAATAAATCGCATTTTCTTCGAAACGCAATCTAGCGCGTAAGCAGAAATTAATATAAATGGTGGAATCATTAAATTATTACGAAGAGCATGAGTTTGTCCCAAAAACATTGTAGCCAGGGGAACTATTAATATCCAAGTTAATAATAAATATAAGTCTTTTGGACTATTCTTTTTAAGCTGATATAAACCAAAAAGTAAAACTAGTAATTCAATTATGTATAACATTCCCCACTCGCCAGGATTATGCCTTGGATTTCTATCCCCTCTTAAAAAAAGAAATTCGGGTGAGAGGTTTTCCATATAACCTTCAAATAACACTCTTACATACTTTAAAGGCTTGTTATAAACCAACGGCTTAATAATTTTAGGTAAGGTTGATAATGTTCTTTCTTCATTTATCTTTTGAGTAATCTCTTCTCTCAAATTAGAATCAGATAAAACATTTAATCTTAAAAATCTTTCTTCTGAAACGCCTTTTAATGTTTCTCTAATAGATAAAGCTGCGAATAATGTCAAAATAATTAAGGCGATTATAAATAATTTGCTTTTAATTATTTCTTTAAAATTAGTATATATGACTAAAATTAAAAGCAGTAATGGCAGAGTTAATTTAAATGTTGGATAGGTAAAAATAGCCAGACCAATGCCAAGAGCCATGGGAATATACTTTTTATATAAAAACATAACTACCCCAAAAAGAGCAAGAAATAACGCAAAATGAGCCTCAAATCCTGCTCGGGAGAGATATATATCCCACATAGATATGGCAGTTAAAAAACTTGCAATAAGTCCGACCTTTTCACTGAATAACTTTTTACCCAGGAAGTACATTAAAACAATAATTCCAAGACCCGATACAAAAGATAATCCCCTTACCCCCCAAACACTGGGCCCAAAGATGGCTACAAAAGGTACACTGCCATAGACATATCCAGCAGGCCTACCTACACCCATTTTAAATGTTAGAGGGAAGGCTTCGCCTGTTTGATCTTTTCCTGTCAAAAGAAGCGAGTATGAATCATAAACAATGGTAAGTTCATCCCCATACAAGGGCATTGAATTTATCTTATAGGCTCGAATTGCAAAGCCTAATAGAAGTATGGCAATTAGTATATAATTTGTAAGTAATGGAAACTTTACTGATGGGATCAATTTTTGTATTCGCCCTATTAACCTTCCTATCATATATCTTAATTGTACTAAATATTCCTTATATAATCATACCAATTGTTGTTTTTTTATGTATCTGGGGATTTAAACGTTTTTACTCCCATATTAAAAATGTAAAAATAGTCTGGAATCTTCAAACATTTATAGTTCTTTTGGTATTTTTGATCGGAATTATTGGCCAACTAGCAGTTATTGCTCCAAGCGGGATCTACCAAAATGGTGATTTAATCTTTTGGAGCGCTCATGGCCACGATGGAACATGGCATATGGCTCTAATGGAAGAGATTAAGAAGGGCTGGCTTTTCCAAAACCCAATCTTTTCAGAAACTAAACTAACCAATTATCACTTCTTCTCTGATATTTTGCCAGCAATGATAAGTAAATATACCGGAATTTCAGATTTGAATCTCTACTTCAGAATATTCCCTGCTATTTATTCCTTCTGGTTAGGTATTTCAGTCTATTTCTTAACTAAAAAAATTACAACAAACTCAAACGCACCAATTTGGGCTGTAATTTTTACATATTTTGCAGGAAGTTTTGGATATTTAATAGGTAAAGGAGAAAGTGTTTTTTGGGCAACTCAAATACAAAGCTCAAGTGGCAACCCACCACAAATAGTTTCTAACTTTTTATTTTTAACTGCTATTTATTTTGTCTTAACATTTTTACAAAATAGTGACAAGTCAAAACAAAAATTATACTTTTTTATCTCACTTATTTTACTTGGGACAATTTCTGCATTCAAAATTTATGCTGGAGTAATTATTTTATTAACTTTAGGTTTAATTGGTACTTGGAATTTAATATTTAAGAAAGACCTCAGATTATTCATACTTACATTGTTTAGCGGAATTATTGCCTTGGCTTTATATTTACCTAATTCATCAAACTCTGGATCATTTTTAATTTATGAACCATGGTGGTATATACGAACCATGATTGTTGAACCGTCAAGACTAAACCTGCTGGATTGGGAGTTAAGACGCCAAACATATATTTACGAGCATAACTTAAAAAGAGTTATTTGGCTTGAAGGAATGGGCTTTTTGATTTTCTTTTTCGGAAATCTTGGAATGAGATTTTTGGGCCTATGGGAATTCATAAGAACTAATACAATATTTAAAGTATCAATAGTTTTATCATTGGTATTACCATTATTATTTCTTCAAAAAGGTGTTGCCAGTAATACTGCACAATTTCTACAATACTTTATTTTATTATTTGGAATACTATCAGGAATTGCGATTTCAAAAATTCCTAAGACTTTTTCTTATTTTCTGTTTCCTGTTATTTTCGCTCTAATGATTCCAACACAAGTAAAGTTGTTTAAGGAATTTTACATCTCTGAAAATCACCTAAGACAACCATTTACTAAAGTTAGTAAGGCAGAACTAGATGCTCTTAATTTTATAAAAGAGAATACTAGTATAAATGATGTTATATTAACTCCACCTTATAACGAGTATCTGAATTTAAAAAAACCAGTTCCTGATATTTGGGACTGGTTTGATACATCGTATGTTTCTGCACTAACTTCAAGAAGAACATACTTTGACGATTACGAGCAAGTAGATATCATGGGTTATGATTATAAATCACGTCTTGAAACAAAGAAGATAATTTTTGACAACTTAGATGCTACCAAGATTAGTGAGGCTCTAAAGTCTACCAATGCCAGTATTCTTTATTACCCTAAAGTAGTTGCACCGAAAGTCAATCCAGAATTACTTGGTCTATCAAAATTTTTTGAAAATTCAGAGGTCATAATTTGGAAAATATAATTTATCCTCCTTCTTTAATCAACCTTTTAATAACTTTGTCAAAGTCGGATTCGATTGGCTGAGTTTTATTAAATTCTTCATATTCTTCTAATGCTTTCTTGTCGGCTTTTTCCTTTGAAACTCTTCCTTTACCTTTTAAAACATTGTATTTATTAAAAGTTAAAAAATTATTAACACTTTCAGCAAACTCTATCATGTCAAAAGTCTGCTGGTTTTCAATTAAATTCTCAATATAATCAAAAAAGCCAGAGATCGAACGTTCGAGTCTTTTAATTTGTTTTTCAGACAAATAATTTTTGGCAATTACTACATCTAATGATAATATTCTGCCATCTGGAGCGTTTTTCCAAGTAGTAAGTCCCATATAAGGCATTTTATGATCCGATCGATCACTTATTAACTCCGCAGCTGTGTGACCAGTAATTGCATAGTGAAATTTATTTTGAATGCTTGCAAAAAAAACTTTAGTTATTTGAGACTGTGGATTATAATCAACACTACATTCAGCAAAAATATCAGTTATTTGTTGATAAATTCTACGTTCACTGGCACGAATCGAACGAACCCTTTCTAATAAATCTCTGAAGTAATCTTGTCCAAAAACTTTCGACCCTTGTTTAAGTCGGTTATCATTTAACACAAATCCTTTAATAATATATTCTCGGAGTATCTGGGTAGCCCAAATGCGAAATTGAGTAGCTCGTTGCGAATTAACTCTATAACCAACAGCAATAATTGCATCGAGATTGTAAAATCTCGTTTTGTATATTTTATTATCATTTGCAGTTGTTTCCAAAATGGAAATAACTGACTTTTCATTCAATTCGCCACTTTCAAAAATATTGGCTAGATGTTTACTAATGGCGGGAACTTCCACACTGAACAACTGAGCTATCATTTTTTGAGTTAGCCATAAAGTTTCATTTTGGACATAAACATCAAGCTTAACATCACCATTTGTGGATGTATAAAGAATAAACTTAGATTTTTGAGTTACTTTATTCGCCATTTGGAAAAGATATTAGAATAGATTGTTTTTACATTCGTAAGAACGCCCTCTGATTTGTGAAATGTAACCATTGGAATTCCACCTTCTTTTGTTTCTTCGCCGTAATTATAGTTAAGAACTGAATCAGTTGGAGTAATTAAAAATAACTCTATTATTTCTTCTTCCCCTGCTGTTGGTGAAGAAATTATAAACTTAAACTTTTTATTTTTTGAATCAGAAAGTGGATCAAAAACAATTTTCACAAAGTCGCCATCTCCAACATTAAAACCATTTAGCATAACTTCTCTTATTAAATTATTCTTTTCATCATACAAGCTAAAATTAATATTCTTTTTATTTTTTAAATTTGGGTTTTTAATTGTTGTACCCACAGCCATTAAATTATTATTCTTAGAGATAAATTCTTGAGTAAAAGTTCTGGTACCATATATAGAAACTCTACCCATATCTCCATACCCTGGCTGATCTCCACTAGGAACCATTTTAATTGGAAGTAACATTAGAATAGGTAACACAAATATTAAAGCTAATATTGATATGACAGTAAATTTAGTCATTTTTATTTATTTTGTAAGCAATTACTAATGATATTCCTGCTAAAACAGAGTGCAACATGCTTTGGAAAATAAAGGGGTCGTAAAATTTCTGTATAGCTAAAAATGGAGTTGGTAACATGTCGTACCAAGTTGTATAAATTCTAAATAGTGAGATTGTCATTGAGCGATCTGAATAAAATAAAGGAATACTTATTGCAAAAATTGCCCAGAAAAATATAGGTATCGACAGAATTGGTTTTTTAACTACTAAAATAATCAGAAATGGTGCAATCCAAAGTAACCACGATATATGAAAGTGAGAAAACGAAAAGATAATTAAAAGTAAACTGACTAAGTAATTAAATAAATGGACCTTCTTGTCAAAAACATAACCTGTAAAGAATAATGCGGTCATCAAGAATAGTCCCATTACAATTGATTCGCCAAAACCAATTGTAAAACTTGGTCCAAATAGTCGCGTTGAGAGTCCAGAAAGAAGCGCTGAGCTTGTAAAAGCCTGTGACCAAAATGGAATTATTGTAAATAAAAATATTGATATTGGAATAACTACAGACAATATCTTTTCTTTTGTATTTTTTGCCTTAAGTATCAAGAACGGTACAAAAAGAAGCGCATAAAGTTTAAACGATACAGCAAGGCCAATAAAAATTGCAGCTGTCAGTAACTTTTCTCTTTTAATATATAAAAATGCAATTAATGTAAGAAGTACTGCAAAAAGATCAATATTAGAAAAGGTATAAATCAAAACTATTGTAAAAGGATTAAATAACCACAAAGCAAATGCCTGTTCCCCTTCTTTTTTGTCTTTAAAAAGTTTAAGCAGTATAAATGCGATTGCTAAATCGGCAATCAATAATGGAAGTTTTAAAAATATTAAATAAAGAATTATATTAGGATTATTAACCACAGAATTTGCACCAGCATCAGACAGCCATTTTGTAAAATTGTTTCCCAAAACAGTTGAAATTATGGCTTGGTAGCTACCAAGAGTAAAATAAGTTAAAGGGAAATATACAAATTCTTCTTTCAACGATAAACTTGCCCTATTATTTATTAAATATGGGTAAATGTTAACAACACCTTGTTTAAAAAATGAGGTTTGAAAAGCTATTGTCTTTATATCTGGATGAAACAACAATCCAGAAACAAGTAATCTTAGCGCAACAGCTAATACTAATAATTTTCTAAGGTTCATTTTCTTTTCTTGGGAAATAGTAATATATATAATAGGCCGAAATTCCAACAAAAACACTATGCAATAAACTTCTTGCCATATTAATATCAAGACTTGTTCCCATCATTTTCCAAAAACCTGGCAAATTATAAAGCGCAGGATTAACTGCTGAAAAAAGACCAACAGACAGACCTGAATCAAAAAAACTAATCATTCCCACATATGTCATTAGTAAACCAACAAACAACGGCCAGTGTTTAAACTTTGTATAAACTAAATCCAGCACAAAAAATGGCATTGTCCACAAAAACCACTGTGGGTGAAAATGGGTAAAGATGAAAAATGTTAATATAATAATAAATAAATTTTGCCACAAAGACTCAATGTAAGTCTTATGGTAAAGAAATATTAAATATATAAAAATAGTTGCAACAAGAAAAAGAATTACTGATTCACCACCTGAAATTGGTATTTGCGCGTAAAAGCTTTTTGTTGTTTGGCCAGCCAGCATTGCAGTTCTTCTAAAACCTTCTGATAAAATAAACGGAAATGAAAACACCAAATAAGTAATCCCCGATGTAAATAATATTTTAAATCTTTCCCACCAATCAGTTTTAACTAAGACCAAAGGAATTATAAATAACAGTGGAAATATTTTAAAACCTGCACCAAGACCTAACAAAACAGCACTAAGTGCAAATGCCCATTTTTTTTCTTTCTCTGTTTTAAATAATCCCATCAATACAAAAGCTAATGCTATATCAAAGAAAAAGTATGGAAGTTTCATTAAAAATAACAGTAAATTAAGCTGGGGACTGCCTAGGGTTTTTGAAAAATCTAATATAAAATTATTATGAACATTTTGGTCTACCATCCAAGTTGTTAAAAGCGACGCTCCCCCTAAAAAGAAATAAGGAAGTGGTGGATAGTTAAATAAGTTTCTCGGATATACTTTTAAATACGGGTGATCTTCAGGAAGGTCCCAAAGATAATCGTAAAAGTTTGTGATATTACCTTCTAAAATTACTTTCCCAGCAAAATCAAATGGGATAACATCAGAATGATATGTCGCAAGAGACAATATAATTCTTAAGATTATCCCAATTGTTAAAACTATTGCTATAAAACGTGTCATCTCTTTTTAATTATTAAATATACAGATATTCCAATTGCCGATATTGAAATAATATCAAATATCAATCTAAACAGTGACTCTTTGTACTCTACTGTTACTTCATGCTTTCCACTTGGTATGTTAATTGAAATTTGCCCAAACGGCTTGCCAGAAAATATTTCAACTTTTTGTCCATCAACTATAGCTCCAAAGCCTGGGTAGTTATATTTATTATAACTTAACACAAATTCACTTTTACTATCAGTTTGAATAATTGCATCTAGTGGATTTAACTCCTCGATTTCAAGTAATGCGTCACGATTTTCTGTAAAGGCTCTAGGATAATTCTTGTCTGGTTTTATTTCTGTTTCCTTTGGAAGTCTTAAATATTCTTCTGAAGTTTTCAAATATTGGGTACTTGCTGAAGGAATTGGTATATATCTATTTATATAATAATCGTCGTTTCTACCTAAATATTCACTAGTCTTAAAATAATTAAAGTTAAGAAAAATTGAAAGGAAGATGACAATAAATGGTACAAATCTAAATATTTTGAATTTTGAAAACACAATCATAAATATCGGACTAACTAATGTGACCATTGCCAGAAATCTCCATGGAAATTGGAAGTATGGTAGAAGTGGTAAATTTCTCCAAAACCAAGCCGAACGAAAATTCATCATAAACACACTGAGTAAACAGACTATTATAGACCAACTAATAAAAATCTTTTCCTCTGTCGAATATTTTTTTCTTTTTAAGAGAAATATAATTGAACCAAAAATAACAACTAAAATTCCCACAGCACCCATGTAAAAAGACATTGTGTCATAATTTCCAGGAACAGATGCCCCATATCCCCAATATGGAGTGATAAATTGTTTTAGTGCAGGGAAATGGTCATAAAAATTAAAGACTGTATCGTATTTCATTAAAGTACTTTCGTATATTGCAGGGAGCCAAAAATAGACAGAACACAAAAGACCTAAAACTAAAGACTTTAAACTGCTAACCACTGATTGACTACGGTCTACAGAAACAAAATAAATTCTTAAGATAACAAACAACAGTAAAAAAGGCATGAACATATATGCCATAATATTGTGTGACAATATTAGACCAGCAAAAGATAGAGCAAGTATGTATGGCTTGTTTTTTATTATTGCCAAAATGATTAGTGGAAAAAATACAAAAGCCGTTATCTCTCCTATCGTCCCTCTAACAAAAAATTCTAAAGCCCTGTAGGGCGCATAGACATAGAGAACAGCACCGGCTAGCGAAAAATCCTCCTTCATATATACTCTTAGAAGTTTATACATGAAATACATAGATACAGGAACTGATAAACCAAAAACCAACTTCACACTATTAACTAGCGAAAAGCCTATCAAATGAAATATTTCTGCGATGTAAAATGGAAGAGGATATACAAAAGTAAAAAGAGGATAGCCAAAACCAAAACTTAAATCAGGGACATATCTGGGTGGAAATTGTAAACTTTTAACAGCCCTATTCATCTCAAAAAGCCAGCCAATATGCAGGTCATCAGAAACACCAAAATAACCATTGACAAAAAGATAGCGGACAGCAGGAATTGATAAAATCAAAATTACTAGTAATAAATATTTAGATATTATTTTTTGCATTTTATAAAACCCAACAAAGCAAACAAACTAATGATTGATATCATATTTGCAAATGTTCTAAGTGGAGTGTTTTTGAAATTACCAATTACCTCATGTTGCCCCGGAGTTAATAAAATTGAAATTCTACCTAAAATATTATCATGTGTTACAAGATGCTTATTTCCATCAACCTTAACTTCCCAGTTTGGAAAATAAAATACTGGAATATCGATTTGACTTACTGTCATTACATCGGCATTAAATGAAAAGCGATTCGACTGATTTACAAAGTTGATTAATTTTGCTTCTCCAGAAATTATTAACGGATTTTCAGGAGCACCTTCTCTTGGTTCTAGAGCAGTTTTAGGTAAATAATCTAAAAGTGCACCACGTCTCTGTTCTTCCCATAAATTCCCTGTTAATTTTTGTGAATCATTAATGTCATAATATTCTCTAGGTCTAAAATAACCCCAATTTAATAAAACTGTCAAACTTATAATTATTATTGCTAATATCTTTTGCCATTTTTCTTTTGTCATAAAAACAATCACTCCCCCCAAAAGTGATGATGTAAAAATAGATAGCGATAAAAATCTCCACGGAAATTGAAAAAACTGTAAAATACTAATATTTTCCCAAAAAATAGTTGACTTATTGTGAGTCATATAAATGGAGATGACAAACAGTAGAAAGTAGAATGTAGTAAGTAGCAAGTGTTTTTTAGTTTTCCTAAAAAATAGGAAGATTGGGGTGAAAACAGCAAGGATCCAGTGTGGCCAACCAATTTGAAAATTCATAGCGCCAGTTGGACCCGGAATTGAGGTTCCATATCCCCAAACTCTATCAAAAAATAATTGTCGAATACTGATAAAGTTTGCCCTGTAATCAAGTTCAAACCTAGTTAAACTTTCTGTTTGTACCAAATTTTTTTCCAAAAATGCAGGTAACGTAAAAAAAGCAGAGAGACCAAAAGCAAGTAATAAACTTAGTAAAAATAACTTATAATGTTCCCGATTTTCGCTCCAAAGTAGATATAAGATCCATACAATAATTACGGGTAGAAATACGACAGTCATAATATTGTGTGTTATCAAAAATAAAGCCAAGAAAAAGGTTGCCCAACCGAATGACTTTTTGTAAAAAAAGTAAAAAACAAAGGGAATAATTGCTAAGGCCATACTTTCTGAAAGCGCACCCCTAACATAAACATCAAGAGCCTTGTAGGGGGCAAACATATAAAGTACTGCTGAAGTTAAACCTGCATATTTTCCCCACAAATCTCTGACCAGTAAATAAAGACCGAAACTACCAAATATTAAACTTGCAAAGAAAAGCAATTTAGATGCACCTAAAAAGCCTACAAAATAACTTAATATTGCACCAATGTAATAAACTGAAACACCGTAGAAATTAAAAACAGGCATTCCATTTCCCCAACCCATATCTGGCACCCAACGGCAAGGAATTTGGAAGTCGGTAAAACATTTTCGTATTTCAACTATCCTTATTACATGCAAATCATCTTGATGAGAAAAATATCCGCTCCTAAACAACGGCAATGAAACAAATATTCCTAGAACAAAAATTAAAGCAAGCTGCCAGTTATTTTGTAAGAGTTTTTTCATTTTTAATAATTAACCAAAACAATATCAGTATACTAGTTAATGTTAGAAAATTTCCTATTTTTCTAATTGGTGTATCGGTAAGTCTTGCCGTAATTTTATATTCACCTTTAGACAATTTAAAAGAAATTAATCCATAACAAAAGTCTGTACCTCTACAATCATTATTGTAATGATTTACTTTTTGCCCATTAACTTTAACCTGCATCCCTGGAAAGTCAAATAATGGTAAACGAATATTCGCATTTTCTAATACTTTAATATCTCCAGTTTGAAAATTACTGCCTTTTTCGTAATTTAATATCTCTGCTTTTCCGTCCATAATTTCAGGAACATCTGGAGCTTCGTTAATTGGTGGAAGTACAGCGAAAATTGGCAAATAATCAAAAATCGATATCGTCATTTGTTTCTGCCAACTTATTCCTGAAAACTTTTCCTTATCTGTTATGTTAATCCAATCTTTGGGAACAAAGAAACCAATATTTAAAACAAAGACGCTAATAATAATTATTCCTCCAAATAAATATTTATATTTTTTAGAAAAGTGGATAGCAAATCCACCTAAAATTGATAAAAGAAATATACTAACCGCTAAATATCTCCATGGAAACTGTAACCACCACAAGATTGGGAGTTTGACCCAAATAAAGCTTGATTTCATATGAATCATGAAGATGGTGACTAGTGATAAGATACAAAGTAATAAAGTTAAAATAGATAGTTTTCGCTCTTTTTTGTAATTCACAAAAGCAATGCCCGCTGCTAATAAACCTACAATCCATTGGACAAGCCCTGTTGAAAGATTTAAAAGCTCATTTGGAAAACCAGATGAACCATAACCCCACTCTCGTGAAATAAACAACTTATACAAACTGACAAAATGTGCACGATAATCAAAATATCCAGAGAGGATAGAATCAACATGAACAAAATTTTTCTCAAAAATTACAGGTAGTGTAAAAAAGGCAGCTAAACCAAGACCCAAGAGTCCTGATAAACCAACTTTGATCCACTTATTTTTACTTTCTCCAATTAACCAATATCCTGCCCAAATTAAAGCAATCGGAGCAAAAATTAAAGACATTAAATTATGAGTGGTTAGAAGTAGACCTAAAAATAATGAAAATAAAACTAAATATTTTTTAGACCCATTTTTTATTAGCATATATATTGCCCAAAGAACCAGGGGGAAGAAAGTTAAGGCCCAAAACTCACTCATTGCTCCTCTAACGTAAACCTCAACTGCTTTATAAGGCACATATGTATAAAGAATTGAAGATACAAAGGCTGGCCATGAGCCAATCAAAGAGTCAACCAAAATAAACATAGCAAGTGCCGAGGCAAAATAACCTAAGATAAAGAGTATTTTTACTGTATCTATGTATTGCAAACCTAACCTATGCAGTAATGCTCCAACATAATAAACAGATGGAGGGTAATAATTAAACTGAGGATAACCATAACCATAACCTGCATCAGGCACCCAACGGCAGGGAATTTGGAAGTCATCCAGACATTTATCAAGTTGTTGTACACGAAATGCCTGTAAATCATCCTGCATGGAGAAAAAACCAGGACGCATCAAGTTCCAACAAGCTGGGATTACGGCTAAAATAACCAAAATATACCAAATGTATCGTTTCACCTTTTTATTTTACAACAATCTGGAGTTATTTTTTTAGGTCAATTTTTACTCTGACATCAACGCTTGAGTTTGGATCATTCATCCAAACGGTTTTTGGAGTAATTTTATAAATTTTATAGCTTTTACCATCAAAAACCATCGATTTAATAAATTGAATTGCTCGTTTGGTATTAATTCCACCATATGGATATTTTCTTAATCCATAAATTTTTGCAATTTTAAGAGAATCCTTTAAATTAACAACTTCTGCAATTGCCTCAATTTGAAGCCCTACTCCTTCACCCCAAAGCTGTTGTGAGTCAAAAATTGCAACTGCAATATCTTTATTTGCTTTTATATTTACACAATGCCTTGATGTTGGCATGGAAACAAAATATAAATTCCAATCCGTATCATATACGTAAACTACTGGAGAGATCCACGGTCTGCCCCCCCACTTGAAGCAATTGTTAGATACTGATTACTTTCAATTATCTCTCTTGCTAATTTATTTAAATCCTTAACCATAATGTTCCAATTCTACCACATTTATATCTTGATATTTTTCACTCTGTACTCTGTATCAATGAATCAATTCATTGATACAAAAAACACTTAATCTATTTTAGATGACTACCACCATTTACAAAAAGAAAATTACCGTTTAAAAATTTATGCGGGTCATTAATTAGTAAAATTGTTGCATCAGCAATATCTTCTACTGTTGCAACGCGCTTAAACGGATTTTCTTCTGCAAATTTCTTCCAAAGTTCGTCATTATTTTTTGAATCTCCCCAATTATCTGTACGAACTTGACCAGGCATAACTGCGTTTACACGAATACCATATTTTGGTAAGTGTATAGCAAGTGATTTCGTAAACGAAGTTAGTGCGGCTGTAGCAGTCGCATATGATAATATATCTTCTGCGGGCCTCTCGTCTGCATTACTCGATATCATAATTATATTTGCATTTTTGCTTTTCTTTAGAAGAGGTATTGCATATTTCGTAGATAGCCATGCTCCATGAAGTTTTGTATCAATCGCAAGTTTCCACTCTTCAAAAGTTGAATCTTCAATAGTCTTAACTATATCTCGTTCAGCGTTATTAATTAACACATCTAGATAACCAAATTCTTTTCCTACCAATTTCATCAGTCTCAAAACACTTTGTTCTTCAGTAACATCTAATTCTTGTAAGGAAGCTTTTCCACCTGTTTTTTCAATTTCTCTTACTGTATTTTTACCACCTACCTCGTCGGAAAAACTAGTGACATAAACATAATAATCATCCCTCGCCAAACGAATTGCGATTGCCTTACCAATTCCTTTAGACGATCCTGTAACAACCGCAACTTTTTGTTTTTTATTTTTGTGCATAAAGACTATTATACATATCCTAGCAAGAAATTTTTTTGTAAAACCAATTACCTATTTTAGCGTCTTGAACACCTAAGCCTACCAAATCAACAATTGTAATATCATCATCTGATGCCCTTCCCTTCACACTTCCAATAATCACATCTCCCAAATTCCCTTTTATTTCTGATCTGGTTATAACTTTTTCTTCTAACGCATGATGAATATCTCCATTTGTAGAACAAGCTTCTATGGAATCTGCATATATTTTAACATTAGGTAATCCAAAAACTTTTGCATCTAGTTCTTGCATTGTAGGTCCACAAGCACCAACCCCTGTTATATGTGTTCCTTTACTGATCCATTCTGAAAAAATAATTGGTTGAGAACTTGGAACAGCCGTAACTAAAACATCAACACCAGAAACAACATCTTTAATTTCTTTGCAACCAACCAAATTAATATCGGGGAACTTTTTACCCATCCAATCAATATACTCTGCAACATGACTTGTGTTCCTTCCCCAAACCTTTACGCTTTCAATATTTCTTACTTTACTAAGATAAATAAGTTGCAGTTTAGCTTGTACACCGTTGCCAATTATCCCAACTGTTTTACTATTCTCTCGGGAAAGCCATTTAGAAGCCACAGCGCCAGCAGCGGCTGTCCTATGATCAGTTAAAGTAAAGTCTCCTCCTTCAATCAATGAAACAGGTTGACCTGTTTTTGCATCAAAAATCATAAAAAAACCAGTATCCGTAGGAATCCCCACTTCTTGATTGCCCCAAAACCCTGCAGAATACTTAAAAACGAAATAGTCGTCGCCTCGAACATATCCAGCCTTAAAATGGACATGACCTTCTTTACCATGTAGACCCTCAGTTGGAAAATTAATAAATGGCGGAGATACTGCGTCTCCATTTGATAATTGAGCAAAACCTTTTTCAACTTCATTTATTATTTCAGCAATATTTTGTTCACAAATCTCGGCAACTAATTTTCCTTCGACAAGCCTCATGTCTTTTAAATTTAAATTTTTAATATTTTCCATGAGTTTTTATTTAAAAAGTCCCAATATTTTTTGCCATTTTTGGCCGGACCAGATTATAGCATTAATTATATAATGCTTGACAAGTCCATGATAAGTTTTACTTGATGGTATTAACTTTTTCCACCTCTCCCCTTCATCTGCAAGTTTTTTAAATGTTGCACCATGATAATGAGTTATGACTGATTCGGGAAGATAATAAACCTTTAAGCCTTTATTCCATGTTTGCCTGCAATAATCAATATCTTCAAAATAGGCAAAATATCTCTCGTCTAATATTCCCACTTTTTTTCTTGCTTCTGGTGTAATTAAAAATACAGCTCCAACTACAGAATCTACGGTTGTAGGTTTAGTATCCTTTGGTGCGAATTTATCAAACAAACCTTTTTGACCCAAAAAGTATTCTTTAATGGCATTTGTAATTGTAGGAAAATTAAAACATGACATTTGAGGGGTTCCGTCAATGTTTAAAAGTTTGCTACCCACAACACCTGCGTCAGGATTTTTTTCTGCAAATTCGACTAAACTATTTAATGAATTTTTGTAGACAACAGTATCATTATTTAAAAGTAATATATAATTACCCTTACTCTTTCTGATTCCTTGATTATTAGCTTTAGCATAACCAGTATTGTTGTTATTAAATATTGCAGTAAAGTTTTTATAATCTTTATCATATTTTTTAAGCATCTCAACCGAACCATCATTACTGCCATTATCAGTAACAATGACTTCAAATGGGGAATTTAATTTATGTTTATAAATTGATTTGATACAGCCTTCAGTCAAGTCGACCGTATTTAGATTAACAATAATTATGGAGAGTTTCACCCCCACACCAAAATTAAAATCAACATTTTCCGTAATTTTCATTTTTTTATAGACTGTTTTGGTGTGGGGGTGAATTTATAGTTTGCAAATATTGCCTCATCTGAAACCTTACATTCTTTTATTTCTTTTTTTCTAGCTTTTAAAGCAATGTTAAGTCTACCCAAGGCCATAAAGATAATCAAAAAATAACCAGGGTGTCTTAGAGCTCTTAAAATAATTGCAGGGATATGTTTTTTAATTAAATTTTTACTATGTATATTTTTCCAAAGCATTAGAAGTTGATTCCTTTCTTTAACACGAGCAACATATTTTTTAGGAAATTTTGAAATTGTTGACTCATGTTGATGAACAACTTTTCCATTTGGTTCCCATAAATTAATATAACCTCTTTTTGTTGCTCTGTAACAAAGATCAATATCTTCCCAATAAAAAGGAGAAAGTAGTTTTTCATCCATTCCCCCCAACTCCTGCCAAATACTTTTTCTAAAAACTCCACTTCCTCCGCTTACATAAAAACTTTGATGAACGCTCTTAGTTTCTTCGTTCATTCCAAGTTGGATGTAGCCATCTGCCCAAAAACCCTTAGCTCCCCCATACCCAGTCTCATGTGTTGAAACGGCAAAAACTTTTGGATCTTCAAAATGAGGCACTACACTTTCTAAAAAATTCTTTTCTGGAATAACATCAGTATTAATTAGAAGGATTAAATCACCACTTGTTGCCCTAACCCCAGTATTAACAGCTGCCGAAAAACCTCTGTTTTTAGTATGTTTAATTAATTTTACCTTATCTTTATATTCAGTAGACAGAAACTTCACACTATCATCCCAACTTCCATCATCTACTATGATAACTTCAATAATATTATTTTTAGGATTATTGACAGCTTCAAAAAGCTTTGGCAAATTCTTTTCCATAATGGTTTTCCCATTAATATTTGGCATTACTACAGATACTTTAAAACTTTTCATAATTGTTATTAAGTCATTAATTCTAACATTTTTTTCTTAAAAATCTCATGACTAAATTCTTTTGCGCTCTCAGTCGCAGATTTTGAAATTGATTTGTAAATTCCAGGTTTTGATAGTACCTTTTTTGTTATCTTTACTAAATCGCTTTTGTATTCCCAGAGAAAACCATTTATGCCGTTTACAATAATTTCTTTAAAGCCTCCTGAATTAAAAACAATTGGTACACATCCAGCGGCCATACTTTCAACTAGAGTTATACCAAAATGTTCTACCTTTTCCGGATTTTTCTCTTCATCAATTCCAAAACCTGCTGCTGACCAAAAGAATTTACTCTTCCCATAAATATCAACTATTTTTTTAAAACTTGGACTTTCAACAATATCAATATTATACCCACTACATATTTTTTTAAGTTTATTAACATACTCTCCAACACCAACTTCAGTACCACCAGCTAAAATTAGTTTCCAATTGTGGTAACTTTTGTCTTTAACAAGTTTTTTGAATTCAGTAATTAAAATTTTATGACCTTTGTTTTGTACAAGATTTGAAAATCTTCCAACATACAAAACAATGTTTTCTTTTCTTTTGGGTTTAAATAACTTAGTATCTACTGGTGGGTAAAGCACTAAGGAGTTAACAGTATATTCCTTATCAATTACATTTTTAGTAAATTTTGAATTGCATATTATTTTTTTAATTCTAAATAGTTTCATTTTATTAAGAAGCGAGTTTCCATTTACATTTGTGAATGGAACTTGAAAATGAAGGTAATTATTTTTAGCTCGTAGTGTTGGTACACTTCCATCACTCACCCAAAAACATACATCATACCCTTCACCTCTATTTATATCTTTAACAAAATTAACGTTTTTAGGAAGTTTTATTCCAAAACGTTTTGTTAGTTTTTCTTTGATATTTTTATCTTTCCACTCGATATCAACATCAAACCCTAAATCTTCAGCTAAAACTTTAGCAAAAGACAAGGTGTATTTTTCACCACCACCAAGAGTGTCTAAGTATGGATTGTATAAGCTTGCTTTTCCCATAATTTTGAATAGCTAATCAGTCTACTATATATTTGATAAATTCCATAAATTATTCCTTTTGTACCATCTAGAAAACAAAGTTCTTTAACAAATCTTATATAAAATTCTCTAAATCCAGCTGATGCAAATCTTAAAACGTTCATTTTGGGGTGTCCCGCATCTACCATTAGTTTACTTTCAATTTCTGACCACTTGTTTGTCTTCTCAATCATTTGAGAAACAGTAATATTTTTGCGGTGAACAATCGGATTTTTAAAATGGCTCAGTTCGCCTTCAAATTCTGGTTCCTCATGTAGTTCCCCCATCCATTTTTTTAGACTGCGTCTTAAAAAAAGTCTTTTTTGGTAATCAGGGTATTGTCCACCATACTTAAATTCTTGCCCAAAAATGAAATTCCGCCTAGGAATTGCAAAGGCAGTGATTTGTGATTTGTGATTTGTGATTTGTAACTCAATTTCTTTGCGAAGAAATTGCGTAACTTCTTCATCTGCATCAACATACAAAACCCACTTACCCTTAGCAAGACTCATTCCTTCATTTCGCCACTCGCTAAAGCTACCTCTTATTTTACTTGTATCTACTTTAATTATCTCATCACACCAAGAAATAGATTTAAAAGATTTTTCTAAAAGTTTTTTATCAACATTCTCGCCTATTAACACGACCGCCGATATTAACGGTATTGCCATTGCCCCATCCCCTTTCTTCCTAAAAGTGCATCAATTGCTCCCCATTTTTGCCATGTTCTACCTTTAAATATTAATCTAACACAATCTCTTATAACTGCAATTTTTGTTCTAACTTTTGCATATCGCATGGCAAAATATAATCTATTTCTGGTCAAAAAATAATCATTTGTGGGGCTACCTGATCCACCTGTAGAAGCAGATACTTTGTGCCACATGCATGTTCCAGGAAAATAATAAGTTTCAAAACCTTTAGCTTTGGCCTTCATTGAAAAATCTGGGTCTTCCCAATAAAGAAAAAATGAAGGATCAAGAAGTCCGACTTTTTCAAATACTTCTCTTTTAATTAATAGTGTTGCACCATTTGCAAAATCAGTTTTTTCTGCCTTGTCGTATTGTCCTACATCTACTTCATCTACTCCTCTATGGGGTGAATAAATATTATCCCAGTCTAGTATTCCACCTGCATACCATAAGACTTTTCCAAGTTCGTCATTTTTATATTTATCTTTGTGGAATTCATATCCTTTTGCAAAATACATCTTTGGAGAGACAATGCCTGCTTTTGGAGTTTTTTCCATAAAATCCACCATTTTTGTAACCATGTCAGCAGGAACTATGACATCATTATTTAAAAGCAAAATATAATCTGCCCCTCTTTTAATTGCATCTTTAATTCCATAATTATTTCCACCAGCATAACCTCGATTAGCACCGCTTTGAATAAACTTAAAACCCATATTGGGTAAGCTATAATTTTTAAGCACTCTCTCTGTATCGTCTGAGGAATTATTATCTACAACAATACACTCCAATTTAAGTTTCCCTGGATTTAAAACAGCAATATCTTTAAGCTCTTCCTTGGTCATATCAAGAGCGTTGGTAGTTAAAATAATTATAGAAACTTTAACCATGAAAACTCCTTTCTCATCCACCATTTTATATCATTAACAAATGATTTAATAACACTATTAAACTCTTTTTTATCTATTTCTACTTCTTTATATTTTAAAGATTCCCAAACTCTTAGATAAACAAAGAATTCAGAAAAAGATTGTAGCAGTGACAGGATCAGGCCATGAATACCATCCTTATAACCTTCTCTGGCAAAGAACCTTGATAAAAATTCTGATAGCGGTTTTCTAATCAAATCCTGCCAACTGAATTTATAACTACCTTTTATTAACTCGGCAGCTTGAACTTTTGAATATCTAAACATCTTCTCAACATAACTATCAAGAGACGTATAATTATTGTGGATAATTGCTAAATCTTCTTTAGCTACTAAATCAAATCCTTTTCCTTTCGTCATTGGCACAGAATGTATTATTTCATTCCAAGAAACGTGTCCGTTTTTAAAGAAACGAATGTTAAAATCTGGCCACCAACCTGTGTGCTTCATCCACTTTCCAAAAATTATATTTTTGCGAGGAATTCTATAAAAATCTGCCCGAGGATCTTTTATCTCTTCTTTCAAAAGTTTTTTTAAACTCTCAGTTAGCTTTTCATCTGGATCAAGAATTAATATCCAATCTCCAGTTGTTTTTAAAATTCCAAAGTTTCTAACAGGTTCAACAAAGCTTAAATTTTCATGTTTGTATATTTTGGCCCCCATCCTTTTTGCAATCTCGACTGTTCTATCTGTTGACTCCAAATCGACAAAAATTATTTCATCTGCAAAGTCTTTAATAGATTTGATAGATTCCTCAATATTTAGCTCTTCATTATGTGAACAATAAACAACTGAAATTTTATTCATACTTATATAGTATAACCTCCCTGTTCTCAAAAATCTTTTCTAAGTTTAAATCGCCTGTACCCAATTTTAGATATTCTCCACTAAGCGGAGAGTTATCTTTGACAAGATATAAATATTTAATGTTATTATCTTTTAAGAACATGCTCCCTTTTTGAGGATCTAAATTTGAGATGAAATTCAAGGATTCTTCTCTTCTTGTTTTCCAATCATAATCCATGATATTTAAATTAATTTCATCCTCGAGAAAAACGTCCTTTTTAGAGTAGGCGGATACATACGCTGTTGAATCGTAAAAATACAGAGGTCTTGGTGGATTATTTTCTGCCGTTTTCGCTTTATTAGAATCAAAGGGGTAAGTAAAAACTATCCCCCGATCTTGATTTGCTAAAAATTTCAATGCATATAACTCATCTGTTGATATTTTGGATTGTGGCCTTGGTGGCAAATAGTGTTGAAGCGTAGCCCAACTACCAAAAATAGCAAAAACAATAATTATCAGTTTAAATATAACTTTCGACCAACTTATTGCAATTCCTGCAAAAACAGAAAAGAAGAATAGATAGTAATAGAAGAATTGAATAGTATTCCAAGGCGTACCCTTTTGAACAAAAAACATTGGAATTACAATAGCCATTAAAACCACTGTCAGAATAAATACTAAAAGAGTGTCAAGTTTTTTATGTTTTAAAAAGAAGTAAAACCCAACAACTCTTAATCCCATATTGCCTATGATAAATATTACAAAAGCAGTTCCATAGGCTAAGATACCTTTTATCCAGATGTGTCCCATTTTGTAAGTAGTCATAGCAGAATAAAACCTATCCCAACCCAATCTGTCTGAATAAGACATCATAGTTTCCAAAAACCAAAAGGGTTGCCAAACAAATACAGATGTGCCATCATTTTTAAATAGAAAAAATAATATTAAATTTAATAGTAAAGAACCGAGAAAGACTTTGGTGAGCAGTGAACGATGAGCAGTGAACAGTTCAAAAATACTAGCAATAAATAATCCACCAAGAACTAAAATTGCAGCATAGGCTTTAATTTGAATTAGAATTCCAAAACACAATATACTTAGTAATAATTTTTTATTTTGTAGTGCAATTAAACCTAATAAAATAATAATTAAAGATAATGCAAAAGGCGGATTAATTAATGTTGAAATTGATTGTGAAGCCCAAAACATTGATTCACCTGTAACAACCTTGTCTCTTAAAAATGTAATTACAAAACCGAAGCTACTACCAAAATAAACAAAAAATACAGCCCAAAAACTTTCACTAAGTGACCTTCTCCAGTTAAAAACAAATTTATAAGTCAATATTCCAATTAGAAATGAAAAAACAATGGGAAGTAATTGAAAATACAGGGAACCAATACTGATCCCTGTTAAACGATGTGTTATCGCTAATAATATATCAAAGCCAAGATGATAATTCTGTAAAACAGAACCGGAAAAAACAGGATTATTAAAACCTCTTCTTGCAAGAGATTCAATTAAGGCAACATGCCACACCCCATCGTGTCCATTTGCACCCCAGAAGCCAATGCCATTAGAACCTTCCAACCCACTTCTAAACATGGTGACAGACCAAATCAAAGTACCAAGTAGAACTATAAAATATTTAACTATTTTTGACCCCATGCTTCAATTTCTCCAGTATAGGCTTTAAATGCAAAATCTTTAAAATGAAACCCATGCACAATCTTTGCCAGATTGTCAAAAATGAAGGGTGAATAATATTTAAGTCGATTTAAAACATATTCAATACTTAAAACATGATACGTTCTTCTAGTTTCAATGTTTTTGTATCCAGTTTTTTCAAGTGCCAACCTAAGTGATGCCTGTGAAAAATACATAATATGCTCACCTGGTTTATAATGATACCAAAGGCCATTAAGAAGTTTGTGCCATAGACCACCTACATCAGGAGTAACGAGAAAAATATAACCTTTGTTTTTAAGCAGTTTGTGAGCTGTTTCAAGTTCATAAAGAGGATCTTCAACATGTTCAATAACATCTTGATAGGCTATTGCCTCAAACGAATTAGGTTTAAACCCCGCCTTATCAAGTGTAGTATTTTTAACATTTAAGCCTCTTTTTATGGCAAACTCGTAAGCAAATTTTGAAACTTCAACTCCACTTACATCTTTCCAACCTTCTTCTTTTGCGGCCATTAAGCAATCTCCTAGTGCACAACCAACATCCAAAAATTTACCCTTACCAGAAATTCTTTTTTGTATTTTATTAAGCCTATCTGTAAATGTTTTCTTATTAACTCTCATACCTTCATAGTAATTTGCATACCCTCCTTTAGGGTTTTGGTTTTGAAAGTAACTCTTATCATATTGAGCTAAAACATTTTCAGAATGAAAAAAATCCCAAACAAAGGAACAGTTAGAGCATTTTGCTAGTTTATAACCATGCATTGCCCAATATTCTTTATGTTTTTTACTACCACAAATAAGACAGGTATGTTTAGTTAGTTTTGCCATTTTGTATCCAACGGTTGCAAAAGATTTTATCATCCAATCTTTCAACATCATAGTCGGAAATAAAGTGAACCCTACGATATGGAGTTAAATCATCAAAATTACAGAGTTTATCATCATAAATTCTATACTTAACACCCGAATCTTTTTGGCTTTGAATAACTACAAAATCCCCATCTATCGTGCAATCTAATTTTGAATCAATAAGGTAGGTTTTTCCAATTTCAATTTTCGGACAAATATTAGTAAATAATTTTCGTTGAGCATGTTTGTTATAAAAAACTGTTTGATAATAAATTCTTTCTGATTCTGATGTGACAACAATAGTTTCAAGTTTAGTTCTATTTAAATAACTAGCAACAATCCTCTCAGTTATGAAATGATTATCTTGTTGATCAATCGAATAACGGAACAAAAAGAAAATCAAAAAGTTTATAAACAAAAGAATGTACAACCCTACAACAACCACTTTGAAATTGAATTTATATATTCCGTAGGATATTAAAATTATATAGAGAGGTATATGCAAAAACGATCTAAAAACAAACTGGTTACCTACTGTACTAATTGTTGAAGCAACACTACCTGAAATAAAAAGGATTAGACATAAAACTAATAAATTTTTTTCACCTTTATCCTTTGAGTTGCTAAAGTAATATAGAGCAATAATTATCATTAAACCATCCAGAAGATATAAAACACCATGATCAGCAAAAGGAACTACACCATCTCCAGATAAAAACAAAAACTCAGGAGAAAACTGGTTTACAAATTTTGAGGTGGTTATTTTAGCAAAAACTGTAAATTTATTATAAAAAACTTCCTTTAGGAGAAAATCGACAGAAACCCTTCTGTTTTGATTAACGACTTCAGCATATTTTTCCAAATTCAAAAATGTAATTTGATTAGATCTTTGAGATAAAGTACTACCATTTAGGCTCTTTGAAATATAGAAATATGAACTAGTTAATAGTAAGACAAACGAAATAGATATTATGACTAACTTTTTATTAAATAAAGATAAAGATAATAAAAGAACAGGGATTACTGGCTTGGCTCCAAAATATGAATAGAATGAAAGTATAAAAAATATAAATGGGTATATAATTTTTTGAAACTTTAACTTAAAGAACAAATAAATACCAATTAAAGCAAAAAGTAATGCGAATGGCGCCTCTGTAGGCTGGCGACTATAAAAATATAGCCAAGGGTTAATAAGTGAAACAAAAAATGAAATTAGACTAAACTTTTTATTTTTAGTTAATTCAAAAATTATTAAACTTATAAATAACCCGATAAAAATACTTACAATTACAAATGGGGCTCTAATAACAATCGGCAATAATTCAAATGGTCCATAAATTGGAGATAGTAGATATGAAGGTAACCCACTCAAACCTGCCCAGGTATTGGTTACAAAAAGCGATTTAGGGAAAGGTACTCCAGAAAGGTCTGTACCATTATCAAAATAACTTTTTGAGGAAAGTGTTACGTCAACTTCATCATTTAAAACTCCAACCGGAAATTCGTTTAGATAAATAAATCTAATTGCAATTAAAATTACTAAACTAATTGCGATTAAAAATGGTTTTAAGGCTTTTTTTAACATCTTCTAACAAACTTGAACCGACCATGGAAATAATTGAGGCAGAATAGGAAATTACTCCCACTAAAACTAAAATTCCCAAGGAGTAAAAACTTACATCTAAAAACTTTCTAACAAATACTAAAGTAACAAACATAATAATTGAGGCCATAAGAGGTTTAATCATTGAATCACTAATTGAAAAATTAACATACTTTTTAGCAATATAGACTGCGACGACTGAAGAAAGTCCAACTAAACTGTAACCTACGGCAGCGCCATTTACACCAAACTTAATGGCCAAGAAAGGGATTAAAACCCAAGTCAAAGTTGTCCACATAATCATCAAGTAAAATGTGATTTTAATTTTACCAATAGCATTTAAAAGATTTGTTAATTGGGTTGTTGCTGAAGCAAAAGCGTAATTAATTGATATGAACAATAACGGTGTAAGTGCAACCACCCATTTATTGTATTTAGGAACAAGTTCTACAACCCAAGGCATCAATATGACAATCCCAACTAAGCTGGGAAAAACGAGTAAACATATAAAGAATATTGATCTTGTAACGCTTCTTTCTAAATGGTCTTTTTCAGTTTGTAGTCTAGAAAATGCAGGGAAAGTAACTTTCGTTACTGTGTCCATAAAAAAGGTCAGGGGAAGCCTTGCAACTTTTTGAGCAAAAGAAAGTATCCCAATACCAGCTGGACCTATGATTCCACCCAAAATTAATGTCATTCCATCGTCTTTAAATGTAGCTAGGAGTGTATTTATTTGATAAGGTACACCAAATTTAAATAAATCTTTTAAAGTTGATAAAGAAAATGAAAATCCCGGTTTCCAAGGTTGTATCCAGTAAATTACGGTAAGTCCCACCAAACTTCTAATAATAACTGCTACAGTAAAACTGGTTATCCCAAAGCCTTTCATGGCAAAAACAACTAAAACAATGTTATAAACAAAAGTTTCTAGAATTTGAGGGAAAACCAACTTAACAAATTCAAGTTTTCTTTCAAGTAGAACAGAGGGAATACTTTTCAAAGAAGATATTATCAATGAAAATCCTAGTGCATACATTAACCACTGGCCACCAGTGGACAGTGAATAGTGATTAGTGATTAGTGGGGAAACAATAAATAAAATTAAAACTAAAAACAAAATAAGACACTGTTGAACAGTAAATGTAGTTTTTAAATCAGTATCAGATGGAGTTTCTTTCTTTTGAATTAAGGCTGCCGCCAAACCGATGTCAGAAAAATAAGTCAAAAAGTTAACAACTGCCGAAACAATTGCAAAAACACCAAATTCAGAAACTCCCAAATAGGCAAAAAGTAAAAGCTGAGCTACTAAAGTTACAACTTGTAAAATTACGGTTCTACCTGTTAAGACAACAACGCCTCTAACCGACCTTGCTTTTACGTCAGAAATTGATAAATCCTTGTCTTCCATTATTTAGATTGTAGCACCTCAAAAAACAAAAGTTCTTCTTGAGGACCAAACTTAGTGTATTGATCTGAATCTGGTAGTCTTAAACCTTTAGTAAACTTATTAATTAACTTAAAACCTTGTTCCTCAGCACTAGCATGAAATCTTGATTTATTAACCACTAAATAAGTTTTATTGCCTGCATCAACTGCTTCTCGTAAACTCTTGGGCGTACCATCAACAATAACCCCAACTCCTATGACTACAATGTTTGGAATATCATTAACATATATTTGAAGTCCATCAGGCAGTGTCCCAAAGTATCCTTCTGTCCCCACCACAATTTGAGTTTTTGGATTTTGGAGGTTTTGAATTTTCAGGAAATTGGCAATTTCCGCTATTCCTTGCCCAGCTGTCCACTCCTCCAAATAGCCAGACCTTTCCCCCCTTGGTAGGTTTGCTTTTTCAGGATTTGTCAGTAAATAAAAATTGAAAATGGAACTTTGAATAACAAAAAGGCCTATTAACCCATAACTTGTAACCAGCAACCACTTAGCTTTTGATAAGAAAACCATTCCAGATAAAATAAATAAATATGGCAAGATAAAAAATATATATCTTGCAGTAAAAACTCGAGCTAACTCCGCTTGAACAAAAAGTGGGAATAAAAACCAGGCAAAAAGGACAAGTGTCTCTTTAAAGTATTTTTTAAAACCCACATAAATTCCAATTAAAAATAACGGAATTAAAATAAAAGGTCCCATTGTAACAATCCAAACTGCAAAATCTTTTAAGTATGGAATTAAAGGGTCAAAAAAGTTTGTCCAAATATGGCTTAAAGGCAAAACATAATCTCCTGTCCTTGAAGTTAACATCCCAAAATTTGGACCAAGTCTTTGGATATTGTAAATTCCAAACGCAATTAAATAAGTTGCTCCCAATCGCCATATTCCTTTCCAATTTGTCAAAAACCAAAAAGAAGGTAATAAAAGTGCAATAAAAATTGCAGGGGACTTTGTAAGTACTGCAAATCCTAACAAAAATCCAGTTACCATGGCAAGATCAAGCCTTTTGTATTTGGCTGTTAGTAATCCAAAAATCGCAGTCCAGATACCAAACATTGAAAGCATTGAATCGACAAGCGCCATTCTGTCAAAGAAAACAGCAAAAGGTGAAAGTGCATAGAGGAAAGAGGCTAATAAGGAAACCTTTTTGGATTTAAAAAGTAAATAACTTAAAGTAAAAACTCCAAGCAAAGTACCCATGCCAGTACAAACTGAAATCAGACGGCCTATAAATAAAGGGTCCGAGAACCTGTTAATTAAAAACATTAAAATCCACATAAAAAGAGGCTGTTTACCATCAGATAAAGGCAAAAACCGTAGTGTTGGTTCATTAGCCATTACCTGTGCCCATCTGACATATATTGCCTCATCTACAAAGATAGGTAGTATTGTTAAGTTTGTAATCCTAATTCCAAAACCAATTATGAGTATTATAAATAGTCCCAACCCCGCCCACTTCCATTCATTTATAATTTTTTTTGTTTTATACATTTATTTTTATATTCTCTCGGAAAACTTTTGCTTTATATATTCTGTATTCGGCCTCAATAACTGGATAACTAAAATATTGTTTTTGTTATTCTTTCTATACAGAATCCATTTTTCCTCAGCTTCACTAAAAAATAGTCTAGGATAATCGTTGACATCAGCAGTAAGAATTAAAGACCCGCTTAATACAGAAGCTGAAGCAATTATTTTGTCTGGCAACGAAATTGAATTATTTTTAGTGTTATCAATTTTATAAAGCGTTGAAATCTGAGCACCAGCAATTAGAATATCTTCGTTCAAAGGATATCTGTTAAATAAACTTAGTGTTGAAGAACTTATTTTTTCCTGTTCCAAAGTTGCATCCTGCAACAATTCCGATATCGAAATGTCAGAGATAGCTAAACCAAAACCTCTACCTACCAAACTTAATAAATACTTTCCCAATTCGCCTTTTAGGTACTTATTCGATAAATATTGAAGTATACAAGTATCCAAAATAATATTTTGTATTGGATTCTTTGAACCTAAATCGTTTGTATCACTCATTTATTATAAAGTTTGGCTGAGGGAAAACTTTTTTCACGGATAATATTCTCAACGCTTTTTCAAAATCTTTAACAGTCCTTTCATTAAAACCACTAAAATCTTTGACAGAAACTTTCCTGCCACCTAACTTAAAGACGCTATTTATCTTTTCTGGCTTTGCTTTATTATTCATACTTACATTATTACATAAGTGTCAATAAAAACAAAATCATTTCACTTTTTTAAACTCTTTTGTATCAATATTATAATAATAAAGTCTTTCAGAATTTATTATTTCATTCATTGATTTGTTAGTCAAAATCATTATTCTTGAGCCAGATTCTAATTTCTGATCAGTAATTATCTTTTCAATTGCCTCTGCAACCTTTAATGGATCTACCGCGTCATCTGTTGTAAATCCTAATTTAGCTGCTATGTCCTTTAGCATTGGTGTATCAACATAAACGGGTAAAATTGTTAATACTTTGATATCTTTGTTTTCTATAGCAACAGAATCAAAATAAATATCAATGGCTACTTTTGAAGAACAATACATCCCCAAACCATCTTCTGCAAATCGATCCGAAGTCGACGAAATATTTACTACTACCCCTCCTTGAAGCTTCTGTTTTAATAATGATGTTAATTTTATAGGAGCGATCAAATTAATACCAAATGTTTTATTAAAAGTTTCTTCAGTAAAGTCTAAAGATTTTTCAGCAAACACAACCCCTGCATTATTAATTAATATATCAATTTTTGATTCTGAAATTGAATTTTTGATTAATTCAAAACTTTCTGACTTTAATAAATCTACGTTAACCCAAATAAAGTTATTATCATTAATATTCGGATTAGTTCGTGAAATGCCATACACTTTATAGCCGTTTAAAAGAAATCTGCCAGATAAAGACTTACCTAATCCATAACTTGCCCCTGTTACAACAACGATTTTCTGTTTTTTCATTATTTAATTAGTTTAATACTTTTTGGGCTAAATTTGTACTTACTAATAACTTTTCTACTTGTTTCTCTATCTTTCTTTCGCAATTCTCTCTTGGTTTCTTCAGATGAAACATCAACTACATCGAAATTCGTCATCAAAAACCATTCTCCAGGATCTAAAATTTTTAAGCATTTTGGGCACATATGGTCAATTTTTCCAACTGGTATAGCTTTTTTATAATCGTGGTAACAAAATCTGAATTCTTTTATTTTCTTAACCATTAATTAACAGTATACCGAATCAATACCTAAGTCAACAGATTAGTATTTTGGAAACTTTTCACCAGATAATGTTGTTTTAATATACAACTCAGGGTCAAAATCAATATTAAAAACTTCTTTCAAAATAACTTTGGCAATATAGGCATTTCCCAGTTGATTTGGATGTTGTAGGTCAACCTCACCTGCTTTAATACCTTCAACTGAATTTTCCTCAGAAATGAAAGTGAAAAACTTCTCTGTCGAAAACTTTTGGTATATGCTAAACATATCAATTTTTTGGAGGTTAGGTAGACCAGGAACATCCATAAAAGCTTTTGCATAAGGTTCATACTCTTTATTTTTTTTAGAACCGTCTCCCGCAGGGGTTGAGTTACACCATACAACCTGTGTGTTTAATTTATTTACAATCTTAATTACATTTTCAACGCTACTTTGTACATCAATGCCCAACACAGGATCATTTCCACCCATTAAACCTATTACTAGGTCTGGACTAATCAATTTAATAGTATCAACCCTGTCCAATATGTCTTTTGTCGTTGAACCATCAAGTGCAAGGTTAAATCCCCTTATTCCCCACTCAGATTTTTGCCAATCTCCCATGAATTTGGTCATTTCTTCTTGTAATACATACTCGACTATTTCTCTCCAGTTTGGATGTACCCATTCACAGGATGTTATGGAGTCTCCAACAAAAGCAATCCAATATTTTCCATTGTTATTTAATTTTTGTTTTATATCTTCAAGTAAAATCATTTCATTTTTTGTTATTAAATTATTCACCTTGTATCAATGAATCAATTCATTGATCCAGAAACCACGCTCTTAAATTAATTGTATCACTGTACTAGTACAGTGATACACCAACATTAATTAGATTTATCAAAATTGCATTTTTCACTTTGTTAAATATAACACTTTAGTCAAAACCTTGCCAGATGAGGCCGATGCCGTCAAATGTTTTTAATCCTTTCATTCCATCAAATCCATCTGGAATAATAATTGAAAATATTTTGGTTTCTCCTTTTTTGGGAGGAACATCGGCTTTAATTCCATAATAATCGAAAATATATTTAAATCCAAAACCATCCCCAAGTTTAGTACTTAGAGAAATTCCATAATTTTCATAACCTACCTTATCAACAATAAACTCAGCGATATCTGTTTTTGATTTTAAGCTCCAACTCTTTTTATAACCATACCAAGCTTTCAAATTTAAATAAGTAGCTACTATTAAAACAAATATAAATATAGCCTTTTGTTTCGATAATGTTTTTAAGAAAAAGGCTAACATAAACAATAAAGATGGTACAGTCATCAGTAAATAATATTCTGAAAATTTTCCCTGTTGAATAAAGAAAAAGAGTGATGGAAAGGCAGTAGTAATTAAAAGAAGAAGTGAAAGTTTATTTTTATTTTTATCTCTTAAAAAACTAATGCAATTGACCAATATCAGAGCAAATATACCTTTGACAATTATATTGTCAAGAATATTAACATTCCTGGGATATAAAGTTGGAACAATATTATTGGACAAAATATTAATAATTTTCCCAAATCCTAGAAAATAATCTAGGCTGTCGCCTTTAAAAATCCCGGCAAGTTTATTAAAGTTACTAAAGTTATGCGCTACGTCAAAAACTATATTTGAGGACAATCCAATTATCACAATTAGGCTTGTGTAAACGATTGTTAACATCTTTGGTCGAACAGGATTTGCAAATATAAAATAAGTTAAAATAGAAAATAGACTTAAGACTATCCCAAAATGTGATTGAAAACCTAAAATAAAACCAAGCGACATAACTAAATAACCTATTTGATTTTTTTGAGAAAGGTATGCACCTGTTAGAAGTATTATCTGAGCAATAAAAAAAAGGGAAGGCGCCCAAGGCGTTTGGTCCCACGTAATTAAGTTAAACGAGGTTACTGTTAAAAGAAGTAAAATAATTGAAGTTTTATTGTCAATAAATCTGTCAGCAAATAAATAAATTAAAAATAAGGTTATAACACCTAAAATAACACTTAAAACTGCACCTGAAATTGGATTATTATCCATCAGTAATGAAGTAAAACTTACAAGATAGATATACCCTGGACCTATAGAAAAATTACCAACTGACGTGACTTGACCCAAAAGTGCAAAGTCTCCTTTTACAATTTTATCTGCACGAGTTGCCAGCCATTCTTGATCCGCGTCAAATAAAGTTCTTTCCTGAAGTTTATAAATTCGCAAGAACAAGCCAAAAACTAATAATGATATAACTAGAAAATATTTTAAATATTTTTTCACCTATAAATTCCCTTTATGGCATTTATTCTAATTTTTAATAAATCTCTTAGTCCCTCCCATGAATCCTTGATCGGATTTACTTTTGTTCCCTCTTTATGGTGCCAAACAACTGGAACCTCAGTAATTTTTAATTTTAGTTTTCTAGCTACATATAATATTTCCAGATCAAATCCTGCCGATACCGAAGCTCCTGCCTGCGCTTGATTGTTGTTAAATATTTGCAATTTTTTAAAAATCTTCTCAGAAGCTGGCTTAGTAAAAGCTTTAAATCCACATTGAGTATCTTTATAAGGAAGTTGTAAAACAATATTTCGCAAAATTGAAAGGCCCAAAGCCATAGTTTTTCGAATTAATGGTGCTCCCTCTCTACCAGCACGTGACCCGATAACAACATCATATTTTTCTCTAAATTTAGGTAATATCTTTTCTAACTGATCTATGGGGGTTGCTTGATCCATATCATCAAAAATAACAATTTCACCAATTGCTTTAAGCATTCCTGCAATAACTGTACCACCTTTACCTCGATGTGGTTCTTTTAATACTCTAATATTTTTGTGAGTTTCAGCAAATTTAAGAGCTAATTCAGCAGTTTTGTCCGTTGATCCATCATCAACAACCAATATTTCCCATGAATAGTCTTGTTCTTTGAGATAATCAACCATACCAGAAAGTGATCCCGTTCTTATATTGTTTTCTTCATTATAAGAGGGTATAACAATGCTTAAATATAATTTATTCATATAATATTCTTTCTCTTCTTTCTACCGTAATTCCACCAAACTGTACTTTTTCCATAACTTTTCCTATTCTTTTTTGCCGTTCAAGCCAGACCACAAGTCTTTCAGGATGAGGTGAATCAATTTCATATAAAGTATAGAGTAAAGAAACTTTATTTTCATCTTGTTTAATATCCATCCATTTAAATAAATACTCATATGAATAAGGAATAACTGGTGGCACATAAACATCAATATTAAACTTTTCATTTCCACCATCATTTTTAATCCATTCAACTGCTTTGAGCTGGTTTGAAAAGTTAATTTGATCTGGATTATTGAATTTATAAGTAGTTTGCTTTAAGTTAAAAAATAAAAATATAACAATTAAAAAAATTGTAAGTTTCCAAAAACGCGCGACAATTAACGAAATCCCTAAAATTATGGGTAAATAAAATCCGGTCAAATAATAACCATACAAATTACCATTGTTACCCGAATAGAAAGTATAACAAATTAATGGAATTCCTAAAAATAATAAAAATAGTATCAAAATATCCCAACGATTATTTTCCATATATTTTCTAATCTTGCCAAATAATTAATTTCAACAAAATTATTTTGATCTAAGTTTTTGATTATATTGTTAAATAAAATATTTTCGTGTTTAAAATTAAACAAAATTTGAGGTATTAAAGTCAAAAACAAGAAAAATGCAGAAAGTATAAATATTTTTAATTTAGGTTTTTGCCAAATTGTAAAAAAAAGAAGGATAGGCAAATAAAAGATCGCACTAGCTAGTTCAAAATGCAGTGATATACCAACTAGTAAGTAAATGAAGTACCAATAGTAAAATTTATGTCTTTTTAAAATTAAAATCATAACATAAAAAATTAATATTGAAGTTAAATATATAGGTGTAGGATTACTAAGCCATCTGTTAGAAAAAATAATATAGTTTGAAAATGAACCAATTATTAAGGCTATAAATCCAGTTACTTTTCCGCCAAGTTCAACGCCAGTTAAATATAAAATAAGTAAAGATAAAACAGTTAAAAAAGATAAAAAAATAGATGGGATAACAGGATTTCCACCACTAATTAAATAAAAGGGGGCAATTAAATAATAATAAAGTGGACCTAAAAAAACTCCCTCAAGTCCTGTAACTGGTCCAATTAAAAATAATTTGTCTCTATGCCATAATTCCCAAATAACTAATGCGTCTCTTCCTTGATCATAATGGAAATCAAGAGTTTCTCCAATTTTATAAATTCTTAAGATAAAGGCAAGGAGTAAAATTATTAAAATCAATAAATTCCAGGGGGTAAAAAAATTTCTACTACGAAGTAGCAAGCTTTGCTTATACTTTTTTATTAGCATATTTTCTGCAAGCAGATAAAACTTTCTCAACAGCTTCATCAAAACGATTTTCAACTTTTGCTCCCGCTGCCGGCTTGTGTCCACCTCCGCCAACCTCTTCAGCTATTTTTGAAACATCAAAATCTTTTCTTGATCTGAAACTTATAGATAAAATGTCTTTATCTGTTTCGACCATGATGACGCCAAAATCAGTGTTTTTAACTACTGGGAAAAATAAATTAGCGCCATCTTCTTTGGCTGAAGAGTCTTTACCATATTCTTCATATATCGATAATGGTATAGCTGACCATACAAAATGACTTTTTTCATCAATTTGCATCATTTCAATAACTTTGCCCCAAAACTTTATTGTCTTGAAATTAATACTTCTGTAAATATTGTAAATAATTTCATCTTTATCCGCCCCTAAATCAATTAACTCACCCGCTATCAACAAGGTTGATTTGCCAACTCCTCCATATTGGAATGCTCCAGTATCCCCAATAATTCCCGTCAATAAACAAGTTGCAACCTTTTGATTTAAAGTTACACTCCAATCAAAAAATATTTTATAAAGCAGTTCTGATGTTGAAGTAATTTTACTATCAATCAAATTAATACTGCCAAAACCTTCATTCGTATGATGATGATCTATCACAATAATTTTAGTATTAGGTTTATCAATCTCTTTTGAGTTAGCCACCATACCATAAGTTGAGGAATCCATGACAATAAATAGATCAAATGCCGAAAAATCAAAAGTTTTAAAATCAACTTTTTTAATATCTTTACTTCCTTCCAAAAAGAACAAATCTTCTGGAATATTACTGGGACAGATTATTTCTATTTCTTTACCCATATTTCTAAGTATTTCCGCCATGGATAAAGCGCTTCCTACAGTATCTGAGTCTGGGCCCCTATGGCAATTCAAAAGTATTTTGTTTGCCTTTTTAATTTCCTCTAAAATTAATTGTGATTCAGGATAATTCATTGGGTGTGTATCAATTTATATATTATAACACCGTCGACAGTCCATTGATTCTCGATTTTACTCCAACCAAAGTTGGCAACTTCAGCTTTTGGTGAATGTGTCGGATCACATTTTTCTTGAGGCATCTCACAAATAACAATTAAATTATCAACTATGGTTTTTTGATCCCATCTGTCCGCATGCATAACTTGTGCACCACTAAGTTCCATAAAATACCTATAACCGTCTTCATAATTTCTTTCAGCCAAAACTGCCAAATTAAACGGGTTACCTTGAGCAATCTCAAGAACTTTAGTTGAGACATTTTTTGCTCTCTGCATCTGATTATTGGGATAGTTCCTAATTGGTGAATTAATTAAGTTAATTGAAACTAAATATCCCAACATTAAAACAGAAAATATTTTGTATTTACTTTCGTATATTTTTGACAAAAAAGCTCCAGTAAATAAAAACGGTACAGGAAATAAAAAACCAAAATAGTGATCATAAACAGGCTGTTTATAAATTCCAAAACCAACCAATCCTACCAATAACCACAAAGTGATTAGTGAATATTGATTAGTGAATAGTTTTTTATTTTTAAAAAAAGAAAAAATAAGAAAAGACGATAGTAACAAAGTAATTATTTTACCAAAAATTATATTCTTAGCAATTAAAAGACTTTCATTGATTTGTTCAAAAATAGGGAAAAGCCTAGGAATTACTGTCCAAGGTTTGATTGATACCGTTTCCTCTCTAACTGTTATAAACTTATAAAGTGCCTTACTATTCATAAAATCATGACGAAAGTCAAAAATTACTAACGGGGACATTAGAAATAAAAATACAAATAATGGAATTAGATTGTATTTAAGTGGAACTTTTGCTAAAAACCAATATATCAACAAGATAGGTCCAAGAAGTAATCCTAAATAGTGAGACTGAAGCACAAATGCATATGAGACAGAACAGATCAAAAGCCATTTAAATTGCTTTAATTTCCAAACCTTCCAGATTGAATACACCGATAAAAGTGCAAAAAAAGGCATAATGTTTGGATTCCAAGATGAATGAGAAAAAGTAATTACTGTAGGTGAAATTGCGTACAATATCGCTGTAAACAATCCTGTTTTTTCAGAAAACCAATCACGTCCTGCTTTATAAACTAGATAAATTGTTGCAACGCCAAGTAAGGCAACACCAATAGCAGGACCAACTGGAGAAAAATTTGCTAATAATAAAAAGGGTGCCATGAAGTAATAATAAAGTGGACCTAAATACATTCCTCCAACTGAAGTACCTGGACCAATTAAAATTGGATCAACATTAACTAGTAAATTTCTAACAATTATAACGTCCCTTCCCTCGTCTCCTAAAAAGGTCATGTACGAATCAATTTTATAAAGCCTAAGAAATGCGCCTACTAATAAAATTGCAATTAAAATCCAGTTTTTTTTAATAAAATTCACTTTAATTTCCTCCAGAGCTTAAATAAATCAACAAAACTTTGTAATATCACTTTAATATTTCTACCAGTTCCGCGACCAACAATTCTCGGTAAATGGGTTACAGGAATTTCAACGATTTTAAATCCCTTTTTCTTGGCTTTGATTAATAATTCAGAAGAAATAAATGCCCCCCTTTCGCTTTCTAATTTTGGAATTTTTTCAATTACCTCTTTTCTAACAAGTTTAAATCCGCAATCGATGTCATAAACATGTAGGCCAAAAAGAATCATAACAGAAATTTCCCACATTCTTGATGTTATTATTTTAAATTTACTCACCTTTCTTTTTTTGTAGTAGCCAATTACCAAATCTGCGTTAGTTGCTTTTTGTTTTTGAAAGAAACTAACTATTTCACTGAAATCAAATTGCCCATCTGAATCAGTAAAGGCAATCCAGGGATATTTACTGTTATAAAAACCAGACTTTAAACTTGCCCCATAACCTCTGTTATGTTCGTGATTTATCACTCTAATCCTTGTATCTTCTGTTCCTAATTTATCAGCAATTTCTTTTGTTTTGTCTGTGGAACCGTCATTAACAATAAGTATTTCCCAGTCATGAACATTTTTTAAAAGCACATTCTTGGCTTTAATAACTGTATTTTTGATATTTCCCTCTTCATTATAAGTAGGAAAAAAAACCGATAGAGAATCTATGACCATATTTATGATATTATCAAACTAATGGCTAAGATTAAAGGCTTGATCCCAATTATACTTTTAAGTTTGATCCCAGTTTTACTAATCTGGACTCCTTTTCTACTTCGTTTTAAAACATTTTGGACTATACCGCTACCACAGCAGGGCATGGCCACAATAGTTGCCAATTTTGATGGACCATTATACTTAGCAGTTGCTAAAACATTTTACAATCCAGAAGAATTAGGATCAAACTATCAGTTTCCATTATCAAATGAATACTATTCAGCACATTTTCCATTATTTCCTCTACTTATAAAACTTTTTGCGCACATCTTTGGATATCCATATTCAATGCTTTTTGTAACCTCAGTATCTTCAATATTTGCATTATATTTTTTCTACCAACATGCAAAAAAATATCTTACAAAAGAAAATGCCTTTTTTTTGACTGCCATATTTTCATTCTTTCCTGCTAGATGGTTAATTGTCAGAAGTGTTGGATCACCTGAACCCCTTTTTGTGGCTTTAATTCTTGCTTCAACTTACTTTTTTAGTAAAAAGAAATATTTATATGCAAGTATTGCTGGTTTTTTTGCTACCATGACCAAATCTCCAGCAGTTCTTTTGTTTATTGCATACTGTTTACAGATTACGATTCCACATTTACGTAGTTTTAAACGGATTGATAATAAGCAAAGCTTACTACTTCGTAGTCAAAAATATTTGCCGATACTACTTATTCCTTTAGGCTTACTTGCAGTTTTCTCAATTTATGGTATAAGGTACGGAGATTTTTTTACTTATTTTAAGTCAGGAGACAATATTCATCTTTTCTTCCCTCCTTTCCAAATATTTAACTATTCTGCCCCTTGGGTGGGAACATTTTGGTTAGAAGAAGTAATTTTTATATATACAATTGGAGTTTTGGGGCTTTTCAAGCTATATCAAGAAAAAATGAAGACTTATTTTTACTTTACATTAGTTTTTTTTGCCTCACTTTTATTTGTAGCCCACAGGGATTTACTAAGATACGCTCTCCCCATTGTTCCATTCATACTTATAGCTTTTAGAGATACTCTTTTAAAGAAAGAGTTTAAAATTGCAATACTTGTAATAATTATTCCAATCTATCTTTATTCTTTGGCCTTCATCTCTCAAAATGTCATGCCCATTGCAAACTGGACACCATTTTTATAGATTCCATGGGTTTTTTAGTTTTCTTCAGACTAACTATATGCTGATATGGAAATTCCAAGGCATTGGAGATTAAAAAAACAGAGGTATGCGCTTGTTGGTGAAGTGTGTCCCCACTGTGATACCAAAATCTTTCCCCCAAGATCAAAACATCAAGGTTGCCAAGATGATGAAAAACCAATTGAAGTAAGGGGTGAATCAACTATTTTTTCTTCCAAATCACCTTCGTATACATTAAGTAGTTATACGGAAGTACTACAAACACAATGATGAAAGGTAATAAAAGCTGTCTCTTGTCTGGACCTAGAAAGTAAACTCCAATTGTTCCCAATACTGTTTGAATCAAAAGTGCACCGAGCGAAGTAAAGTTAAATTGTAAAAACTTCTTTACAATATTTCCAATTCCCTTAATTTCATCTGTTTTAAATGTCCAAAGATTGTTCAAGGTAAAATTGTTAATAATTGCAAGTTCAGTAGATAATCCCCATGATGCCCATTCAGGAAAACCTGATTTAGAAAAGAAATTCAAAAAGAATGCATTAATTAAATATCCAACAAAACCCACAGTTCCAAATTTAATTAACTTTTGTTTATCCTTAATTCCTAAAATTACGGCAACTTTAAAAGTAGAAACCATTTCTTTAGGGTTAAATTTCGATTTCTCCATTGTTCGGGAAGCAAACTCCAAAGGCACCTCAACTGTTTTTTTAGAAAGTTTTATAGATTGGTACAAAAGATCAACTTTATAAGCAAATCTAGTCGGCTCCATTAAATGATCTAGATCAATTTGATCAAGAACTCCCTTTTCTCTTGTCAATCTAAAACCTGTTGTTAAATCATGGATCTTAAATTTAGTCAGGACAATTCTTATAAACAAATTCCCCAAAAAACTAATCGCCTTTCTAAAAAAAGCCCACTCTTTGGGGACAGATCCACCTTTTATATAGCGACTACCAATACAATAGTCCGCTCCTAATAAGTAAGCTTCAACCATTGGTTTAACGAATCTTGGAGGATGTTGGAAATCTGCATCCATTTCCATAACTGCATCTGCTTGTAATGTATTTACTGCATATTGAAAGCCTCTTATATACGCCCAGCCCAACCCTTCTTTTTGTTTTTGCAACAAATGTAGATTTTTGTATTTTTGCTGATATGTTTTAACTACATCACCTGTTTTATCTGGAGAATAATCATCTACAACAAGTAAGTGCATCTCGGTATCTTTTATTTTTGGAAATTCTTCATTAAACAAAGCTTCAATCATCTTGCCAATGTTTTCAGCTTCGTTATAGGCAGGCATAACAATAACTATTTTACTCATGAATTAATGATACAATATCGTTATGCAAATTGATATATTAACTCTTTTCCCAAAAATGTTTGTGGGTCCAATGACTGAATCAATCATGTGGAGAGCGCAAGACAAAAAGTTTTTAAAACTTAACATTGTTGACCTTAGGCAATTTGGAATTGATGAGAGGAAAACTGTTGATGATAGACCGTATGGCGGAGGAGCAGGAATGATAATTAGAGTTGATGTTATAGATAAAGCTTTAAAATCGATCAAGGCAAAACCAAAGACAAAGGGTACAAAAATTGTAATGACTGATGCTGGGGGAGAAAAATTTACTCAGCAAAAAGCACAAGACTACTCAAAACTTAAAAGAATTGTTTTAATTTGTGGACATTATGAAGGAATAGACCATAGAGTTCATGAAAATTTGGTGGATGAAGTAATATCAATTGGCGATTATGTCTTAACGGGTGGTGAAATCCCTGCAATAGTGATTGTAGATACTGTAACAAGACTTATACCTAATGTCATTAAACCAGAGTCATTATTAGAAGAATCTCACTCAGAAATGAATGCAGAGTATCCCCAATACACAAGACCACCAATTTACAAACCTTCGTTGTTAAAAAAAGCATGGAAAGTCCCAGAAATTTTATTAACAGGAGACCACAGAAAGATTAAAGATTTTCGACAAAAGAATCAACCATTTCTTTCCAAGTCCTGAATTTCATTCCCAATTTTTGTTGTGTTATATCAGTTTTTAAACCACCAAGCCTTGGCCTAGGTGTTCGACCTGGTGTTTTTAAAAATTCTTCCATAGATCCCTTTTGTACAATACCTTCTACATTTCTTGCTTTAGAAAGTAAATATTCTACAAAATCAAACGGAGTTACCACATCACTTGAAACAATATGGAAAACTCCTTGTAATTCTTCTTCCAAAATCTTTGAAAGTGGGGCAACTAAATCTTCTAGATAAAGTGGGGTTATTGTTTGATCTGTAAAGATAGGAAATAGTTTTCCATCATCGTATAATTTCAAATAATTTTTGGCATAGTCTAATTTCAAATCATATTTTCCAGAAGTAAATGGATATGCAACCCTAACAATTGCGCTTTTTGCTCTAGCATTTTCTATTTTTACTTCTGCTTCCTTCTTTGTCCAGCCGTACCAACTAATTCCTTCCATGTTGTCAGGTAATTTTTCATTTTCATCATATGGGCCTGGATTTTGAACAGTCCCCTCGAACACAAAGTCTGTTGAAATATATACCAAGAATTTATTATGTTTCTTAGAAGCGTATGCAAGATTTTCAACCCCAATTACATTTAACTTATAACAAAGACCCTTAGTATCATTCCTTTCCTTTTCAGCTGCATCAACATTTGTAAAAGCTGCAAAATTTAAAACAGCATTCAACTGCGTTGTAGAAAAATATTCCTCAACTGCTTCTTTGTTGGTAATATCTAGAATATTTTCATCAACAGGAATAATTTCAAATTTGCCATTTGCTAATTCTACAAATCTAGAACCAATAAGCCCTGTTGCACCAATAACAAGTATTTTTTTCATGAGAACTTTTCTGGAAATAAATCACGCAGTTTTGGATTTGTTTTGTCTCTTTCAGAAAGAATTGGATCTTTAATTGGCCATTTGATATTTAAATCTGGATCATCCCAGGCAACACCCTTTGCCTTAGTATCATCCCAATATTCATCAATCAAATAAAAATAATGCATCATTTCAGTTCCAAGTGTACAAATTGAGTTACCAATTCCTCCACTAGGCAGAAATAACGCCTGTCTTTTTGAATCCTCTTTTGTATTATCAATTGTAATGTACTCTACTTTACCAAAAGTTTTACTTTCAGACCTTAGATCTACAATTGGAGCATATAAAATACCGGTTACAGGATAAACAAGTTTATTCCAATTCTCACTATGAACTGCCTTAATAACTCCTGGTTTAATATAGGCATGTGTCCATTGGACAGGATTAAATTCAATTCCTGTTACTGCTTTTAATTCCTCTTTGTTATACGGTTCATGGAGAAATCCTCTTGCATCCCCCATAATTGGTCTTTGAATCAAAACAACCCCCTCAATTCCTGTTTTAACTATATTTTTCTCCGGGTCAAATCTCATCATACGTGTAGTATATGACAAGCTTCACTTATCATATTAAAATGATATTAACATTTTCTATTTTCTTTTACTACTTCTAATTTGATTAATTAAGACTTCCATAGCTTGAAACTCATCCCATCCAGCCGAAAAAGGTTCTACTTCTTTAATTCTAAATTTCTCAGCTAATTTCACATATCTTGCAGCATAATTCTTTCCGTATTCAGACCGTAATAATTCAGCATCTGTTAAAATCTTCTCTCCTAGACCTCCACTAAGTGCCAATTGCTTAGAAATGTTTTCTGGTACCAATCCAAATTCATTTTTTATACCAAAATTTTCAGATAAATAAAGTGCAATTTCTTGTTCTGTAAAACCACCGAGAGTAAACCATTCAGGAACAGGATTACCTCCATCTACATACCAAACAGGTTCACCTTTTTCATCAAATTTAATAAATGTATGCATGTAATTAACCATACTATCCGTAGCAAAACCTGTGGCCGTAAGTAATTCTGATCTGTTTGGATCATTCAACCACGACTCAAGAACTCTTGCATGTGAACCGACAGCAAACGAATTATTATAATCAGTATTTTGTAAAAACAATAATCCACAATCATGACCTAAAAAATAAACAATAGCACGGTGATATCCCTCTCGAGCTTCTAGATTTTTAATTACACTTAAATCCTTTTCAAAACATAACTTATATTTTTCATTGTTTAATTTTAAATTTTCAATTTGATTGAAAATTGATTGTTCATCAAATAGACCTTCAAACTTCAAGTTTACCTTATCAGGGTTAACTTCTGGTAACAATTTTTCCGAAGCCAATATCGAAATTGATTTTTGTAACACTGCTATATGTTTTTCCAAATTTGGATCGTTCGGATTCATAAAAATAGTCATAGATCCTAAATAATTAATATATGTTGGATAATCTATTCTCAAAATAACTCTATTGTCACCGTCGCCGATTCTCACAAAGAAAGATGTCTCATCCTCGAATGAGTAATCACCTATACTATGGTGTATTTCCGTTTCAATAGGATCTAAAGGTGTTAAATTCTCAATTTTTTCTCTTACTGCTTTCAAATCTCCATTTTTATCCCGAGTATTAACCTCCTTAACTGTTAGGCTCTCATTATCATCTTTCCAATAAATATTATGCTCCATTCTCAAATAGCCAAGGCTTTCATTAAAGTCAGTAGATCTATTTGAATATTTTGCATCTACACCTACCAATAAGATTTTGTTAACAGTTAAATCTTGAAATCTAATCCCTTGTTGTTGAAGTACATTACTATTCATTCTTCTTGAAATCTCAGATGAAGTAATCCTTGTTCCTGCTTGTGATGTGAGGGCTTCATTTTGTTCCATAAACTTATACTACCAACTCCTCCCTTTTAATCCTCAAAAACAAAAGTGGAATTAAGAAGAGTATACCAGAAACTATCAAAACATAGTTTATATTCACATTCGCTAGATAGCCCACAATTATAAGTAATGGAATATCACTTATGTTTTTAATTGTATTCAAAGTAGAAGTAGCTGTAGCTCTATTGAATGATGGAATACGAGCTTGCATTTGAGCTAAAAATAACGGATCTCTGATAGTTCCAACAATTAATAGTAAAACGCATGCAGAAAACAAAATAATTAAATTCGAAGTTAGAAGTGAGGCAATAATTGCAAAAAGACCCAAAAGTTGAGGCAAAAGAATAAAATTCATTTTACCCAATTTATTTTGTACTTTTTCAGTATTCCAAAACATCAAAAAAAGTATCCCTTGAAAAAATGTATAAACTAATCCTAAATAAACAGTTGGCATGTTAACATTTTTTAGAAGTACTTGGTAAACCCTCCAATAAACAAAAGCTGCTTGAAAGATGATTATTTTGTTTAAAGCAAACTTTAATAAAATCTTATCGGATTGAATCAATTTTAAACCTTCTCTTAATAAATTAGATTTTTGATTTTGTCGTTTTTTTATTTTTGGTTCAGTTATAAAACTGGCAACAATAAGGGAAATTATTGTGCCAACTAAATCAATTGCAATTAATATTAAAAATTGTGAAGGCAATAAACTTTTAGCAATAAAGCTACCCACAAACGGCATAATAACTTTGGGTAAACTCGCAGATGAAAAGTATTTACCTGCCACCCTATTAGCTCCATTTTCATCGCCAACTTCTTTTAAAGAATCATACAAAATTGCATGATCTGCACCCATAAAAAATGAGTAGCCCGCTGCGCCAATAATATAAGTTAAAACAAAATAAGGAAAACCTGTAGCAAAAAATAGTAAAAATGTAGAAAGTGAAGTCAAAAAAATACCGGCTATAATTAATTTTTTTCGACCGAATTTATCAGCTAAAAAACTTGAGGGAACATCGCAAAGAAAAGAAGTTACAGTCCAAACAAGACTTAAATAAATTATTTGACCAAGATCAAGCCCTCTTGAGAGATAAAAAAGTTGAATTACTGCATTTAGAGTTTTTAGTTCTATAAAAAACCTCGTCCCAAACATCAGTCTTTTGTTTAGCTTTAAACCTTTAATTCGTTGTTCCATTTGACTTTTTAGTGTATAATAAATTCAAACCGACTCGAAAACTGACCGTATAGGCAAGCTGTTAGCCTAAAAACTATCTAGAGTCTTCCATCCCCGCAAGGGGATGGTGTTTTTTCTCAAACTTCTATCAAAATCTTAGATTTTATTGCTTTTCTAAAGATTCGTGACAAGTCATCATTTTTATTTTGCTCAATTACGTCTCTTATCCACCCACAGACTGAATCGGCAAGCCTAATCATAGAATTATTCTCATCCTTAATTACTCCTTTTATTTTTTGAGTACGAACACCAAGATTTCTTAGTTCTTTAGCATAAAAATGTCGTTTATTCTTAGCCAAACCATCAATATAAATTAAACTTTTATAATCTTGTTTATTAGTTTTATAATGAATTGTTTTAGAAATAGTTTGAATAGTTGCTAGATCAAAATCCATAGTTTTATACTTTGAAAAACATATCAAATATTTACATGTTTTAATTAAGATTAACTTTTTTAGATAGCTAATTCTTGAAGAATAATTTGTTTTTCCCCATTTTGATCTTCTTTTACCTGATTCTATTTCAACCTCTTCAACTGCTTTTTGAAATAAGTCTTTATCTTTTCCAACTACAACTATACTAACAATAAACAATTTTCCTTTTGTATCCTGGCCAGTTTCGTCAACATAACAATAAATTTTCTTTGTAACCATGAAAATATTTTAGCATAATGCTATACTAATGATATGAATTTTGAAGCAATCAGAAAAAAATATAAATTATCCTTAATTTTAATGCATGGATCACAAATTACAGGGAAAATACACCCTGAGAGTGATACAGATATTGCTTTCGTGAGAGAAAAAACCAAAATTAAAATAAATTATTTAGAATTATTGGTCGATCTAACAAAGTTAATTAAAAAAGACAAGATAGATTTAGTAGACATAACTCACGCTAACCCACTATTATTGTTTGCTATTACGAGTAAAAGTAAACTACTTGCAGGAAGCCTTGATAGTTATAATAATTTATCTCATAAAGCTTTTAATCTGTATTCGGATTATTTACCATATTTAAAAATGGAGGCTGAGTTTGTAAAAGAAAGAATAAATAGTTATGCCAAGAATTGATATCCAATTAATAAACAGGAAAATAAAATTAGTTAGTGAAGATCTTGCCATACTAAAAAAATATAAGGATTTAACTTTAGATGAATACTTAAATGATCCTGAAATTAAACTTATTATTGAGAGACTTCTTGAGATAATAACAGGTCAAGTAATTGATATAAATTATCACATTTTAAAAGAAGAATATGAAAGTATTCCAACAGATTATTACAATTCGTTTATCAATATTGCAAAGAATAAAATAATAACCGAAGAATTTGCAGAAGAAATTGCAAAATCAGCGGGATTAAGAAATGCCCTAGCACATAATTATGATAAAATTGATGATGAGTTAGTTTTTAATTCCATAAAAATTGCCATTATTCAAATTCCTCAATATCTATCAAAAATTCTTGAGTTTCTAAAATAGTATACTTATGACCCTCGAATTTCAATTTTCAAAGTTGAAATTACAGGATTACCACTCCCAACATTTTGCCAAAAAATGGGAGTTGTCAAGGGGGGTTCATTTGAAGATTTGTTCTTGCCGTGCAGTGTTTTTTATTTTTTGAATTTAATTGTTTTATATAAAACAAAAAAGGTAACCAGAACTGAAACTACTGCCAATAACATTAATCTTGGATCAGCTTCATTTGGCATATTATTTATAGTTTCTTCTACCAATAAATGAGACAGTTAAAATAAGCACTACAGAACTAATCACAACAGCTAATAAGTATGTATTTGCAAAATTCATATCAATCGCTTTCTAATTTTTCCCGCGTAATATATTGAATATATTCCAAAAAATATAAACATTGAAATACCTAAAATTAAGTATAGCACAAGGTTGGTTAAATCTGTATTTTCGAAGAAAAATGGAGATACAATTCCAGCAGTAAACCAGGCGACGGAAATATTACCTAAAATTTCAGAAACTGTTTTGTATTGATCAGCAGTTAACTCCATCAAATTAATAATAACATAATTTTGAAGATATTTTTGTTCCCTAGTACTTTTTTATAAGTATAGTTGCTGTTTAGGTAGGACTAAAGGTAAAGTCTAATATCAGAAAAGTACTTATTTGATGGTTTGTCCTTCCCGTGCAGTGATTTTCTAATTAATAAATTAAAAAATCTATTTACTCTGACCACTCTTTAATTAAAGCTGGAAGTCTTACTGCTTGCTCGTTCATATTTTCTATACTCACGGGGAAAAGACTTCTCAGCCCTGCAATAGCAACTACCCCTTTACCCATATGTTCTCGTGTTGTCATTAGGAATTCTTCAACAGGCATCCAATTACCTTTATCAATTTCCGGAAGTCTTGTTCCACCTTTTACAACTGTCAATTCATATACTATTTGTGCCAATTTATCATCTGGACCCACCAACCTAGCATCATTTGCCAGACCTCTTCCTAAATCAATATCTTTATAATTTGTTACTTCGCCTCCTTCGGCCAGAATTTGTGTTTGCTCTTCAGGCCTACTCCAAGCTTTTCTAAAAGCCTCTGCAACAACCCCATTGTGTCGTTGTTTATACTGAACAGCGACAAAAGATTTACCTTCTGCATCCACACAAATCAGAGGTTGAATACCACCAACTGTTTTGGTTTCAGAATCTAAATCATTTTCTACAAAAACAAGCTGTTTGTAAGGTGGTCCTTGATGCATATAGGCACTATGAATCTTTTTTGCCGCATTAGGATCACCTTGTACTACAGTCGTATACCACTCAGATTTCTCAGGATGTAAGGGATCAACACGCAAGAACCAATTGTTACCTGTATCAAGTACAACCATCCCGTCTTCAGAAATACTTTCAGTTACTTTCGCAATTGCTTGTTTCTGTAGTTCATTTAATTCATTATCTACTGCCATAAAACGTATTTTATAAGAAGAAGAAGAAGAAGAAGAAGTCAAGTAACTACAGGATGTTTTTGGTGAGGTTGAGGCGAGTGAGGGCGGAGAGGAAGTAGGCATCATCACATTTATTAATAAGGTCTGCCAGTTTATCAATTGGCCAGAGTACAATTCCCTCATCTTCTTCAAATTTATCTCCTTTTTTAACGTCTTTATAGAGTTCATCTGAAAGATTAACAATAACTGCATAAAGATTTGGTTTATTATTTGTCATACCTGAATCGGGATTTAATCTTCCTAGGGAAATTATTTGGTCTAAACCTACGTCATTTTTAGTTACACTTAAGTTCAAATCTTTTTGAATTGATCTAATTATAAAGTCCAAGACTGATTCATTTAACTTAGGGAAACCTCCTGCTAATGTATATTCAACAGATCCTGTTGGAAATTTTTGTTCTCTTTGTGTTGCAAGATGAGTAATTTCCCCATTTCTTTTGACCAAAACTAGAAGCTTTGCTCCAGACTTTGGTCCCCAACCCCAAGAGTAATATCCTTCCATTCTCTTTTCTTTTTTCTTGTTTTCTACTTCAAACCAAGATCCAATACCATATATTCCATATTTAGAATCTGCATGTTCAATTTTTTCCAATTTTAAAATTAAATCTCCATTAATATGATCTTCCCTACCAGCGAGGTCCTCTACATAACCAAAGGTGGAAGGGTTTATTCCTAATGTCTTAATTTCATTTTTAACTTCATCAGAACTTGCTTTGTACCATTTTTTACTATTTAAATTTTTCATTACAATTTCATACCTAACCAGATTTTGTTCCACGAAGTGTTTATCTGCATCAAAGACTGTTTCTTTTTTCTCTACCTGCTTCTCGATTTTCCCAAAAACAAACTTGGTTTTACCCGATTCTCTATCAAGTGATATATAGGCTGAAATTGACTTTGAAGAATCCATAATCATAGCTTTTCTTTTAAGAAGTGGTCGCCACCAGCCTTGATTTTCTTTATACCAAGCAATTGTTTCTTTTAATCCTTCATTAAATTTATCTCTGGTAATTTCAGGTTTCCAACCTAATTCTTCCATTATTTTTGTAGCATTTATGGCATATCTTCTATCATTACTGTGCCTATCTGAAACATGCCTAATTACAGTTTCGTTGGCTCCAAAAAGATTAACTACTTTTTTAGCAATGTAACTATTGCTTCTATCGTTATTTGATCCAACAAGATAAGTTTCTCCTGACTTACCTTTATTTAAAATTAGGTCAATTGCTGAAGAATGATCTCTTGTGTGAATCCAGTCTCTAACATTTCTACCATCACCATGAAGCGGAACTTTGATTTTATCAATTAAGTTAGTAACTATTATGGGAATATATTTTTCTGGAAACTGATATGGTCCATAGTTATTTGAACAATTTGAAATAGTAATATACATTTTTGTTTTTTGGTAGAAATCCAAAACTATTTTGTCTGCCTCTGCCTTTGATAGGGCGTATAAATTATCAGGTCTCGGAGAATATGGAGTTTTTTCAGTAAATTTAGCATCAGAATCTAAAGGAAGTTCACCGTAAACTTCATCCGTTGAAATATGATGGAATCTGGGTACGCCTGCTTTTTGTGCTTCTTCAAGTAAAGTCAATGTTCCATGAACATTTGTTTGCCAATAAGTTGAAGGATCAAAAATTGCGCGATCTACATGACTTTCAGCAGCAAAATGAATAACTGCATCAACTCTTTTTAATGCCTGACTAATTTTTGGTCTGTCATTAATATCAGCCTCAACAAATTCAACTTCTTTTTTTACAAGAGCTAAATTTTCAAGATTACCTGTATAGGTTAAAGCGTCAACTACTGTTATCTTGTCTTTTGGATATTTTTTAACCCAGTAGTGAACAAAGTTTGCCCCAATGAACCCAGCTCCACCCGTTACAAGTAACTTCATTTTAAATCTAAAGAAGCCAAATATTTTTTAAACTCACCGTTTAGGTCTTTATGTTTCAGAGCAAATTCAACAACAGTTTTTAAATATTCAAGTTTGTTGCCTGTATCATAATATTTACCACCTTTAATTTCGACTGCCAATATTCTTTTCTTATCCGCAAGCATTAAATTTAAAGCATTATTATAATAAAGCTCGTTTTCATCTTCCAAAGATTCTAATGCTCTGTCCAAATATTCAAAGATGTCAGGTGTAAATAAAAATCCAGAAACATTTGCAAGGTCCGACGGAGAATTCTCTTTACCAGGTTTTTCGATTATCGTTTCGACATCGATTATGCTTGGGGTTAGATGTTTACCACCAGCAAAGCCATAATGATCATAGTCAGAATCTTTTTTAGCCCTGATACTGCCCAAACAAGTGCAACCATACTTTTCATATGTAGTTATTAATTGTCTAAATCTGGAAGGCTCAGCAACAATAAAATCATCACTCCAAGTGTAAATAAATGGTTCATTTCCTATTAAATGCCTAACATTAAGTAGTGGTGTGCCATTTCCGTATGGCCCCTTTTGTCTGACATAGACAAAATTAGCCAAGTTTGAAATCTTTTCCACTTCTTCTAATAGATGTTTCTTCTTCTCGCCAGCCATCCGAAGGTTTTCAATTAGATCTAAGTTTGGAGCATCAAAATGATCTTCAATAGTTCTTTTGTGATATCCTGTAACTATAAAAATATCCTTGATCCCAGCTTCAACAAGTTCCTCTACCACATACTGAATAACGGGTTTATCAACAATTGGAAGCATCTCTTTGGGCATTGCTTTGGTCTGAGGAAGAAATCTAGTTCCGAAGCCTGCTGCAGGTATTACGGCCTTAGTTACTTTTTTCATAGTGTGAAAAGATTATACAGAGTTTAAGCCCTAAAAATCAAGGTCAAGACCATTATTAGTCCTAAAATTGAAACTGCAATGTATTCAAATATAACAGTCCAGCAAATATCTTTATGTGATGCGTGGTGAATAACTCCCCAAGTTACATAAGATGCCGAAAGTGCTACAGCTATCCCAACTCGAAAATATTTATCATATGAAAAAACATAAAAACCAACAAGTCCTGCTAAAAATATGGCAATTAGTGACACGTAATGTGGTAAATGTTTCATTAAAGTATTTTTCCTGATCTTAATATTAATATAACAGTTAAAATCATCCCCAAAAACGCTACATGTGCAAATGTTCTTCCCGCAACCCTAATAATTCTTCTTCTTGAAACCAAAAATGCATCAAGTACAAACACAAATAAAAGAAGTAATACAACGGCAATTGAAGCAAAACGAGTTGTATTAAATGGAGAAATCAAAACTTGTTGATTTGGTTGAGGTGATGTTATCTCAGCCTGAACTTGTGGTAGATTTGTAGTTACAGGAACAATAGTTGGTGCCAAAGTTGGAACTGGAGTTTTTACTTGTTGTACCTGAGCCACAGGCTCCGATACTTTGTCTTGATAAGTTGCTCCAAAAAATTGCACAACAATAGTCGTGTCAATACCTGCAAGATCACCCTCAGTCACGCCAATTCCAATCTCCTTGTACTTAGAATTTAAAATATTATCTCTATGTGTTGGTGAGTTCATCCAAGCATCAACTGTTGCCTGAGCACTACTAAAGTCACGTGCCAAATTTTCTCCAGCATATTTATATCTATAACCAAAATCTGTGAAAAATTTCCATGGCTGAGTTCCATCAGGTGCTGTATGGGCCCAATAATCTCTGTCAATCATGTCTCTTCCTTTGGTATATGCAGCCCCAGCAAGTGTTTGATTGTAAGTTAAGGCTGACAGACCTGCCTCGGCCCTTTTTTGATTTGTGAGTCTAGTTACCTCATCAGGTGAGATTTGAGAAGCATAGCCTAATATGTTTGGTCCAAATCTTGGTAAAAAATTAATTAAAGCCTGAAATACAACAAAAAACGACGCAATAACAATTAAACTAGAGGAATGCAATATTTTAGCTTTGTGATTATTACTCTGCCTTGGTATAAATAAATGAATCAATTTCTCCATTAATTTATATTAACATATATAAAGATGCAGTTGACAGAGAAGCTACCTCATTTGATAGACTGATTGATATTGTTTTTGCTGACCGCAATCGGAGGCAATTATGAATTTAACTTTTAATCACAATTACTTCAGTAGATTAAATCCCTATTTTTTGACTTCTAACTTATTGATTTTAAGTAAAGAAAGGGGGTGATTAAAATATGAACAAATTTGCAAAAAAATTAGCTACAGGTGTTGTTTCTGCTACTGTTGCTATGATGTCCTTTGTCCCAATGGTATTTGGGGCTAATTTGGAGATTATTGACAATGGCGTGGGTTCGGATAATACAATAGTTGTAACAAATTCAAGCTCATGCACAGTTTCTCAAAAGGCCAATACTAATGTAGATGCACTAATAGGAGCTTCTGCTAGTACTGGTGGAAATACTGCCAATGGAAATACAGGTGGAACAGTTGGTATAACAACTGGTGATGCCAACGCAGCATCAACAATGACAGTTACAGGAGGTAATAATTCAGCAACAGATCCTTGTTGTTGTACTCCTCTTGCAGTGCCACCTACAACAGAGATATCTGGAAATGGTGTCAATTCAACAAATAATATAGTTGTAGCTAACACTAAAGACACTACTGTTCGCCAAAGAGCACGAACTAGAGTAAGCGCTTTAGTTAAAGCCAAAGCAAAGACAGGCAAGAATACTGCCAATGGAAATACGGGTGCCGGAACTACAGTTAGCACTGGAGTATCAACTTCAACAAGCGATCTGACAGTCACTGGTGGCCTAAATACTCTTAATTAAAATGAGGAACCCCTTGATTTAACCAAGGGGTCCTCGCGTATAGTTTTAATCACACAGTGATTTATATTTTTTTGGCTACAACAATCAATCTTTCAATATCACCAAAGCCAGTACAAGTGTAAAGAGTCAGTGTCTCATCGCTTGTAGGGGCCACAACTTCAATTTGAAATGGTTTAACATCTTTAATTTCTTTGACTTCGTAGGCATACGACTTTTCATTAGTTAAAACATAAACCTTTGCGCCTATTTGAATATCTGTCAGAGGTAAAAATAAACCACTTCTTTTGTGGGCAAAAATTACTTGATTACCAATCCGCCCTGGAATTCCTGATTGATCTCCCCATGCTGCAGAATCTGAAAATACTTGCCAATAACCATTTATAATCAGTGCTTTCTTGACTGATGTATCAATTGATACAGATGGTATTATAATTCTTGTTGGAAATGAGTTGGAAAATGACTTTTCGATCGTATAACCATTTGCAGGTGCCTCAATCCTTGTAAGAAAAAACCCCAAAGCAAACCCTATTAATAGTATGACTAATCTATTTTTCATTCTGATGAAGTCGCAGAAAGACCTAATATCGCAGGTCCTGCTGATGAGGAACTACCATTGGAAGATCCAGAACTACTTGATGTTGTAGAAACAGGGTTACTACCTCCGACAACAGTTGGAATATCAGGATCGTCTGGATCGCTAGGATCATCTGAGTCATTTGGATTATCTATACCGCAACAGCCAACATCAACATATCCTATATTTCCAGCATTTGAAATTAAAAAATCGAAAAAAAAGTTACCAGTTTTGATAAAGACATTTCCTCCAGTATTACCATTAGCGATATTTCCACCAGTATTTAAATCCCAGTCAACAAAATTGTAAGCTAAATAATAATTTTTTGCATCAATTTGGTTTGATCCACCTAAATTAGCTTCTATTTTATTAACAGAATCCGTTCCGTTTGCTGAAATTGATGCCAGAAATCCACCATTATTAATTGCTGATTTTATAAAATAAGTATTAATTGGACTATTGTTAATACCCCCCATAACTTTAATATCCCCCGTATCAATTATTACGTTCCCACTCGTATTATTGGCTGTATTATTTCCTGTATTAGCACTTCCCTCTACTTTATTTCCAATATCGGCAGACTGCGTAATGTTGATAACATTATTATTAACATCCATTGTAACTAAGTTTTGTGAATCCTTTCCGTTTGCTGTGATTAAAACCGATGAATCGTTGGCATCACAACAGGAGTTTTCTACTATTGAATTATTAAGAGAATTATTTAATACAACATTTGTATCTATATCACCCGTTACCACTGATACATCTGATCCAGTATTACCATTTACTGTATTATTTCCAGTATCGACTGAGGGTGTAACAACATTTTCGACACTTGCGGTATTTGTTTGAGTTACTGTTGTCGTATTTGAAATTGAGACTACGGCAGTATTATCTGAACCTGATCCATTGCCTAAAATAACTATTTCCTCGGCAAGTGCTAAGGAAAGAAAAGGTCTTACACTTGATACTAGTAGCATTAACACAAGAAACGATGCTAATATTCTTTTTATTGCTAACCTTCTTCTAAAAATCATGGAGAATATTCCTATTGGAAACAAGATTGCAAGAAGCCAAGCAAAGTTGATATTAACCACCTTCTTTTGAGCTACATCTATTGCTGATCCTAAAGTTTCTGGTAAATTAAGACTAATTTTATTACCCAAAACTCTTGCACTAGAATTTCTAAATACTGTAGGAATTACAATGCTTGCAATCTGCGGTGAACTTGCTTGAAATACAGTAGTTGTTTGTTGATTACTATTGCTACCACCATTATTATCATCAGATTCTTGTGAATTTACATCAGCACCTCCAATCCCGATTGAATCGGGGCTAGTTGCCAGTTCTTCTTGCTCAAATCCTGGTCCTACAAAATCTCCAACCCAGCTTCCAAATACATTAACTACAGCAACAAAAAGTTTTCCTCCGCCTGTAATATTATTATTTACAAAATTAACAATATTGGCAATAATGCTTGCATCCCCAGTAACAATAGAGGAGTTTCCATTAGTATTTTTTGATGCTGAGTTTCCCCCTGAGTTAGCTTCAAGATTTACATTATTTACTATTTTTGCATTATTAACTTGTGTTAATTCATTGTTATTAGTTTCATTGTAGACGGCAGTATTTGTTGAATCTGTACCATTTCCAGCATTAGCTACAGTTACTCCGCCATTTTCATCAACCAAAAACTCAAAGTCATCACTTCCTCCAAAACTTGCGCCATCTGAGGTCCCTAGAATCTTTCCTATCCATTTGCCTGCCTCATTTACTATAACAAGCCAATAATTTCCACCAGCAAGGTTATTATTCGCAATATTAATAAGCCTAGCGTCAATATTAGTATCTCCAGTAACTATTGATGAATTGCCTCCTGTATTTCCTTTAGTTTCATTGCCTCCAGAATTTGCATCAAATATTAAATTGTTCTCAATTTCCAAATTATTGATTTGAGTAGCCGAATCTGTTATCTCATTCGAATAAGAAGTTGTGTTCGTAGAACCTGTACCATTATTGATATTAGCAAGAGCTGTATCAAAAACCCCACAGCAGGAAGCAAAAGACCCTTCAGGAAAAATTATATCTCCAATTAAGTTTCCGAAAATATTAACAACTGCATAGACAACATTTCCTGCTAAGTTGTTATTAGCAAATGTTAGTAAATTTGCAACGACATTAGCATCCCCTGTTGTAATTATTGAATCTCCACCTGTATTTTTGTTTGTATCATTATTTCCTGAATCTGCAAAAAGGTCCATATTATTGACTATAATTGCATCATTTAGTTGATCTGTTAAATTATTATTTGTAACATCCAAACTGCTTGTATTTATTGAATCTGTACCATTACCTGTATTTTTAATTACAGCGTCAGCCAGAGATCCGCAGTTTGTAATACAAGTATTTCCAAAATCAAGAATAATATCTCCTGTTGTGTCTTCCAATACATTAAATTCTGAAACTGCAACTCCTGCCACATTTGTATTTACTGAAGTGATAATAGTACCCGTTACATTTGCGTCTCCTGTAGTAATTATTGAATCTCCGCCAGTATTTTTACTGGCTGAATTATCTCCCGTGATAGCACTTTGATATAGTCCGTTAACAATATTTGCTGAATTAGTTTGTCCTGTATTATTATTATTTATAATAACGGCTGATCCAGAATTTTCTGAACTCTCTCCATTTCCTGAATTGATAATTCCAGCACTTCCCCCTGATTGCGACCCAGAATCTCCCAAAACTACAGAAAGATTAGAATTTACATCAACTATTAATGTTCCATCTGTAGTTGCATCTCCTGTGTCAATAGAACTTGATCCCATTCCAGCATCTGAGTCCTGACCTCCTGAAACAGTTGATTCAGTTATAAAAGATTCTGAAGTAGGTGTAGATATTGGCGAATATGTTGGTGTTGACACAACGGGTGGAGGCGTTGGTGCCAATGTTGGTATCATTGTTGGAATAGGTGGCATAGTTGGTGCAGGAGGTGGAGTAGGAGCTGATGGTGCAGTTGGTGCAGGAGGTGGAGTAGGAGGCAAAGCTTGCGCAAAAATAGATACAGTATTTCCTAATACTATTGCTATTGTAAAAATTAATATTAATATTTTTTTCATATTTTAATTTCTTCTTGGCTTCTAGAGCGCTTACCGAAGTGTAAGTAAGTCGCTCTAGCTTCCTAAGATTGGCATTATAGCCCCATCCATCCCAATAAATCGCTCAAATCGAACGAAAAATTGAAATCGAAACCCAATTCTGGAAAATCCCAGTCTGGGGTTCCGCCATAAACATTGGAATTGCCAGAATTCTCTAGCATTACCTCTGTTGTTGCATCACCTGTTTCAACTGAAGGATCACTACCAGGATCTCCTGTGTTATCCTTAGCTTTATTATCTCCAGTGTCTGCATCAGCATCGATAAAATTTTCCAATCCACTACCTGCTACATTACCTTGGAAAACCGTAAGGCCTTGTCCAAGTCCTGCAGTTATATCATTTTGGGTATCGCTACCATTATCAGCGATTTTAACTAGTACATCTTCTAATAAGCATCCACAATCTGCGTCTGCCCAATTGAAGTTGACACTATTATCAACACCCACAGTAACATCGGCGTCTCCTGTTTCAATTGAAACTTCCCCACCTGTGTTATCGTTGGCTTTGTTTTCGCCAGTTTCGGCATCGGCATCAACTCTGTTATTAACAGCAGCATAATTATCCTGTTTTATCCAAAGTGATCCACCAAAATCTAAGTCAATATCATTATCGCTACCTGTACCATTTCCTAATATTCGGGCTGACAATAAACCAGCACCTCCCGTTCCTCCACCAATTTGGGCGGAATTTGCGTTAGCTGTGGTTGATAATGAAACATCAACACTTGCGTCTCCAGTTTCAATTGTTACATCTCCACCTGTGTTATCTTTTGCTTTATTATCACCAGTTTCTGAATCAACATCGACATTGTTATTAACTTTGGCATTATTTGATTGAGTTACTGTTATACCGTCTTCTTCTCCCAATGACAGATCAATAGTATTATCACTATCAGATCCATTACCTGAAATAAGTACATCTGCTCCTGTTGCGCCACAGCAGTCAACACTAGCTGAATTTTGATTTAAAGTATTCTTTATATCAACGGTTACATCAGAGTCTCCAGTTTTAATGGAAACATCTCCACCTGTATTATCACTAGCTTTATTTCCTCCTGTGTCAGCATCAGCATTTACTACATTTGTAACATCTGCATTATTGCTTTGAGTAACAAAGGTACTTTGAGTAACAGCAACAGTTGCTGTATTACCAGAACCTGTTCCATTACCTGAAAGTATAATTGTTGTTTGAGCAAGAACTGGCATAAATCCATTAATTAAAAGGGATCCAGCAGCTAGTGCAGAGGCTACGACTTTTTTATATTTGTTCATTATATATATTCACCCCCAATCTATTTTCCCCCCCCCGATTAAATCAGGGTTTAAGAGGCACTTCATCCCTATTTTCATTTAAAACGAAAACAGAGGCTTCTTCTCCCCAGACTCCTGAGAAAAAAAAGCCTCCGTTTGCGGTCAGCTTACTATTCTATAAATTATATATATACATTACTTTCACACTTGTCAAGACCTAGCTTTGTCCATTTTTATTTCTAATCGTTTTTTTAATTTTTCTTGTAGTAATTTGACTAACAAGTCCATTTTCAACATATATTTCCACACTTCCATAATCAGGAACACTTTCTAACGCACGTTTAAGTTCTTCCAAAAGAAAGGGGGAAACATTTTGAGTTGAATAGTCATTCATATATTTTTAAAATTTCACAGGAAATTCCTCTTTTTCTCCATTTATTTCTCCAACTCTTAAAATTAAATCTTTGTCAGATTCATTGATAGCAAAACCTACTTTTATATATTTGGTGGAAATAGCTTGAATTCCAGCTGGATCACTGTGAATATCAGGAGCTAACCAAACATCTTTATTACCATTGACAGATAGTCTGATATAATCAGTCGTCTGAATCTCTATTTTTTGTTTAAAATCGTTAACAACTTTTAAATTTAATATAAAGAAAATTCTTCCTTTAACTGATCTTGCTTTTTGTCCCTTCACAACTATTTCACTTCTTAACTCCGCAGATTCAATTGTATATTTAATTCTACTAACCTCATTTCCTTTTTCATTTTTAAGAGGAAATATAAATTCCTTACCAATAACTGTAACTGCTTTGGCTGGAGCTACTTGAATTTGTGAGGAATTTATATCGTTAGTTTTAGTAATAAGTTTATATACACCAAAGATTATTCCAGATACTACTAAAATTCCAATAAATGCAAAAACTGCAATTGGTAAATTTTTCTTGACAAATATTCTTTGAACTAATAAGCGCAGGAGTGGGGTAATTTTAAATCTTAAGTTAATAATAATCTCTTTTATTTTATTCATCTCTTCTTAACAAAAAAGGCCCCTTTTAAAGGGGCAGTCTTAATGTTTTTGTATGTTACACAAGCAGAAATGATTTGTCAAGCCTACTTCCAATACAAAGTAGTTACTGTCCGTGTAGAACCGGCGTCTTTTTTAATTTCTACTGTTAAAATCCTACCATCTATTGTTCCTGTTAGTTTATTAAAAACATTTCCATTTGTTTTGGTTGTAATAAAAGATTTAACTTTTGAACCATTTTTATTAAATAAATCTTTGTAATAATTAGTAACAATATCAGGATCCTCTTGGCTTTCAAAAGTCTCTATTGGCTTATTGGTCGGTGTACTTAGAGGGGTGGGTAAAGATGTAATTGTCGGACTAGGTATTGATACAAAAGGCGTTGGGCTGGGTTTCGAAACAATTGGGAAAATCATTGTTGTTATCAATAATATAATCCATTTAGTTATGATAGCCATTTGGATGAGTATTATGCCAAATAAACGAAGATTTAACAATATCTTTTAAGTTATATTTCGGAATCCAACCTAATACTTTTTTTATTTTTTCATTTGATGCATATAACGAATTAGCATCCCCCACTCTTTTTGGTCCGTATTTTATCTTTAATTCTAAACCTGTCACTTTTTTAATCATTTCAATTATTTCTTTATTTGAATAACCTTTGCCAATTCCTAAATTAAAAACTTCACTTTTTCCATTATCTAAAAACTCCAAAGCCAAAGAGTGAGCTTCAACCAAATCCAAAACATGAATATAATCTCTAATACATGTTCCGTCAGGTGTATCATAATCACTACCAAATATTTCAATTTCTTCTCCCTTAATAGCTTTGGTTATAATATTTGGAATTAAATGGCTTTCTTCAGAATGGGCTTCCCCAATTGAACCGTCCAAGGATGCCCCTGCTGCATTGAAATAACGAAGAGAAACAAACTTTATTTCATATGCACCATCATAATCTTCCAAGATTCTTTCCATTATATATTTTGTTTCTCCATATGGGTTTAGAGGATCTTTGGAGTCGTTTTCATCAATTGGAAGTCTTTCAGGATTTCCATATACTCCAGCCGAAGAGGAAAGGACTATTTTTTTACAATTTCCCTTTCTCATTGCCTCCATTAAATTCAAAAAACCAACAACATTATTTAAATAGTATTTTGCAGGGTTAACAAAAGATTCTCCCATTTGGATAAAAGAAGCCATATGGACAACTGCCGAAAACTTTTCATTTTCAAAAAGATCATCTAACTTCTGAGTGTCTGTCACTAAATCAATTTTTTCTAAACGAAAATCTTTAACTGCTTCTATGTGACCATATGACAAATTGTCTAAAACGACAACTTCATAATTTTTCTCCGCCAGCTGACGGACCATGAAAGAACCAATATAACCCGCTCCTCCAGTTACAAGTATTTTTTTGCCCATATTCCTCCTAGTGAACTACCTATTGTATCAAAAACCACATCTCTAATATGTGGTCCACGGCCAGGGATAAATGATTGATGGATTTCATCACCTATTCCATAAATTAAACAAACAATTATTGAGATGTAAAGCGCCTTTGTCCTAACGATATTTTCTGATAATAAAGCACGATAAACCAAGATCCCCAATACTGCGTAAAAGAAAACATGAGAAAATTTTTTAAATGCAAAATCACTTAAATAAGTTGGCCCAACTGAAGGAAGTACATTTGACGAAAGTCTAAAGATAATAATAGCCCAAAGGATGGGAGGTAACCAGAATTTAAGAAACTTCATTAGTTTTACCATGCTTATTATTATATATTAAATATCCTCCATATCCCAAAAACATAATTCCAGCGACTATAAAAAAAATAGATAGAAATGGAAATTTTTTGGAAGTTGACGCACCAGCGACAATACCCTCTGGTGTTGATGTTTTAATATCTGAGACTACAAATTCTGGGGTCTCAGCTTGCCCCGACTCAGTTGGAGTAGATGTTGTGGTTGGTTTTGCTGTTGCGGTTTTTGTGGGTGTAGACGTCGCAGTTTTAATCGGAGTTGATGTCGCAGTAGCCGTACTTATTGCGGTTACGATTGGTGTTGAAGTAGTTGTTGGTACTGGTGTCGAAGTTGGAAGTAAAATATTTGTATTAAATTCATTACTTCCATAAGAACTACTACATGAGGATGTTAACCTATGAGCCTTGATTGGTATCGTACCAGTGGAAATATCGTTTTCCTCTCCAATTTTAATTTTTAAAATTGCAGATGTGGTTGCTTCACTAATTTTAAAATAATCACTACATTCACCACTTAGAGCGCGCAATTCTACCCAATTACCACCATTATTTTGAACATAACCTACATAACTTGATCCAGATTTCCACCCTGCCCTAAAATATGAATCACCAGACGGTAAATCTTCAATTTGTAAAGTCACTTCAACTATTTGCTCTTTATCTAGAATGTCAGTAGGACTTGCACTTGTGATCGCTAGTGAAAATGCAGCTTTTACTGTGAATGGAAAAATAAAGAATAACATAAATACAATTAAGAATAATACTGTATCAATGAATTGATTCATTGATACTAGACTACAAAATATTTTGTTTCTTCTTTCTGATTTCATTTCGCAATTCAAACCAACCTGCTGATTTTGCTCCCCCAATTGCACCAATATCGGCAAATCCTTCAACGAAATCCAAAAACATTTCTTTTGTTTTAATTTTACTTAATATCTTATCAACTATTTTTCGATATGAAGTACCGTGTTTATATAATCTAGCAAAGTTTCCTACAGTTGCAGTACTTACTTTTAGAACCTTTGAAATTTCTCTGTACTCATAACCTCTAGCTAGCAAATACCCAATAGCTAGTCTTTTGGATAACATTATTTTTTCAGTTGGAGTTAAAAATTCACTGAAAAACTCCAAAACTTGCTTTTTTTGAGTTAAATTTGCAACAGTTTGGAAAAAAATATCTGAAATCTGATCATTTACTTTTTGAGATACTCTATATTTTGATATCTGCGTCATATCTCCTTCATTCCTTCTTGTATCAATGAATCAATTCATTGATACAAAACTATTTAATAGTTTATATGTAAATACAACGTGTCTAGATCGCTATCATCATGATCAACACGAACATATTTAAGTCTACACCCGACATTATAACTTCCTTGATATAATTTACCTGATTTAACAGTTTTAACCTCGCTTGACGATTCACTATTTATATCAATGCCGTTATGAAAATTGTAAATTCTTCCAACCCATGTATTCCTGACTGCCCAAGTATTTCCATATCCCTGATTAAACTTTATATTTGGCTGTATTGGCCAATTCCATGAACCGCTTGGATTAAAACTATCACCATCACTACTACCACACGATGATCCCGAACAATTTTGATATGAAATACCAGTCTTTAAGTACATAAACGGATTATCTGTTGTACTATTTTGATTTCTAACAATAAAATGTAGATGACTACCACCAGAATTACACGATGATCCTTGTATTATATTAGCAATTCTCTGTCCCTCTGAAACTAGACCAACTTCTGTTTCAGTTCCCTTTCCTGCAATAATAGCTTGTATGGCCTCATATTCCGCCCGTGCTTGTTCAAGTAATATCTGATATTTTTTCTCATCATTTTTGGTTGCCGATAGAAGATGTGCTTTAGCCGCTTTTTGATTATCTAAATTTTTCTTTTGGCTTGCTAATTTATTTTGTAGTTCTTCTTGATCTACCTTTTCTGCATTATAAGTGTCTTTTGCTTTTCTTAATCTTTGTAATAAACTTCTGTCTGATTCTTGTATTTTTTTCAAATATGAAAATCTATTAAATGCTTTACCTAAATTGCTTGAGGAAAGAATTAATAAAATAGGATCCTCCACCCTTGTCATTTTATAAGTTTCCACAACTCTTCCTGAAAATGCTTTGGTCAGATCATCAAGTGAACCTTCCAATTGATCAATTCTTCCAGAAAGTAAATTTATTTGTTCTTCTGTCTGAGCAATTTTAAGTGAAGTTAATTTAATTTGAGAATCAAACTGTAATATTTGACTTGATAAAGTTTCACCTGAATCTTTAAGTTTTGCAATGTTGGCTTCATAGCAGTTAATTCTTTGATTTAAGTCTCCACTGCAATCCTGCGCATTTACTTCATAGCTAAAAATGAATAGAAAAATTAGAAGTAATGTTAAAAATATTATCCTTGTCATCTTGCCTTTTTCACAGACCTGGAAACAGCCAGTAAACTGCCTGTTAAAGATATAATAACTCCCAAAAGGAGTTCAACCCCCAGGATTGTAGCAAAGAGAAAGAAAAATAATATTGGATCCCTTGGAATAACTGGAATCTGACCAAAGTAAGAAATTACTGAAGGGGAAGCATAAAGCCACAAAATTAAAGCTAAAGTCCATCCTGATAAGACTCCTATAATAGAGTAAATTACAGCTTCTAAAACTATTGGACTTCTAATAAAAGCTGGTGTTGCACCAATCAAACTTAATATTTCAATTTCATTTTTTCTGGTAGTCATTCTCATACTTATAATTACCAAAAGAACTAAAAATGAAGACGCTCCCAAAATTGCAACAAAGGTAATTCCACCAATTCTGACGTAAGTACTTATTGATTTAAGTCTCCCTACCACATCTGATAATGATTTTTCTCCTCCAATATTGGCAGTAAAACCAACATCAGCCACAATTCCTTCAGTCTTAACATCAGTTATAACTTCCTCGGCCAATTTTAAGTCAGTTACTGAAAACTCTAATGAGGCAGGAAATATGGAAGGACTAACAAGCTCAGCCAAAAGTGGATTGTCGCTTGTTGCTTTTTTATATATCTCTAAGGCTTCTACTTTTGATACATACTTAACATTTTTGATTCGAGAATTAGATGATAATTTATTCTGAAGTGCGGAAATAAGCTCGGGAGTAGCTTCATCTTTCAAAAAGGAAATTATTTGAGGTCTAGTTTCAAAGTAAGTTAAAGTCTTGTCAGTTGCAAAAACTAAAATTGCAACCATTGTGGCTACAAAAAAAGTTAGTCCCAAAACAAAAATTGCAGAAATTGCTTGAAATGGGGATCTTTTTATTGAATCTACTGCAGTTTTTGTATGTATGCTCATGTTTTAATTATTTTACCATCATCTAGTTTAATTGTTCTATGTTTGGCATGTTTAATTATACCTTCATGATGTGTAGCCATAATAATAGTTTTCCCTTCTTTATTAACTTTTTCTAAAAGCTCCATTATCCCCCCTGCAGTTTTCCAATCAAGGTTTCCAGTGGGTTCATCAGCTAGAATTATTTTAGGGTTAATTACTAAGGCTCGAGCTAAAGAGACTCTTTGAAGTTCTCCACCCGATAGTTGGTTGGGAAAGAGGTTTGCTCGTTTATCAAGACCTACAAGTTTTAAAACATGATTAACTCTTTTGTCCCATTCATCTGGGGGCACATCGGAAACTGCTAAAGCTACTTCCACATTCTCAGAAACTGTTCTTTCTGGTAAAACTTTAAAGTCCTGAAAAACAATTCCCATTTGTTGCCTTAGACGGGGAATATCTTTAACTGACAATTCACTTAAATCTACATCATCAAAAAGGACCTTACCTGAATCAGCTAAAATTTCGTGTAGAATTAGTTTTAAAATAGAAAAAACAAATTCTCCATCTTTGACTTCAAAAGTAATATCTTCTAAAGCGTTTATGGAACCAAAGTTTTTAGTTACATTTTGGAAGGAAATCATTCTATAACTTTAATTTTACCTACATCAATTAACCAACCAGCTTTCTTGCCTGACATTGTTTCACCCCAAACTTTTACCTTTTTACCAATAAAAGGGTCCATATCTACCATACTTGAAGTTAAATAGGCATACTGAGAAGGACCAACGCCCCTAACAATATGGTGAGTTCCCTCGCCTCCAATTCCCCCCTCTTCCAAAACACCCTCAGTATTAGTTGAAAATTTTGATTCATCTGAAATACCTGCCTCATTTTTATTTACTTTAATCTCTCCAGTTGTGCCAATTTCAGCTGTTTTCTTACTAGTACCTGAAAGTAAATATCCAGTTCCAATTCCAGAGACTACAACAATTAATGAAACTAAGCCTAAAATAAAATTCTTTTTTACAGAAGTAGTTTTATCAAACTTCTTAACAATAGGTGTGGTAGATGGTGTTGATACAGGATTTAATGTACTTTCCATACTTATAAACTTACCACAACGTGATGAACCAAACAAGTAATGAAATTAATTTTTAAATACCGTCTTGTGTAATTTCAAAAATGTTGTATCAAAAGTCTCCAGAAATCCAAGTCTACCTAAAAGTGGTGGTACCTCATCACTATCAAAAAAGGCAAGTGGTACTTGACGTAAGAATTTACCAATTTTTGCCTTTATTTTTTGTTTATACAAATATATTTTCTGCTCTCCGCCAACACCAACAGTTGTATCCAAAATACAATCGTTTTCTAATGAAATACCAAGGTCGTTTGAAACATATCTAGGTAAAATTGTAAAATCAGCCCCAGTATCAACTACCATCCAAACATCTGACCAAAGTTTCCCTATTTGAGATTTAAATGAAACCTTTGCAACGGGGCGAAAAATTTTACCGAAATAACCTTTTCCTGAAAATTCATAATTAAATTTTACATCCATAATATTAAGGATTGGGCTTTAGGAAGGTAGGCGATTTCTGGAGTTTGGTTTGGATATTTTATCCTTACTTTTTGTAATATTTCCCCTGCACCTTCACCGGTTTTAGCGGTAAAAATCTTCCCACCCACAAGAACAATATGTTTTCCTCTAAATTTAGGGTTTTTAAAAATGTCCATCATTGTAGTTTTACTTGTCATGAATTCATTATATCATTAATCTGCAAGGTAAAATTAATTTGTAAATTTGAAGGTGGAAAGGATTTGATCGAGTAATAACAATTTATTTTGATCAAGATTTGTTGGGGTGTAATAAACTATTCCTGTGATACCAGTTTTTGTCTCAAAAATACCAAGATAACCTTTTTTACCATCAGTCCCCAGATTATCCATGGCGCGACACACTCTGAACGAGTAATCAAAACTATTTCTTTGGTATCCGTATTGGCTTAATTTCGATATTGCCTCTTTATTTCTCCTTAATTCTTTTCCAAAAACACCTGTCAGACTAACAAAATCTCCAAATTCGTCTCTCCCAGGACCAGTAAATTCATCGCCTGTTGAATCATCAAACTTACAAATTATGCCTCCATAACCCGCAGTGGTTGTATTTAGTTGTAATTTATAATCTTTATTTACTACGCTGAATAATGAAGATTCAAATGGTTGCGTCTTTGTCTCTAGTGATACGTCCCAATCACCTGGATATTTAATTTCAAACCCTAACTGTTTACTTTCGTAAGTTTCCCAGTCTGCGGTTGGATCAGTTGTTGCAACTGGAGTTGGTGTTAGTGTTGCTAGATTCTGATTTCTAGATTCTAGTAACTCTTGTGTTAATCTTTGTGTTTGACATACAAAGAATCCTGCAATAACAAGGGAGACAAATAATAAGACTGAAAGTAAAATAACAAGAAAGCTGTTTGATTTTTGAATTACTGGTTCACTAGGTAACTGATTTATTGGGTTATTTTCTTGCATATTGAAATAATACTAACACATATTTAAACTTCTGTTAAGGTCAGACCTTTTTACTGATTTTACTTTAAAGGTCTGACCTTGCAAGTCCTTTATAATTTTAATTCTGCCTCGATGAAGTCATCTAAGTCTCCATCTAATACTGAGTCTGGGTTTCCTGATTCTACTTCTGTTCTTAAATCTTTAACCATTTTGTAAGGATGTAAAACATAACTTCTAATTTGGTTTCCCCAACTTGCAGGTTTATATTCTCCTTTAATATCTTTAAGATTATTTTTTTCTATTTCTTGTTGTCTAATCCAGAGTTTTGCACGAAGCAGTCCCAGGGCAATTTTTCTATTTTGTTCTTGGAACCTCTCAGTTCTGGCTGTAACTACAATTCCAGTAGGCAAGTGCATTAGTCTTACTGCTGTTGAAACTTTATTTACATTTTGCCCTCCATGCCCCCCCGCCCTTGTAAATTGCCAGTCAAGTTCTTCATCTTTGATCTGAATTCCAGGCAGATCAGTTGCCTCAAGATCAGGTAATACCTCAACTAATGCAAATGAAGTTTGCCTTAGATTATTTGCATTAAATGGAGATTGTCTGACAAGTCTATGTGTTCCAGCCTCTCCTTTTAAGTAACCATAAGCATAAGAACCTTTAATTTCAAAGGTAACACTTTTAAGCCCCGCCTCTTCCCCTTGAGTTGAATCTATTGTCTCTGTACTCCACCCTTTTCTTTCGCAATAACGTATATACATTCTAAAAACCATTCCCGCCCAATCCATAGCCTCTGTTCCACCCTGGCCAGCATGAATTGTAATAATTGTATTTTTATTATCATATGGACCAGCAAGATAAGATTTAAGTTCTAGCCTTCCTAAGGCTTTTTCAAATTTATTAATCTCTACTTCATCTTCTAAGTGATTTAAAATTTCAAGAGTTTCAGAAGCATCTTTAATTTCTTTTATCTCGTCTTTAAGACCTGCCAGGTTTTGCAAAACACTTTTTGCATTTTCTTGATCATCCCAAAGCTTAGGATCAAGTGAAAGTTCTTCTAACTTTGTTAAGTCTTCTTCCTTTTTAGGAATATTCAAAACTTCTGTTAGTTTCTTCATCCTTTGGTTCAGATCTTCAATTCTCACTTTAAAATCATTCATAATTAACGAGTATACACTTTATTGTGGCCTCCAATTGCTAAAAACCTTACTTTTTGTTTGCCTAACCATTCATAAACAATTCTGATATCTCCAGTTATACTAAACGCGTATTTACCTTTCATTCTTTTTCTTAAAGCATGATTATACAATCGAGAATCATCTGGATTTATTATAAAAAGATTAATTAAATACTGAATTTTGTCTAATAATTCATTATTATCAATTTCTTGAAGCATCTTAGTGTATTTACCACTTCTTACAATTTTAATCACTGCTATTTATTTCTTGCTTTTAATTTTTTAAAATATGCATCTACATCATTTGTAGAATTCCACGCAGAAGATTCATTTATTGGTTCCTTAGCTGCCTCTAAAACCATATTTTCAAATTCAGGTGTAAAACCGTTTACGGTTAGGCCTGAGGGGTATAAAATCTTTCTCAATGCACACCTTATTAATTCACTAATGGAAGAATAGCCTTCCTCTTTGGAAACTAATTTTGCATCTTTATACATCGAAACAGGTAAAGAAATGTTAATTGTTGCTGTATTCATACAATTATTGTATCAACTCAATACAATAATTGTCAAGGAGTGCATATTATAGTCTTAATTAAATTAGCCTTTCCAATATCAAGTGCTGTTTTAATTGGTTTAGGAGCATTCTTCCAGCCCAATAAAGCAGTTATCGCAGTACTTCCATTAACTAACAAAAAACCTTCAATAATAAGTGTCAACAAAACTCCAAAAAAAAGTCCAATTAAACCTCCCTTAAGCGACCACTTGACAAAATGGTGTCTAAATTGAGCTAAACTTATAACTAACAAAAATAATAAGACAATAATTGCTCCAGCTTTAATATAAGTAGGTGCAACAGAAAAGTTGTTAACAAAAAAAATTAATTTTTGAAATAAATCTTGGATAACTTGCATATACTAATTATATACCAGTTGGTGTAGGAGTTGCAGATGGGGAAGCAGATGATACTGCAGTTGCTGATGGTTTGGGTGTTCCCGAACTTCCTGGTTTTGTTGTTTGACTTGACCTTAAACCAGTAACTATAACTACATCAGACTTTTGGGTTGTAGAAGTTTTAACGCTAACTTCTTTATATATTTTTTCAAGTTCTTTTTTGATCTCATCTTGAACTGTTTGGAAAAGTGTTTTACTAAATGTAACTGTAGTTATTGTGTTATCTGTTGAATTAGCATTCCCTGCTGTAATGTCTGAATAACCCAATGCCTTAAGCTGTGTTTGTAAATATGCAGCTTCACCTGGAATACCTGTACCATTTTGAATTTCAATAGAAACTTCACTTTTCTTAACAGGTGAAGGTGAACTTACTGGTGTTGAAGTAGCAGTTTCTGTTTCATCAATAGGAGTTGTATTAAAAGATGGTGTAGGTGTTGCAATTGCTTCATTCCTAGACCTTGTAAAGAAAAATATTCCAGCTCCACCCAAGATTAGAAGACCTATAAAAATAAGTATCCACTTTGACCCATTATTCTTTTCTCTAGGTTCCACGGAAAATGAAGTAGACTGTGGTGGCGTGACTTGAGTCTCTTGTGCTTCTGTTTGTACTTCTTCCATATTAGTGGGCCGAGTATACCTATAACAATAGTAGTTTGTCAAGCCCTCAACTTTTCAATGAGCATGGAGTAAAACCTGAGGTTATGAATTGTAACTAAACGCCCTGCAGTAAAATCTTTAAGTTTAAACAAATGATTGATATAACTTCTTGTATACCTTGTACAGGTCAAACAATCACAGGCTGTGCTTATTGGATTATCATCATCTTTCATTTTTCCTTTTGTTAAATCTAAAGTTTTAGTGTTTGTTATACATGCTCTACCGTGTCTGGCATCTCTAGTTGGTAATACACAATCAAAAATAGAGTAACCCATTTTGAACAGTTTTATTATTTGCGTTGGTTTCCCCACACCTAGACCATAAAGTAGATAGTTTTTAGGAGTATTGTCTGCGATTGTTTTTGCTGACTCATAATCAAAGGTGTTATTGTCATTAATTGGCCATCCACCGTAGCCCAAGCCATCAAATCCGATTTTTAGTAAGTTTTCAATACAATACTTTCTTAAATCTTGATAATACCCACCTTGAACCACACCAATTATAAGCGGTCTATGGTCTACAGCTAACTGCTTTTGGCTACAGATTTTCTCAAACTCATGTTTACTTCTTCTGGCCCAATTAATTGTTCTCTCAACTGAAATCTTAGCTTCTTCATGTGTAGCTTTTGGATCAGTGAAGTCGTCCAAAACAACAACCATATCACTACCTAATTCCATTTGAAATTCAATTGACTTTTCAGGAGTTAACATGACTTGTTTTTCTCCTTCTGGTTTAAACAGCACACCGTTGTTACTCACATGACCCTTTGTGGGATTCATCTTAATTAAACTTCCCACCTGAAAACCACCTGAATCTGAAATTACAAACCCTTTCCAGTTCATAAACTTTTTTATTCCACCTTTTTCTTTAATAAACTTTATACCCAAATCTTTGTAAAGATGATAAGTATTAACTAGTAAACCTTGCGTTTTTGTGCTTTCAATATCAGAAGTATCAAGTGATTTAATCAAACCACGGGTAGCATCAGGGAAAAATACAGGAAATTCAGATAATTTCATTTCTCGCCGAGGGTAATAACAATGTCGTACTTACTTGAACTAGTGAGTACTTTAGTATCTTTAGAAACTGTGTAATTTTTAGACAGATCAGTTGTCAATGTATTCAAAAATTCTTTAACACTATCCTTAATTTGAATCTCCGTTTCTGCAAAATCAGATGAAATTGCATTACCGGCAACGACATCTTTATATCCTAAACCCTCAAGATATGTTTTTGCTTTACCAGCAAGTCCTGAGGTTCCACTACCGTTTAAAATCTGTAACTTAATTTCACTTCTTTTCAAACTTGTTGCAACAGGTGTAACTGATGGACTAGCTTCGGGCGTTATAGATGATGCTGGACTTGGCGTAGAAAGTGAATCTGAAAGTTTTGATATACCAGAAAAATAAGTAATTAAACCGCCAACTAATGCACCAACCAATAGAGCTGTTGGTATTATTATCCAGAGATAGTTTGGTTTTTCATTCTCAATTGCGGTAGGCACTTCGCTTGTATTTTCTGCTATTGCTTCAACTTTAGGTTCTTCCGTTTTTGGAGTTGCAACTTCTTCAACCTCTTCAACTACAACATTTTTTGACATTAATTAATTATACATCATTTTTAAAAACATATATTTATCCAAAACCTTCTCTGCCCAATATTTTCTTTCCTTTTCCGTAGAGAGATTCATTTTGGGAAAAGGTATCTGTGTTTTATCAATTAAATCTAAACCTATTTTTTCAACCCCCGTTGCAATATAATAAGCAGCTCTATAAAGATTTGCAATCCGATCGTCATCTTTTGAAAATTTATTTATAACCATAATTTTTTAAAAAGATCTTCAATTAGTTTAATAAATAAATTCCTTCTTTTAGGGTCCAAAATTTCCATACTATCGTTACTTAATCTTGACCTTATATTTAATACTGCGGTTGTTGAAACTTTTTTTGATATAAAATCAATTCCTCCACCCCAAATATCATCATTTAATCCACCCTTATCTAATAAAATCTTTTCACCATCAGCGTGAAGTTCACAGCCAACAACAATTCTTTCGTTTTTAAGATCTGCAGTAATTTTTACGTAATCTCCATACTCTTTGTGTATCGACTTAATATCACCATCATTTAAAGTGGAGTCAAAATACTTCATAGGCTAATATTATCACAAAGATGATTTTTATTTAACTTCAAGGAGCTCTACTTCAAAGATTAAGGTGGCATTAGGAGGAATTACACCACCTGCACCTTGCACACCATAGCCTAATTCTGGAGGAATTGTTAACATTCTTTTTCCACCAATCTTCATGCCAGTTACACCCAAGTCCCAACCTTGAATAACTTCTCCAGCACCAAGATTAAACTCAAAAGGAGTTCCCCTATCTTTTGATGAATCAAATTTTGTTCCATTAGTTAAAGTTCCTGTGTAATGAACAGAAACAACTTTACCAGAAGTAGCTTTAATTCCTGTCCCAACAACCAAATCTTTAATTTCTAATCCCTTTACCGCATCATTTTGCATTGTGTTATTTTCTACTGGAGCAGAATTTTCTGCAACTGGCAAAATTTCTTTTCTGTTCAAGAAGTAAATAAGTCCCCAAGTAACAAGGCCAATAACTAATAAGTATCCTAAAAATTTCATTTATAAATATTACCTAATTTTTTCCCGTAACTCAACATGAATATCGTGAGATGAAAAATTATCTATACTTTTTCCAAAGTTTTTGTCCACTTCATTAAACCACGAACTTTGTCTACTTGGGTTATCATGATCGACTTCATAAACATCAAAAAAATAGACAGACTTTTTTAAGTCGTTAAGTGAAAATGATTTTGTCATTTCTGGTAAAAACTTATATTTATTATTGGCATAAGTTAAAAATAAATAGTCCCAAGGGTAATCTTGAAAATATGGAATTGTGTAAATCCAAAGGGAAAACTGCTGGCTGCTGGCCTTTTTATACATCCAATCTATAACATTTTTTCTATCCTGAAGTGTGATTATATTAGCATTTCCTATTGGAATTAGGGCGTTACTCGGTTTGTAGATATTTTTTAAAAGAAATATGTTTACAACGATAATTGTTAATATCAACAAATATCTAATAGTCTTTAGTAAATTTAATATTCCATAAACAACAACAGATAAAGCAAGAGGTAGTGATGCAATATAAAAAAAGCTAATTGCCCCTCGTTGATAAAAACTTAAAAAGATAAAGGGTATTAAAAAGTAAGTGTAAATTAAAAGTTTTTCCTTTTTAATTTTTAATAAACCATAGATAAAAATTAAACAAGATATAAAGATATAAGGATATAAAGTAAGGTGGTTAACCTCTTTCAAAAAAATCATTAAATTATTCCATGGCACGTTGAAGCTAAATCCTAAACCTGCTGAAGTACTCGAATAATTCATCACGGTTTTAATAGTTATAAAATCATGTCTAAATTGAAAAATAATTAAGGGAATTGCTGGAATTAAAAAACCTAAAACAATTAATAAAATATTTTTAATATTTAATTGTTTTTTGTAGTGAAAAAATAGAAACGGTAAATAAAAAACTCCAACGGCTGCGTTAGTTTGAGAAATCATTCCAACTAGAAGTGAATTTATAAAAATGCCTTTTTTGTAAATCAAAGTAAAGAGAAATAAATTGGTTAGAGGTAAAATAAAAGGAACTGTTATAAACCATCTACTATAAGAAATTAGACTATATGATATTGCATAAAAAACTAATGTTAAAAAGGCTGTGTTTTTATCAAATAATTTTTTAATGGCCAAATACAAAAAGGGCAGAGAAAACATTTCAAATAGAATTTGAAAAACAGCAGGGTAAACTATATCCCCTTTTCCCAACCAATAAAAAGGGGTTAATATCCAATAATAGACAGGTGAGTGAAAAAGTCCATCAACATCAGTTGGAGCACCAATTAAAGAAATCTTTTTCTCATGCCAAATTCTATAAATATCCATCGCAACCAATCCCTGATCCCTGTGATATAAAAGATCAGTGTTAATGTGATAAACACGCAAAAAAAATGCCCAGACAACAATTATTCCCAAGATTAAATATTCTTTAAAAAAAAGTTTTTTGAGCATAAAATCACTTTAACAGATATTAGTAAATAATAGAAGATAATCTCAACTGTACGATTTTAGCGTACATTTGAATTCCAATCTTACCAAAAATCAATAGGCCTATTTAAAGTTTAAATTGTTCTCTATTTTTAATCTCTTCAATTATTTTTTCAATCATTTTTTGATATGTATAAATTGGCAAATTTAATTCTTTTAGTTTATTAATTTCCTTTTTCTCTGAAAAATGTGCATTATCTTTCGCGTCGAATGGTTTTACTTCAATTCCAAATGGGGTCAATATATCTTTTGCTGTATCGAAACGAGATTTTAAATCACTAACCGCAACAGGAATTGTTTCATTGTTTATATTCCTCGTTATCACTTCTTTTATAACTTCGGAAATATGCCCAATGTAAGTAGGTTGGAATTTCCACGAGATATCATATTCAGCTGGAACACCGTCTAAATTTTTGAGCAGTCTATTAAACGGCCTATCATTTATAATATTTGGGCTGAAGCCAAGAATTAAGGATGGTCTTAGTATTATCCAGCCTGTTTTTGTATTTTTTACAATTTTTTCTGAATTATACTTAGTCTTGGCATATAAATTATTGGGTTCAAAAGCTGCAAAACTTGAGATGTAAATAACTTTTGCTTTAATTTTGTTTGCTAAATCTACAATATATTTGGTAGCAGTTTCATTTAATTTGACTGCCAAATCAGGATTTTCTTCACACCACTTTGAACTAGCATTCGCAGCCACATGAACAATAACAGAGGGTTTAACTTTTTCAAATATTGCATTTATTTCATCATTTTTTGTAATATCTAATCTTAAAAAATTGTCAATCAATTTCGAAGTATTATATGTACCTACAACATCAAAATCCTTTAACAAATCAAAATATAATCTTGCTCCCAAATAGCTACTAGCTCCTGTAATTAATATTTTTAATTTTTTATCCATATTGTGGGTAATGACAATGTTTCCATTTTTTTCCTGAACCACAAAAACATGGGTCGTTACGGCCTAACTTGCTATTAGTCTTTGGTTGTTGGCTATTTGCTAAAGACGAATCGCTATCAGCCGCTAGCCCAGTTGCATCTTTTTTATCGATATTTTCCCTCATTCTGGAAACTGGGATTTCTTGTACATTTTGATTAACTCCAATTCTAAATAAACGTCTGACAATTTCTTCATCAATTCTTTTTAAAAGTGCGTCAAACATTCCATATGCCTCACCTTTAAATTCAACAAGTGGATCTCTTTGACCGTATGCCCGAAGTCCAATTGCATCACGAAGGTCATCAATTGTATCAATATGATCAATCCAATGATGATCAATTGAAGAAAGATATGCATATTTTTCAATTTGACGCATTGAAGTTTCTCCAACTTGAGCTTCTCTTGATTTATGAGTATCTTTAAAAACCGCTTCCAAAAACTCTTCCAACGCCCGAAATGTTGTCCTTTTTTCAAGCTCTTTTTTAAACGCATTTGTGGAATTTTGATCAAAAGGCACAACTTCCAAAAATCCTGCAACTACAGCTTCATAATCAATAATTTCTGCTTCACTTTGAGAGATTCTGCCAGCGTGAATCTCAAGTTTTTCCAGGATTTCGTCTTTCAAATTATCACTTTCTAAAACTTTTTTTCTAGTTGTATAAATTATCTCTCTTTGTTGATTGGCTACATCATCAAATTCGACTAAGCGCTTTCTAGTATCAAAATGAAACCCTTCAACCTTTACTTGGGATTGTTCAATTGCACGACTGACAAGTGGATTTTCTATTGACTGATCCTCTGGAATATTTAACCTATCCATTAAGGATTTAATTTGTTCTCCTCCAAAGATTCTCATTAAATCATCTTCTAATGAAAGATAAAATTTAGATGACCCAGGATCTCCTTGACGACCACTTCTTCCTCTTAATTGATTATCTATTCTTCTTGATTCATGTCTTTCTGTACCAATAACATGAAGCCCACCCGAATCTAGCACCTCCTGATGATTTTTCTCCCAATCAATAATCTGCTTTTTACTCACCTTACCTTCAGGTTTTGCGCCACCCAAAATAATATCAACTCCCCTGCCTGCCATGTTGGTTGCAACAGTTACTGCTTTTAATTTTCCAGCATTGGCAATAATTTCTGCCTCTCTTTCATGATTTTTAGCATTTAAAACATTGTGTGGAATTTTTCGCCGTTTCAAAAGAGACGAGATCATTTCATTTTTCTCAATTGAGGTAGTACCGATTAAAACGGGCTGACCAAGGTGATATTTTTCTGCTACTTCAGAGGCAATAGCGCCATACTTACCAGAGAGCGTTTTATAAATTGCATCTCCAGTATCCTTTCTTATCATGTCTCTATGTGTTGGAATTGCAACAACTTCCAGTTTATAAATCTTTTTAAATTCTTCCGCCTCAGTAATTGCAGTTCCAGTCATTCCTGATAAATGATCATACATCCTAAAGTAATTCTGAAATGAAATTGTTGCTAGAGTTTTACTTTCTTGTTGAATAGTAACTCCTTCTTTTGCTTCCACTGCTTGATGAAGTCCGTCTGACCATCTTCTACCGTTCATAAGTCTGCCTGTAAATTCATCAACTATAATCACTTGATTGTCTTTTACAACATAATCTTTATCTTTAAGGTATAAACTCCTTGCTCTTAAAGCATTTTCAATATGATGTATCGTCTCAAAATCCTTTTCATATAAATTATCAACTCCTAGTACTTTTTCAACTTTATTAATTCCTTGTTCAGTAAGTGATGCACTTTTACTCTTTTCATCAATCTTAAAATCAGTATCGAACTGCAGTTTATCTACAATACCTGCAAATTGGTAATATTTTTGTGTCGGTTCAGTGTCAGGGGCTGAAATAATAAGGGGGGTTCTAGCTTCATCAATTAGAATAGAATCAACTTCATCAACAATTGCAAAATAATGTGAGCGTTGGACCATTTCAGGTAGACTTTGGACCATATTATCTCGAAGGTAATCAAATCCAAATTCGTTGTTAGTTCCATATGTAATGTCGCAAGTATAAGCTTCTTTTCTAGTGCAAGGTCTTAAATGGGAAAGTCTTTCATCCCCATGAGTATTGTCGGTAAACTTAGGATCATAAACAAACGATTTGTTTTCTTGAATGATGACTCCAACCGTTAAACCTAAAAGCTCAAATATAGGAGCATTCCAACCCGCGCCGAGACGCGCCAAAAAATCATTAACTGTTACAAGGTGAACACCATTGCCTGTTAAAGCACGAAGATATAGGGCAGGGACTGCTGATAAAGTTTTCCCTTCACCAGTTTTTTGTTCTACAATTTTTCCTTCAAAAAGTGCTGTAGCTGCCATTAATTGAACATCATAATGGCGTTGTCCTAAAATTCTTAAGGAAGCTTCACGAACAAGTGCAAAAGCATCTGAAAGTATTGCTGTAAGCTGTAGACCGTCGACTATAGACTTTCTTAATTTTTCAGTCTCTTTTTTAAAATCTTCTGTCTTAAGCTTTTTATATTTGGCTTCTTGATCATTAATTCTGACAACAGTTTTCTCAAGTCTATCCACCTCTCTTTGATTAAGATCCAAAAAACCAAATACTTTATTGAATAATCCCATAAGCCTAACTATTGTAGCAGAAAAACATCACATTGGCCGTGGGATAAAAGATTTCAACTTTTTTAAATAGTTTTTTTAATTTTTCACCAAATTTTAAAGCCTCCTGTTTTTTATTACCATAGTAAAGTCTATTAAAAATAGCAATATTTGTTCTCACGGGTTCCGAACCCGTAGTTTCAATATATGAGTCTCCTAGATAAGTATCAACTATTACTAAATCATAATTATTAATTTCAAATTTTCTTGCATCTGCTATTTTAATATCAATATTATATTTATCTAAATCTAAATATTTTTTACCAAACTCAATCATAATCGGATCAATTTCAACTCCAGTTATTTTTGCATTTGGATATTTTTTACGAAGTAATTTAGCTACCGTTCCTCCCCCTAGTCCTAAAATTAATATATTTAGGATTTCGGATTGAATAACCCCCTTCGTGGTAGGATTTCGGATTTGACGAAGCGTACTTCGCCATATACTTTCAACAATACCACCCGATTGAGTTAATCCGTTACACTGAATATATGTTCCTATTCCAAACGTCTTAATAACTTTCACATGACCATTATATTTTGACTCTCTTTCTTCCAAAATTGTAGTTCCAAACATACTTAAATTGTACTGCAATATTGAAAACTTATGACTTATGAAAAATATGGAATTACAAAAGCTAAATAAGTATTTTAAAAGTTAGTTTTCTTTTCCAAACGGTCGAGGACTCTCATTCCTATAAATTCCAGGGGTATCAAATCTACCCTCTTTTACGTTGTCATCTTCTAAGGGTTCAACCACTTCTGCCCCCCCCAAAGCTTTCTTCTCCAGTTCATGAAGTTTGTCTTCATTTGTTTGAATAGGTGCTTGAGTTGTCATTTGTTTTGTATTTTACTCTTCCCCATCCATTTTTGCAAAACTGATGGGATATTTATACTTCCATCTTCATTTTGATAATTTTCCAAAATTGCAATAATTGTCCTTCCCATTGCAAAGGCAGTTGCATCATTCATATGAACAAATTCAGTTCCATTTTTAGTTCTCACTCTAGTATTTAATCTTCTTGACTGATAATCTGTCATGTAATCCGAGGTGTGAGTTTCTCTATACTTTCCCTGTCCTGGCATCCAGCTTTCAATATCCATCTGCCTAAAATCGGGACCTCCCATATCGCCTGTGCAAATTGCAACAACTTGATATGGAATCTCCAAGGCCTGCATTAATTCTTCTTGAATACTTACAAATAAATCTTGTTCTGCTAACCCCTGTTCTGGAGTTGAAAATGACTCCATTTCCAGTTTATCAAATTGATGTTGTCTTAAAATTCCTTTGGTATCTTTCCCGTATGACCCAGCTTCTCTTCTAAACGCTGGGGTAAAAGCAAAATATCTTAAAGGCAAATCTTTTTCATTAAAGGTAGTATCCATATGAATGGGACCTAGTGTGTGTTCAGCGCTTCCAATTAAATATTGATTGTCTCTTTCTATTGCATATCTTTCTATCTCAGTCTCAGGCGAAAGTCTTGCCATTTTTGTATAAACATTAGGATTAATAAAAAGCGGAGGAAGAACAGGAACAAAACCCTTTTTAAGTAAGACAGAAAGCGCAAATTGATATAGTGCGTTTTGAAGTAAAACGGCATCTCCAAAAAGATAAGTAAATCTGGTTCCAGTTACACGCCCTGCAAGTTCACAATTTATAATTCCTAATTTTATTCCCAATTCTAAATGATCTTTAGGGGTAAATTTAAATTCTTTTGGCCTTCCCCAACTTCTAATTACTTTATTCTCACTTTCATCTTTACCAATGGGGGTGTCATTAGAAACTATATTTGGTATTTTGTAAATTGTAGCTAGAAATTCTTTCTCTACTTCAGATAATCTAGGCTCTAATTCTTGAAGTTTTAACTTTGTTTCTTTACCTTTTTCAATATTTTTCTCCGTTGCATATTTATTTTTTAAACCCCTTAATTCTTCTACTTCCTGAATCAGTTTTCTCTTCTCTTCATCAACTTTTAATACATTATCAACAATTGAAGAATCAAGTTGTTTGTTTTTGACTGCTTGCTTAACAAGATCTATATTTTCTCTAATAAACTTTATATCAAGCATAATAGATATTATAACCCAAGTTCTGGAGAAATGCTTTGCATTGAGGTTAAAACAATTTGAACAAAAGCAGGTAGTTTTATTCCTAACTTTTCTTCACATAATTCTATATTTTTTCTATCTACTCCTTTGGCAAAATCAAGTTTTTTCCACTTGGAGAGAATATTATCAACTGTAACTAGTGATAACTTTTTTTCAGGCCTAATCAAAGTTACGGCAACAATTAAGCCTGTTAATTCATCACAACAATATAGACTCCATTCAAGTTTTGTACTCGGCTCTCTTGTGAATCCATTAAATTTCCATGCGTGTGCTTCAATTGCATTTATTATTTCTTCATTTACATTTTTGATTTTTAAATTTTCAATTAATACTGAGGGGTGTTTATCTGGATATTTTTCATAGTCTGCATCATGAATTAGACCTATTGTTTTCCACAGCCCTTCATTCTCTTTGAAATGTTTTGCTAATCCCCCCATTGCAACCTCAACTGCAAACATATGTTTGATTAAGTTTTTATTTGTAGTCCAAGAAGTAACTAATTTTAAAGCTTCATCCCTTGTCATGAATTCATGATGTTAATTTCCTTTGGTCGTAGAGTAGGAAAAGGAATAACTTCTTTTATTGATTTAGCATTGGTTAATAACATTACAAATCTATCAATACCGATTGATATTCCGCAAGTTGGTGGAAAACCATGTTCTATAGCTTCTAAATAATCGTAATCAGTTTGGTGAGCTTCATCAAAACCCGCTTTCTCTCTTTTCTTTTCTTCAATAAATCGTTTATTTAAATCTTGTGGGTCGTTCAACTCCGTATAGTTATTACCAAGTTCAGATCCAAATGCAAAAAATTCGAACCTTTGAGTAAAACGTAAATCATCACATTTTTTGGCCAAAGGCGATACCTCAATAGGATAATCGTAGATTATTGTCGGCTGAATTAATTTTTCTTCAACAAATTCCTCAAATGTAAATGCTATGCATTCACCGATTGTTTGAATTTTATTTAACTCTTTTTTCTTTTCTTCTTTAATACCAATTTTTATAATTGCTTTTTTTGATTCTTCTAATGTACTCCAGTCAAGTGGGTCGACTCCGGTAAACTTTTTGATAGATTCTACAAGACTATACCTATTCCACGGTTTTTTTAGGGATATTTTATGACCTTGATATTCAAAAGTTGTTTTTGCTAAAACTTTTTTTGCTGTATATTCAAAAATGTTATCAATCTTTTTAAATACATTTCATCAGAAATTCGAAGATAAAAATCTGTATCAAGTTTATTGTGATGTGTTGAAAATGGTCTAGCAAATCCTCCACCATAAACTGGTTGGAGGGTTGGTGTTTCTACTTCTATAAATCCACGATTAGTTAAAAAATCTCGAATTGAATCTATAATTTTGCTTCTGGTTGTCAATCTATTCTTAACCTCATTATTTAAAATAATATCCAAATATCGTTTTCTATATCTCTCTTCCACATCCTTTAGACCATACCACATTGATGGAAGTTGTTTAATGGATTTAACTAAAATTTGAAATTCACTTATATCGATTGATATTTCTCCAACAATAGTCTTAATTACTTTACCTTTTACGGCAATAAAATCTGCAATATCGATTAGTTTTAAAATTTTGAACTGATCATTTAAAACTTTCTTTTGAAAGAAAAGTTGAATCTTTCCAGACTCATCAACTAAATCAGCAAAAATAACATTTCCATGGCCCCTTAAGCTTAATAATCGTCCCGCAACTGCAATTTCAGATCCAAAGGAATCCAATGCTGTAGATATTAATTTTCTATCAAATTTAAGTTTTGATGGATAAGGATCAATTCCTAAATCTTTAATCTTTTTGAGTTTTTCTAGTCTATCATCTCGAACATTCTTTGTTTCATCCATTTGGAGTAATTATATGGCTAGAGTTAATCTATAGCAATAACTTCATACAAAATTTTCCCAACAGGAGCTTCAACTTCAAATTTTTCTCCCAATTTTTTACCTACCAAGGAAGATCCAAGAGGAGAAGTGTGGCTTATTTTTTTCTGTGTTAAGTCTGCTTCCCAATCACCAACTATTTCAAATGTCGTTTTGACTCCATTTACCCTAACAGTAACTTTAGTTCCTACTCCAACACTATTTCCATTTCCATCACTGTTAACTACTTTTGCGATTTTAATTACTGCTTGAAGTTCATCAATTCTTCCTTCCAAAAATTCAAGTTCTTCTTTAGCATTTTGATAGTCAGAATTTTCAGACAAATCTCCTTGAGAACGGGCATTGGAAAGTCTGTCAACCAATGACGGTCTTTTAACAGCCAATAAAACTTCAAGCTCCTTTTTTAAAGCTTCTAATCCTTTAGCAGTAAGTTGTATTTTTTTTGTCATATAACCTTTCTAAAACTAATAAATCCCTCCACATGAGGAGAGAAATAAATTAACGAGGTCTTGATTCTAACCCCGAATACTCCGCTTGTCAAGAAATCAGAATATATCAAAATATATGGTAAAATAGGAAAATTGGCCCTGTCGTCTAGTGGTCTAGGACACTTGGTTCTCATCCAAGAGATCGTGAGTCCAAATCTCACCGGGGCCACATGAGTATTTATACAACTATAGGTAGAGGGATAGAGAGAAAAATTGCTTATACCCATAAAGAAATTCCTATGGGGGGGTTTTTAGGTAAACTTGGTCTCAATAAACACTGGGATGAGGATATTGAATTACCAGATATCCCTGACGCTATTTTCCAAGCTGGAGCAAGGGAAAGAGACAGAAGGTTAAAGGGAAATGACATAGTTCATAGAAAAGGCTTTCACGGAGAAAGTATTGCGTTTAGTCAAAGTTCTTTTCAAGAATTTTTAGAATATGCCTCAAATGTTGGGATGTCAAAAGAGCAAATAGACAAGATTCTCAAAGGTTAGCTTTGACAATTGGCCATTTGGTGAGGGCAACCTTTAAAACATCCTCTATTTTTTCTGCAAATACAAAATTAATATCTTTTCGTACCTTTTGAGGAACTTCTTCCATATCTTTTTTATTTTCTTTTGGAATAATTATGGTTTTTAATCCCGCTCGATGCCCTGCAATCGTTTTTTCTTTAACTCCCCCTATTTCCATTACATTTCCTCTTAAGGTAATTTCTCCAGTCATTCCGGTATCTCTTCTTGAAGGAATTTTTGTTAATGCAGAAACAAGCGCAGTCGTAATTGAGGTTCCTGCAGATGGACCATCTTTAGGTACAGCACCTTCTGGTACATGAATGTGAACATCCATCTTTGATGCGAAATCGGGTTTTAAACCTAATAATTTATAATTTGAACGGGTCCAAGTAAATGCAGCTTGAGCTGATTCTTTCATGACATCCCCAAGTTGTCCTGTTAAGGTAAGCCTGCCTTTACCTGGCATTAATGAAACTTCAATAAAAAGTATTTCTCCACCTGCGTTTGTTACTGCTAAACCTGTAGCCATACCCACCTCATTTTTCTTTTCAGCAATTAATGAAGAAAACTTGTGAGGACCCAAGAATTTTAATATATGAGTTGAGTTTATAACTTTAGGAAATATTTTTTTCTCTGCTTTTAATCTAGCAATTTTTCTCATTATAGTTGCTATATTTCTTTCCAAATTCCTAACTCCAGCTTCTCTAGTGTAACGATTAATTATTTCTTTTAAAGCCTTATCTGAAATAGTAAGTCCAACCTCATCTAATCCATGATTTTTTAATTGCTTGGGCCAAATAAACCTTTCCCCTATTTCAAATTTTTCTTCTTCTGTATAACCTGCAAAATTAATAATTTCCATCCTATCTTTTAAAGCTGAGGGTATAGTATCAACAACATTTCCTGTTGCTATAAAAAAGACTTTAGATAAATCAAAAGGAACCTCTAAGTAATGATCAGAAAATTCATGATTTTGCTCAGGGTCCAGTGCCTCTAAAAGAGCTGATGATGGATCTCCTCTGAAATCTGCCCCTACTTTATCTATTTCATCAAGCATAAAAATAGGATTTTTGGTTCCTGCAGTTTTTATTCCTTGGATAATTCTTCCTGGGAGTGCACCTACATATGTTCTTCTGTGTCCTCTTATTTCTGCTTCATCCCTAATTCCTCCAAGGGAAATTCGTGCAAATTTTCTACCCATTGCTTCTGCTATTGCTCTTCCTATTGAAGTTTTACCTACTCCTGGAGGGCCAATAAAACATAGAATTGTTGGCTGATATCTTCCCTCTTTGCCTTTTTTCTTTTGTTCTTCTAGAAGTTTCATTACAGAAAGATATTCTAAAATTCTTTCTTTGGTTTTCTTTAAACCATAATGTCTTTTTTCCATAATCTTACTTGCTTTTGGAATTGAAACATTGTTAGAAGAAACAACGCTCCATGGAACTTCACAAAGCCAATCTAGATAATTTCTTAAAAATCCTGATTCTGGATTATAGGAACTCATTTTAGAAAGCTTATTAAGTTCTTTTAGGGCCTTTTCTTCAACATCCTTGGGCATCTTGGCGTCAGCTATTTTTTTCTTATATTCCTTGACTTCTTCAGTAGCAATTTCTCCGTCTTCTCCTCCAATTTCACCCAATTCTTTTTCAATTGCTTTTTTTCTTTCTCTTAAAATGTTTTTCTTCATATTGTCATCAAATTGCTTTTGAGTATTTGAAGAGATCTTTTTCTCGATTTCTAAAACATTAATTTCCTTAGTTAAAAGTTCCTGTACTTTCTTCATTCTTTCAATTAGGGGAAAAGTTTGCAAAAGAATTTGTTTTTCATCTAATTTTAAATTAAGTGTAGCTGCTATCTGATCACTAAGCTCAACAGGATTGGAGTTTTCTGAAATCAACTTAACAACAGTTAAAACTTCCACACTTTTACCAAGCGTTAAAGCTTTTTTAAATAGTTCTGACAAACTGTTTGATAGAGCTTGAACTTCCGAAGAATTATCAACAACATCGGGAATTTCTTCAACTGCTCCAATTAAATATGGTCTATCTGCTACTATATTTGACAACTTAACCCTTACTTGGCCTCTGACTAACGCGTGAATTCCATCATCAACTGACATCATCTGAGTAACCGTTGCCAGGGTTCCATATTGGTATAAATCATCCCTTGTAGGATTTGCTATCCTACTGTCTTTTTGGGTAAAGATTGCAACCAATCTATCTTTATTAAAAGCATCTTCCAATGCACTAACAGATTCTTGCCTAACAAATGAAAGTAAGGTGTCAGTATGAGGAAAAACGACTGACCCTCTAATTGGTGCAATAGGTACGCTTCGTATCATAAATTTTAATTATCGATTTAGCAGTCTAACAAAGTGTTTGCTAGAAGTCAATCCTGAGATTAATGTTCCAATAATTGCTCCGCCAATTATGTCTATTGGGTAGTGAACATAAGCTAAAATTCTAGCAATTCCAATTAAACCTGCCAAAATTAAATAAACAACGCCAACTTTTCTATCGTGCCTAAAGATAGTAATAGCTAGAGCAAAACCTACAGCAGTATGACTTGATGGAAAGGCACCATCTAAAGGAGTTGTTAAAGTCAAAGGTAATGCACCGTTAAACTGAAAAGGCCTTAAAGTCGGAAAAAAAGTTTTAATAAGTTCTGTTATTCCATATGCTACCAAACAGGAAAAGATTGCATGAATAACAGTCTCTTTCTTAATCTTTCCATCAACTACCCACAAAACAACTAAACCAAAAAACATTAACCAAATAAGAATACTTGCTAGAAATGTAATCATATATCAGTTAATGATATACTAAAAATTGACATGATTGATAGTTTTAAATATGCACTAAATGGTATTAAAGAAGCTATAACTACAGAAGATAATTTAGTATTTCATTTCATGGCCTCACTTTTTGTTTTAATCTTTGCCTATTTTTTTGAATTTAGTCTGATAGAATTTTCAATTGTAGTAGTTGCAATTTTTTTTGTCATTATAACCGAAATAATAAACACTGTAATCGAAAAACTGTCAGATATTGTGAGTCCTGAAAAGTCTGAAAAAATACGAATAATTAAAGATATGTCATCAGCTGCAGTACTCTTGAGTGCAATTTGTTCCGTTGTTATTGTTATGCTTCTGTTTGTTCCCAAGTTATGATTAGAAAATTAAAAAAAATTATTAAAGGTTTTACTTTGGTTGAAATATTAGTAATTTTAGTAATTATTGGTTCTGCAAGTATTTTTAGCGTTATTCAAATACCAGTACAGCTTCAAAAAGCAAAAGATGCTGTCAGAAAAAGTAATCTGGATTCAATGAAAAAAGCAATTGATGAATTTTATCAAGACTCAAACTGTTATCCACAAACAATACCTGCTTGCAAAAATGCATTGGTTTTAGGAAGTTTAGTAATAAAAGATAATCTTCCCTGTGATCCAAAGACCTCTCTTTCTTATACCTATGTCCCTGAAATATCAGAATGTCCAAAATGGTTTCAACTTTATGCAAATCTTGAATACACAAATGACAGGATTATTGACAAAATAGGATGCCGCTTTGGATGTGGTCCTAATTGTCAATTTAATTATGGAGTTGCTTCACCAAACCAAAATTTAAATCCATTCTGTGAAGCTGAAACCCTATCTGACCCGATTTCATCCCTAGAATCTTCACCCACACCAATTCCAGAACAATTACAATATGTATGTTCGCCAAGTGGAAATTGTGAAATCTACGCCAATCCAGAATTATCAGGCTGTCCTGATGTTTATTTAAACGATTCGCTATGCCAAAGGGCATGCTCGGAAAGAGAAAATAGATGTCATGATGCAAGGGGTAAACTAAACTAAGTTATTTGGTTAGAACATATATAAGTCCGGTTAAATCATTCCCATTTTTCGAAAAATCTATTAATATTTTCTTTGAGGTTGCCTTAAAATTTTGATAATCATATGCATATCGTGATATTAGGCTAGATTCGGCAACATATAAGTAATTATTATCAAAAGCCAATCCAAATGGATTATCTAGGCCTGATAAAATTACAGTATGATTATCAGATTTTAAATTATGATCATTATCATGAATCGCCAGAATTTTACCCTGTTTTGTAATTGATGCATATAATGTTCCATTTTTGTCAAAGGCTAACACTTTAGGTTTTTGATTCTTGAGATCAGCAAACAAATCCATTTTGTAATCAGAAAAAATCTCCATCGGAGAAAGTGTTTCAGAATTTAACGGCAAATACTGCTTTATATTTTTACTTGGAGGAACTAAATCCGAAGCGTATCTTTTTAGCATATAAAAAGCTAAACCCCCAACTATTCCAATAAACAATAAAAAACCAATTGATTTTCTCACTTTAGTAGACTTGAAACTTTTTGCCAATTAACAACATTCCACCAAGCATCAATATATTCAACTCTTCGATTTTGGAACTTGAGGTAATAAGCATGCTCCCAGAGGTCTAGTCCTAAAACCTGTATTTTACCAGTAAGAAGAGGTGAGTCTTGGTTTGGAGTAGTAATAACTTCCAATTTTCCTCCTGCTTGCGCAGGTAGGTCATTTTTAACAATCCATGTCCAACCGCTACCAAAAAGTGTTAATGCTTTTTGATTAAATTCATCCTTTAAAGAATTAATTTCATCAGGAATTGTTCCGCTACCAGCGGGGCCAATTATCTGCCAGAAAAAAGAATGATTATAGTGCCCCCTCGCCATATTTTTAGTTTCAGGAAGTAAACATAATTCCTCAAGTGTTTTGTCTTTCAAATTAGGGTTGGCTTCAACTATTGCATTTAGTTTATCAATATAAGTCTGGTGATGTTTGGTATGGTGAATTTCCATTGTTTTGGCATCAATGAAAGGTTCTAGCGAATCATATGAGTAATCAAGTTTTGGGAGAGTAAACATCTAATTTTATTTTAACACAAAAACTCATTTTGTAGTAAAATAGGTTGAGTTAACAATCAACCTTGTCTGGTTTTGTTCTTTAAAATGTAAAGGGTTCTGAACTTGATATATATATTCATATATCATAAAATATAATAATGCCTTATAGGGATATCTTTAAACGGAGAGCTGCACATAGAAGATATTATCAAAAAAATGTGCAACTATACATTAACAAAAATAGTAGAAGAAAAAAAGAACTGGCAAGTTTTGTTAACTCCTTAAAACAAAAATCTTGCTCAGATTGTGGCCACAAATATCCATATTATGCTATGGACTTTGACCATCGTGACGAATCGCAAAAACTTACAACTATTAATCGAATGGTAAGTACACATAGATATTCAAAGGACAAAATCTTGAAAGAAATTGAAAAATGTGACCTAGTTTGTGCAAATTGTCATAGAATTCGAACCTACAATCGAATCAATAATGCCCGATCGGCTAACGGCAGGCCAAATGATTCTGGATCATTTAATCTTCGTTCGAATCGAAGTCGGGCAGCAAGCTTGTACGATACTCAGGCTTTAGGAGTACATCATACGGTTCTTTGAACCCAAAACTGAGGTTTCCATCCTTCAAAATTAAGTTCCGACCTACATCCAAGATTAAATCTTTCTTTTCTTGTGGATTACCCTTTTCCATAACTTCCCGAACCGAAAATGCGTTATTGAGGTATTTCGTACAAAGTTCCAACCAATTATCAGCTGAGTAGTCATTATCTTTAATCTTTTCCTCAAAGTCCTTTTTCTCTCCCAACAGTTCTTCTTTTTGTTCCATAAATTCCTCTTGAGTGAGTTCCTTTCTTGCCCTCATTCTGACCAATTCACTCAACTGTTCTCTTGCTGATTTAAACTGATTTTGTAAATATCTAAGTTTCTTATTAAGTTTACCTGATTCTTCGTCGTGTTTAGCCTTAAATAAATCCATTCCAAGATTCCATGTTTCCTCGTCTATTGATATTTGAGCCATGTTTTTAATCAACATCTCATCTAATTCTTTCCCAGTAATAGCTTCTTGCTTACACTTACCTCTACGATGTGTGCATTGATGATAAGTATAGATAGCTGTTCTATTGGTTCTTTTATAAAACTTTTCTTTAACTGAGGTACTGATTTGACAGCCACAATCTCCACAGGTGATTAAACCATTATAGACATGCTTCCACACATTAACTTTAGGCTTGGAGCGATTCTGCAGTGCATCTTGAACCTTATCGTAAAGTTGTTTAGTAATGATAGGCTCATAATTACCTTCAAACAGTTCGCCGTTGTGATAGAAGTATCCATAATAAGTCGGGGTTTTTAAAATGTTGTACATATGGCTTTTACTAACTCTCCTACCTTTTCTTGTTCTCAATCCCTTTTTATACATGACTTCACTTATCTGTTCCAACGACATTCCTCCAGTTGAAGCAAGATTAAATGCTTCTTCAATAAACAATCTTTGATAAGGATTGGGTCTTATTTGTCTTTGTCCTATTAATCCATAGCTTTCATAGCCAATTGGTGCAGGTCGTGGATATTCGCCTCGTTCACATTTATGAACCAGCCCACGCCTTACATTTTGACTTAAATTTCTTAAGTACTGATTTGCCATACCAAAATGAATCTGTAATATTAAATGGTCGCTTTCTTGAGTGTAAATATCTCCACTTGAAGTTCTTATCTCCTTTAATAATCCGTCTTGGAGCATCTGTAACACTTTCCCGCCTTCTTCAGGATTTCTACATAATCTATCAGGCTTCCATGTGAGAATGGCGTTTACTTTGAATGTTTGGATAAGTTCAATCATCTTGTCAAATTCAGGTCTATTATGGGGCTTAAATGCCGACTTACTTTCCTGTAAGTGTTTAATTATATTTAGACCTTCTCTGACTGCATATTTAGTATTTTCGGATTTCTGGTCACCAATTGATAATGCCTGTTTTTCTTTTGACTCAGATGACTTCCTAGCATATTCTATATATTTAAAATTGTTTTTCGTATCCATATTCATATATTTATATTATTTATTGTTTAAAGCTATTTATCCATACCCAACCTATTAACAGATTTAAACAACTTTATATTAACTCTAATCTACCCTTATAAGAAACTTAAAGCTTTAGCGTATATAATAGCCTCAAATCTATTGCATTTATTCAATATTGTAAAGCGATTTTGCAAGTTCATCTTCTGATTTTGCATAGAGTAGTTGCGAATCTGTCAACCTTTTCTTAATTAATGCCTTTACTGTGCCAATTTGAAACATATTGAAGTTTTTAATATAAGTAATACCTGATATCTGTTCTAGCAATCCCACGGATATTAGCTTTTTTCTACTTCTACAGATTGTAGATGTATTGCAGTTCCACAGATTCGCCAAGTCTGTATCGTTAGGCAATATTGCCCGATAATGTGAATGTCTGCTATCCCAATCTGCTTGTAACAGAAAGCATAGATATGTTCCCAATAACGTGAAGTTTATATTTTCAATTTGAAGTAATTTTTGAAAATCACGCATTATCACTAAATATCCTGACTCTTTTAATTTATATTTAATATTCATATTACATCTCTAGTAAAAATTACTTTCGGGCAAATAATCTGTCTTTAAGAGTTCTAAGGGCGTCGCTAAAAAGTTTAGCCGATACAATCAACTCCCCAGTCCAAAACTTATTGCTTATTTCTAGTGCTTTATTATTTTCAAAAACAAAATAGCAAAACCCCTGTGCTTGGTCTAAACGAATTAGTTTAATACTACTTGCTAAGGGACTGTCGCCCAATTAGCCTTGTAGCCTTAAGTTGTATGTGATACAGTTTGTATATGTCTTCTGCTCAAGATGGTGGGGTTTTAATTTCTGAAGAAG